>NZ_CP141590.1:1315000-1972500 GCF_035581365.1 Tsuneonella sp. CC-YZS046 | reverse complement strand
GCGAGCCTCCCGCGAAATCCCCCACCAGATTGAGCGGCGGCACCGGATCGCCATCCTTCGGGCCGATCCCGGCAAGCGCGCCCGCCACGCCGATATAGTTGATGTCATGACCCGCCATGGCGGCGTAGCTGCCCTGCTGGCCCCAGCCGGTCATGCGGCCATAGACCAGCCGGGGATTGTCCGAGAGCAGCGGATCGGGGCCGAGGCCGAGCTTTTCCATCACCCCCGGGCGATATCCTTCGATCAGCAGGTCGGCCTGCCGGGCCAGGCCGCGCACAGTCGCCACGCCATCCGGATGCTTCAGGTCGATCGCGATCGCCTGCTTGCCGCGATGGAGCAGGTCGAAGCGGGGATCGATGGCGAAGCCCAGATCGCCGGGGACGAGACGGTCGACCCGCAGCACGTCCGCGCCGAGATCGGACAGCAGCATGCCGCAGAACGGGCCTGGTCCGATATTGGACATTTCCAGCACCCGCACGCCTTTCAGTGGTCCCATTCCATCATCCCCCGTATCTTTTATTGAAACATACTCACTAAAATGCAGCATATCCGGCAATCGAGATCAAGCTCATTAGCCGGTCCAAAAATTTCGGAAACTGCGATTTCCCGCAACATCGCTCGATTTAACGGCCATTTCGCCGCTCTATCATCCGCCGCCCCGCAGGGTAAGCCTTGACCTTATCCGTTAATGAGGCATACTCACTGAAAGAAATATACAGGTGACGGAGAGTCGACGGCATGGCAGTTTCGGAAATACTCACGCGGTTTGGCGAGGTGAGTGCCGATCCGCTGGGTTATGCGCGTGCCTGGAAGGCGCGCAGCGGCCAGCCGGTGATCGGCTCGTTTCCCATGAATTTCCCTTCGGAAATGGCTCATGCCGCCGGCGCGCTGCCTGTCATCATCCAGGAATCGGATGATCCGATCACGGTGGGCCACGGGCTGCTGTTCCCGTTCTATTGCGGCTTCACCCGCAGCGCCGTGGACCAGGCAGGGAAGGGCGACCTTGCGGTTCTCGATGCGATCATGTTCGGCGACCACTGCGTGCAATTGCTCGGCGCGGCGGACGCGGTGCGCGTGGCCCTGCCGGAAACGCGGGTGATCTTCTTCCAGCTCATTTCCTCCATGTGCGATCCGTGGACATTCGGCCGGGCGAAGGAAAGTTTCGAGAAGCTGCGTTCCGAGCTGGAGGATTTCCTTGGCCGGCCGGTCGAGGATGAGGCGATGCGCGCCAGTATCCGCCTGTTCAACCGCAACCGCGCGCTGATCCGCCAGCTGTATCAGATGCGGGTCGATGGGCGGGCGTCGCTCACCGCCAGCCAGATGCAGAGCGTGGTCAAATCGAGCATGGTGATGGACAGGCGGGAGCATACCGACCTCCTGGAAGCCCTGCTTGCCGCCATTCCCCACGAGCCGGCGGCGCGGGACAGCCGGGCGATCCGCCTGCACCTGTCGGGCCATTTCTGCCAGGCGCCCAAGCCCGAACTGTTGGACATGATCGAGGGATGCGGCGCGGTGGTGGTGGGGGACGACCTCTATCACGGCTTCCGCTTCATCTCGACCGACGTGCCGGAAGAAGGCGACCCGATGGATGGCCTCGCGCGCTGGTACATGGATCGCAACACCGGCGTGCCGTGCCCGACCCGGGTTCAGAACGATGTGGACTGGGACGCATTCCTGATCGACGCGATGCGCAGGCAATCGGCGGAGGGCATGATCGTGCTGATGGCCAAGTTCTGTGAACCGCACATGTATTATTATCCGGAAGTGAAGGAGGCGTTCGAGCGTGCCGAAATGCCGCATCTCCTGATCGAGACGGAGCATGAATCCATGGCCCTGGAGCATATCCGCACCCGGGTCGAAAGTTTCCTGGAACTGGTCAAGCGCCGCCGTGGAGTGGCCCGGCCGTCTGTCCGCAGCATGGAGGGAGAAGCCGCATGAACGCGCCTGTGATGCCGAAAGTCGCCAACAAGCTGAAATCGACCCGCATGGCGGGCAAGCTGGTCAACGATTACTGGGAAATGGTCTGGCGCGCCAAGGAAGAAGGCAAGCTGGTCTGCTGGTATGAAGGCTCGTCGATCAATCCGTTCCTGGAGGCGGCCGATATCGTCTGGGTCCATGGGGAGGCCTATTCCGCCATGCTGGCGGCGCGGCATCAGGAAGGTCCGGCGCAGGCCGCCGCGGAAGAGCGCGGCTATCTGCGCGAGCTTTGCTCCTATGCCCGCACCCATCTGGGTTGCGCCGTCAACAATCAGCGTCACCGCAACGGTTCAGACAGCGCCTTCGCGGACGTTCCGGCCGATGAGGATATTTCGGCCAAGCTGCCCGCGCCGGACATGATCATCAGCGCCTATGCCTATTGCAGCACGGGGCAGCAGTGGGACGAGATGACGTCCCGGCTGTTCGGCAAGAAGATCCCGATCTTCAATGTCTCGATCCCCTGGATCTGGGCTTCGGGCAAGGATGCCGGCTATCTGCGCGGCCAGGAATGGGAAGAGACGTCGCGTTATGTCGCGCGCCAGCTCGAGGAGATGGTCAAGTTCATCGAGGAACGTACCGGCAAGCCCTATCCGTGGGATCGCCTGCGCGAACTGATGCGCAATGTGAAGCGCGCGTCGGAACTGCGGCTGGAGGCGATGGGCATGTGCACCGCCACCCCGGCACCGGCCACGCTCTTCGACTGGTCGGTCAGCATCGCCCCGATCAACCAGTTGCCCTGCACCACCGATATCGTGGACTACTTCACCAATGTCCGCGACGAAGTGGCCGAACGGGTGCGGACCGGCGAGGGCGCGGTGCCCCGGGAAAAATATCGCCTGTTCTTCGACGGCATCATGAACTGGAACAAGCTGGGCTGGCTTGCCGAGAAATTCGCCCGTTACGACGCCGCGGTGGTGGCCGGGCGCTATACCCATATGGCATTCTGGCAGGAGCCGGACCTGATCGATCCGGATGATCCGGTGATGGGCATGGGGCAGAACTATCTGATCTGCCCGAACAACCACAGCTCGCCGATCCTGATCGACCTTATCATGGGGCTGTGCGAGAAGTATCAGGTGGACGGTATCGTGTTCCATGCAACGCGAACCTGCCGCGCCTTCACCAACCCGATGTTCATGATCGCCGAGCAGGCCACGTCCCGGCTGGGCATCCAGACCACGATGTTCGAAGGCGATGTCGCGGATGAATCCTTCTACAAGGATGAACTCCTGAACACCCGTGTCGAGGCCATGCTGGAAGCCATCGATTCACGGCGCCTCGCAACTGCTTGAAGGCAAGGAAGAAGTCTCATGAAAAAGCACGTCATGGGCATCGATTTCGGCTCGACCACCGCCAAGGCGGTGATCGTCGACATGGGCGGCAATATCGTCGCCTCTGCCGTATCCCATATGGGCGCGGTCAGCGATGCCGCGGTGCATCAGGCCGTGCAATCCGTGCTCGATCAGGCCGGCCTGAAGCAGGAGGATATGGGGCGCTGCGTCAGCACCGGATATGGTCGCCGCATGCTGGACATCGCCGATCGCAATTTCACGGAGATCACCTGCCACGCGCGCGGCGCGGTGGCGATGGTGCCCGATGCCCGGCTGGTGATCGACATCGGCGGCCAGGACAGCAAGACCATTTCGGTCGATTCCAACGGTCTGGTCGCCCAGTTCGCCATGAACGACCGCTGCGCCGCCGGGACCGGGAAATTCCTGGAAGTGCTGGCGCGCGCGATGGAAATCGAGCTGGAGGATATGGGCGATATCGCCTTGCGCGCGGAGGAAGAGCTGAAGATTTCCAGCATGTGCGCGACCTTCGCCGAAACGGAAGTGATTTCCCTCAGGGCCGAAGGGCATTCCAAGGAGAACGTGCTGGGCGCGGTCCACCAGTCGATCGCGACCCGCACGCTGGGTCTGGTCAATCGCGTCGGCAAGAAAGGCCCGGTCGTGATGACCGGGGGAGTGGCGCGGAACAAGGCCGCCGTGCACTATATCGAGAAGGCGCTCGGGCTTCCCATCGCCTTGCCGGAGACGCCCCAGATCGCGGGCGCCCTGGGTGCGGCGCTGATCGGGCTGGACGATTACAAGGCCGAATTGGCCGAGAGCGGCACGGAGCTGGAGGAAGACAACGACGTCGATGCGCAGATGGCTTTCGACAAGGCCTGCGTATCGGGCTGCAAGGGCAATCCGCTGGAGGCCGGAAAGGACCAGCCGGCGCCGGCGGGCAAGTTCAGGTCGATGATCGGCAATATCCAGAAGCATTTCTAGGGGGCGTGGGAGGTGGACAGGTTTCCCGCGCTCCGGCTGATCCTGCGTTTCGGCAGGCTCTGGTCCCTGTTCGTGGCGATCGCCGCGACCGGCGCGCTGGCCTGGCTGCTGGTCGGCTCCTTCGGGCTGGCCGGCTATGCGGCGATACCGCTTGGCCTGCCGTTTTTCTATTTTATGGCAAAGAGTTACGTCGAACTGATTCAGATCGTGGTGGAGATGGTTCACTAGTCTGAGGTCCGCGAGGGAGCGGGATGATGAAGGCAGCGAGGCTCAAAGAGCCCGGCATTGTGGAGCTGGATGAAATAGCAAGGCCCGAACCCGGCGAGGGCGAGGTATTGCTGCGTGTATTGGCGGCTGGCGTGTGCCGGACGGATTGCCATATCCGCAATCATCCCTTCGCGACCCCTCCGGGCACTACGCTTGGTCATGAAATCGCCGGGGAGATCGTGGAAATCGGCGGCGGCGTGACCGGCTGGCGGCCCGGCGCCAGGGTGGTCGTCCATCCCTGCTGGGCCTGCCACAATTGCCCCCAGTGCCGGGCGGGTCGGGAAAATTACTGCCAGGGCCATGGGGCTGGGCGCGTTCCTCCGCCGACCCCCGGCGTTACGATGAATGGCGGAATGGCGGACTATGCCGTGGTCCCGGCCAGCTCCATCCTGCCGATCGGCGATCTCGACCCGGCTTTCGCGGCGGTTCTGGCGGATGCCGGGCTGGCGCCCTATCACTCGGTCCGGCTGCTGCGCGATCGCCTGTCGCCCGGCTCGCTCGCAATCGTCATCGGACTTGGCGGCCTGGGGCAATTCGCCGTCCAGATGCTCAAGGCCATGACCCCGGCGCGGGTGGCGGCTCTGGATATTGCCGATGCGGCGCTCCGCGCGGCGGTGGCGGCTGGCGCGGATGACGCGCTGAGGGCCGATGCGGCGGATATCGTCGATCGTCTTCTGGCGCTGACCGGCGGGCGCGGGGCGGATGCCGTCATCGATTTTGTGGGGAGCGATGCGAGCCTGCGTCTCGCCGCCGCAACCATCGCGCCCTTCGGCGCGATCCAGGCCGTCGGCCTCACGGGCGGAAGCCTGCCGTTCGAGGCCGCGGATATCTCCACGGTCCGCCTGCCTTGGGGCGTCACTCTGATGAAACCCTATAGCGGAACCTATCGGGATCTCGCGGATGTCATCGCCCTGGCCCGGGAAGGGCGGCTCGAGCCGAGACTGACCCGGTTTCCGCTGGAGCAAGCGGTGGCCGCGCTCGATCGCCTGGAAGGCGGGGAGATAAGCGGGCGGGCGGTGCTCATACCCGGCTGACGGGGGACGGTGCGCCAGGAAAGAGGAAATGGAAGTGCGGAGGATGGCTGGAGATGAATGAGGCTGGCGCGGAAACGATGATTCCTTTGCAGCGGTCCTATTGGCCCGCCCGGACGGATTGGCCGCTGTTGGACTGGTCGCTTGGCGATGCGCTGCGCGATGCGGCGGGGGCGGTGCCGGATCGCGATGCGCTGGTGGAAGCGACGCCGCAAGGCGATCCTGCCCGGCGCTGGACCTATGCGGAATTGCTGGAGTGGTCCGAACGCACCGCGCGGGCGTTGCTGCGCGAGTTCGAGCCGGGAGAGCGGGTCGCCGTGTGCGCGCCCAATATCGTGGAATGGATACCCCTGCTTTACGGATGCTCGCTGGCCGGCATCGTCCTGGTCACGATAAATCCGGCCTGCAAGACGCGGGAAGTCCGGCATATTCTCGAAAAGTCGGGGGCCGTGGGGCTGTTCGTGGTCAGGCGGTTTCGCGAAAATCCCTGTCTGGACACCGTTATCCGGATGCGGGAGGATTTGCCGCACTTGCGCGCGATAATACCGATGGAAGAGTTCGACGCCTTTGTGGCGCGCGGGGCGGATGGCACTGCGCTGCCCCCGGTCGCGCCGCTCGACCCGTGCCTCACCCTGTTTACCTCGGGCACGACCGGCCAGCCCAAGGGCGTGGTGCTGCACCACAAGGGCGTGCTGAACATGGCGCATATGACCCATCATCGAGGCGGGCTGCAGGATGGCGGCGTGTTCGTAAGCCCGATGCCGATGTTCTACATCGGCGGGCTGGGCCATTCCGGGATCGGGGCCGTGGCGCATCGGGCAACCCATGTGGTGGTGCCGCATTGGGAGCCGGAACTCTACATGCGGCTGGTGGAGCGCGAGCGGGGCACATACTCGCTGCTGGTGCCGACCATGATCGAGGCGATCCTGGCGCATCCGAAACGCAAGGAATACGACCTTTCCTCGCTCACCAATCTCATTTCCGGCGCTTCGGTGGTGGAAGGGCAACTGGTCATGCGGATCAAGGGGGAACTCGGCGCGACGATCTGCAATGTCTACGGGCAGACCGAGATGCATGGCGTCAGCATCTCCACCCAGCGGGACGACGCGCTGGAGCGGCAGACCGCCACGATCGGCCAGCCCATTCCGCATATGGACGTGATGATCGCCGACCCGGAAAGCGGCGAGGCCGTGCCCCTGGGCGAGGAGGGTGAGATCTGGGTCCGCGGTTTCCAGAACATGCTGGGCTATTTCGGCCAGCCGGAAGAAACCGCCAGGACCCTGCGCCCGGATGGCTGGCTGCGTTCGGGCGATCTCGCGAGGATGGATGGGGAAGGCTATGTCACGATCACCGGCCGGATCAAGGAGATGATCATTCGCGGCGGCGAGAACGTCTATCCGCGTGAAGTGGAAGCCGTTCTCTCGGAACATCCGGCGGTTTCCGCCGTGGCGGTCATCGGCATCCCCGATCCGTACTGGGGGGAGCAGGTGGCGGCGATCGTCATTCCGGCCGATGGCGCGTCGCCCGACCCTGCCGAGCTGCGCGAATTCGCGCGGCAGAACCTGATGTCCTACAAGGCGCCGAGCCTGTGGGGCTTCGTCAGCGAGTTTCCCGTCACCGATACGGGCAAACTTCGCAAATTTAAATTATGCGAAGATGCCGTGTCCGGCAGGATCGCGCTTACCGAAACCAAATCCATTCACAAGATCGAGCATCACGCGTGAGTGCCGGCGCGCTTGCTCTCGATGAAACGTGCGATCTCGCCAGCCTGGCACAATTCGATGATGGTGCCGTGACCGCCCTTCTTCGTGATCCAGCCACGACGCAAGGGCAGGTTCTCGGTGGGGACCTGATCGTAAACCTTCATTCCCAGGGCGCGATATTCGCCGATCGCGCGGTCGAGGTCGACGACCTCGATGGCAATCACGACATCGCCGTGATTCAATTCCCCTTTGCCCGAGAAAGTGACCAATTCGATGGCGGGGCCATCCCCGGCAACGAAGAATGCGCAGGTGATGCCCAACTCAGGCACAACGGCGATCACCGGTTCGCCGCCGAGCAGGCCGCGATAGAACGCGATGCCAGCATCAAGTTCGTCCACGAAAATCGCAATATGATCAAGTTTCCGCATTCCGCCCTCGGGTAAAATATATCTTCTGAAAAGATAATATGATTCTTCCAGAATGGAAGTGCATAAATTTATAATATTATATGGGGATGCTTGTAATGATAAAGATAGTTTTCTTTCTTAAAAGAAGTACTGACCTAACGCGAGAAGAATTCAGAAAGTTGTATGAAAGCCGGCATGCGCGGCTTGGCGAAAAACATGTGCCCAACGCGGCGCGCTATGTCCGGCGCTATCTGGAGCCGGTGCCGGAGTTGTTTACAGGGACAATGTTCGAGCCAGAGCATGATGTGATCACTGAATTGTGGTTCGATGATCGCGCTGCCTATGAGCAGGCGATGGCCAACCTTGCCCGGCCGGAAGTCGTCGCGGAGATCGTGGCCGACGAAGAGACCATCTTCGATCGCAGCAAGCATCGCCTCTTCATGGTGGAGGAATGCGACAGTCCGGTTGGCGCGGAGCGGTAGCGAGCGCTCTCCGCCCAGCCATGAACGGGCGTCCGGAAGTCAGCCCGATTGACCTTCAAACACAGCAATCCTGCCAATCGATGAATGAAACTGAAAGGGGTGGCATGCTTGGAATCAGGAGAAGCATTGTTGGCAGCAGGTGGCTCATCTGCCTGATAGTGATATGCGCGCTGGCTGCGGCAGGCATATGGTTTCTCGGCAGGAACAGCGCCACGAGAGCCGCCTGGGTAGTACCCATGGATGGCGCTCTGTTCGCCCAGAATGCGAAGGATTGGCGCGTTCATGGCGGCAATGACGCCGAGCAGCGATACAGTCCGCTCAAAGCCATACATACAGGCAATGTCGGGGAACTCGGGCTTGCCTGGTCGGTCGAGCTGGACACGGCGCGCGGGCAGGAAGCCACGCCTCTGGTGATCGACGGTACGATCTATGTGAGTACTGCCTGGTCCAAGGTCATGGCCATCGATGGTATGAACGGCAAGGTCCTGTGGGAGTATGACCCGCAAGTTCCGGGAGGCAAGGCCAGGGATGCATGCTGCGATGTGGTGAACAGGGGTGTCGCCTATCGCGATGGGAAGCTCTTTGTCGGCACGCTGGATGGAAGATTGATCGCGCTGGATGCAAAGACGGGAAAGCCTGTCTGGGAGGTGCAGACCACGGACACCGCGAAGCCCTATACGATAACGGGCGCTCCTCGAATTGCAGGCAACCTGGTTATCATCGGCAATGGCGGAGCGGAATTCGGTGTGCGGGGCTATGTAGGGGCCTATGACGCCGAAACCGGCAAGCAGGCGTGGCGCTTCTACACGGTTCCGAGGCCAGACGGCAAAGCGGACGGAGCCGTCTCCGATGCCACATTGGCGGAGAAGGCCTCATCAACATGGTTCGATGGAGCATGGCATCAGACCGGCGGAGGAGGGACGGTATGGGACTCGATCATATATGATCCTGAGCTGGACCAGATCATCATCGGCACGGGCAATGGCACGCCGTGGAACCACCGCATTCGCTCCGGTGGAAAGGGCGATAATCTGTTTCTTTCCTCGATCCTGGCGCTTGATGCCAAATCGGGGCAATACAAATGGCATTATCAGGTAAATCCCGGAGAAAGTTGGGATTTCACAGCTACGCAACCGATCGTTCTGGCCAATCTGATAATTAACGGCGCATCCCGAAAAGTGCTCATGCAGGCGCCGAAGAATGGCTTTTTCTACGTCATCGATCGCACGAACGGAAAGCTTCTTTCCGCGAGGAACTTCGTCCCGGTCAACTGGGCGCGGGGGATCGACCTCGCTTCCGGGCGCCCTCTCGAAACCGGGCTTGCTCGCTATGATAGGCAAGAAAGCTTGATCAACCCATCGGCCTTCGGCGCGCATAATTGGTATCCGATGGCGTTCAGCCCGTCGACAGGTCTGGTTTATTTGCCGGTGCAGGAAGTGTCGATGGTATATGCTCAGGATCAAAACTTCCGGTATCGGCCAGGCACGTTCAATACCGGCGTCTATTCAGAGAAAAACCGGCTGCCTGACGATCCGGCGGCGGTCGCGCGAATCAGGGCTTCGCTCAAGGGCGCGCTCATTGCCTGGGACCCGGTCAGGCAACGCGAAGTCTGGCGGGCATCCCAACCGGGTCCCGGCTCGGGCGGCGCATTGGCGACCGCAGGGAATCTCGTTTTCGAAGGCAATATGCAAGGTGCGTTCAAGGCTTTCGATGCCTCGAATGGAAAGGAGCTTTGGCGATTTCAGGCCCAGACGGCCGTGCAGGGCAGTCCGGTAACCTATGAGGCAAATGGCCAGCAATATGTTGTCGTCATGTCCGGCTATGGCGGCGGCTTCGGCATTTCAACGCCGCTGGGGGATGGTACTCGCAATCGGCCGAACGGGCGAGTTCTGGCATTCAGGCTGGGAGCTGAAGGCAGACTTCCAGCCTTCGATGAAGGCGCGCTTCCTCCGTTCGTGCGAGTGCGGGAGGTGTTTCCTCGCAGCCAGATCGCAATTGGCCAGCGAGTCTATGAAACCACCTGCAGCTGGTGCCATGGCTCGGGCGGGCAGTCGAGTGGGGTGGCTCCGGATTTGAGGCGCTCCGTGGCGCTGGACGATGCGAAATTATGGGATGAGATCGTGATGGGGGGGATGCTGTCAGAGCGTGGCATGGGCAGCTTCAAGGGTATCTTGTCGAATGGAGAGGTCGAGGCTGTGCGGGCCTATGTTGCGAACCATGCGCAATAAGCTGGATTGTTACTGGTTTCATCGCTAGGCTACAGCTTGTAACAGGGGCGTTCATGCGGGGCATGGCGGACAAGAAGGAAGCGCAGCAATGAACGTGGTCCGAAGGGTGCGGCGTCGGCAAGTAACTCGTCTCTCGCAGGATCAACGCGTCTCCGATATTCTCGCGGCAGCCAAGGAAGTGATCGCCACCAAGGGCTACGAAGGCGTGACGATGGCCGAAATCGCGGAACGCGCCAACATCGTCGAGGGAACGGTCTATCGCTATTTCAAGAACAAGGATGATCTGCTGCTGCGCGTGGCGGAAGAATGGTTCACCCATAGCTTTGCCGATCTGGTCGATGTCAGCGCATTCAATGGCACCTACAACAAATTGCGCTATCTGGTCTGGCATTCGCTGAAAACCATCACGAAGGGGCCAGCGCTCAGCCGTTACGTCATGCTGGAAGTGCGGCCGAGAGCCAATTACAAAGAGACACAACTTTTTGAAATCAATCGTGAATATACGGAACAATTCCGCAAGCTGTTCAAGGACGCCATTGAGAGCGGCGAATTCAGAAGCGGCGTTCCCGAGCGGGTGCTGCGCGACATGGTCTTCGGCACGATCGAGCATAGCACCTGGCGATTCTTGCGCGGCGAAGGCGATTTCGATGTCGAGGAACTCGCCGATGAGATCGCGATGGTAGTCTATGGCGGAATGACGGCCGAGCCCTTGGGCGATGAAAGGTTGAATGCCGTCATCGGGCGGCTGGAGGCCGTGGCCGATCGCCTGGAAAAGCAATCCTAGCCGGGAAAGCGTTGAAATATACGGGAAGGCGCGCACAGCAGCGCGCGCCTTCCATAATGCCCTTGTCGATCAGTCAGGCGGCCATGATCCGCTTGGAATCGAGAGATTCGATCATCGCCTCGAGCCGCGTATTGAGCAGTTCGTCCTTGTAGAAGGACTCATCCGCCACATCGCCTTCGAAGAACAGGGCTGCCCGGCCATGGCGGCGCGCGGAATCGACGATCAGATGCTGGGAGTTGGTCATGCCTCGGCAAGTCCGCGAGACATGCATCACCATGCCGTCGATCTTGAACTTCTCGCAAAGGCGATCGATCTCGCCGATCATATAGGGCGCGCCGGAATTGTTCGGGCAGGCGAGATAATTATGGGCCATTCCCGCCACAGGGTCGGCAAGGTCGATGGCCTGCGGCTCCTGCCAGAAGGACATGTGGGTATAGCGTCCGGCAACCACACAGGCATTGTTGGCCGCGAACTTCTCCGCCAGCCAACCGACCTTGTTCCAGTTCATCATCCCGTCGAAGAAAAAGCGATATTTCTCCTGCGGCACGGCGCCTTCGCCATTCGCGACGCGCTCCGCAATTTCGGCTTTCATGGCCTCGAAGAAATCGACCAGACGCTGTGTTCCGGGCATGAAGTTGACATGCGCGATGCTGACGATCCAATCGAAGAAACTGGCGGGTGAGGGGGTGGCTGTGCACATGTCCATCGCTTCGAGCCGGAGTTCGGCCGATTTCTTGATGAAGGCCATGACTTCGCTGAGGCGGTCCCAATCGTATTTCCGTCCGGTGTTCTCGACCAGGAAGTCGGTCATCGCGCGCAGCTGGCGCGAGACGTAGCCGATCTTCTCATCCATCTCGCTGCCCGACAGATAGGCGGCATCCTTGCGGCCACCCCACAGCATCGGCACGTTGACATGGAAAATCGGCACGCGCTTGTCGAACAGGCGGTAGATCATCTCATCCCATTGCTGGCCGGAGCTGCAATAGGGATAGGCATTCACGATCATGTCGGGCAGCGGCAGTTGGCTGATCGCAATGCCCTTGGCGCTCTGCGGATCGATCTTGCCGTCCTGCAGGTCTTTCTTGTCCATCAGCGCCTGGCCGATGTGGGTGCGGGCGTAGGAGCATAGCTCCCGGTCGTAGCCGCGGGATTCGCCGGCGCTCTGCGCATCGCCTTCCACATGCCGCGCGGCCAGATAGGCAGACCATGCCTCGCCGTGAACCCAGGCAAGATCGTGAGCATGGAAGAACGGAGGGATATAGGTTCCGTTATACCAGACGACCTTCTTGCCCCTCTCCTTCGCCGAAAACAGATCCGACCAATAATCGTGAACGATGGCGCTGCCGAGGCGGGTGGCCTTGAGGCGGTTGGCTTTCTTGACGGGGGCAGTCTTGCCGGTTCCCCAATCCATATGGATCGCGTCAGCATTGAGCATGGCTTCTCTCCTGCTTGCTCTCGGGCTTTTCGTGCCGGCGGCGCCGCCGGGCCACTTCGACAAAGGTTTCGAGACGGGTCTTGAAGGCTTCCATCGGCATGGAATCATGCTCTGTCTCGAGCTTGAGCATCGGAATCCCTTCCCGCCGGCATCTTTCCTGAATTTCCGGGAAATAATACATGTGCGGTTCGCAGAACTTGGCGACCAGCACGATCAGCCCTTCGGCGCCGGTACGGCGCATGTCGCGGACGAGGAATTCGTCCCAATCGGCATCGCCATCGGCCCGGGTCGGACAGGGCACCTTCTCGTTCTTCCTGAGATACCAATTGGCCAAGGCGGTCATCGGATCGTCTTCTTCGTCGATGTCCGTCGAAATGAAGCGATACCCGTGATAGAGATCGTCGCCGACCACCACCGTGCCGGTGCTTTCTATCATGTCGAGCAGTTCCAGCTTCGGCGCCTGGCAAAGATGGCCGGAGAGATAGACCGGCATGCCCTGCCTGCGAGAGGCCGGGCGCGCTTCGATTGCTTCAACAAGCCGCTCCAGCAGCCCGGTATGCTCCTGCCTGTCCATCACCATGCTGGACTTGATGATGTGCTGCATCTGGCGCGCGCTCAAATCGGTCGTGCCGGCGACGCGCATCTCATAGATTTTACGGATCAGCTGGCGATTGCGATTGAAAAGCGAGATGCTGGCCTTCAGCGCATCGTCGGTGATCCGCGCGCCCAGCAATTCTTCCACATCCTCCTTGAGCTTGACGTAAACCGAGCGGGTTTCGTCAAAGGCCCAATCCATGTCGAGCGAGGAAACCGGCTGCTCGAATACGATCGGCAGTTCCGGATCGTGCCAGCGGATGATGTCCGCCGTGCCGAGCAATTGCACGCAATGGTCGCCGAACATGATCGCATCGAGGAATTTGAGGCGGCCCTTGAGCGCCTGGTCGGCGACGCTGCGATTATATCCGCAATAGAAGGAGAAGACGGCTCCTTCGCCATCCGTGATCGGATCTTCCGCTTCCTGGATGATGACGGGCAAGGCGCCTGCCGCGTGCGCCAGTTCAACCGGGAAGTGCATGGGGAACGAACCGATAACCGGCCGGCCCGAACGCTCCTTCCAGGCACGCGCATATGCCAGGCTGTCGGCTGCGACCGCAGAAAATTTATCTAGGATTGCCTGCATCTCTTCCCTTTTTGCGTGCTCGCCGTGCGCGCAGGACCTCTGAAATGCTCATCATTTGACTGATAAGTCAAGCCCATTAATGATGAGGATGCTACGCTGCAATGACTGCATATAGTTTATAACTATCTGATATAAAGCTATAAAAAATTCGTCACTCAAATGATCTATGCTCATTTATGCCGCGCATTGCGCGGTTGAAGCGGAAATTTTGAGGGGCGGGTTCCTGGGGTGGTGAGTCGCGCTCATCGCGCTGATGAGTTTAATTCAGTAAAACCATTACATCTACCTATATGAGTGAAATACATGATATATAAAACATTGAAAAAATGCAATTAAATTTGATATTGCATCAAATTTATGTTGGATATATGAATTGCACTTAACAAGAAGGTTTCAGGAGGGGATTCAGGTGTGACGGAAGGTCGTCCCGACGCGATCCAGTTTGAAGATTCCACCGCGCTTGTCGTGGGCGGCACCGCGGGCGTGGGCTTGGCGGCGGCCATCAAATTTGCGCGGGCCGGAGTTCCCCGAATTGCGATCGTCGGGCGGAATGCCGAACGTGGCGAAGCCGCGGCGGCGCAGGTTCGCAATTCGGCGCCGGGTTGCGATGTCCTCTTCCTCGCCGCCGACGCGAATTCGGCGACTGCGGCCACGCAAGTGGTTTCGCAAGTCGCCGGGCGCTTCGGTTCGCTCGAGATAGTGCTTAACTCCACCGTAGGCCCGGCCGCGCCGGAACTGCTCAAGAATCTGCCGATCGAGGATCTGGAGGCGATCCTCGTCCAGCAGGCGATGGGGCCGATACTCATCAGCCGGGCTGCGCTGCCCCACATGATCGCGGCGAAGCGCGGCGTTATCCTGAATGTCGCCTCCGATGCCGCTAAGCTCGCCACGCCGGGCGAAACCGTGATTGGCGCGGCCATGGCGGCAATCGTCATGTTCACTCGCGCGCTCGCTATCGAGGCGAAGCGCGATGGCATCCGGGTCAATGCGCTGACGCCTTCGCTGATCGCGGGGACCCTCACGAACGCGCGGATGCAGGAAAGCGCTTTCGCGTCAAAATTGTTCGAGAAGGCGGGCAAGATGGCCAGTCTCGGCATCGCGGAGGCTGAGGACTTGGCCGACCTTGCGCTGTTTCTTGCCAGTCCGGCCGCAAGGAAGATCACGGGCCAGGCGATCAGCGCGAATGGCGGGATCTCCGCGGCATGAGCGGCTTCCATCAGGGATGCAGGCGGCTTGAAGGCAAGCGGGCCGTCGTGACCGGCGGCGGCAGCGGAATTGGCCGTGGCTCTGCCTTGCGTTTCGCGGCGGAAGGGGCGGAGGTCCTCTTAATCGGCCGGAGCGAGGGCAACATCCTTGAAACGGCGGATATGATCCGCGCAGCCGGCGGGGTGGCGCATCACCACGTTGCCGATGTGATCGACGAAGAGGCTGTCGCCGGTGCGGCGGCCTATGCTCTCGATGCGCTGGGGGGCTATGAAATCCTCTTCGCCAATGCGGGCAATACCGATCATATGGCGCCCTTGTTCGAACAGACCGTCGAGCAGTGGGAATATGCCTGGCGCGGCAATGTCGTTTCGGCGTTCCTCACCATCAAGCACTTCGGCCCCGCGATGCGGGATGCAGGCCATGGGTCGATCATCCTGATGAGTTCCGCAGGCTCGCTGCGCGCCAACGCGGGCACGATTGCCTACGGTTGCGCGAAGTCGGCCGTGAACATGCTGGCCATGGGCGCGGCGAATGCCTTTCGCGGAACGCAGGTCCGCGTGAACGCGATTGCTTCGGGCCTGGTCGAGACGAAGCTCACCAAATCGGCGTTCGACTATGCCCGGAACAAGGGCGTCGAGCACAAGATGGGCGGGATCACTCCGCTGCGCCGGACCGGGACGGTGGGGGAGGCGGCCGGCGTGGCGGCGTTCCTGGCCAGCGACGACAGCGCGTTCATCACCGGACAGATCATCGCGGCCGACGGCGGCCTGAGCAGCACGCATCCTTTTGGCAAGGTCGACCTTTGACGCGATCGGGCTGCGGATGTGCGGCGACACGTGAATTTAGGAACTGAAGGGCATCATGGATTTTGAGCTTCCCCAGGAGATCGTTGAGAAATTGGCGGAAATCGACGCGTTCAACGAGCGCGAGATCAAGCCGCTCGAGCGGGACAATATCCAGTTCTTCGATCATCGCCGGGAATATGCGCGGACCGATTGGGACCGCGACGGACAGCCGCGCGAGGAATGGAACGACCTGATCGCGGAGATGGAACGCCGCGCCGACAAGGCCGGGTTCCTGAGGCTGGGGCTGCCCAAGGCAATTGGCGGCGGCGGGGCTTCCAATCTCATGATCGCGGCCATTCGCGAGCATCTCGCCGGCCAGGGCCTGCAACTCGCCAACGACCTGCAGGATGAAAGCTCGGTTGTGGGCAATTTTCCGATTGTGCCGATCCTTCATGAATACGGCACGCCCGATCAGAAGCAATATATCGAGGGCATCGTAAGCCGCCAGAATCACCTGGCCTTCGCTCTTACCGAGCCGGATCACGGCAGCGACGCCACCTATATCGAAACCACCGCCCGCAAGGAGGGCGGCGAGTGGGTGATCAATGGCCAGAAGCGCTATAACAGCCAGGTCTATCGCGCGAAGGCGGACCTGATCTTCGCGCGCACTTCCGGCAAGCCCGGCGATGCCGACGGGATCACCGCCTTCATCGTGCCCATGTCAACGCCGGGCATCGAAATTCTCTATAACCATTGGACCTTCAACATGCCGAGCGACCATCCCGAGGTCGGGCTGAAGGACGTGCGGGTCAGGGATGACGCGATTCTGGGCGGCGAGGGCAAGGGGCTCCATATCGCTCAGCGCTTCGTCCATGAGAACCGCATCCGGCAAGCGGCCGCGAGCACGGGTGCCGCGCGTTACTGCATCCAGCAGGCGGTGAAATACGCGAATGAACGGAAAGTCTTCGGCAATTCGCTGTCGAAGAACCAGATCATCCAGTTCCAGCTGGCCGAACTCCATGCCGAGGTCGAAATGCTGCGGAACTATGTCTTCCGCACGGCGTGGGAGATGGACCGCCGCTCCCCGCTGGAGATCAGCGACAAGGTATCGATCTGCAATTTCAAGGCGAACCGGCTGGTATGCCAGGCGGCGGACCGCGCGATCCAGGTGCATGGCGGGATGGGTTACACCCGCGCTTACCCCTTCGAGCACATCTACCGCCATCACCGCCGCTACCGCATCACCGAAGGTTCGGAGGAAATCCAGATCCGCCGCGTTGCGCAATATCTGTTCGGCTTCGGCCAGGCGAAGGGGACGGGCCGTGGCTGATACCGCCGCCGCGACGAAGGAGTGCGGGCCTGCCGATGCGGGCCTGGGCTTCGATGTCGTGGCGCTAGAGAATTTCCTGCGTGCCCGGATTCCGGGCCTCGACGGAACCATAGCGGTCGATCGTGCCGCCGGTGGAATGTCCAACCCCACATTCTTCGTATCCGGGGGAAGCCGGCGCCTCGTCCTGCGCAAGAAGCCGCCGATGCAGCTATCGGCCGCTGCTCATCGTATCGATCGCGAATACCGTTTGCTCCAGGCATTGTCCGGGTCGGCCGTGCCGGTGCCTGCCCCGGTCCTCTATTGCGAGGATGAGAGCATCGTGGGGACGCCCTTCTACGTGATGGAGCGCCTGGAAGGAGTGGTCTCGCACGACTACGCGCTGCCGCAACTCGCCCCGGAGGTTAAGCGCAAGGCATTCGCCGGCATGGCCGGCACGCTCGGCGCGATCCATCGCTTCGACTGGCAGGGAACGGGCTTGTCGGGCTTCGGCAAGCAGGGAGATTATTTCGGGAGGCAACTGGCGGGCTGGTCGAAGCAGTGGAGCCAGTTCGGGATCGCGGACAATCCGGATGTGGACCGGCTTCAGGCCTGGCTCGCGGCGGAGATGCCGGCGGATGACGGATGCGCGACCATTGCGCATGGCGATTATCGTGTCGCCAATGTGATGTTTCGGCAGGACGGGGCGGTTTCCGGCGTGTTCGACTGGGAGCTTGCGACCATCGGCCATCCCCTCGCCGATCTCGGCTTCTGTCTGCAGGGCTGGTTCCTTGCGCCCGATGAGAATGGCGGCGTGTCCGGACTCGATCTCAGGGCCCTGGGCATTCCCTCGGCGCATGAGTTTATCGATGCCTATTACGCCGCGGCGCCGGCCATGCCGCGGCTGACCGCCTTCCATGTGGCGTTTGCGATGTATCGGGCCGCGGTGGGCGTATCGGGCGTGGCCATGCGCGCGGCGAGCGGAGCTGTGCCCGACCCTTTGGTCGCCGCCGAGGCGCGCCGGTTCGCCAAAGCCTATGCCCGCGCCGGTATCGAAGCCATCGAAAGCTGGGATTGAAAGAATGCCTTATAATTCCGTGTTCAGACCAGATTTGTTCGCCGGCCAGACCATCATGGTCACGGGCGGCGGCAGCGGGATTGGCCGCTGCCTCGCGCATGAGTTGGTCTTCCTGGGCGCGAATGTGGTCATACTGGGCCGCAACCCGGACAAGCTGGAAACGGTCGCTGCAGAGATCCGGGAGGATGGCGGGGAAGTCGCCTGCATCACCTGCGATATCCGCGACGAGGAGAATGTCGGGGCGGCCATCGACGCGACGCTGGAGAAGTTCGGCCGCATTGACGGGCTCGTGAACAATGCGGGCGGGCAATATCGCACCGCGCTGCGAACTGTCTCGACCAAGGGTTTCGAGGCCGTCGTCCGCAACAATCTCACCGGCGGCTTCATCTTCATGCGCGAGGTATTCAACCGCTGGATGGCGGATAACGGCGGAGCGATCGTCAACATGATCGCCGACATCTGGAACGGCTGGCCGGACTTTGCCCATTCCGGGGCCGCGCGCGGAGGCATGTGGACCCTTACCGAAAGCGCGGCCTGCGAATGGGCCGCCAACGGCGTCCGGGTCAATGCGGTGGCGCCGGGCGGGATAGCCTCCAGCGGGTTCGACACATATGCGCCGGAGATCCAGTACAAGCTGTTCGAATATACCCGCCGCGTTCCGCAGCAGCGTTTCGGGACCGAAGCCGAAGTGTCCGCGGCCATCGTCTATCTGCTGTCGCCGGCGGCGGCCTACATAACTGGTTCCTGCATCCGGGTCGATGGCGGCGCGCCCAATGCGCGAGCGACCTGGAATCTCGAGGAAAGTGACCGGAACCAGCCTTTTGAAGGCTTCCATCGTTCCAAAATGCCTGAAGTTCTCAGGCGCCGGGCGGGGAGCGCGCAATGAACGATCCGGCGCCAAGGATGGAACAGGCCGATCTCGTCGGGCTTCCCGACTATTCCTACTGGCCGGCCGATCACGCACTCGACATTCCGGACCTTACCTTGGGCGGCCTGCTGCGCGATGCCGCGCGCGAGGTTCCCGATCGGCTGGCGCTGGTCGAAGGTATCGCCGATCCCGCTGCGCGGAGGCGCTGGACCTATCGCGAACATCTCGACATTTCCGAAAGGCTCGCGCGCGCCTTGCTGGGCAGGTTTGCGCGCGGGGATCGTATCATCGTCTATGGCACCAATTCACCGGAATGGGTGTTCCTGCAGCATGCGATGAGCCTTGCCGGCCTCATACTGGTGCCGGTGAACCCCGCCTATACCGCGGGGGAGCTTGGCTACATCATTGCCAACTCCAACGCTGCCGGGCTTTTTTACGACGACAGCTTTCGCGATCGGGAACTGTTTCCGACAGTCGAGGAAGCAATCCATGCATCGGACTGCGCGAAGCTGCATTCCGTGGATCGGGTCCAGGCGATCTGGGGCCTGATCGAGCAGGCCGACCCGGCCATCGAACTGCCCGAGATCCTGCCCGGCGACACGCTGCAGATCCAGTATACCTCCGGCACGACCGGCAAGCCCAAAGGCGCGCTGCTGCATCACAAGGGCGTGCTGAATACGTCGCGAAGCATCGCCCGCAGGTCGTGCTTTCCGATGGGAGGCGTCCACATCAACGCGATGCCGATGTTCCACATCGCCGGGGCCGCGATGGCCGAATTCAGCTGCCTTGCCTATCAGGGGACCTTCGTCCTGATGCCCCATTGGGATGCCGGGCTGATGCTCGAACTGTTCGAGAGCGAGCGCGGCAACGCCACCCTGATCGTGCCGACCATGATCCTGGGCATATTGAACCATCCCGATCTCCCAAGGCGTGATGTGTCGAGCTGGCAGACGATCTTTTCCGGCGCGGCGAATGTGCCCGCCGCGATGGTTCGCCAGGTTCACCGGGACATCGGCTGCAAGGTCTGCATCATCTTCGGTCAGACGGAATCCAACGGCCCGATCACGCTTACCTCACCCGATGACCGGATCGAGGATCAGACCGACAGTGTCGGGCAGCCTCTGCCTCAAGTGGAGGTCCAGGTTGTCGATCCCCACACGCTTGAGGTCCAGCCGGTGGACACGGTCGGAGAGATCTGGGTGCGCGGCTTCCAGACCATGACCGGCTATTTCGAGATGCCGGAAAAGACGAAGGAAACATTGCTGCCTGACGGCTGGCTGCGCACCGGCGACCTGGGCTCGATGGATGCGCGCGGTTTCGTGAAGATCACGGGACGCCTCAAGGAAATGATCATCCGCGGCGGGATGAACCTCTATCCGAAAGAGATCGAGGATGTCCTGTTCGTTCACCCCGACATCGATCAGGTCGCCGTTCTCGGCCTGCCGAACGAGAAATGGGGCGAAATCGTCGCCGCCGTGCTTTCGACCAGGGACGGAGCCAAGCCAACCATTGTGGAGCTGGAAGCATATTGCCGGCGGAAGCTGGCCTCCCAGAAGGTTCCGAGCGTGTGGCTCTTCATCGACCATTGGCCGCTGACCCCGTCCGGCAAGATCCAGAAGCACGTTCTCGCCGACATGATCGCCGAAGGGCGACTGCGCCCGGTTATCGAGTGATCGGAATGTAATACGTTAAACTTAATAAAAAGGGAGGATATAAAAGTGAGAAACAATCAGAAAAAATACTTTTTAAGGCTCGCAACGGGTGTTGCGATGCTGCCATTGGCCTTATCATTTAGCGGTGCTTTCGCGCAGGAAGCGCCTCAAGCAGAAAATAGCAGTAGCGGTTCCGCTTCGTCCTCTTCGCAATATGGCGATATCGTCGTTACCGCGCAGCGCCGGGAGCAGTTGGCGACCAAGGTGCCGCTCTCGCTCACCGCTCTCGACAGCCAGGCGCTGCAAGATCGCCAAGTGGCCGATGTGAAGGATCTGCAATTCGTGGCACCAGGCATTCGCGCTGGCCACCAGCAGGGCGTTACCCGTATCTTCATTCGCGGCATCGGCCTCAACTCGTTTGCGGCAGGCGCCGATGCGAGCATCGCGCTCTACGCCGACGGTGTCTATATCGGCCGGCCGACGGCGCAGGCATCCTCGTTCTTCGATGTCGAGCGCATCGAGGTTCTGCGTGGGCCGCAGGCGGTGCTCTACGGACGGAACGCCACAGGCGGCGCGCTGAATGTGATCAGCCGTGGGCCTGATCGGGAATTCGGCGGTTATGCGAACCTTTCCATCGGCAATTACGAATTGTTCGAAGCGGAAGGCGCGGTCAATTTTCCATTGAGCGAGAATGGCGATCTGCGCGCGCGCATCGCCACGCATCTGATCGACCGCGACGGTTACGGCGAAGATGTGGCCCAGGACCACCCGGTCAACAACGCCAAGGCCCAGTCCGTTCGGGGGCAGCTCCAGTATGAAAACGGCAATGGCACCGATATTCGTCTGATCGCGCAATATCACCATGAACATGACAACAACCATTACACGCATGGTTTCGGACCCTACCCGGGCTATCAATTGCAGGGTGTGGTCGGCACGGTGAATGGCAACGGCGAACTGCTGCAAGGCATCGCGCTCACCGATCAAGACGGGCAGGACGCAGCGACCGCGCTGGAAGGCAAGACCAACAAGCGCCGGGGTATCGCAATCACTCTCAATGCCAATTTCGAGCTTACCGACAATCTCAGCCTGACATCGGTAACCGGCTACCTCGATTGGGAACGCTACAATGCATCCAATTCGGATGGCACGTCGGCTGGCCTCGGCAGCACTTACTATACTGAAAATTCGGAACAGATCAGCCAGGAATTCACGCTGAACTGGTCTTCGGGTCCGCTCGATGTGGTGGCTGGCGCAAGCTATTACCATGAGAAGATCGATAACCATGTGTTTGTGCCGTTCTTCCAGTTCTATTCGCCAGCTGGCCCGTTCGACTATATCCAGGATGGCAAGATGGATATCGATGCCTTCGCGGCCTATGCGCAGGCAACCTATGCGATCCTGCCGGAACTGCGCATCACCGCAGGGGGCCGTTGGTCCACCGAGAAGCGTGACACCGTCGGAACGTTCACCTTTGGCGCAGTAGACGACACCAGCGGCAAGGAACGCTGGAGCGACTTCACGCCGAAGCTGGGCATCGAATTCGATGTGGGTCCGACCTCGATGCTCTACGCGAGCTATACGGAAGGCTTCAAGAGCGGCACTTGGAGCATCGGGCAGGTCAACCCGGTGATCGATCCGGAAACCATCAAGGCCTATGAGGTGGGCTTCAAGACTCGTCTGTTCGATAACAAGTTCGAGCTGACCGGGGCTTACTTCCATTACGACTATTCAGACCTGCAGGTTAACAAGGTGATCGGCATCGCCACAGTCACGGCCAATGCTGCGTCGGCAAAGGTCGATGGCTTCGAACTGGCAGCAACCTTGCGGCCGGTAACGGGGCTGCGCCTAGACGGCAGCTTCAACTATCTGGACTCGCGGTTCAGCGAATTCTTCTCGACCAATCCGCTTTTTCCCACCGGATCGATAGATCCGGGGTATCCCATCTGGCTGGCCGCCAATCCGGGCGCGAAGACTCCCGTGTTCGGCGGTGTTGGCGGGGTCGAGCAGAATCTGAAGGGCTACCAGCTCCCCGGCGCTCCCAAATATTCGTTCACGGCTGGCGCCCAGTACGATTATGAATTCGGCAATGGCGGCGTCATGACGTTGCGCGGCGACCTTTCGTGGTCGTCCCGTGTCCACTTCTCCGAATTCAACGACAATAACCTCAGCCAGCCTTCGGTGACGAAGATCAATGCGCTTCTGCGCTATGAATCCTCCTCGTTCTGGAGCCTGAGTTTCTGGGGCAAGAACCTGACGAACAAATATGTTCAGTCCAACGAACTCGTGACCATCGCGCTGTGGGGTTATCCGCGTTACGGCGCGATTGAACCGCCGCGGACCTACGGCGCGACCTTTGGCGCCAAATTCTGAACGATCTCTACCGGGGCGCCGCAAGGCGTCCCGGCAATATTTTCTGGCGAACGACTGGAGTAGGATCGATGCTTGTTGCGAAGGGTGAGGCAATTCTGAGCAATCCCGATCGCCTTTATATCGACGGGCGATGGGTTCCTGCGAGCAGTCATCGGTTCATCGATGTGATCGCGCCGGCCACGGAGGATGTGTTTCTTACGGTGGCCGAAGCCGATGAAACGGATATCGATCGCGCCGTCGAGGCCGCGCGTCGCGCTTTCGACAGCGGTCCCTGGCCCCGGATGACCCATGCGGAACGCGCCGTCTATTTGCGCATGATCGGCGATGCGATGGACCGGCGGGTGGACGATATCGCCGCCATCTGGCCAAACGAAATGGGCATTCTTCATGCGATGGCCCACCCCTTTGCCGGCACCATCGGCGATGTCTATCGCTATTACGCGGGGCTTGCGGACAGCTTTGCCTGGGAAGAGCGGTTCGATAATCCGCCGATGGGGGGCGATTATGCGCTGATCGTGAACGAGCCGGTCGGCGTGGTCGGGGCGATCGTGCCCTGGAACGCGCCGGTGAACATCATGGCGTTCAAACTTGCGCCCGCGCTTATCGCCGGCTGCACCGCGGTTTTGAAACTTTCTCCCGAGGCGCCCGGGACGGGCTATCTGCTGGCGGAAATTGCAGAGGAAATCGGCCTGCCGCCGGGTGTCCTCAATGTCGTCACCGCCGACCGCGCCGCTTCGGAACGGCTCGTCCGCCATCCGGGTGTCGACAAGATCGGCTTTACCGGCTCGAGCGCGGTCGGGAAACGGATTGCCGGTATCTGCGCAGAACGCATGGCCCGCTGCACGTTGGAACTGGGCGGAAAGTCCGCTGCCGTGATCCTCGACGATTACGATGTCGAGCAGGCGGCGCAATCGCTGGTCGGGTCCGCCTGCGCGATGACCGGGCAGATCTGCTCCTCGCTCACGCGGGTGGTGGTGGGGGCGGATCGCCACGACCGACTGGTCGATGCGCTGGCCGCCGGATTTTCGCAGGTCGCTGTCGGCGATCCTTTCGATCCGGCGGTCAGCATGGGGCCGCTGGCGATGCGGCGCCAGCGCGACCTGGTAGAGGAAATGGTCCGCCGGGCCGAGAGTGATGGCAACAGGATCGTGACCGGCGGCAAGCGTCCCGCCCATCTCAATCGCGGCTGGTTCTTCGAGCCCACGGTTATCGCCAATGCCGACAACAGCGACTTTATCGCCCGCGAGGAGATATTCGGCCCCGTCCTGACGGTGATCAAGGCGCGCGACGAAGACGATGCGGTGGCGATCGCCAACGATACCCGCTTCGGGCTGAACAACTCGGTCTTCACGCAGGATGCCGCAAAGGCATATCGGGTCGCGCGCCGGCTGCGATCGGGCACGGTCGGGCATAACGCCTGGCGCAGCGACATGTCGATCGGCTTCGGCGGATTCAAGGAATCCGGGATCGGCCGCGAGGGCGGGATCAACGGATTGCGCGCTTATCTCGAACCCAAGACCCTGATTATGGAAAATGGCGGCTGAGGAGCATGACATGAGCGGAGAGGTCATCAAGGGCGTTACCATCAATTGCGCCGTCACCACCGATAATCCCACGGCCCGCAAGAACATCGACACGATCATCGATTTCTTCTCGGTCTATCTGAAGGACAAGCCCTTCTTCTATTCGCTCTGGGTCAGCGACGAGCCGGAAGTGATCACGCCTTTCGTGACCGATGGGGTGGCCATCTGCCACTATGCCAGCCATCGCGGCTGGGATGCGGTCAAAGCCTTCTGGGACCCGATCCATGACGAGATGACGGGCCGTTTCGACTGGTTCATCGACGAGATCATAGTGGGCGGGGACCCCGACGTGATCGTCACGAAATCCAACAGCATGATCGACGTCGATACCGGCCCGACCTGGGGGAACAGGCACGTCGCCTATAACGGGCGCTATATCCAGATATTCAAGTTCAGCGGCGGAAAGGTGAAATCCTTCGAGGAATATTACGACACCGCTCTCCTCAACGCCGCTTACGGTGGTTGAGTTGCGATGATCGGCTTCGTGGCTAATCTCGACGATCTTCCCGATGGGAAGGCCCGGTCAAGGCGACTTGAAGGACGTTCCATCCTGGTGACAGGCGCCGCCCAGGGGATGGGCAAGGCGATTGCCCTGCGCGCCGCGCGGGAAGGGGCGGCTTCGGTCACGCTTGCCGACATCAAGGAAACCGAGGGGCAGGCCGCCGCGCGCGAGGTCGAGGCGGAAGGGGCGAAGTCGCTCTTCGTGGCCGCCGATCTGCGGGCGGGCGCCGACATTGTGGCGATGGTTGCCGCGGCAGCCGAGTTCGGCGGTGGGTTGGATGTTCTCGTCAATAATGCCGGGATTACCGACGATGGCCTGACCGGCGGCCCGCAGACCCTGGACTCGCTCACGGAAGAGCAGTGGGACGAGATGATGGACATCAACCTCAAGGCGATGTGGCGCGCGGTGCGCGCGGCCGCGCCCTGGCTGAGGAAGTCCGACAGGCAACCGGCGATTGTCAATGCGGCCTCGGTGGCGAGCACATTCGCCTATCCCGGCATCCCGGCCTATTCGGTGGCGAAAGGCGCGGTGAAGCTGCTGACCCAGATCATGGCGGCGGACTATGCCCCCTATGGCATTCGCTGCAATGCCTATGCGCCAGGCGCGATTTCCACGCCGATGCTGATGCATTCGATCGATACGGCACCCGATCGGGAAGAAGCGATCAAACTCACCTCGGGGCCGCACTTGATCAAGCGTCTTGGCGATCCGGACGAGGCGGCTGCCCTGGCGTGCTTCCTCGCGTCGGGCGAAGCGAGTTTCATGACCGGTGCAACGGTGCTGGTCGATGGCGGGACGTCCGCCTGGCGAGGCAATGGCTAGATTTTGATGGGAGACGCAAGATGGGAGAACGGAGTCCTGCAAAGATTATGGATCGGACAGATCCGGAACTGAGCCCCGAACGGCTGATCGAACGTTTCGGTCGCGATTTCTTCCGTGATTTCGATATCGACGATCCTAATCTGAACGAGCATTTCCACGAGATCATCGACTTGATGGTCCAGAAATGCCCGGTGGCCCACAGCAATGTGGGCACGGGGTATTATGTGTTCAGCACCGAGGACGCGGTGCGTCAGATCGGCCAGGATTGGCAGACGTTCAGCAGTGCCAAGGGCTATATTCCCAATCGGCCCGCCGATCAGCCGCTTATGATCCCGGTTGAGCAGGACCCCCCGAACCACACCAGCTGGCGGCGCGCATTGAACCCGCACATGAGCCCCCAGGTGATGGACTCCATAAGGGAGGATGTGGCGCGAGAGGTGAACCTGCTGATCGACAAGTTCATCGACCGGGGGGAATGCGAGTTCATCAGCGAAATGGCGGGCGTGCTGCCCGGCCGCGCGTTCTTCATCTATGTGCTCGGCGTGCCGGTCGACGACCTGCCGGAACTGGTCCACGATGTCGACAAGTCCCTTTTCGGCCCATTGGACGAGCGCACCAAATACCACAAGAAGGTGTATGACTATCTCGAGGCGTTCCTGAAGAAGCGGAAGGAAATGCCTCCTCAGGGCGACATCGTCGACACCATCCTGCAAGGGGTGACCTACAAGGACGGCAGCGAAGCGCCCTGGGACCATCAGGTGTCGGTCGTGCTCGATCTGACCTATGGCGGCATTTCCACCACCATCTATGCGGTCGGCTCGATCGCCCGCCATCTCGCCGATCATCCGGAACAGCGCCAGCAATTGCTCGATCATCCCGAATGGATCGAGAACTCGGTGGAGGAATTCGTCCGGGCCTATTCGCCGGTCGTGGCGATGGGGCGCACCTGCATGCGCGACGTCGAGGTCGATGGAGTCCAGCTCAAGGAGGGGGATTACGTCATGCTCGGCTTCTCGGGGGCCGGGCGCGATCCGCGCACGATCGAGAAGCCCAGGGAGCTTAATTTCGCGGAGCCGACAATCCATCACCCCACCTTCGGCGTGGGGCCGCATCGCTGCATCGGATCGCACCTCGCGCGCATGGAACTGGCCGTCTTCATTCGCGAATGGCTCAAGCGCATTCCGCATTTCAGAGTGAAGCCCGGCACCCAGCCGGTTTACGAGACAGGCTTCTTGCGGGCGATGAGCTCGCTCTACATCGAGTGGAAATAAGACAGACCGGAAGCTGGGAGTTTGGAAATGATGCGTCTCAAGGTGGACGAGAACCTCTGCTCCGGCCACGGCCGGTGCGCGAAGTTCGCCCCCAATGTCTTTGCCCTTGACGAAGCGGGCTTCAACATTGCGGTCGGGGAAGTGGTGGTGGTTCCCCCCGGCGAGGAAGAGAATGCGACCAAGGGCATGAAGGCTTGCCCCGAGCGCGCCATTTCCGGAGTGGATGGATGACGATAGCGCTGATCGTCTGCATCAAGCGGCGAGCGGGTCTGAGCCAGCGGGAATTTTCCCGTCACTGGCGGGAAACTCACGCCCCGCTCATTCGCAATTGCGCCGAATTCAACCGGCATCTTGTCCGCTATACCCAGCACCACCTGGCTGATCCTGATTCACCGATCGCAACGATGTTCGGGATCTCGGGCGATTACGACGGGATCGCGGTGCTGGAGTTCCGGTCGATGGATGCGATGCTCCAGGCATTCGAGGAGCCGGCCTATCTTGAACGGATAAGGCCGGACGAGCCAAACTTTGTCGATCTCGAACGCGGGCTGTGCTTCATCACAGAACCGTTCAGCGTGATCTGACGGTTCCATGGATTTCTCCTTTTCCGAGGAGCAGCGGCTGGTTGCCGAAACCATGCGCGCTTTCGCGCGGGATGTCCTGCTGCCCAAATATGCATATTGGGACCGCACCGGGGAGCTTCCGCGGGAGCAGTTCCTGAAGATGGGGCAGATCGGCCTTCTGGGCCTCAGGGTTCCGGAAGAGCATGGGGGGCAGGAAGTCGACGCGATAACCGCCGGCATCGCCATCGAGGCTGCCGCTTCGGGCGATTTCAATTGCTGCTATGCCATTTTGATCGCCTGTTTCGCCGGGGAGATGCTCGGCCGGTATGCCCCTGAGCAGGTCAGTGCCGAGTGGCTGCCCGGCATGGCGGCGGGCGAGAAGATCATCTGCACCTGCCTGACCGAGCCGCAAGGCGGTTCGGATGCCGTGGGAATCCGTGCCCGGGCGGTGCGAGATGGCGGAGATTACGTGATCTCCGGCGAAAAGGCGTCGATCACGCTGGTGATGGCCGGCGATGCCGGGATCGTCTTCGCAAAAACCGATCCGGGGGCGGGGGCGAGGGGCGTTACGGCTTTCCTCGTTCCGTTCGATCTGCCGGGGGTGTCGCGCAGCGCGTATTCGGACCTTGGTTCGCGCGGGATTGCGCGTGGCTCGCTTTTCCTCGACGAGGTCCGCATCCCGGCGCGCTATCGCATCGGCGAGGAAGGTGGCGCCTTTTCCAGGGTCATGCATACCTTCGATTACACCCGGGCTCTCATCGGCTTGATGTGCCTGGGCGCCGCGCAGGCAAGCCTTGCCGAAACCGTCGAATATCTCAAAAACCGTCAGTCATTCGGCAAGCCATTGTCCAAATATCAGGGCGTGACCTTCCCTTTGGCCGACTGGGCCGCAAAGATGGAAATGGCGCGCTGGCTTTGCTTTCGCACTCTGTGGCTGCGGGATCAGGGCCTGCCGCATACGTCGGAGGCGGCGATGTGCAAGATGCAGTGCCCCGATATTGCGGCAGGCGCCATTCACGAATGCCTGCTGCTGCATGGGCATTATGGCTATACCACAGACTATCCTCAGGAGCAGCGCCTGCGGGACGTGATCGGCCAGCAGATCGCGGACGGCACCACGCAAATCCAGAAGATGATCGTCGCGCGAGAGATCTTCGGGCGGGATTTCGTCTGATGGCGTCTCCCTTGATGTAATCCGGCATCATGGCGATGCTGGCGCGGGCCGCGCGAGGTCAAGCTGCGGAATCCGGCCAGGCGAAATGCCAGGCTCGCCCGGCTGATGCCCAATCTCCGCTCAGAAGTCGCGGTGGAAGCTGACGAGATCGCTGTCGGGGTCGCCTTTGCCGGTGATGAGCCCGCGCAGCATCTGGGCCGCCATCATCGAGAAGGTGATGCCGTTCCCGCCATAACCCATGGCGGCGTAGCAGTTCGGCATCTTCGGGATGCGCCCGATCGTCGGGGTGCCGACCGGGCTGTTGCCGAAACTGCCGGCCCAGGCATGGACCGGGGTGGGGTCGATCATCGGCAGCAGCCGGCCCAGCTTTCGCGTCAGCGTGCGGGTCTTGGCGTCGATCCTGGCGTCGCGCTCGTCGGCATCCGCGATCTCTTCATCCTCGCCGCCGCAGATCACCTCGCCCCGGGGCGTGGTGCGGATGTAGAGATAGGGGTCCGACGCTTCCCAGATCATCGCCTCGGTCGGCCACAGATTGCGCGGCTGAGGCGCGGTCGCGATCGACCAGCTTGAAATGATCGTGTTGCCCAGTCGCGGAATGCCCTTCAGCATTTCGTAGCCGCTCGCCATCACCACCTGATCGGCCCGCACCTGTGGCCCCGATGCCGTCTCCAGCGTGACGCCGCCGTCCCCGGCATCCACGGCGCAGACTTCAACCGGCGCGTAGAGGCGGGCGCCTCTGGCAAGGGCGATATTGAGGTATCCTGCCGCCAGCTTGCGGGGGTCCGCGCTGTAGTTTCCGAAGCCGATGATCGCATGACGCCCGCCGATGCCGTAGCGTTCCTTGACCACTGCAGGCGGGATCAGTTCAACCTCGAACCCCGCGCGCCGCCGCGCATCGGCCTCCTCGGCCAGCCCCGATGCGTCGAGCACGTTCCCGTCGAGATAGATCGAGCCGCGCGTCGCCGTGTCGGCACGGATGCCGAGCCGTTCGGTCCGCTCGCGCAGCGCGTCCACCGCCAGCCGCGACCGGCGCCAGATCCGTTCCGCGCGGTCCCGCCCGATCCGCTCCGCCATCTGGCACAGCGGCGTGTCCAGCTCATACTGCAGCATCGCGGTGGACGCGGGAGTCGATCCCAGCAGCGGCCCCCGGCGGTCGAGGATCACGACCGAAAGACCGGCTTCGCTCAACCCTTCCGCGATCAGCGCGCCGGAAATGCCCGCTCCGACCACCGCCACATCGCAGCGCACGGTGCGGGTCAGGCGCTTGATCGCGATTGCCGGGCGGCGCTTCGCCGACCAGATCGACTGCCCCGTTCGCAGGTCCCGGTGATGCGTTGCCGAATTCCGCATATGCCAATCCTCTCGCCCACCGATGCGCTCTCGGGACAGCATCGGCGGCGGAGAGAATATCAGAATTGCGGGACGCCGCCTAATCCATGGCGCCGACCAAGCGCGGGGCTTTTGGGCCGCTCGGGCGCTCCCGAAACTTTCCTACCTCGCGGAAATCTGGCTTATCCTGCCGGATGACGTGCAGAACATCCCGCATCGCCCGCCGGCCCGGCAACTGCCGGATACGCGCTGGCGGAAAGGCCCCTGCGCGAAAGGTCACACTGAAAAACCCATGCAACTGGCCATGGAAGGGCGGTTTATCGCGGGGATGCAGGGGCGCGGGCGGCGCAATCGCAATGCACATTTCCGGCGTTCTGCGTCAACCGGCGTGCCGCTGCCTTTCCTTCGCCATCCTCGTGCAGGCGGTGTTCCAGTCAGCCCTGCTCTGCCTCGCCCTGGGTTCCCGCTTGCGCGGGAATGACCGAAAAAATATGGGAATGGCCGCGGCGGCCATGGTCCATCAGGGTGCGGGCAGGCGGCGAACCGCCCGCCCGTTCCCCTCATCAGAACCGGGCGCGGACCCCGGCATAGAGCGCGCGGCGTTCCACCGGATAGTAGATCGCCGAGGCGTCGGTGGCCAGGATCGCGGCCGAGACATCGCCGATCGCCTTTTTGCCGGTCAGGTTGCGGGCATCGAGGAACAGGTCGATGCCGTCCCGCACGGTCGCTCCGGCGGTCAGGCCCAGCAAGGCATAGCCGCCGGTCCTGCGGGTGTTGCGGTAATCGGCCCAGGCCCCATCGGGCACCCATTCCAGATTGGGCGCGACATGCAGCCCATCGCCGCCCAGCCTGATTTCACTGCGCAGGACGTTCTTCGGCACCACCGGCAGGCGATTGTCGCCGAACTCGGCGTCGTTGCGGAAGCGGAAGTCGGAATATTGCCAGATCTGGCGCAGCCGCAGCCAATCGGTCGGCTCCAGGCTCAACCCCAGTTCGATGCCCTGGTGCAAGGTGCGGTCGGCATTGAAGGTCGAGGCCGGAATGCTGGCGTTCACCGTATATTGCAGCATTTCTCCCTTGATCCGCGCCCTGTAGAACGAAAGATCCCAGCCCAGCCGGCCGGACTTGCCCAAGCCGATCATTCCACGCGTGCCGATCTCCGCCGTCCAGGCCCGCTGTTCCCTGAGCGGCACGAAGGCCGAGATCTGGGCAAGCTCGACGAAGCCGGGGAATTCGGCCGATCGGCTGTAATTGGCGTAAAGCTGGATGTCGGGCGCGGCTTGCCACAACACGCCGAACTTGGGCGAGAAGGCATCGAACGAAGCCCTGCCGACAGCGGATACGGGAAACTGCTGTTCCTGCCTGCGGAAGCCGTCGGCATAGATGCCGCCCGCGATCAGGCTGAACCCGGGCATGGGCGTGACCCGCACTTCCCCGTAAACGGTGGATGTGCGCGCTTTCTGATCCGCGTCGAAAGTAAGGGCGCCGCGCTTCCCGTCCACATTGACGAAGCGCCGGGATCGGACCGAGCCCCAGCGGGATTCACCGCCCAGCGTGGCGGAAAGGATGCCGGCGGCCCATTCCAGCCGGGCATAGACCCCCTTGTCCTTCGAGTTCTGGTCGATCACCTGATAGATCGGGTGATACAGGTCCTTCGCGTTGTAGAACGCCCCGACGTTCAGGGTGGCGTTGCCCAGATCGAAGGTGGTGCGGTTCTGCAGGCGCAGCGAGTTTATGTCGCGCGCCTGGTCGCCCGCGAAATTGCCGGTCTTCGGCTTGCTCCGCGCCACGGCGGCGGTCAGCGCGCCCGGCAATTCCTGGTCGAGGGTGTTCGTGCTGAGGTAGAAGCGGGTGGAAATCCCATCGGCCAGCCTTGCCCCGATATTGCCGTGGAAGCGGATCGAATCCCGGTTGGCATGGTCGCGGTCGCCATTGTGGCTGTCGGCGCTGATCCCGGCCCAGCCGTTGAGGCGCTCGTCGCCGAAGCCCGCGGAGACAAGCCCCCGGATCATGCCGTAGGAGCCGCCGTCGATCCTGGCATAAACACCGTGGGCATTGTCGCCGGTGGGGGTGACGCCGTTGATCGCGCCGCCGAGCGTGCCCGATCCGAAGCGCAGCGCATTGGCCCCGCGATAGACTTCGAGGTGATCGAAGAAGATCGGCTCCAGCTCCTGAAAATCGCCATTGTCGTCCGCGAGGTTGATCGGGATGCCGTCCTGCAGCAGCGTCAGCCCGCGCATATGATACCCGCGCGAAATGCCGGAGCCACGGATGGAGATGCGCACCTCCTGGCCGAAGCGGGGCTGGGTGTAGACGCCGGGCGAGAAGGCCAGCGTGTCGCGCAGCGAAACCACGGTGCGGTCGGCATAGTCTTCGTGGCTCACCACATTGGCACCGCCGGGCGTGGCTTGCGCCTTCTGTTCCGCTTCGGCGGTGGCGGCGCGGCCGGTAACGATGATGGTGTTGCGGCGGTCGGTATCGCTGTCGGAATTGGCGGAGGTTTCCGCATGGGCCGAAGTGGCGAAGGCAGTCGCTGCGACAAGCGCAATAAGCGAGATTTTCATAGGGGTTGTCCCTGGAATCGTGTGCTGTGCATGGTGCCCGCCGAAGGCCGCGAGCGCGCATCGCGCGCTCTGTCCGCGCCCGTTCAGGGCATCGGCGCGGCCATTCCGGCGGGAAGGTTCAGTCGATCAGGCCAGGGACGGCGGGCCGCGCAGCGGCGGCAGGATATAGGACGCGCGCCTGAGGCGCAGCGCGGGCGCGGGCGCGAAGCCCAGCGCCAGGATAAGGGCCAGGACAATGGCCAGCAGGGCCGCGTCCGCGCCGGAAAGCGACGCCATGCCGAGCGCGGAATAGGGGCAGGTGCCAGCGCCCTTGCCGTGCTCCTCCGCGCCGCTGGCCGGCTTGCCGGTCTGCGGGATGACGATCTGCCTGGTGTCGTGCTTGCCGGTGGCGTCGGTACAGACCGCGATGGTGATGCCCTGCGGCTGCGATCCGATCATGTAGCCGGCCGGCAGCAGCGCCTTCATGGCGAGCGCCAGAGCGACCAGCATGGCGGCCAGTTGCCGATGATCGCGGAAGAAGGCGCGCAGGCTCCCCATGCGCGCCCCTTAGGACCAACCGGGCCGCCTGTCACCCCGTCACTGCGGTTGCTGGCCTGGAAAGGCGAATTGCCCTAGCAGGGCGCGAAAGGCCGGAGCGATCTCCGGGGCGAAGAGGATGGGATGAATGACTGAACGGAAGCGATATATCGGGCCTGCCGCGCGGTTTCTCGAGGATTTCACGGTGGGCGAACAGATCGTGACGCAGGGGCGCACGATGACGCAGGCCGACGGGCTGTTCTGGTCGATGTACAGCGGCGACATGAACCCGATGCATGTCGATTACGATTACGCCGCCACCCACGGGCTGTTCGGTGGCGCCTTTCCGCCCGGCCTTGCGACTATTGCCATCGCCTCCGGTCTGATGGAGCGGCTCGGGCTGTCGGCGGGAACGGGGCTGGCGATCATCGAGCAGACGATCCGCTACAAGGCGCCGGTGCTGTTCGGCGACACCATCCGGCTGGAGCTGACCGTCAGCGAGATTCGCCCGCATGCGGTGAAGCCGCAGGGCAAGGTCACTTTCGATTACCAAATCGTCCGGGGCGAGGCCGAGGTGGTGATCGAAGGCGAATGGCGCTGGCTGTTCGCCAGCCGCGCCGCCGTGGCCGGCTGATCGTAAGTCACGGCGGAGGCGTCGGTCACGGCAGGAGCGGCGGCGGTTATTCGGGAAAGACCACGGTGTTCGCGCCGTTCACCATCACCCGGTCCGCCAGATGATAGCGGACAGCCCGCGCCAGCACCCGGCGCTCGATGTCGCGCCCCTTGCGCACCAGGTCATCCGGCCGGTCGCGATGGCTGACCCGCTCGATGTCCTGCTCGATGATCGGGCCTTCATCGAGATCGGAGGTGACGTAATGGGCGGTGGCGCCGATGATCTTCACGCCCCTGGCATGGGCCTGGTGATAGGGCTTGGCCCCCTTGAAGCCGGGCAGGAAGCTGTGATGGATGTTGATGCAGCGCCCGGACAGGAACTGCGCCAGATCGTCCGACAGGATCTGCATGTAGCGGGCGAGGATGACGAGATCCGCGCCGGTTTCCTGCACCACCTGCTTGATCCGGGCTTCCTGCTGCGGCTTGGTGTCCCTGGTGATCGGGAAATGATGGAACGGAATGTCGCCGAAATTGAGGCCGTTGTAAATTTCGAGGGGGTGGTTGGAAATGATCCCGACCGGCTCCATCGAGATTTCGCCGATGCGCCAGCGATAGAGCAGGTCCGCCAGGCAGTGGTCGAATTTGGATGCGAGGATCAGCACCTTCTGCGGCCGCGAATGATCGCGCAGCGACCATTCCATTCCGAACTTTTCGGCGACCGGGGTGAAATCCTTCTTCACGGCTTCGAGGTCGGTCGTGCCCGACACCGCGTTGAAGGCGATCCGCGAGAAGAAGCGGCCGCTGTCGAGATCGTCGAACTGCTGGGCATCGAGGATATTGAAACCGGCCTTGTAGAGAAAATTGGTGGTTTCGGCCGAGATCCCTGGACGGTCGAGACAGGCCAGGCGCAGGACATAGACTTCGTTCTGCAATGCGCTTCCTTTCACCGGAAAATGCCCGATGCGGGCGATGCTGCGATGCAGCGCTCTTTTCCCCAGTGATCGGCAATTGTCCAGAGGCGGAAGCGGGGCGCGCTCACGACGGGGGCAATACGCGCCTGAGGAATTCGATGGTTCCCTGGTTGAAGCGGTCGTTGCGGTCGCCCGCGACCATGTGGCCCGCATCCGCGACGTCGACCACTTGGACGCGCGGCAGCATGTCCCGCAGCGCCGCCACGCCACGGTCGCTCACGATGTCGCTTTCCATTCCGCGCACCAGCAGCACCTCCGGCTTTTCCAGCCGTCCGATCGCCTCCATCGCTTGGGCGAACAGCGCGAAATCCCCTTCATGATCCATGTTCAATATCGCCGGGTCCCAATGCCAGCGCAGCCGCCCGTCCGTGCCTTCCCGCAAGTTCTTCTTCAGCCCCTTCGGGTCGCGCGGGCGGGGCCGTTCCGGATTGTAGGAGGCGACCGCCGCCGCCGCTTCTTCCAGATCGGCGAACCCGTCGGGATGGGCGTTCATGAATTCCAGCACGCGCTGGATGCCTGTGAGTTCGGGATAGGGAACCACGTCCACGATCACCAGGGCGTCGGCCTGCAGCCCATAGGCCCCGACCGCGGTCGTGGCAGTGACGCCGCCCAGCGACGCGCCGACCAGCGCAAGCCCGTTGCAGCCATCCCGCAGCACGGCTTCGATGTCGCGCGCGCGGATGGAGAGGGGATATTCGCCTGCCCGGCTCCATCCGCTGTCGCCATGCCCCCGCAGATCCATGTTGACCACGCGATAGCCTGCTTCCACCAGGCCGCGGGTGGCGCCGGCCCAGCTATGCCGGGTCTGCCCGCCGCCATGCATCAGCAGCACCGTGGGGGCATCCGTCGGCCCGCCCACGTCGGCGACCAGTTCGACCCCGTCGTGGCCGGTAAAGCTACGTGTTTCCATCATATTCATCCAAGCATGCAAGGAGAGACGGTATTCGTCCCCCTATGGTGTGCGCTCGGCTTGCGCAAGCAGGCCCGCGCCGAGGAACAGCAGCAGCCGCACGTCGATTGCGGCGCCGTCGGCCCTGCGGGCCTCGATGAATGCCTCCAGCCCGGAAAGCGCGACCCGGTGGACCGTGATGTTCTCCCCGGCCACGCCGCCGCCGTTCCCTACCTTCTCAAGTCCGCTCGCCCGGATCAGGGTGAAGCTTTCGCTGACCATGCCGGGCGACGAGTAGAACTCCCCGCAATTGCGGATGATGCGGGCGCGATAGCCGGTTTCCTCCTCCAGCTCGCGCGAGGCCGCCGTTTCAGCGGTTTCGCCATCGCCGCCGTCGTCATCGCCGACCAGCCCGGCCGGCAGCTCCAGGCAATTGCGGCCCAGCGGCACGCGATATTGCTCCACCAGCAGGACATGGCCGTCCTCCACCGCCAGAATGACGGCGGCGCGGATGCCGCGCGCGCGGGAAACATATTCCCAGCGGCCGCGCTTCTTGGTCGTGATGAAACGGCCTTCCCACATGATTTCCTCGGGAAGATGCGCATCCGGATCAGTCATACTTCGATCAACCTGTCGGGCAGTTCGTTCACATCGTCGTCATGGCGCGGAAGGTGACGGGCCAGCACCTCGCCGACCCGCTCCACCGCGGCAATCAGGCCATCGGCGGTGCGGCCCTGCCTGAGCTGCGCCAGCATGGCGGCCAGGGCATCGCCCCAGACTTCGGGGTTGACCCGCGCGGATATGGCTTCATCCGCCACGATCTCCGCACGATGCTCGGCCAGCGAGAGATAGATGAGGATGCCGGTGCGGCCACGGGTGCGGCGTTCGGCGCCGACCTTGAAGCAGGTTATGGCGCGGGCATGCACCCGGGCGCGCCGCAGCGGGCGGGGCGTCAGCCACAGCCGCAGCGGGCGCCAGAGCATCAGCAGCCACATGCTCGCGAACTTGAGGGTCGTGACCAGCAGGGCGACGCCGAAGACCAGCGGCGGCGTCCATTGATGGACCCAACCTCCGCTCAGCCGCTCATAGATGCCGAGGTAAAAGCCGGGTGCGATCGCCAGGGCAAGCAGTGCCATCAGCCCGACCGCGGCGGACCAGGCCAGCGCGACATCGCCGTAATCGTCGGATCGCTCGGCGAGGATGGTGACGATCTCGCCCGCGCTGTTCGCTTCCGCCGCGGCCACGGCCGCGCTGACCCGTTCGCGATCGGCATCGGACATTATCGCTGTGGCCGCCATTGCCGCCTCCTACCAGCTGCCGGAAGCGCCGCCGCCGCCGAAGCTGCCGCCGCCTCCCGAAAAACCGCCGCCGGAGAAACCTCCGCCTCCCCTGCCGCCGCCGAAGCTGCCGGGCCAGATCACCACCGGCGGCATTCCGCCCTTGCGATAGCGGCGCCCGCCGCCCAGCGAACCCAGCAGCGGCAGCACGAAGAAGAACAGGAAGAACAGGCCGAAGACGATCAGGCCCGGATCGAAGCCCGATGATTCAGGCGTTTGATTGGCTTGCTGGGCAAGCCGTTCCGCTTCCTCGGCGGGCAGGGTGAGCTGCCGGATGATGGCGTCGGTCCCCGCCTCGATACCCGCCGGCATATCGCCCTGCCTGAACCGGGGGATGATGGCCTGGTTGATGATGAGCGAGGACATGCCATCGGTCAGCACCGGCTCCAGCCCGTAGCCGACTTCGATCCGCACCTTGCGCTCGTTGGGCGCGACGATCAGCAAGGCGCCGTCATTGCGTTCCTTGTCGCCGATGCCCCAATGGCGGCCCAACTGGTAGCCGTAATCGGCGATGTCGTAGCCTTGCAGGCCGGGAAGGGTGACGACCACCAGCTGCCGTTGCGATTGCTGCTCCAGCCCGGCCAGCTTGGCGGTGAGGCCAGCCTCCATTTCGGGCGGGATGATATTGGCGGCATCGACCACCTGCCCGGTCAGCTGGGGGAAGGTCTGGGCCGCGCCCGCGCCCGGCAGCAGCAGCGCGAACGCGATCAGAAGTCCGGCCAGGAAGCGTTGGGGAAGGGCGGCCACCGGATCTGTCCGGCTCAGATCTTTCCTTCGAGGCTGGGCGCGACATCCGCTCCGGGCGTGGCCGCCTGATAGGGAGTCATCGGCTTGGCGCCATAGAATATCTTCGCGCCGATCGCGTCGGGGAAAGTGCGGATCGTGGTGTTATACTGCTGCACCGCGCCGTTATAATCGCGGATGGCGACGCGGATGCGGTTCTCCTGCCCTTCCAGCTGGCTTTGCAGCATCTGGTAATTGGTGATGCTCTTGAGTTCGGGATAACGCTCGACATTCACGAGCAGCCGACCCAGCCCGGCGAGCGAGCCGGAGAGCTGGTTCTGCGCCGCCTGGAACTGCGCCATCTTGGCCGGGTCGGTGAGATCGTCGGCCGAAAGCTGGACGCTGGTTGCCTTGGCGCGGGCTTCGATCACGCCGGTCAGGATCTCCTTTTCCTGCTCGGCCGCGCCCTTGGCGACGGCGGCAAGATTGGGGACGAGGTTCGCGCGTTCCTGGAAGGCAGCCTGGACATCGCCCCATTTCGCCTTCGCATTCTCCTCGGCTGTCGGTACCGAATTGATGCCGCATGCAGCGAGGCTGGATGCGGCAAGCGCGGCAAAGGCGAATTTCGCGGGACGAAAAACGGGGGAAGCAGTCATCGGCCTTGATCCTCGCAATCGCCGGTTCGCCAATCGTCCGGCTCTGCCAGCGTATGTAGCGCTCCGGGGTGGGGGCGCAAGCGCCTGTTCCGCATAGCTGTTGTTTGATCTCCGCTTCCGTGGCACCTCTAGGCATCGAGCAGGAGGACGAGACAGATGCTTCAGGAATTCAAGACCTTCATTTCGCGCGGCAGTGTGCTGGATTTGGCGGTCGGTGTCATCATCGGCGCGGCGTTCGGCAAGATTGTCACGTCGCTGACCGAAAGCGTTATCATGCCTTTCGTCGGCTGGGTGACGGGCGGAACGGATTTCACCAAATATTTCGTCCGTCTTGGCGATGTTCCTGCCGATTACACCGGCTCGCTTACGGATTATGCGGCGCTGAAGGCGGCTGGGGTGCCGATGATCGGCTATGGTGATTTCATCACCCAGGTCGTCAATTTCGTGATCCTGGCCTGGATCATCTTCCTGATCGTCAAGATGGCCAACAAGCTCAATCCGCCGCCCGATGCCGCCGCGCCGAGCGAGGTGGATCTGCTTGCCGAAATCCGGGACGAACTGAAAAAGCGGCCCTGACCGCGCCTGCGCCTGGTCACTTCACATTAATCGCATTGCCCCTATATAGGGCCTGCCGGTTTTGGCCGGCTATGGCGATAAACTGCGGTGTGCAATAGGCGCAGCGGACCCGGGGGCAGTACCCGGCGGCTCCACCATAATCCCCGTTCGCGGGTGTTCTGACGGGGCCGAACCAGGATCGACGTGTGTTGAAAAGCACTGTTTTCGCCCGGGCTGAGTAACCCGTTAAAGGCTCAAAACTCACAAGTGCCAATGACAATGAAGCACTTGCTCTCGCTGCGTAATCTGACGGCCTAACGGCCTGATCTTACAAAGCTACGAGCACGGTTCGGACCGAACCGGGTAACAGAATCGGAAACCGGGGGCCCGGGGCGGGCCTAGCAACAGAACCGCCCCATCCTGGCTTGCTGGAAAGGACTGCGCCGTAGCCTGCGAACAGTCCGCGCCCCCCGCCGATCAAGGCCCCCGCGCTGGCTAGGCCGGCCCTTGCGGCGATTGATCGGCCTTCGACCTTTCCTGTTCCAGCTTCAGGCAGTCGAGTATCTTGGCGCCGGCCATGAATACCGCGCCGGTGCAGGCGAGGAACAGCATCTTGCCGCCCCAGCCGGGATATTGGCGGAGATAGATGCTGCCCCGCTCCACTGCGCCCAATGCGATCGCATAGATGATCAGGAAGGCTTCCCACCTTGTCTTGATAACGAACAGCCGTCCGAGCTTGCGAAGCATTGGTAACCTTTCCTTAGGCATAAAATTCAACGCAACGATCATGCCAGCCACGGGAAGCCCGCAAAAATTGCGGTTAACGCCTCGCTCAGTGTAAAGCGCGCCGACATCGTTGCAAATTCTGGCGGTGGAACGGCCCATGCGGCGGCGAAATCGATGGTGGCGGCATCTTGCCCTCAAGGCAGTGATCGGCCATAGCCCGCAGCGCCTTTTCAAGCCCAATTTCCACAAAGATGCTGCTGCCGTGGCAGGGCACCCACCACTATCGAGGTTTTTTCATGACGGATCGTGTCGAGCGCTCGGGTTTGCAAGTCGATGCAGGTCTTGCCGCCTTTATCGAGCAGGATGTGCTATCCCCCCTCGGGATCGAGCAGGGACAATTCTGGGCCGGTTTCGCCGCCCTCTGCAACGATTTCGTGCCGCGCAATCGCGCCCTGCTCGCCAAGCGCGACGCGATCCAGGAAAAGATCGATGCCTGGCACGGCGCACGGGCCGGGCAGCCGCACGATCCGGCGGCCTATCGGGCGTTCCTCGAGGAAATCGGCTATCTGGTGCCGGAGCCGGGCGATTTCGCCATCGGCACGCGGAATGTGGATGCCGAGATCGCGACCATGGCGGGCCCGCAGCTGGTGGTGCCGGTTCTCAACGAACGCTTTGCGCTGAACGCCGCGAACGCCCGCTGGGGCAGCCTGTATGATGCATTCTACGGCACCGATACGCTGGATGCGCCGCCCGCGCGCGCCGGCGGTTATGATGCGGATCGTGGCGCAGCGGTGATCGCGCGCGCCAAGGCTTTCCTCGACCAGGCCGTGCCGCTGGCCAGCGGCAGCTGGGCCGATCTGACCGATCCTGAAAGCGGCCTCGCCTTGAAGGACGGGTCCCAATATGTCGGCCAGAGCGAGAAGGGCCGCCTGTTCCGCAACAATGGCCTGCATATCGAAGTGGTGTTCGATCGCGCCCATCCGATCGGCAAGGACGATCCCGCCGGGATCGCCGATGTGATCCTGGAATCCGCCCTCACCACCATCATCGACCTTGAGGACTCCGTCGCTGCCGTCGATGCGGAGGACAAGACTCGCGCCTATGCCAACTGGCTTGGCCTGATGCGCGGCGATCTGGCCGCCAGCTTCGCCAAGGGCGGGAAGACCGTCAGCCGCTCGCTGGAGGCCGACCGCGCATATACCGCGCCTGACGGCTCCGGCTTCACCCTGCCGGGCCGCAGCCTGCTGTTCGTCCGCAATGTCGGCCACCTGATGAGCAACCCGGCGATCCTGCTGCCCGACGGTTCGGAGATCCAGGAAGGCGTGATGGACGCGGTGATCACCAGCGCCATCGCCAAGCACGATCTCGATGGCCTCGGCAGCTTCCGCAACAGCCGCGCGGGCAGCATCTATATCGTGAAGCCCAAGATGCACGGGCCGGAAGAATGCGCCTTCACCAACGATCTGTTCGATGCGGTGGAGGACCTGCTCGGTCTTGCCCGCCACACTGTCAAGGTCGGGGTGATGGATGAGGAGCGCCGCACCAGCGCCAATCTGGCCGCCTGCATCCAGGCGGTGAAGGACCGCATCGTGTTCATCAACACCGGCTTCCTCGACCGGACCGGCGATGAAATCCACACCTCGATGCGCGCCGGGCCGATGATCCGCAAGGCCGCGGTCAAGGGTTCGGTCTGGATCGACGCCTATGAGAAGCGCAATGTCGCCATCGGCCTGAAGCACGGGCTTTCCGGCAAGGCGCAGATCGGCAAGGGCATGTGGGCCGCGCCGGACCGGATGGGCGACATGCTGGAGCAGAAGATCGGCCACCCGCTGACCGGCGCCAACACGGCCTGGGTTCCTTCACCGACGGCGGCCACTCTCCATGCGCTGCATTATCATCAGGTCGATGTCTTCGCCCGCCAGAAGGACGTGGCGAAGGACGGCGTTCCGGGCCTCGACCTGCTGCTGACCATTCCGCTGGCCGATGGCACCAACTGGCCGGACGAGGAAGTGCGCGAGGAACTGGACAACAATGCGCAGGGCCTGCTCGGCTATGTGGTGCGCTGGATCGACCAGGGCGTCGGCTGCTCCAAGGTGCCGGACATCAACGACATCGGCCTGATGGAAGACCGTGCGACGCTGCGCATCTCGTCGCAGCACATGGCGAACTGGCTGCTGCACGGCGTCTGCACCAGGGATCAGGTGCTGGATTCCCTGCATCGCATGGCGGCCAAGGTCGATGCGCAGAACGCGGGCGATCCGCTGTATGAGCCGATGGCGGGCAATTGGGACAGCTCGATTGCGTTCCAGGCGGCCTGCGATCTGGTGTTCAAGGGCGTGGAGCAGCCCAACGGCTACACCGAGCCGCTGCTTCACCAGTATCGCCTCAGGAAGAAGGCCGCCGGCTGACGGTATCCGGGCACGGGGTGAGCAGGGCGAGAGCGCCCATCACCCCGTAAGCACGCGGGCGATACCGACAAATTCGGCGATGCTCAGCGTCTCGGCGCGGCGCTGAGGGTCGATGCCGAGCGTTTCGAGCGCTTCCAATGCACCAGGCAGGCCTTTCAGGCTTTGCCGCAGCATCTTGCGGCGCTGGCCGAAAGCCGCTTCGGTGACGCGTTCCAGCACTTTCGCGGAGACGCCGGCGGGTATCTCTTCGGGTGTCACATGGACGATCGCGCTCATCACCTTGGGCGGCGGGGTGAAGGCGCTGCGATGTACCTTCATCGCCAGCTTCGCGGCGCTGCGCCACTGGGCGAGGACGGCAAGGCGGCCATAGGCCGGGGTTCCGGGCTGCGCGACGATCCGCTGGGCGACTTCCTGCTGGAACATCAGCGTCAGCGAAGTCCAGGCAGGCGGCCAGCTTTCGCCCGAGAGCCACCCGGTGAACAGCGCGGTGCCGACATTGTAAGGCAGGTTGGCGACCACGGCATAGGGCCGGTCGAACAGGCTTGCCGGATCGACGGCCAGCGCGTCGCCTTCGATCACGCGAAGCTGGCCGGGAAAAGCCGCCTCCAGTTCGGCCAGCGCGGGGAGGCAACGGCGGTCCATCTCGATAGCGGTGACGCGGGCACCTGTGCGCAGCAAGGCACGAGTCAGTCCGCCCGGGCCGGGGCCGATTTCGAGCACCGCGCGATCCCGCAGATTGCCGGGAATGGCGGCGATCCTGTCGAGCAATTGCTCATCCAGCAGGAAGTTCTGGCCCAGCGCCTTGGACGCGGAAAGGCCATGCGCGGCGATCACTTCGCGAAGCGGCGGCAGGTTCATCGCGGCGCGGAACCCGCACCAGCGCGCAGGGCGGCAGCTTCACCCGCCATCCGGATCGCCGCGATCATCGCTCCGGGGCTGGCCTGCCGCTTGCCGGCGATGCCGAAGGCGGTGCCATGATCGGGCGAGGTGCGGACGATCGGCAGGCCCAGGGTCATGTTCACGCCGTTGTCGAAATCGAGCGCCTTGAGCGGGATCAGGGCCTGATCGTGATACATGCAGATCGCCACGTCATACTCGTCGCGCGCATGGGGCGCGAACAGGGCATCCGCGGAATGAGGGCCGGTCGCGTCGATGCCGGCTTCGCGCAGCGCTGCGATGGCGGGGGCGATGATCCGGGCTTCCTCATTGCCGAACTTGCCGCCTTCCCCGCCATGCGGGTTGAGCGCGCAAACGGCGAGGCGGGGGGAGGCGATGCCGAAATCCCGGCGCAGGCCATGGGCGGTGATCGCCGCGCGCGCCTGGATCAGATCGACCGAAAGAAGGCCGGGTACGCGGGAAAGCGCGCAATGGACGGTTATCGGCACTGTCCGTAAATTGGGGCCGGCCAGCAGCATGACCGCATCCTCGGCCGCGATGCCGCAGGCCTCCGCCACGAATTCGGTCTGGCCCGGATGGGCGAAGCCGACCTCGGCCAGTCTCGCCTTCGCGATGGGGCCAGTCACAAGCCCCGTTGCGCTGCCATGCTTCGCCAGTTCCGCAGCCATCGTCAGCGAAGCCAGCGCCAGCCGCGCGCCTTCGCGATCCGGCTCACCCGGCCGATAAGGTCCGTCCCGGTCGCCCAGAACCGGCAGCGCCTCGGCAAACGCGCTGCCAGCCTCCGCCGGATCGGCTATACGCCGGACCGGGATGGACAGACCGCGCGCCTTGGCGGCGGCGGCCAGCAGATCGGCGCCGCCCACCGCGAAGAACGGTGGGAGTGCGTGTGTGTGGCGCGAGGCCCACGCTTCGCAGATCAATTCCGGCCCTACGCCCGCCGGATCGCCCAGCGAAACCGCGAGCGCCCCCGGCATGGGATCAATTATACTCGATGATAGCGTCGCGCCTCAGGTCGCGCAGATAACGCTGCGCGCGCTTGCCGATGCGATCGTCTTCCAGCTGGTTCATCAGCTGATCGAAGCTGGGGCCATCCGCCATTCCGGGATCGTCGCGGCCACACAGCATCAGCACCCTGACACCCTCTTCCACCGAGCCGAAGGGCGGCGTTGTCTCGCCTATCGAGAGCGTCAGCAGGGAATCCTGCAGGGCGGCGGGAAGGGTGCGCACCCGGACCTGGTCGTTGGTGACCACTTCGGCCCCGAAGCGCGGAGCGGCCTGTTCGGCATCGCCGCAGCCCCTGATGGTCTTCACGCCCGCAGCGAATTCGTTCACGCGCTGGCGCATCTGCGGTTCGGTGATTCCTTGCGGGAAGGAAATGGAAATCTGCTTGAGGCTCATCACTGCATCGCGCGGATCGGCCATCAGCACCTGGCGCTTGTCGATCATGTAGATGATGGAAAAGCCGCCCGGCACCTCGATCGGGCCGACCAACTGGCCGCGCTCCATTTCACGCACCACGGTGGCCAGCTCGCTGGGCAGCTGCCCGAGGCGAATCCAGCCCAGATCGCCACCGACCGCCGCTGTCGACGCTTCCGAATACTGGCGCGCATAGGCGACGAAGCTGCCGCCCGTCTGCAGCTGCTGGAAGATGCGCCGGGCATTCTCCATCACCTGCGTGCGGTTTTGCGGGGTCGATGAAAGATAGATTTCGCCGAGGTGAAATTCATTGGTGCCCTTGGCCGCCTGCAGCCGCTGCATCAGCTCGTTCACTTCCTCTTCGGAAACGTTCACGAAGGGCTGGACGTTGCGGCTCAACAGGCGCTGCCACGACAATTCGCCTTCGATCTGGCGCTTGAGCGACGCCGGCGAGGAACCGATCCGGCGCAGATAGGCGTCCATCGCGGCCGTGTCCTGGCCGAAATTCTGGTTCGCGACACGCGCATAGGTCTGCTCGATCTCGTCCCGTTCGACCTGGATCTCCTGGGCCTTGGCTTCCTGGATCTGCAGGGTTTCGTCGATCAGGTTGCGCAGCACCTGCAGGCGAAGGCGCTGCTCTTCCTCCGGCGCGACCTTCGAATCATTGGCGGCCAGGATCAGCGCAAGGCGCTGGTCCACGTCGGTGCCGGTGACGACCTGCCCGTTCACGACCGCGGTGGCCCGGCGGACATTGGGGTCGTTCTTGCCCAGCATGGTCACTTGTTCAGGCACGTCGATATCGCCGGCGGTTTCAGCGATGCTCTCCGAAGCGCTCTGCGCATTCACCGCCGTAAGCCCGCCGATTGCAAGCGGGATGGCGAGGGCCAGCCCGGCCATCAGGCCGATACGGCCGCGCAATTGCGAAGCGAGGGCGGAAAACCGGGGCTTGATCGTTTTTACCACACGAGCATCCTGTCAGACGCGCACGACGGCGCCATTCTCATTCATCGGGGGCGACTGCCGCCTGATGGCTTAACCAAAGCTGAGCACGGGTGCGGATAGCGGGTTTGCGCGCCCCTGCCAACGCCCACGCTGGGGCTGTCCCGCTTTCCTTTGCGGATCTGCTTTTTCCGCTAGATGCCGATGTTGCGAAGGGCGAAATAGACCTGGAAGGTATTGCCCTTTCGCGCATCGCCGATCGCCTGATAGTCACGCCGCCAGGTTACGCCCAGTTCCAGGCAATCGTCCTGATAGGCGACGCCGAGCCGGGTCCGCAGCGCCTCGAAGCCGTCCGAGGTGAATTTCGGGTCTTCCTTGCGGTCGGTCAGGTTGAACACGCCGGCCCCGAACAGCGACCAGTAAGGGCCGATCGCGACGCGCCCGGCAAGGCGCAGCTCCTCGCGGTCCTGAAGATCCTCGATCTCGGACGAAATATCGCGATTGAGCCGCAAGTAGCTGACTTCAATGTAGGTTTTCTTGGAGCCGACGGTTGCGTCGAATTCGTTGCGGCGGACCGCAAGGCTGTCCTTGTCCACGCGGAAGCGATGCGTCAGCGACACGAAATCGCGGAAGCGGATTTCCGTCCGGCCCACGAAATCGGAAAAGCGGCCGCTGAGGCCGGTGCCGTCCGGCAGGATCGTTTCCTCGTCGGTCAGGCGATAGGACTGGCCCACCCTGCTCTTGATTCGCCAGCCCGGCCGATCCAGCTGCCAGTCGATCCCGTAGGTGAACCGGACGCCTTCCTCGACCCGGTCGTAGCCGGGGAAGCGATTGAGCGCGAACAGGTTGCTGTCTTCCAGGTCGATCGCGCGCGCGTCCTCGTTCGGAACCGCAAGGTTGCGAATCCTCGGAGTGGCGACGATCTGGACGCGAGGGGTCAGCACTTGCGTGCCGCCGAGAAAGCTGCCGAGGAGAGGCCACTTCACGTCGACCGCGGCAATGCCCACGCCGCGCGCTTCCCACCCTTCATTGCCGCGATAGATCGCCGTGGCGGTGGTGGAGTTCTCGTCGGAATGGTAGATATCGCCGCGCACCAGCGCCGTCAGCGTGATTTCCTGGCCCCAGGTGGTGATGCGGCGCATGTCCCACCGCGCGCTGGCAAAGGCACGCCGCGTATCCTGCCCGTTGAAACGGGTGATGGCCAGGCTGTTCGCCTGCAGTTCCACCCGTCCGCCCAGCACCGGGCCGGCCAGGCGCCTGCGATAGTCGATCACGGGAAGGGCAAGGGGGACAAGCCCCTGGCGATCGTCGACGCGCAAGGTCTGGGTCGCCCACCCCGCGATCGACAGATAGGAATTGTCGTCGATTCGCTCGGCCTCGATCGTCGAGCGCAGGCGGTCGTCGCGGCTGATGTCGTAACGGCGCAGGAAGGTCCGGTCGCTGGCCACCCGGACGGATGCGGTGACGCTCCATTGCGGGTCGATCTGGAAGCGGCCGTTACCCGCGAAATAGCCGCGCCAATCCTTCGTGGCGGAATTGTCATTCCCGCCGGAGCCAGGCTCCGACCCCACCCCGATGCGGGAGCTGCGAGTGATATAGCCGGTCAATTGATACGCGCCATTTTCCGTCAGGGCGCGGTAGCGGGCGCGGGCCATGGGCGCGGTCTTGCTGTAGCCGAAGGCGGTCAGCGCCAGATCGCGGTTGTTGGCGAGCCGCATGTAGTAAGTCTCGCTCACTTCCAGCCCGTTCGAATTGGAAAGGCCGAGCGAAGGAATCATGAGGCCGGAATTGGCCCGCCCATCCGTATTCACGCTCAATCCGGGCAGGGGGACCAGCGGCAGGCCGAACAGCTCCAGCGTCGCGTCGTAGAAGCGCACCTTCTTCTGGTCCGGGTCATAGACCACGCGCCTGGCCAGAACCCGCCAGCTCGGCTTTTTCTCGCAGCCCTGGGGATTGACCACCGCGCAGCCGCTATAGGCGGCGTCGGTCAGGGTGACGGTGCCGCTATCCGCCCTGTCCCCCGCTTGCGCCGCAAGCCGGCCACCTTCCGCGAAGACGATCAGAAGGCTGGACATCGCGCCCGCCCGCAGTTCGTCGGTCAGTTCCAGGCTTTCGGTATAAAGCTTGTTGCCGTCCTCGTCGGTGAAGCGGATATCGCCGTTGGCGACGATCCTGCCGGTATCGCGATTCCAGGAAACGCTGTCGGCTTCCACCAGCTGATCGCCCCGGCGCAGAATCACTTCGCCGCTCGCCGTCACGACATTGGTGTTGGAATTGAACTCCACCTGATCCGCTTCAAAGGCGATGGGCTGCGCCGGCTGCCGGGCGGCGGCGGGATCGCCAACCGGGTCGTTTCCGGTCTGATCGGGTTGCGTCGTGCCGCTCTGCGCCTGGGCCTGGGTGCAGACGGACCCGGCCGAGACCATCAGGCAGATGGCGGCAAGGGACTGCGAAAGCGGGCACCGGTTCTTTCGGCTCGCTTTGTAGGTATGCGGCAGGCCAGGGAGCATGGCTTGCCTATCGCACCGCCCGCCCTTAACTGCAATGACATGCTTTGCCCTTCGGGCACTTGCCAGTTCCGTTCGTCTCCGGCCGCACGCTTTTGGCCGCTATTGTTGGAAATATCATGCAGATCAGCTTTGTAGACGTCTCCGCCAATCGTCCACGCCTTCTGGCCTATCCGGTCAACAAGGGGGAATCGCCCGAATGGCTGGGCAAGGCCGTGGCGGAAGGCGCGAAGGCCGCCCGCTTCGAGGGCAAGGGCAATCAGATCTTCGAAACCTTCGTGGAGCGCGATGGCGCGGTCGAGCGCGTGGCATTGGCGGGGATCGGCGATGCGGGCGCGGAGGATCGGCTGTCTTTGCTGGAACGGGCGGGCGCCGGGCTGGTCGCGAAATATCTCACTTCCGGCGAAGAGGAACTGCTGATCGATCTCAGCCGGGCGCGGCTTTCGCCGCAGGAAGCGGTTGCGGTGCTGCTGGGGGCCAGGCTGCGCGCATGGCGGCACGATGCCTACCGGACGCGGCTGCGCGACGATCAGAAACCTTCGCTGGGCCGGATTGCCGTTCTGGGCGCGCCCGAGGGCACGGAGCAGGCCTGGACCATCGAATTGGCGGTGGCGGCTGGCGTGGCCTTCACGCGGGAGCTGGTGACGGAGCCTGCGAATATCATTTATCCGGAGAGCTTTGTCGATCGTTGTAAACAGCGTTTCGATGGGGTGGGGCTTGAAATCTCCGTTCTCGACGAAGAACAGATGCACGCGCTCGGCATGGGGGCCTTGCTCGGGGTCGCGCAAGGCTCGGTGCGTCCGCCGCGCCTTCTGGTGCTTCGCTGGAATGGCGGGGGCGATGAGAAGCCGGTGGCCTTCGTCGGCAAGGGGGTGACGTTCGATACCGGCGGCATTTCGATCAAGCCCGCCGCCGGCATGGAGGACATGAAGTGGGACATGGGCGGAGCGGGCGCGGTCGCGGGCACGATGCTCGCGCTGGCCTTGCGCAAGGCGAAGGCCAATGTGGTTGGCGTCTGCGGGCTGGTGGAGAACATGCCCGACGGCAATGCCCAGCGGCCCGGCGATGTGGTCACTTCCATGTCCGGCCAGACCATCGAGGTGATTAATACGGATGCCGAAGGCCGGCTGGTGCTGTGCGACGCGCTCACCTGGACCCAGAAGAACGTCCAGCCGCGCGCGATCGTCGATCTCGCCACGCTGACCGGGGCGATCATCTTGTCGCTGGCCCATGAATATGCCGGCCTGTTCAGCAATGACGACGATCTTGCCGCCAAGCTCGACGCGGCGGGCAAGGCCTCGGGCGACCGCCTGTGGCGGTTCCCGCTCGGCCCGGCCTATGACAAGATGCTGGAAAGCGCGATTGCCGACATGAAGAACGTCGGGCCGCGCTTCGGTGGCTCGATCACCGCCGCGCAGTTCCTACAGCGCTACGTCGACAAGGGCACTCCATGGGCGCATCTCGATATTGCGGGCACCGTCTGGGCGGACAAGCCGGGCGCGACCTGGGACAAGGGGGCGACCGGCTTCGGCGTGCGGCTGCTCGATCGTTTCATCCGCGACAATTACGAGGGCTGATCGGCGGAAGGGGCGCCTGTGCGAGTGGATTTCTACCAGCTGTCGCGCGATCCCGCCGAACTGGTGGTGCCCTTGCTGGCGCGCGCCACATTGAACGCGGGCGAGCGCTTGCTGGTGGTATCGTCCGATCCCGCCGCGCTCGAGCGGATCGACGATGCCCTGTGGGAGAGTCAGCCGGAAGCCTTCCTGGCGCATGGCCGCGTCGATGCCCCCCATGCGGCGCGGCAGCCGGTCCTGCTTTCGGACCGGGTCGAGCCGGTGAACGGCGCGCGCTTCGTCGCGTTCGCCGATGGGCAATGGCGGGGCGAGGCCGAAACTTTCGAGCGCGTGTTCCTGCTGTTCGGGGAAGCGGAGATCGACGGCGCCCGCGCCTGCTGGCGGATGCTGGGCGAAAAGGAGGGCGCTGATCGCCGGTTCTGGAAGCAGGATGGCGGCAAATGGCGCGAAGGGCCATAGCGAAGCGGCGCCAACAGGGGCGGTATCGGCACCGGCATCATGCCCGACCTTGCGACGCAGCATTTTCCCGGCTAGGGGCGCGCGCAAATCCCATAACAACTGACCCAAGGAACGCATGATGGCGGTTACCCGCACCTTTTCGATCATCAAGCCCGATGCCACCCGCCGCAACCTGACCGGCGCGGTAACCAGGATGCTGGAAGAAGCGGGCCTGCGCGTCGTCGCATCCAAGCGCATCCATATGAGCCGCGAACAGGCCGAGGGTTTCTATGCCGTCCACAAGGAACGCCCCTTCTTCGGCGAGCTGGTGCAATTCATGACCTCCGGGCCGGTCGTCGTGCAGGTGCTCGAAGGCGAGGATGCGGTGAAGCGCAACCGTGACATCATGGGCGCGACCAATCCGGCCGATGCCGCCGAGGGCACGATCCGCAAGACTTTTGCCGAAAGCATCGAGGCGAACTCCGTCCATGGTTCGGACAGCGAAGAGAACGCGAAGATCGAAATCGACTTCTTCTTCAAGCCGGAAGAAATCGTAGGCTGAACGCCACGACGATTGCCGTGCGAGAATCGGGCCGCTCCGCAAGGGGCGGCCTTTTTCGATTTTCGGGAATCGTCTTGCCCTATGCGGGCTATCGAGCCGCGCTCAGGCGCCGATGGAGACTTCGGCGTCCTCGTGCTCACCCCGCACGAGCCGCCCAAGGCAGCGGCTGTAAAGCTGGTGCTCCGCGATCAGCACGCGCGCGGCCAGCGTATCCGGTGTATCGCCGGGCAGGATCGCCACCGGAGTCTGGCCCAGCACCGGCCCGTCATCCAGCTCCACGGTCACGAGGTGGACCGAGCAACCGCCATGGCTGTCGCCCGCTGCCAGCGCGCGCTCATGGGTATGAAGGCCCTTGTATCTGGGTAGCAGGCTGGGATGGATGTTCACCATCCGGCCTTCCCATTTCGCCACGAATCCGGGCGTCAGGATGCGCATGTAGCCCGCCAGGGCGACATAATCCGCGCCCGCGACGATCAGGGCCTCATGCATCATCGCGTCATGCGCTTCGCGCGTCATGTCGCGATGGGAATGAGCGAAAGTCTCGATGCCTTCGCCTGCCGCGAGCTGCAGGCCCGGCGCATCCGGATTGTTGCTGGCGACCAGCACGATCTCGAACGGGCAGTCGCTGGCCTTCGCGGCATAGACGAGCGCGGCCATGTTGGTGCCGGTTCCGGAGATCAGAACCGCGACGCGCGCCTTATGCATGGTGGGTCGCCGTCCAGTCATCCTGTCCGCTCCAGCATCCGGCGGCGCCCTTCACGGTGCAGCCCCGCTGGCCCGTGCCGATCCCGCCGATGCGAAACACCGTTTCGCCTGCCTGCCGGAGATCCGCGGCGATCGCATCGGCCTGGTCCGGCGCGACGGCCAGGACCATTCCGATCCCGCAATTGAAGGTGCGCGCCATCTCGGCCGGCTCGATGTTGCCCTGCGCCTGCAGGAAGGCCATCAGCCTCGGCTGTTCCCACGCATCCGCTTCGATCGTGGCGTGAAGCCCGGCGGGAAGGACCCGGGGCACATTCTCGAGCAGGCCGCCGCCGGTGATGTGGGCGAGGGCATGAATCCTGCCTTGCCGGATGATCGGCAGCAGGCTGGCGACGTATATCCGCGTCGGCTCTATCAGCGCGTCGATCAGCAGCTTTTCCTGGTCGAACAGGGCGGGGCGGTCCAGCTTCCAGCCCTTGTCCGCCGCTAGGCGCCGGACCAGCGAGTAGCCGTTGGAATGCACCCCTGACGATGCGAGGCCGAGCAGGACATCCCCCTCGGCCACCTTGTCGCCGGTCAATTGCTCGCCACGCTCGACCGCGCCAACGCAGAACCCGGCGAGATCGTAGTCGCCCGCCGCATACATGCCGGGCATTTCCGCGGTTTCGCCGCCGATCAGCGCGCAGCCGGCCAGCTTGCAGCCATCTGCGATGCTGGCGACGACTCGCTGGGCCACGCCGTTGTCGAGCTTGCCTGTGGCAAAATAGTCCAGGAAGAACAGCGGTTCCGCGCCCTGCACGATCAGGTCGTTCACGCACATCGCCACCAGATCGATGCCGATCGTGTCATGCCGGTCATGGTCGATGGCCAGCTTGACCTTGGTGCCCACGCCATCGTTGGCGGCGACCAGCAGCGGATCGGAATAGCCGGCGGCTTTGGGATCGAAGAAGCCGCCGAAGCCGCCCAGTTCCGCATCGGCGCCAGGGCGCGCGGTGGCCTTCACAAGCGGGCCGATCGCCCTTACCAGTGCATTGCCGGCGGCAATCGAAACGCCGGCCTGCTCGTAGCTATAGGATTGTTCGCCTGCCATCGCCGGGGCCTTATCGCCCGCTCATCGTTCCCGCAATCGCTTTACGGCTTGGATTTCCACCTCCGTTTCGGCAAAAGGCAGCCAGATTTGTCCATGGCCTATTATTTTCCCACCCTTCGCACGCTGTCCCCGCGTCAGATTGTATTGGCCGCCCTGCTGCTCGCCGTGGCGGTGGCGCTGGCATTCGCGGCGCGGGACGGGCTTTTCGCCCAGGTCGAAGGGGACCGCGGGATCGCGCCCCTGGCCAGCACGACCGATATCGAGATCGACGGGATCACGGTGAACGTCACCGCCAAGACGGCGCAGGAAGCGCGCGAGGAAGGCTGGCGGGTTGCCCAGCGCAAGGCCTGGGAGAAGCTGGGCGGGCCGAAGATCAGCGATTCCCAGCTCGATTCCCTGGTATCGGCGATCGTGGTGCAGCGCGAGCAGATCGGGCCGCGCCATTATGTCGCCACGCTGGGCGTCATTTTCGATCGTGGCCGCGCGACGCAATATCTCGGCGCGAGCGGGGAACGCGCGCGCTCCGCGCCGCTGCTGCTGATTCCGGTGCTGGATTCCGCCGGTGCGAGCATGGTCTATGAAATGCGCAATCCGTGGCAGCAGGTCTGGGCCGAATATCAGACGGGCGCGAGCGCGATCGATTATGTCCGCCCCTCCGGCGCAGGGGCCGATTCGCTGCTGATTACGGCGGGGCAGCTCGGGCGCCGCAGCCGGACCTGGTGGCGCAATATCCTCGACCAGTTCGGCGCGTCCGACGTGATAATGGCCATCGCCCGCCTCGAGCGGCAATATCCCGGCGGCCCGGTGAAGGGCACGTTCACGGCACGCTACGGCCCCGACAACAAGTTTCTCCAGAGCTTTACCCTGACCGCGCCCGACGAAGACGGCGTGCCCGCGATGCTGGCGCAGGCGCGGGACCGGTTCGACCAGATCTATACGGCGGCGCTGCGCGGCGGAGTGCTGCAGCCCGATCCCACGCTGGCGCTCGACAAGCTGGATATGAGCCCGGCGGTCAAGGCCCTGCTCGAAGAAGCGCGCCGCGCTGATGCCGCCGCCCAGAGTGCGCGGAGCAGCGGAACGGAAAGCGGCGCTGTCATATCCACCACGCCCGCCCAGGGGGTTTCGAGCTTCACGGTGCAGTTCGTGACCCCGGATGCGGCCGCGGTCGACAGCGCGCTGGCTTCCGTGCGCGGGACGCCCGGCGTCCAGGGCGCGGCAACCACCAGTATTGCCTTGGGTGGAACCTCGGTCATGAGCGTGAGCTATACCGGCGGTCTTGACGGGCTTGCGGCGGCGCTGCGCGCCCGTGGCTGGCAAGTCACGCAAGGCACTGCGGTCCTCAGCATCAGGCGATAGCGGCATGTCGCAGTTCGCCTTGCCCCTGGGCGAGGGACCGGGCCGGGAACCGGCGCGGATCATCGTCGGCCCTTCCAACGCGCATGTGCTGGAGGGGCTGTCCTCGCCCGAGAGCTGGCCGTTCAGGACCGCGGTGATGAGCGGTCCGCCGCGTTCCGGCAAGTCGCTGATCGCCCGCTGGTTCGCGCAGACCGGCAAGGGCGATACGATCGACGATGCGGACAGCCTTCCCGAAACCGGCCTGTTCCATCGCTGGAACCGCGCCCAGGAAAGCGGCACGCCGCTGCTGCTCGTTACGAAAAGTCCGAACTGGGACATATCGCTGCCCGATCTGCGCTCCCGCATCGGCGCCGCGCTGCATCTCGTCATCGGGCAGCCCGAGGATGAGGAGATCGCGGGGCTGCTGGAGGCGCAGGCCGAGCAGCGCAGCCTTGTTCTGGGCGAGAGCGCGCTTACTTATCTTTCACTTCGCACTGCCAGAAGCTACGCGGAGATTGAGGCGCTGGTTGCCATGATCGACCGTTTGAGTCTTGAGCGCAAGCAGGCGCCCACGCTTTCGATCTGGCGCGATGCATTGGAAGCTGTACGGGGAACGGCGCAACCGCGCTTGCTTTGACCTTGAATTGGTGCGAAAATTAGGATCTGTTATGTTTGTCGGGCTGACCAACTATCTGGACTCCATCCGGGCGCGGGACCCCGCGCCGCGCTCGCGCTGGGAAATCATCTTCTATCCCGGCGTGATCGCCCTTGGCTTCCATCGCATGGCCCACTGGCTCTATGTCGGCCGGCTCTATCTGCTGGCGCGCATGGTCAACCATCTGTCGCGCACGCTGACCGCGATCGATATTCACCCCGGCGCGCGGATCGGCCGGCATCTTTTCATCGATCACGGCTTCGTCACCATCGGGGAGACGGCCGAGATCGGAGACAATGTGACGATCTACCCCTGCGTCACGCTCGGGGGCACCAATCCCACGAACGGCAAGGCCGGCAAACGCCATCCCACCTTGCTGAACGATGTGATCGTCGGCTCCGGGGCGCAGATCCTGGGGCCGATCACGGTGGGGAACCGGGCGCGGATCGGCGCCAATGCGGTAGTTACCGATGAGGTTCCCGACGGCGCGACCATGGTGGGCGTGAAAGCGCGCTCCACCCTGGTGGCGGCTGAAACCTGGCAGCAGGATTTCGTGCCCTATGGGACGCCCTGCAAGGACCCTTGCGAGCCAGGGCTGAGCCGGGTGGAGGAGCTGGAGGAAGAGCTGGCCTCGCTCAAGTCCCAGGTGGAGGCATTGCGTTCCCTGCTGATTGCTGAGGCGTCGGGTGACGACGAGCACCGGCGGAGCGAGGTGGGCGGTTGACGGCGGCTGGCCAGCAGGGCGCCAGCGTATTGGCGTTTCCTGGCCGCGCAGCCTTGCAAGTGGGTTTCGAACGCCCGGAAATACAGCGCATTCTCGATTTGTATGGCCGGATGGTCGCCGCCGGCGAATGGCGCGACTATGCCATGGATTTCGAGCGGGAAATGGCGAGTTTCGCTGCTTTCCGCCGCACCGCCGAACGCCCGCAGTTCCGGATCGAGAAGCGGCCGGCCCTGCGCGGGCGTCAGGGCATGTGGACGCTCTACGGAGAAGCCGGGCAGGTGCTGAAGCGCGGGCACGAACTGCTCGGGGTGCTCGCGCCGATCGAGCGGCGCCTGCTCAAGGTCGTGGAAAGATAGCGCCCGCTATCGCCCTGCCTGTCCGCCACTGGCGATCTGGGCCAGGATAAGCTCTCCCTGCTCCGGCCCCGATTGCGGCAGCAGAATGTTCTCGCGGCGCGAGATGCGGTCCCAGTTCGCGGCGAATCCTTCCACGGTGCGTTCCGCTTCGGAAAGGATGACCGGCTGGTTCATGCTGATCCATGACGCATGGTATCCGCCCGCCGCCGCGCCGACGATGGCGTTGGTCGGGGCATCCTCGCTCACCAGGAACAGGGCGGCGGGCACCACATTCTCCGGCTTGAACTGTTCGAGCACCTGTTCGGGATAGATGTCTTCCGTCATGCGCGTGGCGGCCAGCGGCGCAATCGCATTGACGCGGATGTCGTATCTCGCCCCTTCGAGGTAGAGAGTCTTGGCCAGGCCCACCAGCCCGGCCTTGGCCGCCGCATAGTTGCTCTGGCCGAAATTGCCGAACAGGCCGCTCGAACTGGTCGTCATCAGAATCCGGCCATAGCCTTGCTCCCGCATCACTTCCCAGCAGGCCTTGCTGGCGAATGCGGCGCCGATCAGATGGACCTTGACCACCATCTCGAAATCCTCGGGCGCCATCTTGAGGAAGCTCTTGTCCCGCAGGATGCCCGCATTGTTTATCAGGATATGGACGCCGCCCCATCGGGCCTTCGCCTGCGCGACCATGTCCTGCATTTGCGCATAGTCGGAGACGGAGCCGCCATGCGCCATCGCCTCGCCGCCTTCGGAGAGAATTTCCGCGACGACCCGTTCCGCCGCATCCGAAGCGCCGATGCCGTCGCGGGCGCCGCCCAGGTCATTGACCACCACCTTCGCGCCACGACGCGCGAGTTCGAGGGCATAGGCGCGGCCAAGTCCGCCTCCGGCCCCCGTTACGATAGCAACTCTTCCGGCGAAACTGATTGTCATTGCGGCGCTCCGGTGGCGGGAAAGGAACGCGCGATGGCATGGCTGCGGATGGCTGGCAACCGTGCTGGCCGGGCGGCGGGGCGCGTGACGTGAGGCGTCATTGATCGTCCCCGCCTTGGGCACAGGGTGCGCGCCCTTCGCCCGATTCGGTTCAGATCGTCCGGAGAGTCGGGATCAGCGCGTTAAAATGCTCGATCACCGCCTTGGCGCCAAGCTCATGCGGCGGCAGGTCGTTGAAGCCGAAGCTGACCGCGACGCAGGGGATGCCGGCGGCGGTGGTCGCCCGCACATCGGTGGTGGTGTCGCCGACGAAGGCGGTCGTCCCGCCGCCGCAGCGCGTCATCATTTCGTGGATTGGGTCCGGCTCGGGCTTGCTGCGGCCCGGCCCCAGCGTATCGCCGCCGATCACCGTTGCGAACCTGCCGAGCAGACCGAGCTGATCGAGCAGGGACGAAGCGAAGGCTTCGAACTTGTTGGTGACCACGGCAAGCGTGCAGCCCAGTTCCGCCAGCTCGTCCAGCGCGTCCACGCAGCCCGGATAAGGCTTGGTGTGAATGCACAGATTGGCGCCGTAGAAATCCATGAAGGCATCGACGTAGGGCCGCATCTCGTCCCGGCTCACTTCGCCGCCGGTGCGGCGGAATGCGCGCTCCAGCAACAGGCGCGAGCCGTTCCCGATCATGCCCGCCAGTTCCGGCACGGGCAGGTTCGGGCGCCCCGCCAGTGTGAGCACGTGATTCGCTGCCGCGGCGATGTCCGCGGAGGAATCGACGAGGGTTCCGTCGAGGTCGAAGCCGATCACGGCAAAGGGAAAGTCTGTCATGCGGTGGGCAAGTGCCGCGTGATTATGGAAACCGCAAGAGAATGGTGGCATGGCCTCGTCACATGAGACCAGTTGCCGCGATTATCCTTGCTGCGGGCAAGGGCACCCGAATGAAGAGCCAGCGCCACAAGGTCCTGCATCCCGTGGCGGGGCGCCCGATGCTCGAACATCTGCTCGCCTCGGTTGGCGAGCTGGCGCCGGAGCGCATGGTCGTGGTGGTCGGCGATGGGCGCGACCAGCTCGAAGCGCAGCTTGGCGGTCGCGCGGAACTGGCGGTGCAGGACCCTCAGCTGGGGACCGGCCATGCCGTGCGGCAGGCGGAGGGCGCTTTGGGCGCTTTCGCTGGCGATGTGCTCATCCTCTATGGCGATGTGCCCTTTGTCGAAGCCGCCACGATGCGCGCCATGCTGGACCGGCTGAACGCGGAAGATGCGCCGGCGGTGGTGGTGCTGGGCTTCGAGCCGGAGGATACGCTGCAATATGGGCGGATCATCGCCGATGGCGACCGCATCCTGCGGATGGTCGAGCACAAGGATGCCACCGAGGAAGAACGCGGCTGCCGGCTCTGCAATTCCGGGCTGATGGCGGTGCGCGCGGCGGATCTGTTCGGATTGCTGGCGCGCGTCGACAACCGGAACTCCCAGGGCGAATATTACCTCGTCGATATCGTCAACATCGCCAATGCGGATGGACGGGCCTGCGCGGTGGTGGTGACGGACGATCCGGATGAAGTGGCGGGCATCAACAGCCGGTCCGAGCTGGCGGAGGCGGAAAGCCGCTGGCAGGCGCGCCGCCGCGCGCGGGCGATGGCTGATGGCGCCACGCTGATCGCGCCCGAAACGGTGTTCTTCTCATGGGATACCGAGCTGGGCCGGGACGTGACCGTGGAACCCAATGTAGTGTTCGGGCCGGGGGTGACGGTGGCGGACGGCGTCGTGATCCATGCCTTCTGCCATCTGGAGGGGGCGAGCCTTTCCACTGGCGTGGAAGTGGGGCCGTTTGCCAGATTGCGCCCGGGGGCCGTGCTGCGGGAAGGCGCGAAGATCGGAAATTTCGTTGAAATGAAGCAGGCGGTGCTCGGCCCGGGCGCCAAGGCCAATCACCTGACCTATCTTGGCGATGCCGAGGTGGGGGCAGGGGCAAATATCGGGGCGGGCACGATCACCTGCAATTACGACGGCTATTTCAAGCACAGGACGGTGATTGGCGAGCGCGCCTTCATCGGCTCGAACAGCGCGTTGATCGCGCCGGTCCGGATCGGGGCGGACGCCATCGTCGCCGCCGGCAGCGCGGTCAGCCGCGATGTGGACGATGGCGAATTGCGCATGGTGCGGGCCGAGCAGTTGGTGAAGCCGGGCTGGGCGGATCGTTTCCACGACGCGATGAAGAAGAAAAAGGCGGAAAAAAGATAAGCGATCTGTCCTTTTAGAGCGGCAGGTTTGACGATGATATCGTGATATGATATCAATATATCATTCTGCTTAAACCTGACTTGTTCGCCGCCGGCACTGGCGAAGATTGGAAATGGACGCATGAGAACGCTGGTCGATATTCCCGATGAAGACATCAAGAAGCTCGATGCGCTGGTCGCAAGAAGCAAGCGTTCGCGGGCGGCCGTCATTCGCGAAGCGGTGAAGCTCTATCTGGTGCAGCACGCGGATAACAATGATTGGATCGAGCGCTGGGCCGGCTTGTGGGCCGACCGCGCGGATATTCCCGACGGCGTTGAATACCAGCGGGCGATGCGCGAAGATCGCCGACCTTACGAAGACCTCTGATCCGTGGCCGATCCCTTCTTCGACACGAATATCGTGATCGACTGGCTCAAGCGGAAGCCGCAAGCGATTGTGGAACTGGGGCGTTACAGGCGTCATAAGATGAGCCGCATCGTATGGACGGAAGTGCTCGCCGGTGAATCCCTCGATGCGCGCGATATCGTTCGCCAGGCGCTCGGCAATTTCGAGATCGCCGAGCTGGACGCCCGCATTGCCGAGGCAGCGGCCGATATCCGTCATCGCTCCCGCATGAAACTGCTGGACGCCTATATCCTTGCAACCGCGCAGGTGAACGGCGCCATCCTGATTACACGAAATACCAAGGATTTCCCTGCGGAAATGCCAGGCATTCGTGTTCCATATATTTTGTAGGACTCAACCCCCATGTGCGGAATCATAGGCATCGTCGGAAATCATGCTGTCACCGACCGGCTGGTCGATGGGCTGCGGCGCATGGAATATCGCGGTTATGACAGCGCGGGGGTCTGCACCATAGATGGGGGTGCGCTGGTGCGCCGCCGTGCCGAAGGCAAGCTGCTGAATCTGGTCGGCGAACTCGAACTGCACCCCGCGCCCGGTAATGTGGGCATCGCCCATACCCGCTGGGCTACCCATGGCGCGCCCACCGCGAACAATGCGCATCCCCATGCCACGCGGGAAGTCGCGCTGGTCCACAACGGGATCATCGAGAATTTCAAGGGCTTGCGCGAAGAGCTGGAAGCGCGGGGACGCCATTTCGAAAGCGAAACCGACAGCGAAGTGGTGGCGCATCTCGTTTCGGAGCAGATCGAAGCCGGGAAAACCCCCGAGCAGGCAGTGCAGGCGGTTCTGCCACGCCTGCGCGGCGCCTTCGCGCTGGCCATCGCCTTCCGGCAATATCCGAATCTGTTGATCGGCGCGCGGCTGGGGTCGCCGCTCGTCGTCGGCTATGGCGATGGCGAAACCTATCTCGGTTCGGATGCGCTGGCGCTGGCTCCGCTCACCCAGAAGATATCCTATCTGGAAGAAGGCGACTGGGTCGTGATTACTCGCGATGGCGCCCGCATCTTCGACAGGGACAACCATGCCGTCACGCGCGAGATCACCACGTCGGGCGTGTCCGCAGCGGCGATCGAGAAAGGCAATTACCGCCATTTCATGCAGAAGGAGATCTTCGAGCAGCCGATCGTCGTTGCGCAGACCTTGCGCAGCTATATCCGCCAGCTCGAACAATCCATCTCACTGCCGCAGATGGATTTCGATCTTTCCGGTGTGCGTCGCGTCACCATAGTGGCCTGCGGAACCAGCTATTATGCCGGGCTGGTCGCGAAATACTGGTTCGAGCAATTCGCGCGCGTTCCGGTGGATATCGATGTGGCGAGCGAGTTCCGCTATCGCCAGCCCGTGCTGGAGCAGGGGGGGCTGGCGCTGTTCATCTCCCAATCCGGCGAGACGGCCGACACGCTGGCCGCGCTGCGCCACGCCAGGGCCGAGGGGCAGAAGATCGCCGTGGTGGTCAATGTGCCCACCAGTTCCATGGCGCGGGAGGCCGACTTGCTGCTGCCCACCCATGCCGGGCCGGAGATCGGGGTGGCGTCCACCAAGGCTTTCACCTGCCAGCTCGCGGTGCTTGCCGCCCTGGCCGCGCATCTCGCGGTGAAGAAGGGGCGGATGGACCGGGCCGAGGAAACCGAGGTGGTCCGCCATCTGCTTGAAGCGCCGGCGGCGCTCAATGCCGCGCTGGCGCATGACGAGGATATTGCCGGCATGGCCCATCTCATCGCGCCCGCGCGCGATGTGCTCTATCTCGGGCGCGGCCCCGATTATCCTCTGGCGCTAGAGGGCGCGCTGAAACTTAAGGAAATCAGCTATATCCATGCGGAAGGATACGCCGCGGGCGAAATGAAGCATGGGCCGATCGCGCTGATCGACGAGGATGTGCCGGTCATCGTTCTGGCGCCCTCGGGGCCGCTGTTCGAGAAGACCGTCAGCAATATGCAGGAAGTGCGCGCGCGTGGCGGCAAGATCGTGCTGATTTCCGATGGCGAGGGGATCGCCGAAGCAGGCGAGGGCTGCCTGGCCACGATAGAAATGCCCAAGGTCCATCCGTTGATCGCGCCGCTGGTCTATGCGGTGCCGGTGCAATTGCTGGCCTATCACACCGCCTGCGCCAAGGGCACGGATGTCGACCAGCCCCGCAATCTCGCCAAGTCGGTTACGGTCGAATAAGGGAAGTTTGGGGGGGCATTCGATATGAGCTTGGACGCAGCCAGGAATTTTGAACCGATCGCGGCCCATTCCGCGCAGGCCCGCTATTACAGATTCCGCACGCCCTATCTCGCGCCGGTTTTCGAGGGCTTGAAAGATACGCTTACCCTGACGGAAAGATCGGTTTTGCTCGACTTGTGCTGCGGGTGCGGAGAAGTCGCCAACGGGATCAAGGACCATGTCCGCCATGTCCACGCGGTCGATGGTTCCGCCGAAATGCTTGCCCATGCTCCGAGAAGCGAGAAAATCTCATATTACGAAGCCGACGTTAACAAGCAGCCGCTCCCGCTTCCCGAGATTGCGGATCATATGCTTGTCGGGCGCGCGCTCCATTGGGTCGAGGAAGAACCTCTCCGCAAGATCATTTCCGGTAATCTCAAGGGCGATGCGCATGTGGTCGTCCTGTCCACTCAGTGGGCCGGGAAGGACGAATGGGTCCAGCGATACAGGTCGGTGGTCCAGCGATACGGGGCAAAAACCGTCTCCAGCGGCAGGGATTTTTCGGGCAGGGAAAAGATGGCGAAATTAGGCTTCGATTTTTACCGGAAAATCGAAACCAAGGCCAGGTTCTCCATGAACATGGAATATCTTCTGGGGTATGCCCTGGCCAATTCCTATGGAAATGGTTATGCTAATGTAGCGAGAAATATTAAAATAATTAAAGATGAACTCACTTCTTGTTTGAAAAATCCATCGGTTGACGAAAGATTTGTCACGACGATAGGAAGTTGGGCGGCAGTTTATAGAAGAACCCGGTAATCCGTTCGGTATTTATTTTTCGGAAGGGCGTCCGGGTCGAGCGGTTTGCCGAACCCGTTGCCCGGGCTTCGCGCTTTGCCGGGATGGTTTTACGGCTCCCTAACCTTTGCCCGTTAGTCGCGGATGCGTGACCGACATTCGTTCCGATCTGCCGAGTCTGCCCGAAAGCGTTCCAGCATTGGCGTTGCTGGGGCTGAAAACCCCTGCGAGCGGGGGCTGGGTGCGCCTGCGCGGGCTGCAATATGCCCATCTGGCGAAGGTAATGCCCGGGCGCGTGGCCGCTCAGGCAATCGCCGCGCTTGCGGTTGTCGGCCTGTTCCTCGGCGATGTGCCGCTGTCCGCCCTGCTGGGCTGGCTCGCGGTGCAGGCCGCCGTCCTCTATTACACGGCCCGGATCGACCGGCGGCTGGATGATGCGGATCGCCGCCGGGTCGGTTCCGAGGAATTGCGCGAGCAGATTGTCGGCTCCGTGGTCGCTGCCGTGGTCTGGTCCATGCCCATGCTGTTCTTTCCGTCCGCGAGCGGCGGGGCCGACCACATCGCCTTGTGGACGCTGACGGCGATGCTGGCGGCGGGCGCAGCGATCTGGCTTTCCCCCACACCGCTCGGGCCGATCATCTTCTGCACCATAACCGGCGCTGCCTCGGCCGCCGCCTTTTCATGGCAAGGTGCGTTGGGGATCGCGGCGGTGATCGGGCTGTTCACCGCACTGATCGTCATCGGCACGCTGTATTCGGCGCGAATCTACCTGACCGCCCGGATGGCCGAATCCGCCGTGGCGGAAAAGAGCGCGGTCGTCTCGCTGCTGCTGCGCGAGTTCGAGGAAAGCGAGGCCGACTGGCTGTGGCAGATCGACACCTCGCGCAGGGTCCGGTCGGTTTCGCCGCGCTTCGCCTATGCGCTGGGCAAGGACCCGGACGACATCGACGGCATGCCCTTCCTGCAACTGATCGCGGGCGAGGCCTGGGAAACCGGCAAATTCCCGCCAAGCCTGCACGATCTGGCGGAGCGGCTGAAGCGCCGCGAGAGTTTTTCCAATCTGATCGTCAAGGTGACCATCGGCAAGCAGGAGCGCTGGTGGGAATTGTCCGGCACGCCCAAGCTGGATGAGGATGGGCGCTATATCGGCTTCCGGGGAGTCGGTTCGGACGTCACCGCCCAGCGTGAATCGAACGAAAAGATCGCCTGGCTGGCCCGCTACGATACGCTGACCGGGCTGCCCAACCGGCGGATGCTGATGGAGGCGCTGGGCGACGCCATGCGCTATGCCGATCAGTGGCGGACGCGCTGCGCCTTCCTGATGATCGACCTCGATCGCTTCAAGGCGGTCAATGATTCGCTGGGCCATCTCGTGGGGGATCAGTTGTTGGCGCGGGTGTCGGAACGCCTGAAAAGCCTGATGACCGAAAACGAGCTGTGCGGACGGCTCGGCGGCGACGAGTTCGGCATCGTCATCCGCGACGCTTCCGATCTCAACCGGGTGGACATGGTGGCGCGATCCGTCATCCAGCGGCTGTCGCAACCCTATGAGGTCGAGAACCATACGCTGTATGTCGGCTCCAGCGTCGGATCGGCGATCGGGCCGCGAGACGGCTCCACCGTCGAAACCCTGATGCGCAATGCGGATCTGGCCCTCTACCGCGCCAAGGATGACGGCGGCGGCATCCATTTCGTGTTCGAGCCTTCGCTGCACGCGGATGCGGAAGAACGCCGCAGGCTGGAGCTTTCCTTGCGGCACGCGCTGGATCGCGGAGAGTTCGGGCTGAATTACCAGCCGGTCGTCGATGCCCAGGGGGAAATGGTCGTGGGCTTCGAGGCGCTGCTGCGCTGGAACAGCCCGGAACATGGCCTGGTCAGCCCGGCCAAGTTCATCCCGCTGGCCGAGGACACGCGGCTGATCGTCAGCATCGGGGAATGGGTGTTGCGCGAGGCCTGCCGCGAAGCCTGCAACTGGCCCACTTCCGTGAAGGTCGCGGTCAATGTGTCGGGCGAGCAATTGCTGGACCCGAATTTTTCCTCCACCGTCGTCAATGCGCTTTCCACCAGCGGGCTGGAGCCGCACCGGCTCGAGATCGAGGTGACGGAGAGCATCTTCGTGCGCGACGACATCACCGCCCGCGCCACGCTGGAGCAGATCATGGCGCTGGGCTGCGGGGTGGCGCTCGACGATTTCGGCACCGGCTATTCCTCGCTCGGCTATCTGCGCAAGATGCGCTTCTCGACCATCAAGGTCGACCGCAGCTTCGTGCAGGGCGCGGCGCAGGGGAACCGGGAAAGCCTGGCCATCATTCGCGCGGTTGTCGCGATGGCCGACAGCCTCGACATGTCCACCACCGCCGAAGGGGTCGAGACGGAATCCGAAGTGCTGATGGTGCGCGAGCTGGGCTGCCGGAAGATACAAGGGTTCCATTTCGGCCGGCCGATGCCCGCGGTGGAGGCAATGGGCCTGTTCCGCAGCCCGATTTCCGCCGCGTTTTCACGGCAGGGCGCGGCCTGAGCCTCGGCACGAAGGAGGGCGGGGCGCAGCAACGCCCCTTCCCGCAATCAGGCGTCGACGAACTGCCTGACCACGCTTTCGAACAGCACCCGGCCATCGGCGCTGCCATGCGCCGCTTCCAGCGCGCGCTCGGGATGGGGCATCATGCCCAGCACATTGCCCGTGGCATTCAGCACCCCGGCAATGTCCCGCGCGGAGCCGTTGCAATCCTCGCCATAGCGGAACGCGACCCGGCCTTCGCCTTCCAGCCGGTCCAGCGTTTCGTCGTCGGCGAAATAATTGCCGTCGTGATGGGCCACCGGAATGGCGATCCGCTGCCCCTTGTCATAGCCCGTGGTGAACAGCGAGCTGTCGTTCTCGACGATCAGCGGCACCGTGCGGCATACGAAGCTGATGCCGGCGTTGCGCATCAGCGCGCCCGGCAGCAGCCCGCTTTCCGTGAGCACCTGAAAGCCATTGCAGATCCCGAGCACCGGAACGCCGCGCCCGGCCGCCGCGATGACCGCCTGCATGACGGGCGAGCGGGACGCGATCGCCCCGCAGCGCAGATAATCGCCATAGGAAAAGCCGCCCGGCAGCCCGATGAAATCGAGCCGGTCCGGCAGTTCGGCGTCGCCATGCCAGACCCGCAGGGTGGGGTTGCCGGAGACTTTTTCCAGCGCAACCGCCAGATCCCGGTCGCAATTCGAGCCGGGAAAGGTGACGACGGCGGCGCGAAATCCGCTCATGCGGCCACCTTCTCGATCCGGTAGTTTTCGATGACCATATTGGCGAGGAGCTTGCGGCACATGTCGTCCAGCGCCGCATCGCTCACGCTGTCGTCGATGTCCAGCTCGATCAGGCGGCCTGCGCGCACATCCTGAACGCCGGAAAAACCCAGTCCTTCCAGCGCATGATGGATGGCGCGGCCCTGCGGGTCGAGCACCCCGTTCTTGAGGCTGACATGGACGCGAACCTTCATCGGCTGGCCTTTCGCAAGGGGTAGGGGATTCGGCCCACGCCTATGCAGCGCAATCGCCCGCGGAGCAAGGCCCAGGGCCATGCCATATCAATAGGCGGCGCTCAGGGTCAGGCGGATGTCGCGGCCCGCCAGTGGCGCATAGTCCTTCAGCAGGCTGGCGTGACGCCGGGCGACGACATCGAACAGATTGTTCGCGGACAGGCCGAGCGTGAGCGCGTGGTCGCCGGTGATCGGGTGCCATTCCAGCGACGCATTGACGAGGGTATAGGCCGATGTCGGGGTTTCATTGGGTCCGGTGCGGGACTGGCGGAATGCGTGTTCCACCTCGATTGCGCCGTCGAACGGCCCGGTGGCGCCCTGCAGGCGGCCGAGCAGGCGAAACGGCGGGGTCTGTGGCGCGGGGCCATAATCCCGGATCGTCGCGCGCACCATGTCCGCCTGCGCGCCGAGCCGCCATTCGATGCCGAAGGCTTGCGGCAGGCGTGCTTCCAGTTCGGCCTCGAAGCCGTAATAGCGCGATCTGCCCTGGCGATATTCATAGACCGGCAATTCGTCTTCCACTTCGCCGGTCGGGGCGAGATAGATGAAATCGGTGAAGCGGGAATAGAAGCCGGAGAGCGTGAGGTTCAGCGGGCCGCTGCTGTGGCGCAGCGTCGCTTCCAGGCCGATGCTCTTTTCGGAATCGAGATTCGGGTCCCCGATTTCAAAGGCTTGCGTCCCGGCATGCGGCCCGCTGGCGAACAATTCGTCGATTGCCGGGGCGCGGGCGGAACGGGCGAGGTTCAGGCCGGCCTTCCAGCCGGGCGAAAATTCCAACAGCGCGCCCACGGAAGCCGACCAGCTATCGAAGCTGCGCGAATAGGCCGGGCTGGCCAGCGCCTCATCCGCATCGGCCGTCAATTTCGAGTGCTCGTAGCGCAACCCGGCTTCGAAGCGCCATGGGCCGCTGGCGAGGCTCTGCAGGGTGAACAGCCCGGTCTGGCGCAGGCGCGAGTCCGGAAGGAATTTCTCCTCGCCGTCGATCCGCACCGATTTCTCGACATATTGCAGCCCGCTGGTTCCGCCCCAGCCGTTTCGATCCGCCTGGACGGCTTCGGCGCGCAATTCGCCCCCGCGCGTGAAGAAGCTGGTGCCGATTTCCCCGTCTTCCTCGATTTCATCGTGGCGATAGCGCGAATAGCCGCCGCGCAGCTTCACGCTTTCCAGAAAGCCACCCACGGGGACTTCGATCCGCCCGTCATAGCGGGTTTGCCTGAGGTCGATGGTCGGCGCTTCCGCTTCCACCCCCGGCTCCAGCGAGAAGCGGATGGGAACGCCATAGGTCGCGGTGTGCCGGGTGATCGCGAAACCGGCATTGATCCCGTCGCGGGCGTAGGCGAGGCCGCCGGAAATCTCGTCCGCCTCGGCCGCGCTGTTCGGCAATTTCCCTTTCAGTTCCGCCAGCTCGCGGATTTCGGAATCGGGGCTGGCGGCGGCGATTTCCCGCAAGGGCCGGGACAGGAGATGGCCGCCGGTTTCCAGCTTCCCGCTCTTGCTCCAATTGCCGTCGCCATGGAGAACGAAGCCCGATCCCAGCGGAACGTCGACCGCCAGATTGGCGGATCGTTCATTCGCCGCGCTGGCGTAGCCCAGCATGGCGTCCGCATGAAGCGGGGCCTCGGGTTCGTGCCGGGGAATGCGCCGGTCGATCACATTGATTACCCCGCCGATGGCCGAGGAACCGAACAGCAGCGCCGCCGGCCCGCGCAGGATTTCGATCCGTTCGGCGGTCAGGGGGTTGATGGCGACCGCATGGTCGGCGCTCGATGACGACAGATCGAGGCTGCCGATCCCGTCGGTGAGAAGCCGGATGCGATCCCCGCCCAACCCGCGCAGGATCGGGCGGGAAGCAGTCGGGCCGAAGCTGGTGGCGCTCACGCCCGGTTGTTTGGCCAGGGTCTCTCCGATGCTGGGGCGGAGTTGCTGGGCCAGATCGGCGCCGTCGAGAATCGACACTCCGCCCAGCGCGTCGCCGACCGGCTTGCGGATCCCGGTGACGACGATGTCCGTTTCATGGTCGTGGCGATCGCGATCATGGCCCGGCCGGGGCTGGCCAGCGGGCTGGTCCTGCGCGAGCGCGGGGCCTGATACGATCATGGCGGCAAGGGCGCAGGAGGCGAGCAGGCGGCGCATGGGCTATCCGAATCAATGTGAGGTGGGGGCATCCCTTACGGCAGAATGATATAACGTTACACTAAATAGATCGATGCATTGTCGCTCGCCATGCCCGGCCCGCCGCATCCCACTGGGGGATGCGCGCGGATGGGAGTGTCAGGAGCGCGCTCGGTGCCTTTGAGCGCGCCCTCGGCGCGGCCTATCCGGCGGGCCTGGCCCGTGGAACGGCCAGCACCTCCACCCCATCCCCGGCGGTCAGATACCGGCGCGCGACCGCCTGAATATCCGCCGCCGAAATGGCCACCAGCCGCGCCTTTCCGGCCAGGAAGCGATCGATCCGGTCAGGCTCGCTCTGCGCGTGTTCCACCAGCGCCATCCAGCCGCCATTGTTCTTCAAGGCGTTGTCGAAGCTCTCCAGCATCGGTTGGCGCGCGCGCTGCAGGATGTCGTCGTCCAGCGGCCGGTCGCGCAATTCGGCAAGGGTTTCGGCAATGGCGGCGCGGGTGGCCGCCACCTCCGCGACATCCACCGACACGGCGATGGTGAAAGTGCCGTAGCCGCGCCAGGTGCGCGACAGATCGCTGGAGGCGCTGGGGGAATAGGCCTTGCCCAGCTTTTCGCGCAGCGTGTCGGTCAGTTCCAGCCGGACCACCCGTTCGAGCAGCGCCAGCTTCAGCGCTTCCACCGGATCGCTGTCGTCGCGGGTCGGCCAGACCAGGCGCAGCGCGGCCTGATCGCTTTCGCCGGTATGGTCGATGGCGTGGGGTGACCGATCCGCCGTGAAGGGCCGGTCGCGCAGGTCTTCATAGGGCCGGAAATCCGGCTCGCGCGGCGGCAATGCGCCGAAGGTCTTCGCCACCGTCGCGATGATCGCCTGCTCGTCGAAATCTCCCACCACGGCCAGTTCGATGGCGCCATGCGCGAGGCGGTCGGAGATGTCGTTGCGCAGCTTCTCGAAAGTCAGGCTGCGATAGCTTTCTTCGGATTGCAGGGTGAAGCGCGGGTCGTTGCCGGACAGGATGCCGCCGATCGCGGCGGAAAGCGCGGATGCCGGGGTGGCATCCTTCCGGGCGAAATAGTTCGAGATCCCACGCCGGTAACGCTGTTCCCCCTCAAGGCGATAGCCGGGGTCGGTCAGCGCGGCCGCCAGCAATTGCAGTTGCAGTTCGAGATCCCGGGGGGTGGTCCGCGCGGTCATGACGAAGCTGCGGTCCGCGTCCTGGATCGAAAGGCCCACGCTGCGTCCGGCCAGGATCGTCGCCAGTTCGTCCTCGCTGTGCTTGCCGAGGCCGCCCGACGGCAGGGAGGACACCATGTCGGTCGCCAGCGGATTCTGCGCCGTTTCCAGCATCTGGCCGCCGTCCACATTGACGCTGACCCGCACCCGGTCCTTCTCCAGATCGGTCCGCTTCAGGTTCAGTCGCACCCCATTGGCGAAACGGATCAGGCGGATGCCGAGATCGGTGCGGCTGGTATCGGACACCACCGCGCCGGGCGCGCCGAAATCGGTATAGCCGAACTGGCCGGCGGCGGCGGCATCGCCCTTTTCCAGCCGTTCCGCCATGGCCTCGTTCCAGGCCGCGCGCAGGGTATCCTCGCCCCCGGCGACCGCGACCCGCCCCTGGAACCGGATGAGCGGGTCCTTGAGGGCCACGGCTTCTTCCTTAAGGGCGGAGAAGACCGACTGGGGGGTGATGGCGGGCGCGAATTTCTCGAAACGCTCCAGTGCATTCTGCGGGGTGGCCGGAACCTTGTCATCGCGCAGCAGGTCCAGCACTTGCGAGACGTAGGTATCGTGAGAGCGCGTATCGGCGCCCGCCGCGGCATCCTGCGTCGCGGTGCGGATCGCGATGATCTGTTCCGCCACTTCGGCCTCGGTGAAGCCGAACGCCATCGCCCGGCGATATTCGCGCGTGGCGGCCAGCAGGCCCTTGCGCCATTCGCCATCGCCCGCATCCACGATCAGGCTGGTCGTTCGCCCCACCTTGAAGATGTCGCCCGTGCCGAAGCCCGCGTCGCGGAACGGGGCATCCGGCTGGCGCGCCAGCCGCTTGAGCCTGCGATTGACGATCTCATAGCCGATCCGCCGCAAAAGCTGCCCTTGCCGGGTGGCGATGCTGTCCTTCTCGTCCAGCCACTTGCCATGCCGGGAAACGGTGACGCGCTCCGACAGGGCAGGGTCGATATAGATGCCGGTCAGCCCCTTGCGCTTGAAATCCACCGGGCCGGGATCGGGCTTGGCCGGGGGCGGCGCGGCCCGCCAGTCCGCGAAGCGGGCCTTGATCGCGGCCTCTGCGCTGTCCGGATCGAAATCGCCCACCACGATCACGGTGGTGTTGGCCGGGACATATTCCCGCTGCCAGAAGGCGCGCAGCGACTGGCCGGTCGCGGCCTGCAGCGCTTCGGTCGTGCCGATCGGCAGGCGATGGGCATAGCGCGCGTCGGGCACGGAAAACCGGAGCTGATCCTCAAGCTCCCGCAAGCGGTAGGTATTCCGGTCCCGCTTCTCCGCCAGGATCACGCCGCGCTCGCGCGCCACCGCCTCTTCCGAAAAGGTCAACTCGCCTGCGGTTTCGCGCATGATCATCAGGGCGGTGTCCAGCAAGGCGGGGGTGTTTCGCGGAAGATCGAGCCGGTAATGGGTCTGCTGGAAGCTGGTATAGGCATTGGTGTCCGCGCCGAAGGCCAGGCCTTCGCGTTCCAGCAGCTTCACCATTTCGCCCTCGGGCACATTGGTGGAGCCGTTGAAGGCCATATGCTCCACGAAATGGGCGTAGCCGCGCTCCGCATCCGTTTCGGACAGCGATCCGCTGCCGACCTCCATCCGCACCGCCACCGTTCCCGCAGGCGTCGTATTGCGGCGGATCGCGTAGCGCATGCCGTTATCGAGCTTGCCGAAGCGATAGGCCGGATCGACCGGCACGTCGCTTGCCTGGAAAGCCCAATCCGGCGCAGGCGCGGCTTCGACGACCGGCGTGGCGGCGGAATCGAGCGCTCCGCCCGTCTGGGCGCAGGCCGGCAGGATCAGGAGCAGGGCGGGGAGAAGGGTATGAAGGCGCATCGCTGGCTAACTGCCGCAAGCCGCCGGGCGTGGCAACCGGGTCGGTTGCATGACATCGCCCGGCTATTTGCCAAATCTCAATCTGTTCCGGCTAATTTCCGCTCCTTCGGGAAGGGAAACGGATGGCCGGAAGGGAATTGATGGATCGAGCTGCATTCCTGTGCGCCGGCGTTCCGCCTGGGCCGGGCCAGGCGGGCGTGCGCCGCCCATGATGCTCGACATCGTCTACAACCCGGCTTCGGGCCATTTCCGCCAGAAGCGGCTGGATGCCATGGCCGATGCCTTCGCCGCCCTCGGTTTCCAGCCGCGCCTGGCCATGACGCGCCCGGATGGCGTGGCCGTGCCGGACGATGCGCGCCTGGTCTGCGTCCATGGCGGCGACGGCACCTTGCAGATGGTGGCGCGGGCGCTTGGCAAGCGGGCCGGGCAGGTGCCCTTGTGCATCTATCCGGCGGGAACCGTGAATCTCATTGCGCGCGAGCTGGGATATGCCGGCGATCCGGGGCGGTTTGCGCAACAGGTGGTTCGGGCCTGGGCGCGCGGCGCGGATAGCTGGGTCCGTTCGCCTCTGCTCGACTTCGAAGGAGTGCCGGTGATGGCGTGCCTCAGCGTCGGGCCGGACAGCATGGTGGTGGCCAATCTCTCGCCGGGCCTCAAGGCGCGGATCGGGCGTTATGCCTATCTGCTGTCGGGCCTGAAGCTGCTGAGGAACTGGCCGCGGCAGAGTTTCGACATCGCCGCCGGGCTGGCCGATGGGGGCGCCATCGACACTCGCGCCGAGGCCGCATTCCTGTCGCGCGGGCGGTTCTATGCCGGGCCGTTCGTGCTCTCGCCGCGGGCGCGGGTCGATGCCGACAGTTTCGAGCTGATTACCCTGCCGCGCGCGGGCCGGCTGCGCTGCGCGGGCGTGGCGCTGGCGGTGATGGCGGGCTTGCCGACGGACAGGCTGGGCCTGACGAGAAGCTGGAGCGTGCGCTCCGTGGAACTGGGCAACCGCGCGCTGCCGGTGCAGATCGACGGCGATGCGCTGCCGCCGCGCCCGGTCCGGGCCGCATTGGGCGGCCCGGTGGTGCGCTATTGCATCTGAATCCGGGCGCTTACTTCTTGCTGCGCAGCTTGCGGTGGATGTTGATGTCGAACACTTCGCCCGGGGTGCCGTCGTCCTGGAGCAAGCCCAGCCGCCGCGCGACTTCCTGATAGGCTTCTTCCTCCCCGCCGAGATCGCGGCGGAAGCGATCCTTGTCCAGCTTTTCGCCGGTGAGCATGTCCCACAGGCGGCAGCCGTCCGGGCTGATTTCGTCGGCCAGGATCACGCGGCTGTAATCGCCGTCCCAGATGCGGCCGAATTCCAGCTTGAAATCGATCAGGCGGATATTGATCGCGGCGAACATGCCCGACATGAAATCGTTGATGCGGATCGCCATGGAGGAGATGTCCTGCATCTCCTCGTTCGTCGCCCAGCCGAAGCAGGCGATATGTTCTTCCGCGATCAGCGGATCGCCCAGCGCGTCGTCCTTGTAGTAATATTCGATCAGGGTGTGGGGCAGAGGCTCCCCTTCCTCGATCCCCAGCCGCTTCGACAGGGAGCCGGCGGCGATATTGCGCACCACCACCTCGATCGGGATGATTTCGCACTGGCGCACCAGCTGCTCGCGCATGTTGAGCCGGCGGATGAAATGGGTGGGGATGCCGATATGTGAAAGCCGCGTGAAGACATGCTCCGAAATACGGTTGTTTATCACGCCCTTGCCGTTGATCGTGCCTTTCTTCTGCGCGTTGAAGGCCGTGGCATCGTCCTTGAAATACTGGATCAGGGTGCCAGGCTCCGGCCCTTCATAGAGGATCTTTGCCTTGCCTTCGTAGATCTGGCGGCGACGGTTCATGGGAACGCTTCCTTGCCGAGGCAGTTAATGCCTGAAAACACATCGCCCCGGCTGACGACAGGCTCGTGACAAAAGAGCCAGTCGCACTGTGCCAGGGCGCTCTGCGCTTCCTATAGGCCAGAACATGGGTATGTGGCAATGAGTGACTGGGTGGCTGAAAACATCGTATTGGGCGATTTGAAGGTGCGTTTGCTCACCGGGAGCGAAATCGCGGCCTCGCTGTCGGCGCTCGCCAATCTGCGGATCGCGGTGTTCGCAGAATATCCTTATCTCTACGATGGCGATCTCGCCTATGAGTTCAAGTATTTCAAGGAGTTCGCCACCGCGCCCGATGCCACCCTGGTCTGCGTCTATGATGATGGCAAGCTGGTCGGCGCCGCCACCGCCTCCCCGATGTGGGCGCAGAAAGCCGATATTCGCGAGCCTTTCACCCGGCATGGGCTGGATACTTCCAAGCTGTTCTATTTCGGGGAAAGCGCGCTTCTGCCGGAATATCGCGGCAGGGGCATCGGCCATGCCTTCTTCGACCATCGCGAGGCGGCGGCCCGCCGCGCCGGGGCGGAAACCGCCGCATTCGCGACGGTGGTTCGCCCCAGGAACGATCCCGCTTGCCCGGCGGATTACCGGCCGCCCGACGATTTCTGGAGAAAGCGGGGCTATGAGCCGGTGAAGGGCCTCGTCACAGAGCTTTCCTGGAAGGAGCATGGCGAAGCCGAGGAAAGCCCCAAGCGCCTGCAATATTGGATGCGGCGGCTGTAGGGCGGTTGTAGGATCGCGCCGCTTGCGGCATGGCGCTTGCCATGCAGGGCGATGACATTTCCCTCTTTGCCGGACATGCGGCCGATCTTGCCGATCTTGCCGAGCGTGCCCGGCTGCGCTCGCTCAGGGCGAGGGAAGGCATAGACTTCGCGTCGAACGATTATCTGGGGCTGGCGGACGCGCCCCGCCTCAAGCAGGCCATTGCCGAAGCGATGCAACGCGGCGTTCCCGTGGGGTCGGGCGGCTCGCGCCTGCTGCGCGGCAATGCGGAGGAGCATGTGGCGCTGGAAGAGGATGCCGCGCGCTTTTTCCGCTGCGAAAGCGCACTGTTCTTCGCCAATGGCTATGGCGCCAACAGCGCCCTGCTTTCCGCCTTGCCCCAGCGCGGCGACCTGATCCTCTATGATCGCCTGATCCATGCCAGCGCGCATGAGGGGATGCGCCTGTCCCGCGCCGACCGGGCCGGGGCGCGGCACAATGACCCGGACAGCTTCGCCGATGCTATCGCCCGCTGGCGGGAAAAAGGCGGCAAGGGGCGCATCTGGATAGTCGTCGAAAGTCTCTATTCGATGGACGGCGACCGGGCGCCGCTGGCCGAGCTTGCCGCGCTGGCCGATGCCCATGACGCCATCCTCATCATCGACGAGGCCCATGCCACCGGCGTGTTCGGCCCGGACGGGCGCGGGCTTGCCGCCGATCTCGACGGGCGCGAGAACGTGATCGCCATGCGCACCTGCGGCAAGGCGCTGGGCTGCGAAGGCGCGCTGGTCTGCGGCCCCCGCGTCGTGGCTGATTTCCTGGTCAATCGCGGACGTGGGTTCATCTTTTCGACCGCGCCATCGCCCCTGCTGGCCGCCGGGGTGCGGGAGGCGCTGCGGATCTGCGCGGATGAGCCGGAGCGGCGGGAAAGCCTGTTCGCCCTGATCCGCCATGCCGGGCAGGCGCTGGCGCCGCTTGGGGTCGAGCCAACCGGATCGCAGATCATCCCGATCATCCTGGGCGATGATGACCGCACCATGCGGGCCGCCGCCGCGATGCAGGAGGCGGGCTTCGACATACGCGGCATCCGCCCGCCCACGGTGCCCACGGGCACCTCGCGGCTGCGCCTGTCGCTTACGCTGAACGCCACGCCCTCGGATGTCGATGCGCTGGCGCAAATGCTGGCCGGGGTGCTGCGTTGACGGGATTTGTCGTCACCGGAACCGACACCGATGTCGGCAAGACGGTGTTCGCCGCCGGGCTCGCCGGATTCCTCGACGGCTGGTACTGGAAGCCGGTTCAAGCCGGGCTCGAGGGTGGCGGCGATGCGGACAGGGTTGCTGATTTATCGGGGTTGGGCAGGGGACGCATTCTGCCGGAAGCCTATCGGCTGACCACCCCATGCTCCCCGCATCGGGCGGCGGAGATCGACGGCATTGCGATAGACCCGGCCACCCTGGCCTTGCCAGCCCAGCGGCCGCTGGTGGTGGAAGGGGCCGGGGGCGTGCTGGTGCCCCTGCGCGACGATCTGCTGATGGCCGACCTGTTCGCCCGCTGGGGCCTGCCGGCCATCGTCGTGGCCCGCACCGTGCTCGGCACGATCAATCATTCCCTGCTGACCATCGCGGCGTTGCGGGCGCGTGGGGTCACGGTCCATGGGATCGCCTTCGCCGGGGAGACGGTGGAGGATAGCGAGGCGACGATCTGTCGCATCGGCCAGGTGAAGCGGCTGGGGCGGTTGCCCTGGCTGCCGGAGCCGGATGCCAGATCGCTCGCGCAAGCCTTTGCCGGTTCGTTCAGGAGGGAAGACTTCCTGTGAGCGAGTCCCCGATCTGGCATCCTTTTACCCAGCATGGGCTGGGCGAGCCCATCCCGCTGGTTTCCCGGGCGGAGGGCGCGGCGCTCTATACGCAGGACGGACGCCGCATCGTGGACGGCATCTCGTCGTGGTGGGTGACGACGCATGGCCATTGCCATCCGCGCATCATGGCGGCGATTGCGGAGCAGGCCCGGAAGCTAGACCAGATCATCTTTGCGGGCTGGACGCACGAGCCGGCCGAAGCGCTGGCGCGGGGCCTGCGCGAGATCATGCCGGACGAACTGACCCGGGTCTTCTTCTCGGATTCCGGTTCGACCTCGGTCGAGGTCGCGTTGAAGATGGCGCTCGGCTTCTGGGCGAACCGGGGGGAAGCGCGCCACCGGATCGTGGTGATGGAGCATTCCTATCATGGGGACACGATAGGGGCGATGTCGGTCGGCGCCCGGGGTGTGTTCAACGCCGCTTATGCCCCGCTTCTGTTCGATGTGGGGCGCGTTCCGTTCCCTTCGGAGCCGCAGGCCACCTACGATGCGCTGGAGCGGGAATGCGCCGCGGGCGCGGCTGCCTTCATCGTCGAGCCGCTGGTGCTGGGGGCCGGCGGGATGCTGGTCTATCCTCCTGAAGTCCTGGCGGAAATGCGCCGGATTTGCGCGACTTACGATACGCTGTTCATTGCCGATGAAGTGATGACCGGCTGGGGCCGCACCGGCACTTTGCTGGCCTGCGAACAGGCCGGCGTCGTGCCCGATCTGCTGTGCCTGTCGAAGGGGCTGACGGGCGGCGCTGTGCCGTTGGCGGTGACCATGGCGAGCGAAGCGATCTGGGAGGCGCATTATTCGGCCGACCGGTCGCGCACATTCTTCCATTCGTCCAGCTATACCGCCAATCCGATCGCTTGCGCGGCCGCGAACGCCAATCTGGCGATCTGGCGGGAGGAGCCGGTCGCGGAGCGGATCGCGACCCTTTCGCTGCGTCAGGAGGAGAGGCTCACCAGCCTGTCCGGCCATCCGGCCATCGCCAATCCCCGTCGCTGCGGTACGATCACCGCGATGGAACTGGGTAGTGGCGATGCCGCCTATCTTTCCGATCTCGGGCCGCACCTGATGGCGCATTTCCGGCAGGCGAATGTCCTGCTGCGCCCGCTGGGCAACACCGTCTATGTGATGCCGCCCTACTGTATCGAGGACGCCGATCTGGATGCGCTTTATGCGTCGATCCGGGAGATTGCCGACGCGTTGACGCGCTGAGGTGTTCCCCGATTGTCGTCGTCTTTTGCAATTCGTGTCATCACGCGGGCAAGACCGTGGAAAGCCTGTTCATCCTCTCCGAATCTGGGCAAGGACGAGCAAGTTGCGCGCAGCAAGTATCTTGCGGTGCGCTTGCGCGGCACTAAAGCACTAGCGCAGGATTTGAGCTAACGGGCCGCGCCGGAGCGGGCCGGTAAGGAGAGATGGATGAAGATCAGCGATAAGGTTGCCGCGGTTGTGACTGGCGGAGCCTCCGGGCTGGGTGCGGCCACCGCGCGCGCACTTGCGGCGAAGGGCGCGAAGGTCGCCTTGTTCGACCTCAATGCGGAACTGGGGGAGGCCCTTGCCCGCGAAATCGGCGGAACCTTCTGCCAGGTCGATGTCACCAATGAGCAGTCGGTGGATGCAGCCTTCGCCAGGGCGCGCGCGGCGCATGGCCAGGAAAGCGTGCTGGTTTGCTGCGCCGGTATCGGCAATCCGGGCAAGACGGCAAGCCGCTCGCGCAAGGACGGTTCGATCAGCCATTTCCCGCTCGATGTCTTCGACAAGGTGATTCAGGTCAATCTGGTCGGGACCTTCCGCTGTGTGGCCAAGTCGGCTGCGGGCATGCTCACGCTCGAACCGGGCGAGGATGGCGAACGCGGCGCAATGGTGATGACCGCTTCCGTCGCCGCCGAGGATGGGCAGATGGGCCAGGCTGCCTATTCCGCTTCCAAGGGCGGCATCGTCGGCATGACATTGCCGATCGCGCGCGACCTGATGGGGGAAGGCATAAGGGTCAACACCATCCTGCCCGGGATCTTCGATACGCCGCTGATGATGGGCGCGCCGGACAATGTGAAGGAAGCCCTGGCCGCCTCGGTTCCCTTCCCGAAGCGGTTCGGCCGGCCTGACGAATATGCCGCCCTAGCCCTGACCATGATCGAGACGGGCTATTTCAATGGCGAGGACGTGCGCCTCGATGGCGCCATCCGCATGGCCCCTCGCTAGGTGTTTCCCGGCCCGGTGCATGCGGCGTGCATGCGGCGCGTGACCAGATCGTCACGCAGCCGCAATGCCCGGACAACTGAGCGTGGCCCGCTCTATCCCTCGTCAGTTGGCGCGAATGATCCGCGCCTGCTGCCCGCCACCGCCCGGCTTGCGGCGGAAGCGGCGCCTCTGCTGATCGGGTCGCGCGCCTTCGTTGCGGAAGCCTTCCGCCCGCTCGCCTTCATTGCGGCGCTGGCGGTCATGCGATTGACCGGCATGTGAATTGTCCCGGCGCGGCTGCCGGTTATCCGGCTGCGGATGGCGGCTGCGCTGGCCTTCCGCCTGACGATCATGCCGTGGCTGGCCCCGGTCGCTTGCAGTGCGTTCCGTATGTTCGGGCCGGTCGCGACGACGATCATTCCTGTTGTGCCGTCCGTCACCCAAGGCCCGTTCGCGAGGCTGATCCTGCCGGGGACGGCGATCCTGGCGCGGGCGGCGCTGGTCACCCTGTTCGGCTGCGGCCGGCTTGCGCGAGGGCAAGGGCAGGCGCGCGGCTTCCTTCGCGAAATCCTCGGGCAAGGGCATCGGCATCAGCTTGACGCCGGTCAGCCGCTCGATATCGCGCAGGTAAGGCTTCTCGTCCGGCGCAACGAAGCTCAACGCCACGCCATCGGCGCCGGCGCGGGCGGTGCGGCCGATGCGATGGACATATTGCTCCGGGACATTGGGCATCTCGAAATTGAAGACATGGCTGACCCCGGCGACATCGATGCCGCGTGCGGCGATGTCGGTCGCGACCAGAACCGGCGTGGAGCCATTGCGGAAACCGCCCAGCGCGGCCGTGCGCTGCGCCTGGCTCTTGTTGCCGTGTATCGCCGAGGCCTGCACCCCTGCCGTGGCAAGGTGGCGCACCACACGATCGGCGCCATGCTTGGTGCGCGTGAAGACCAGCGCGCGATCGATCGATCGGTCCGCCAATCCCGCGCGCAGCTTCATCGTCAGGAGCGCCTGCTTTTCCGCCTGATTGAGGAAAGTCGCGAACTGATCCACCCGTTCCGCGGTGGTCGATTGCGGGGCCACTTCCACTCGCACCGGATTGTGGATGAACTGCTTGCCCAATTCGGCAATCGCCTTGGGCATGGTGGCCGAGAAGAACAAGCTTTGCCGCTCTTTCGGAAGCAGGTTGGCGACGCGCTTCAGCGGCACGATGAAGCCGAGGTCCATCATCTGGTCGGCTTCGTCCAGCACGAAGATCTCGACATGCCGCAAGGTCAGGGCGCGCTGATCGATAAGGTCGAGCAGGCGGCCCGGTGTCGCCACCAGCACGTCGCAGCCGGGCACCAGGGCACGGGCCTGCTTACCCACGGGAATGCCGCCGAAGATGCATTGCACCGAAAGATTCAGGTACTTGGCATAGCCGCGCATGTTTTCCGCGATCTGGGCAGCGAGTTCCCGCGTCGGGGAAAGAACCAGCATGCGGCAAGCGGCATTCTTGCGCGGCTGCGGATCGGCGGCAAGGCGATGCAATGAGGGCAGCGAGAACGCCGCGGTCTTGCCGGTGCCAGTCTGGGCGATGCCCAGCAGGTCGCGGCCTTCCAGCAAGGCCGGAATAGCCTGGCGCTGGATCGGGGTAGGGTCGGAATAGCCCTTGGTACCAAGCGCGCGCAAAATGGGCTCGGCCAGACCAAGGTCGGAAAAATAGGACATGAAAATACTCTCAATGGAGCGAACTGCGCAGACATGGCGCATCGCTGGGGGTTCTGAATGGCGACCCCGCATGAAAAGGAAGCTTGGTTAAAACTGTCGACCTGCGCTGGGGCACGCCAACGTTGAAACGCTGGCCTCACGCTGCCCGGAACTGCGGCGAAACAAGGTTCGCGCGCCGGTCGTTCGAGGGCGCATTTAGTGTGCGATGCACAAAAAAGCAAGAAAATTGCGCACCCGTGTTTTCGAAGGCCGGGATTTGCTCCGCCTTGAATTGACCAGATGGAAAATTACGATTGACGCGGAGGTTCCCCTTGCTCAGTTATTGGCGCAGAGCGAGCCTGACTCGACGTGAGGATGCAGCATTGGCCCAGATCAGCGATATACGTAGCGCGCCCACTCCTGAATTCATCGAAAGCGTTCGCGCCCGCTTTCCGACCGAAGCGGAAATCGACCGGGTTCTCACCCGCAAGATGAAGGCCCGCGCCGGGCCGGGCTATTCCCCGCTTTCGCTGGACCAGGTGGTCGAAGGTGTCCGCTCGCTCATCGCCAGCGAGCATGGCGGGGACTTCGCGATCTCCAATCCCCGCTGGCTGCAGGGCGGTGCATCGAAGATCCAGATCGCATTCGAGCTGGATTGGACCGGGCCTGATGGCGGCGCTCGGCGCACGGATTCACTGGCGCTGCGGATGCAGCCGCCGGAATCCATCGTGGAGACGAGTCGCCGCCGCGAATTCGAAGTGATCAAGGCGATGGATGGAGTGATCCCCGTGCCGCCTTGCTTCTGGATCGATCCGGACGGATCGCATCTGCCCTATCCATCCATCCTTTACGGCTTCGTCGAGGGGGTGAGCCGCCCGAGCAAGGCGCCGGTCACGAAAGTGTCGGGCGTGGGCACCAATTTCGGCCCTGAGTTGCGGCCGGTGCTGGCTCGTCAATTCGTCGAGGCATTGACCCGGATTCACAAGCCGAGCGAGGCCCAGCTCGCGCAGATGCCATCGTTCGACAAGGTGGAAACCGGCTCGACGGATGCGATGCTGCGCCAGCTCAACTGGTGGCGGCGGGTGTGGGAAGAGGACCGGCCCTGCGACTTGCCGCTGGTCGATGTCGCCTATCGCTGGCTGGTGGAAAATGCCGTGCCGCTCGACCATGTGTCCGTGGTGCATGGGGATTTCCGGGCCGGGAACTTCCTCTATTCCGAGGAAAGCCAGAAGATCACTGCCTGGCTGGACTGGGAACTGGCGGTACTGGGCGACAGGCATCAGGATCTGTGCTGGGCCACCGGCGGGCATTTCGGCCATTATTCCGAGGATGGGACGACCTTCCTGGCCTGCGGGCTGCTCCCGGCCGAGGAAATGTTCGAACTTTACGAGAAGCTGTCCGGGCTGACGGTCGATCCGGTCCGGCTCAAATATTTCCGTGTTCTCAACGATTTCATGTCGACGGTGCATATGCTGGCCAGCGCATGGCGGGTGGCCCGGCTGGGCAAGACCCATCAGGATGTGACGGTTGCCTGGCTCTCCATGATCGGAAACGGCATCGCGGGCCATCTTGCGGCCACTCTTGAGGAGGTGATCTGATGGTTCCGGATATTGATCTCCAGCTTGAAGTCGTCGGCGCGGCGCTGCGCAATGTGGTCGCACAGGCGGATCAGGGCGGCGGGCTTTCCCTCGAACAGCTCAAGCTTTCGGTGGTGACGCTTGACCAGGCGCGCTCGCTGATGCCCGCGCAAGGCGAAATCGCCCGCCGCGAACTGGAGGTGTCGCTGCGCATGGCCAAGGCGGTTCAGCAGCAGGTTGCGGACGCCGGTCTTGATTCCCCGATCGCGGAAGCGGCTGCTCTGCTGGAAGACAGCAAGGCCGGCCCGGTGCAACTCGACGCTGCTCGCGATGGTCTGAATGGCGCGATCGGAGCATTGGTGGCCGGGCTGCCCGGCAACGATGCGGGAAGGGCGGCCATGCGCGCGATCCTTGCGCACACCCGTGAAGCGATCGACATCGCGCGCGCCTGCTGCCTGCCCGCCGGATTCGAGACGGACCCGGGCGAGGTGGAGCGGCTGGGCAGGATTCGCGCCGAAATCGTCTGAGAGGCAATTCCCTGCGGAGTGCGGCTTGCCCTTTTTGCCGGGGGAAGTCATTTACCGGCTCATCTGCCGCCCTTCGCGCCTTGCCGATATTTGGACCCTTGCCGATGTTGCTCCGTCACGCCCGCTCCCTGCTTTTCCTGCCCGCGTCCAATCCCCGGGCCATCGCCAAGTCGCGCAGCCTGGAATGCGACATGGTGATGCTGGATCTGGAAGATGCGGTGCCGGACGAACGCAAGCAGGATGCGCGGGCCGGGGCGATAGAGGCTGCGGCGGAAGGCGGCTTTGGCAACAGGCTGCTGGCGTTGCGCATCAACACCGCTGAAACTTCCTGGCATGGCGAAGATATCGCCGTGGCACGGGCGATTGCGGCCGATTACCTGATCCTGCCCAAGGTCGAACTGCCGGGGCAGGTTGCCGATGTCGCCGCCGCCACGGGGAAGCCGGTAATCGCGATGATCGAAAGCCCGGCCGGGGTGTTTGCCGCGCGCGAGATCGCGGGGGAAAGCGGAACCGCAGCGCTCTTCGTCGGCACCAACGATCTGCGCCGCGAACTCGGCATTCCTTCCGGCGCCGGGCGATCCACGATCTCCACCGCATTGCAGACGGTCGTGCTCGCGGCTCGCGCGGCCGGAAAGGCGGTATTCGACGGCGTTTACAACAAGTTGGACGATCCGGAAGGCTTCGAGGCGGAATGCCGGGAAGGGCAGGCGCTGGGTTTCGACGGCAAGACGCTGATCCATCCCAGCCAGGTCGAAATCGCCAATCGGGTGTTCGGCCCTGACGAGGAAGCGCTGGCCGCCGCCCGGCGGCTGGTGGAAGCGGCCACCGGCGGGGCGGAGCGGTTCGAAGGCGAAATGATCGAAGCGATGCATGTCGAGGCGGCAAAGGCGCTGCTGGAACGCGCCCGTCATTACGGAGCCTGAGACGATAAATAGGCAGGAAGGGAGTTTGCGATGCCCAGATCGGTGATGGTGGTGTTTTCCAATCCGGCCAGTCCGGAGCAGGAAGACGAATATAACCGCTGGTATACGGAGAAGCACATCACCGATGTCGTGGGGAATGTCCCTGGCATCGTGAAAGCCACGCGCTACCAGTTGAGCAAGGATGTCGGATCCGCGACCGGAGCGCCGAACAATCCATGCTCTTATCTGGCTATCTACGAAATCGAGGGAGAGACGCCGGCCGCGCTGAAGGCGGTGTCCGAAGCACTCTCCGCCGCCATCCAGGCCGGTAAGGTGGATATTTCGCCAGCCCTGGATATTGGAACGCTTCAGACCAGCTATGCCGTTCCGATTGGCGAGGCGTCAGAATGATCAGGCCGGGAGAGTCTCAACCCTCCCAGCCTCTCGTGAAAGCAATCGATATTCGGTCAGCCATTAGCCGCCATAGCTGGCCAGCATCGTATTCACCTGATCCTGGGTCCGCTTGACTGCTTCTGCGGTGCATTGCCCGGTGCCTTGCGGTTCAGCCATCGGATAGACTTCATCCAGCCAGGAGCAGGCATCCTTGGCCGCGACCTCGATGCGGTTCTTCATCTCCGCCCGGCCGGCCGGAGTGCGCAGATCGAGATCATCGACATAGACGATCGATTGCGCGGTAAGCGTCTGGATCGGGGCGCCAGTCGTCCCGCTGCGTTCCGTGGTGCGAGCACGCGGCGCCAGAACGGTAATTGCCGCTCTTGAATCCGCATCGGCCTGTGCCTGGGACTGGGCCTGGGCGGGCAGCAATGGCAGGGTCATGCTCATGGCGAGCGCTAGGGGCACGAAAACAAGGGATCGGGACATTGTTCGGTCCTTTCAGTTGCACTCCCATCCTCTCCCGCGCTTGTCCAACGCCGGTCCATTCCCCCGGTTCCGTTGGGGCCATCAAAGCAATCAATTCTCAATCGCGCAAATCGCCGCTATTTAAGTCACGTTGTCATAATACGTAAAAGAGCCTTCAATGGCTCGCAGTGGAGGGGAATGTCATGAATCCATATCGTTATGTGAAAGCCCTTGCCTGGTCAGGGCCGATACTTCTCGTCGCGACGATCCTGTTCTGGGGTGTTCTTGGCAAGAATATCCCGCCTTATTCGCCTGAACTGAATGCGGAGGAATTTGCCGCGCAAATCAGGGAAAACGCCCTGCAGATCCGGATCGGCATGATCCTGCAATTGCCGGTATCGGTGCTTTATTTCACCTGGGGCGTCGCCATCAGCAAGGTGATGCAGGCGGTTGAGCGCGACAACGACATATTGTCCACTCTCCAGCTGTGGGGCGCCGGTTTCACCACGATCGTTTTCGTGGTGCCCTGCTCGATCTGGCTGACCGTCGCCTATCGGCCGGAAGTGATGGAACCGCAAACGCTGCAGATTTTCTACGATTTCGGCTGGTTCTTCTTCGACATGGCCTATTCGCTGACCACATTGCAGACGCTCGCCCTGGGCGTTTGCTTCCTGTCGGATCGGCGTGAACAGCCGCTGTTCCCGAAATGGGCGGCATGGTTCACGATGTTCGTGGGCGCCAGCTTTGTTGCGGAAACCATGATGCCTCTGGTCTATTCCGGGCCGTTCTCGCGCAGCGGGCTGCTCAATTACTGGATCGAATTCTCGCTGTTCTTCGTGATGATGATCGTGGTTTCGGCCTATATTCTCAAGGCCGTTACCCGGCTGGAGCGGGAGCACGGCGTAGGGCCGGCCACCGCTTGAGGCCATGGGAAGCATCCCGGCTTGAGCATGAAGCGCAGGCCGGGATGCCGCCGATTAGAAATTGAACTTGATCGTGCCGCCCCAGGTCCGGGGATCGCCCGGCTGGCCGGCAATCAGGCCGGTGTTGCTTGGTCCAACCTGCAGCAGTTCGAAGTAGTTCACGTCGAAAACGTTGCGGACCCAGCCGTAGACGTCGACCCCTTCGCCCCGGAAGCCGAGACGCAGGTTGTTCAACCCGTATCCCTTGACCCAGGTGTAGATCGACGGGGATGCGTTCGAAGAGAAGTTCGAGCGGTAATTGCCGTCCCAGCCCAGGTAGACCTGGCCATCCTTATTGAGAAGGTTGACCGGCAGGTTGACCTCGGCGCCATAGGAGAACGCCCACTTCGAGACGCCCGGCAGGCGGCTGCCGGAAATGTCGCAGTTGGCCGGGCTGAGGCCGCCCACGGTGCCCGGCGCGTCGGGCGTCTGCCCGGCGGTGACGGTCGTGCCGCCGGAAAGTTCCGGCGGGCAGGGAGCATCGACGAACTTCACATACTTCGCATCGGTATAAGCCAGGTTGGTGTAAGCGCTGAAACGGTCGCTCGGGCGGACCTTGAAGTCCGCTTCGATGCCCTGCGAGCGGACCTTGCCGGCATTTGCCAGATAACCGCGCAGCACACCGAGCTGGCCGTTGGTCACGGTCGCCTGGTAATTCTTGATCTCGGTGCGGAAGGCCGCGAGGTTGAAGGTCGCGCGCCGATCCCAGAACTGGCTCTTGAGGCCCACCTCGAAGTGATTGACCGATTCCGGCTTGATGACGCCGGCGGCCGTGATCGGGTTGCCGCTCGCGTCGGTTGGCAGGCCATTCTGGTTGATGCCGACCGTCTTGAAGCTCTTGGCGTAAGTCCCGTAGACGAGAATGTCGGGCGTGATCTTGTAGTTCACGTTCAGGTCGTAGCTGAAATTCCAGTCACTGACCGAAGGCGCGCTGAGCTGCGGCGAGAAGACACCACGTTGCGCGACTTTCACCGGGTCCGTCTGGCCGAACAGCACGGGGTTGCCCTGGCCGTCGAACACCTCGCGCTGATAAAAGCCGGACTTCTTGTCATAGTTGATCCGAACGCCGGGCTGGATGGTCAGTTGGTCGGTCACCTTCCAGCTCAACTGGCCGAACAGAGCGGCGCTGGTCGACTTCAGATATTGCGTGTTGCGCGCGGTCAAACCGTCCAGCACGCTCGGATCGCAGGCGAGCTGGTTGGTCGCCGACGGACCGCAGCTCGGATCGCCAACTGGAACATTGCCGGGGTTCAGCGTCCAGCGGCTGGACGCGGGGCCATGCGCTTCAGTGCCCTGGGTATCGATGCGCTGCTTGAAGCCGAAGGCGCCGACCACGAAGTCGATCTTTTCGCCCGAGTAGTTGTAGCGGAATTCCTGCGAATACTGGTCCTGCTGCGAGGGGTTCTGCGACTGCGTGACGATCGGCAGGCCGGTGAAGTCGCGATCGTTCTCGGGTTTCCAATCCCAGAAGCGCCAGGCGGTGATCGAGGTCAGCGTGCCGGGCCCCACGTCCCACTTCACCCGCAGCGAGGCGCCGCCGATCTTGTTGCCCGCATTGAGGCTGGCGTCGACATCGGTCAGCCGGTCGAAGGGGTTGGTGCTGACGACCTGATAGCCCAGTGCCTGCGAAAGCGCGGGAAACTGGCCGTTCGCACGGCGTTGCGTGGGACCGTAACGGACATAGACCGTGCCGCAGCATTCCGGGTCCTGCTGGCTGTAATCGCCGGCCAGCGTGATGCTCAGATCGTCGCTGGGCTTGAACAGAAGCTGTCCGCGAAGGCCGAAATTGTCCTGCTCATTGATCCAGCGGTTGCTGGTGACGTTGTATATCGTGCCCCGGCGGCTGGTCGAGGAAACGGCGATGCGCGCGGCCACCGTGTCCGACAGCGGGCCGGAGACGGCCGCCTTGGCCTGCTTGAAATTGAGGTTGCCCAGCGTCACTTCCGCCCGGCCTTCGAAATCGAAGGTCGGCTGGTTGGTGGTGATGTTGATCGCGCCGGCGGTGGTGTTCTTGCCGTAGAGCGTGCCCTGCGGCCCGCGCAGCACCTCGACCTGCTCGACGTCGAGGAAGTCAAACACCGCCGAAGCGACGCGCGCGTTGTAGACATCGTCGATATAGATGCCGACGCCCTGCTCGAAGCCGTCGCTGGTCAGGCCGAACGGCACGCCGATGCCGCGAATATTGACCGCGGTGTTGCGCGGGTTCGACGTGTAGACCTGCAGCGTCGGGGCAAGCTGCTGCAGCTTGACGACGTTGAAATTGCCAGTGGATTCGATGCTGTCCGCCCGGATCACCGAGATCGCCAGCGGCACTTCCTGCGCTGTCTCCTGACGGCGGCGGGCGGTGACGATGATGACGTCTCCACGCGGAATATCGGCATTCTCGGCAGTGCTTTGATCGGTGGCATCGGACGCATCATGGGCGTCGGATGCGTCGATGGCGGTCTCGGCATGAGCCGGAGAGGCCAGCAGCGCAATGCAAGCTGAGCTTGCCAGCAGCAGTGTACGGTTGATCATGGTATTTCCCTCATGTTGTTATGATCACTTTGATCAATCCGCCTCCGGTGGTCCGGTCAGCTTCACGATGGCTGGATTTCTGTCAGTTGGGTTTGAGCCGCTTCTTCTCGGTCACGTCGATCTGCACGATCCGATCCTCATGGATGGTGATCGCGATCGATCCGTACCGAAGCGAAAGCAGGGCCTCGCGAATGTTGGCGAGGCTTTCCTCGACATGTTTGAGCTTGTCCGGCCTGATACCGGAAGACGGAACAGCGTTCATTGCCTTGCCTCCGAAAGCTGGAAGAGTTTTGCGTGTTTGACCTTTATTCCCAGGCGCTTGCCGATTTCCGGAGGCGCCTGGCCTGCATCCAGATCCACTTCGATGATCCGGTCTATGCCGGTTACTTCGCCTTCGACCCGCCATTCGCCGCCGCGCCGGTAAACCCCGGTCACCAGCAGCGGCAGGCAGCCCGGCCGCTCGTCGCAAACGGTCACGTCATGCGGGCGGAAATCGAGCCTCGCGGCGCCATCCGGGATGGTGTTGGCAGGCACGTCGATCACGCGATCGAAGAACTGCGTCTGCCCGCCGCGAACGGAAACCGGGAGGCTGTTGGTTTCGCCGACGAAGTTGGAAACGAACGGGCTGTGCGGCGCCATGTAGACGTCTTCCGGCGTGCCGACCTGTTCGATCACGCCATGGTCCATGACCACCACCCGGTCCGCGAGTTCCAGCGCTTCTTCCTGGTCGTGGGTCACGAAGATCGAGGTAAGCCCCATCTGGCCGTGCAACTGCCGCAGCCAGCGCCGCAATTCCTTGCGGACCTGTGCGTCGAGCGCGCCGAACGGCTCGTCCAGCAGCAGCAGTTGCGGCTCCACCGCCAGCGCCCTAGCCAGGGCCACGCGCTGCCGCTGTCCGCCCGATAGCTGGGCGGGATAGCGGTTGCCCAGCCCCTTGAGTTGCACCAGCTCCAGCAGCTCCTCGGCCCGTGCGCGGATCGCCTCCTTGGCGGGCCGTTCGCGCCTGGAGCGAACCGAAAGGCCGAAGCCCACATTGTCGGCCACGGTCATGTGCTTGAACAGCGCGTAATGCTGGAACACGAAGCCCACCTTGCGGTCCGCGACCTTCAGGTTGGTGACGTCCTCGGCATTGAAGCGCACCGTTCCCTTGTCGGGAAAGGCCAGCCCGGCGATGATCCGGAGCAGCGTGGTCTTGCCCGAGCCGGAAGGGCCGAGCAGCGCCAGGAATTCGCCGTCCCGTACGTCGAGATCGATGTCGTGCAGCGCTTGATAGCCGCCGAAGCGCTTGCTGATGTTCTCAAGCCTTATCAATGGGCCGCACTCCTGCGATGATAGTCGAACCGCCATTCCACGATGGATTTGAGGATCAGGGTCACCAGCGCCAGCAGGGCGAGCAGGGAGGCGACTGCGAAGGCGGCGACGAAATTATATTCGTTGTAGAGAATCTCGACATGCAGCGGCATGGTGTTGGTCAACCCGCGCAAATGCCCGGAAACCACGGATACCGCGCCGAATTCGCCCATCGCCCGCGCGTTGCAGAGCAGGACGCCGTAGAGCAGGCCCCAGCGGATGTTGGGCAGGGTCACGCGCAGGAAGGTCTGGAAGCCGCTGGCTCCGAGCGAAAGGGCGGCTTCCTCGTCATCGCGGCCTTGCTCGTTCATCAGCGGGATCAGTTCGCGCGCGACGAAGGGAAAGGTGACGAATACGGTAGCGAGGACGATACCCGGCACCGCGAAGATGATCTGGATGTCGTGGTCCTGCAGCCACGGGCCGAGCCAGCCCTGCGCTCCGAACAGCAGGACGTAGATCAGGCCGGCCACCACGGGAGACACCGAGAACGGCAGGTCGATGAAGGTGACCAGCAGGCTCTTGCCCGGGAAATCGAACTTCGCGACGGCCCATGCGGCGCATATTCCGAACACGATATTGACCGGAACGCTGATCGCCGCGACCAGCAAGGTCAGCTTGACGGCGGCCAGCGCATCCGGCTCGATCAGGGCCGAGCCATAGGCCGCGAAGCCCTTGGACAAGGCTTCGGTGAATACCGCAACCAGGGGCAGCACCAGGAACAGCGCGATGAAGGCCAGGGCCGCGGCGATCAGAAAATGCCGCGCGCGAACCGTCCTGAACAGGGCGAGGATATCGTTCATGCCGACAGCCTCTTCCGGCTCCACGCCTGGACGAGATTGATCGCCAGCAGGATGGCGAAGGAAGCGATCAGCATGACGGTGGCGATCGCCGCCGCCGCCGCATAGTCATATTGCTCGAGATGCGTCACGATCAGCAGCGGCGCGATCTCGGACTTGAAGGGCATGTTCCCGGCGATGAAGATGACCGAGCCGTATTCCCCCACCCCACGGGCGAAGGCGAGCGCGAAGCCGGTGAGCAGCGAGGGCAGGATCGCGGGCAGGATGACCCGCGCGAAGACCTGCCAGGGGCGCGCTCCCAGCGAAAGCGCGGCTTCCTCCACCTCGATGCTGAGATCCTCCAGCACCGGCTCGACCGATCGCACGACGAAGGGCAGGCCGATGAAGATCAATGCCAGGGTGATGCCGAGCGGCGAATAGGCAAGCTGAATCCCCAGCGGCTCAAAGAACTGCCCGATCCAGCCATTGCCGGCATAGATCGCCGTCAGGGCGATGCCCGCGACCGCGGTGGGCAAGGCGAACGGGAGATCGACCAGGGCGTTGATGATGCGCTTCCCCGGAAAGTCGTAACGCACCAGCACCCAGGCGGTGAGCAGGCCAAAAACGCCATTGATCACGGCGGCGGCGAATGCGGTGCCGAAGCTGATCCTGTAGGCGGCCAGGGCGCGGGGCGCGAAACCGGCGGCCACGAAATCCGAGATGCCCATTCCGGCGGAGCGGACGAACACGGTGCTCAACGGGATCAGCACGATCAGCGAGAGCCAGGCCAGGGTAAGCCCCATCGTCAGCCCGAAACCGGGGATGACCGATTTGCGCCTTGCGCGACGGGCCGGCTCCGAGCTTGTCGGTGAAGCGGGCATCTGCAGTGGACTGCTCAATGCGATTTCCATGACAGGTTACCGTTTGCCGTTCGCGAAGATCTTGTCGAAGATCGCGCCGTCGTCGAAAAACTTCTTCTGGGCGGCGGCCCAGCCGCCGAACGCGCCGTCGATGGTTACGAGATTGATCCTGGGGAAGGTCGACGCATATTTCGCCGCGACCTGATCGTCGATCGGACGGTAATGGTTCTGCGCGATGATTTCCTGCGCTTCCGGCGTGTAGAGATAGCTGAGATAGGCCTGCGCGACCTTTTCCGTGCCGTGCTTTCTGGCGTTCCCGTCCACCACGGCGATCGGCGGCTCCGCGCGGATGGAAATCGAAGGCGTGACGATATCGAACTTGCCTTCGCCCAATTCCTTCCGGGCGAGGAAGGCCTCGTTTTCCCAGGCGAGCAGCACATCGCCGATCCCGCGCTCCACGAAGGTGGTGGTGGAGCCGCGCGCGCCGCTGTCGAGCACCGGCACATTGGCATAGAGCTGCTTCACGAATTGCTGCGCGGCCGCGTCGGAACCGAGCTTCTCGCGGCCATAGGCCCAGGCCGCGAGGAAGTTCCAGCGGGCGCCGCCGCTGGTCTTGGGATTGGGAGTGATGACCGCGACGCCCGGCTTCACCAGATCGCCCCAGTCCTTGATGCCCTTGGGGTTGCCCTTGCGGACCAGGAACACGATGGTCGAATTATAGGGCGAGCTGTTGCGCGGGAGGCGCGTTTGCCAATCGGCCGGCAGCTTGCCGGTGCGCGCCGCGATTTCGTCGATGTCATAGGCCAGGGCGAGCGTCACCACATCGGCGTTCAGCCCGTCGATGACCGCCCGGGCCTGCTTGCCCGAGCCGCCGTGGCTCAGGTTGATGGTCACGTCCTGGCCGCTCTCGGCCTTCCACTTCTCGACGAACTTCGGGTTCAGGGCGGCGTAAAGCTCGCGCGTGGGGTCGTAGGAGACATTGAGAATCTCGACCGCGCCCTTGGAATCCGCCTGTAACCCGCCTTCCTTCGAGCACGCGCCAAGCAGCGCCAGCCCAGTGACGGCCGCGAGCCATAAGCGCGAATTCCCTACACGGTTCACTTGCGATTCTCCCTGAAGGCGAGCCATTTCCGCCGGAAAACGGCATGAACCCGCCCGACAGCCCATTATGTCTATCTATTTAGTAGGGATTGCAAGCGTGTTTTTCGCGGCTCAGCCTGCCTGGCGCTCCTCCGGCAGTATTTCGAACCCGCTGGACCCGTTCCCCAGGGCATCGGCGATGGTGCGGGAATCAAGCACCCGCCGGCTGGCGTCGTATGCGCGGCCGAACTCCCTGCGGATCGCGCAATTGGCTTCGCTCACGCAATCCTCGCAGCGGCGATAGGCTTGCCGGGACAGGCACGGAAGCGGGGCGAGAGGGCCTTCGAAAAGACGCAGGACTTCACCGAAGCTGATCGTGTCGGCCGGCCTAAGCATCACATATCCCCCACTTTTTCCCCTCCGGCTGTCGAGGATGCCGGCTTTCTTGAGATCGAGAAGGATCTGCTCGAGGAACTTGTGCGGGATCGCATGGCGGCGCGCGATCTCTGCGCTCGTCAGGGACTCCCCTTCCGGCTCCGCGGCCACGGCGAGAAGGGCGCGAAACGCATATTTGGCCTTGTTGGAAATCATGAGAGCCGCCGCATAAACCCTTCCCTATCACGCAAGTAGGTATTTAGCCGTTCCAAAAAAATGTTGCAAGTGAGGGGCCGTTTAGGACACCGGCAAGCGCCAGGACCGCCACGATCAGGCAGATCGTCAGCAGCGGCGCGCCGAGCCGTGGGAAATCCCGGAAGCGATAACCCGCCGCGCCCATGACCACCGCGTTGTTGTGGTGCCCGAAAGGCGTGAGGAAATCGAGCGATGCGCCCACTGCGACGGCCATCAGCAGCGGTTCCACGGGCACGCCGGTGCGGGACGCGATCCCCGCCGCGATCGGACTCAGCACCACGGCGGTCGAAACATTGTCTATGAAAGGGGTGATGGCGACGGCCAGCAGCAGCACCACCGTTGCCACCGCCAGCGGCTCCGTCATCGGCAGATATTCCGCGATCGTATTGGCGATCACCCTGGCGGCTCCGGTCTGCTCGACCGCCATGCCGAGCGGTATCATGCAGGCCAGCAGGATGATGATCGTCCAGTTGATGTCCTGCAAGGCGCTGCGCAGGTTGAGGCTGCCCAGCATGGCCATGACGATCACCACCGCGCCGAAGGCGACCTCGGTGGGGACGATATTGAAGGCGGTAAGCAGGATGCCCACCGCGAAGGTCGCGACGCTGGGCTTCGCCATTCTGCTGATTATGCGCGGCCTGCGCCGGGAAAGGGGGAGCACTCCGCAATCCGCCGCGGTCTGACGCAGGCTATTGCGCTCTCCGGCCAGGATCAGCACGTCGCCCATGCCGATCTGAATGTCCTCGAACCGCCCCTCGATCCGCCTGCGTCTGCTGGCGAGCCCCGCGACGCCGACTGCGCTCTCGGCGAAAGCCTGCACGTCCGCTATGCGGGAGCCGAGCAGCAGGCTTTCCGGCATGACCACCACTTCCATGCGCCCCGGCGCGATGGGGTGCTCCGCCTGCTCGAGCGTGGCCTGCAGGATGCCGGCGCCTTCCAGCTCGTCCAGGCGGGCGAGGCTGCCTTCGACCAGCAGGGTATCATCCGCGGCGATGAGAATATCGCCGCGTCTCGCGAAGACATGATTGCCATGGCGCAGCACGCCGTGGATCGCGATGCCGAAGCGGTCTTCCGCATCGGGAAGATGCAGGCCGGCCATTTCCGACATCGGCGGAACCGCCATCTCCGCCAGAAACTCGCTCGGCCCCGCGTCGAAGGGCGCGGTTTCGGGGGCATAGAGATGGCGAAAGACGCGCGGCGCGGCAAAGACGATCCACGCCAGTCCGGCCAGGGCGACCGGCCCGCCGATCAGGGCAAGCTCGAAATAGCCGAAGCCGGCGCCGGTTTCGGAGATATTCCACTGATTGACCACCAGATTAGCCGGCGTGCCGGTAAGCGAGCACATGCCGCCCAGCAGGGTGGCGAAGGACAGCGGCATCAGGATGCGGCCCGGCGCGATATTCAGCCGGACGCAGACCGACAGCGCCACCGGGAACATCAGCGCGAGCGCGCCGATGTTGTTCATGAAAACCGATATGAAAGCCCCGGTCGCGCAAAGGATCGCCAGAACCGCCGTCTCGTTGCTGGCCCGCGCGATGATCCTGCGGGAAAAATCGTCGATCACGCGCGTCGCCGAAAGGGCGGACACGATCAGCAGCACTTCGGCCACCGTAATCACGGCCGGGCTGGAAAACCCCGCGAACACGTTCTGCACCGGCACCACGCCGGAGAGGTATCCGGCGCCCAGCCCGGTCATCGCCACCAGGTCGACGCGGAAGCGCTCGGTCGCATAGACGACGAGCATGATGACGAGGATGGCGATGATCGCCCATTGGTCGAATGTCATGAGGCGCCCCGGTGCGGGGTTCGGGCAGGCCTGGCGATGGGGAGTGGTGGGGTCATTCCCTGTCCGAACGCTGGGTCCATCTTCCCGTCCATAACCGCAGCATGATCTATTTCCAATTCGAGAGATCGAGATTAGCCACCTGCAAGGCTATGCGCACGGTCTGGAGTTCCATCATGGATATGCAACTGGCGGTTATCTGCCTGCTCACCTTCGGCATAAATCTCATCGGAGCGCTTGCCTATGCCGCGCGCATCGCCGGCGTTCGCACGCGGCGGATCGCGGTGTCCTTCGCCCTGTTCAACGTCCTTGTGCTGCTCTCACGGCTCTCCAACAGCTTTCTCGGTCCCTTTCTGGCCAAGCGCATCGAGAACGCCCTGGCGGAAGGAACCGGCGAGTTCCTGCTGCGCGACTTCCGGATGATCCTGCTTTCCGCCACGATCGCGACAATCGCCGGCACGCTCATGATCCCCACCGTCCAGCGCTGGTTCTGCAGCGCCATCAACGATTTCCAGGACCATCGCTCGATCCCGAAGCTGGTGATGCATGCCTTCGCGAGGGGCGGCCTCGGATATATCCGCCGGACCAGCACCGCGCCGCGAATGACGCATGTGGCGGAATTGCGGAAGCCCAGAGGGATTTCGGGGACGGTGATCTTTCTCAATGTGCTGGCTCAGGCCCTGTTGACCGTCGGGGTCGTGGCATCGCTCTATGCCGGCTATCTCTATCCCGAATATCGAGTCACGGCGTCGCAGCTTTCCGCGGTCGTCAATGGATTTGCGACCATTCTGCTGTTCGTGCTGATCGACCCCCAGCTTTCGGTGATGACGGACGATGTGGTGGCCGGGAATATCAGCGAGCCGATGTTCCGCCGCACCATAGTGTGGCTCTCGCTCAGCCGCATTGCCGGAACGCTGCTGGCCCAGATGCTGTTCCTGCCCGCGGCATGGCTGGTGGTGCTCGTGGCGGGAGTGATTTGACCCTGGCAAGGGTGCTGCGTGGCGCTGCGCTAAATTCATTCTCCTGCTTGCAACGAGCCATTGTGCGCTGCAATAAGGCTCGCCATGCGAGTTGCCGTTGTCGATGAAAGCGCCCTGCGCGCCTCGATTATCGAGGAGGGGCTGGCCGAACTCGACGGTTGCGAAATCTTCACGCTCACCGATCGGAAGGCCTTGCTTGCCCAGCTCGAAAGGATCGATCCGGACATTGTCCTGATCGATCTGGGCAATCCGTCCCGCGACGTTCTGGAGGAGTATTTCGCGGTGAGCCGCGCCCTCGCCCGGCCGATCGCGATGTTCGTCGATCAGTCGGACGACGATGCGATTGCCGCTTCAATCGACGCGGGCGTCTCCGCCTATGTCGTAGACGGCCTTGCGTCTAACCGCATCAGGCCGTTGCTCGATCTGGCGATCCGCCGTTTCAATGCCTTCTCGCGGCTGCAATCCGATCTCGCGGAGGCAAAGGGCAAGCTGGCCGAGCGGGACATGGTTGACCGGGCCAAGCGTATCCTGATGGACAGCCGCTCGATCGGCGAGCCGGAGGCCTATGCCGAGTTGCGCCGCAAGGCGATGAATTCCAACCGGCGCATCGTCGAGATCGCGGAAGCGGTCGTGACGGCGCACGACCTCATCGGCGGGCAATGAAGGACAGGCGGCAGATGATGGGAAGCGCGAAATGAGTGAAGATCTTGCGATCGGGTTCCTGCCGCTGGTCGATGCCTGCCTTCCGATCCTCGCGCATGAGCATGGCTTTGCCGAAGAGGAAGGTCTTCGGCTGCGCTTCATTCGCGATGTTTCCTGGGCGACGGTTCTGGATCGCCTGCTGTATGGCCATACCGATGCGGCGCATCTGATCGCTCCGTTGGCGATCGCCACCGCGCTGGGCCGCTCCCGCCCCGCGCAGCCGCTTGCCGCTCCGTTCGTGCTGGGCCTGAATGGCAATGCGATCTCGCTGCGGCCCGATCTTGCGGAAAGTATCGGCTTTGACGGGACACTGGGCGACCCGCGCCAGATCGGTGCGGCGCTGGCGATAGAGGCGGCGCGGCGGCGCAAGGGGGGGCGGCCGATCCGGCTGGGCGTCGTGCATCGCTATTCCAGCCATAATTACATGGTCCGTTATTGGCTGGCGGCGTGCGGGATCGTCCCCGACAAGGATATAGAGCTGGTGACGGTCGCTCCCCCGTTCATTGCCGATGCGCTGGATAGCGGGGAGATCGACGGAGCCTGTGTCGGCGAGCCATGGAACAGTGTTGCGGTGGATCGCGGAGCGGGCGTGATCGTGTTGGCAACGGCGCAGATCTGGCGGCGCGGGGTCGAAAAGGTGCTGGCGATGCGCGAGCCCGTGCTCGATGAGAAACGACCGCAGGTCGAAGCTCTCATCCGGGCGATGCGCAAGGCCGGAAGCCACTTCGTCGATCCCGCCAATTGGGACGAGAATGCGGCTGTGCTCGCGCGACCAGCCTATCTCGATCAGGATGCCGCGCTCATCCGGCGCGCGATCTCCGATCATCTGGTGCTGCGGCAAGGCGACCGGCCCGTGCATTATTCCGATTTCATGTTTCAGTACCGGGAAGCCGCGAACTTTCCCTGGGTAAGCCAGGCCCAATGGCTTTACACGCAGATGGTGCGCTGGGATGCGCTGGAGTTCCGCGCTGAGGACGCGCGCACGGCCGGGAAGGTCTTTCGCCCGGACATATACCGCAGTGCATTAAAAGACATCGGCGAAAGCCTGCCGGGCGCGAGCTCCAAGGTGGAGGGAAGCTTGCGCGGGCTGACCCAGGTGGGCACTCAATCGGGTTCCATCACATTGGGCAAGGACGGTTTTTTCGATGACCGGATATTCGATCCGGACGATCTGGAAGCATATCTCAAGGCTCTGCCCGGCCGGTAATTTTATGCTGCAGCGCAAAAATCGCTTTACGCGCAGGCAGCGAATTGGTTAGCGTTGCATCCGACCGAAGATGGCGCCCAGGGTCGGGCGGATTACCCTTCTCCGGTTCCATTTCAAAAATGCGTGGCAATGTCGCCGCCCGATCTGATCTTCTTCCGGGGATCAAGTCGTGGCGGTTTTTCGCGTTGTCGCAATGCGAGGGAAGCTAACGAATGAAGCGTGTCAGGGGTCTTCGGTTGGACCGCAGAGGAGTGATCGCGGCGGCGCTGGCCGGCCTGGCGCTGGCCAGTTGCGGGTCCGGCGCGGAGAAGGGGGCTGGCGAGACGTCAGCCGCCGCCAGGGCTGCCGGCATCGAAAAGCCCAATCTCAAACTTGGCTTCATCAAGCTGACCGACATGGCTCCGCTGGCGATCGCCCGGGAAAAGGGCTTCTTCGCGGAAGAAGGCCTCAATGTGACGCTTGAGCCGCAGGCCAACTGGAAAGTGTTGCTCGACGGGGTGATCGGCGGCCAACTGGACGGCGCGCACATGCTGGCCGGGCAGCCCATCGCCGCGACGCTGGGCATGGGCACCAAGGCGGAACTGATCGCTCCGCTCAGCCTCGACCTCAATGGCAATGCGACCACCCTCTCCAACAAGGTCTGGAAGCAGATCGAACCCTCGCTGCCCAAGGGACCGGACGGCAAGCCGAGCCATCCGATTTCGGCATCCGTGCTCAAGCCGGTGGTGGCCGGCTACAAGGCGCAGGGAAAGCCCTTCAAGATGGGTATGGTATTCCCTGTCAGCACCCATAATTACGAGCTTCGCTACTGGCTGGCGGCGGGCGGCCTCAACCCGGGCTATTATCTGCCGGGCGATGTCGGCGGCAATGTCGGCGCAGATGTCCAGATCTCGGTGACGCCGCCGCCGCAAATGCCCGCCACGCTGGAAGCCGGGACGATCGATGGATACAGTGTTGGCGAGCCTTGGAACCAGGCGGCGGTCAAGAAGAAGATCGGCGTGCCGGTGGTGACCGATCACCAGATTGCGGCCTATAATCCGGAAAAGGTTCTCGGCATCCGCAAGGATTTTGCGGACAAATATCCAGCCACGACCCAGGCCTTGTTGCGCGCGCTGATCAAGGCGCAGCAATGGCTCGATGCTGATGACGGCAAGAACCGGGCCGAAGCGGTCAGGATCTTGTCGCAATCGAATTATGTCGGCGCCGATGCGGACGTGCTCGCCGCTTCGATGACCGGCAAGTTCACATTCGGACCCGGCGACATTCGCCCGGCTCCTGAATTCAACATCTTCTTCGGTGAATATGCCGGTTATCCGTTCTATTCGGACGCTATCTGGTATCTCACCCAGATGCGCCGCTGGGGGCAGATCTCGGAAGACAAGCCCGACCAGTGGTATTTCGATACGGCAAAGGCTGTGTACCGGCCCGACCTCTATCTTTCCGCTGCCAGGACGCTGGTCGACAAGGGTGTGATCCCTGCTGATGCCGTACCCGAGACCGACGGCTTCAAGCCCGAGCAGTCCGGCTTCATCGATGGCGTCACCTATGACGGCAGGAAACCCAACGCCTACCTCGGAAAGTTCGCGATCGGCCTCAAGAACGGCCAGACCGTGACCGCCTCCGGCGTAAAGTAAGACAGCGAGGAATAACGGCCATGTCCGTCGCACCACTCAGGAAAGTCGATACCGCGATGTCACCCGAAGTCGAGCCGCCGGCCGACGCCGTCGTGGCCAGCAGCCTTGCGGTGGAGCCGCCAGAAGCAGCGAGGTTTCCCCTGCCGAAACTCCCGCCTGCGCGCGTCATTCTGGATGCTGCATGGCCGCCGCTGGTGGGTATCTGCGGCTTTCTCGCGCTGTGGGCCATGGCCGCCCCGCTGGTCCAGACCTCGCTTGGAGCGCTGCCGGGCCCCGACGATGTCTGGAAAGCCTTCCTGGGCTTGATGAGCGAATATGGCGCGGCCCGGGTTGCGGCGGCGGAGGCGGTTGCGGCGGGATATGGATATTCCGGTCCGCCCACTTTCGTCGATCAGATCCTGACTTCGCTCAAGACGGTGGCGATGGGCTTCATTCTGGCTTCGGTGGTCGCCGTGCCGCTGGGCCTGGTGGCCGGTCTTTCGAGGCGGTTCAACGCCGCGATCAATCCGTTGGTGCAGGTTATGCGGCCGATCAGCCCGCTCGCCTGGTTGCCGATCGTCACCATGGTGGTTTCGGCATCGATGACCGCGGACGATCCCACGATGTCCAAGAGCTTCGTCGTATCGGCGATCGTGGTGATGCTCTGCTCGCTCTGGCCGACCCTGATCAACACCGCGATCGGCACGGCCTCGATCGACAAGGATCTGATCAATGTCGGGCGGGTTCTGCGGCTCGGCTGGTTCGCCAAGCTGACCCGGCTGATACTGCCCTCATCGCTGCCATACATCTTCACCGGGATGCGGCTTTCGCTGGGCGTGGGCTGGATGGTGCTGATCGCGGCGGAAATGCTCGCGCAGAACCCGGGCCTCGGCAAATTCGTGTGGGATGAATTCCAGAACGGCAGCGAGCAGTCGCTCGCCCGGATCATGGTGGCGGTGGTTGCCATCGGCCTGATCGGCTTCTTCCTCGATCGCATCATGATGGCCCTGCAAGCCTTCGTCAGCCGGAACAGGACGGTATGATCATGGAGAACGCCATCCTCTCCCTCAAGGGCGTCACCAAGAGCTATACCGGGAAATCCGGCGGTACGAGCGATGTGCTGGACGGGATCGATCTCGATGTCCGGGAAGGGGAGTTCATCGCGATCCTGGGTTTCTCCGGGGCAGGCAAGACGACCCTGATCTCTGCGATTGCCGGATTGGTGGAACCGGACCGGGGCGAGATATTGCTCAGGGGCAAGCCGATCCATGGCCCGGACAAGGATCGCGGCCTGGTATTCCAGTCCTACTCGCTGTTTCCGTGGCTGAGCGTGCAGCAGAACGTGGCGATGGCGGTGGATGCCGTCCACATGGACAAGTCGCGGGCCGAGCGCGCGGCTCTGGTCAGGCAGAAGGTCGAGCTCGTTGGATTGGGCCATGCGATGGATCGCAAGCCGGCCCAGCTTTCCGGCGGGATGCGGCAACGTGTGGCCGTTGCGCGGGCGCTTGCGATGGAGCCGGAAATTCTGCTGCTAGATGAGCCTCTTTCAGCCCTCGATGCGCTTACTCGTGCAAAACTCCAGGATGAGATTGAGCGTATTCGCGAAGAAGAAAAGCGCACTATCATCCTCGTTACCAACGATGTCGATGAAGCGCTGTTGCTTGCTGACCGGGTGGCTGTGCTCACGCCTGCCCCCGCGGCGAAGATTGGCCGGATCTTCGAGGTTGCGATAGCTCGCCCGCGGGACCGTGAAGCGGTGAACGACGATGCGGATTACAAGTCCCTGCGCAATGCGATCGTCGGCTATCTTGGCGCTCTGAACGCGCGGGGATCGAGCATGGGTGAAAGGGCGGTGGCACTGCCCAATGTCGCGCCGCTGGATCTCGCGCCGCCGCCGAAAGCCTATCGCGAGGCGGCGCAAAGCGCCGTGCAGGAGCGCTATCTGGAGCTTTACCGGCTGAACAAGGTGTATCCCACGCCCAAGGGGCCGCTGACCGTGGTTGAGGACGTCAATCTGCTGATGGATCGGGGTGAATTCGTTTCGTTGATCGGCCACTCGGGTTGCGGCAAGTCCACCGTGCTGACGATGGCCGCCGGCCTCAACGCGATATCGAGCGGCGGCATCGTGCTCGACAATCGCGAAATCGATGTCGCCGGGCCGGACAAGGCCGTGGTGTTCCAGGCGCCCAGCCTGATGCCATGGCTCACCGCCCGCCAGAATGTCGCCCTGGGGGTCGAGCGGGTCTATCCCCATGCCACCGCTGCCGAGCGCCGGGATATCGTCGATTATTATCTGGACCGGGTCGGGCTGGGTGATGCCCGGGACAAGCTCGCCGCCGAGATGTCCAACGGGATGCGTCAGCGCGTGGGGATCGCGCGCGCCTTCGCCTTGTCGCCCAAGCTGCTCTTGCTGGATGAGCCGTTCGGAATGCTCGACAGCCTGACCCGCTGGGATCTGCAGGACGTGCTGGTCGAGGTGTGGAACCGCACCAGAGTGACCGCGATCATGGTCACCCATGATGTGGACGAGGCGATCCTGCTGGCCGACCGCGTGGTGATGATGACCAATGGGCCGAACGCCACCATCGGCAGGATACTGGAGGTCGATCTGCCGAGGCCGCGCGATCGCAAGGCGCTGCTCGAGCATCCGCGCTTCTATTCCTACCGGCAGGAAGTGCTGCACTTCCTTGCCGAGTACGATCACGGGCCGGATGCCAAGGCCGCGTGACGCCATGACCGGATAAGGGGAGGCTGCCTGGAACGGCCAATTCCAGGGAGGCTGATAGATGAAGATTGCATTGCCGGGCGTCGCCGCCATCCTGATGGCGAGCGCCGCAACCCCCGCGCTCGCCCAGAGCTGGAGCGGGCCGAAGGAGATCGGGGACGGGGTCACGCTCGATCCCATCATAGATGCGCGCCTGCGTTACGAGCATGTCGATCAGGACAATGCCGTCGAGGAAGCCGATGCGCTGACCCTGCGGCTGCGCGCGGGCGCAGAGTTGAAAGCCGGCGAAGTGTCGTTGCTGGTCGAGGGGGAAGGGACCTTCGCCCTGATAAATGATTACAATGCGTTTCCCTTCGTGGGAGAGCATCAGAACCGGCCCTATTCCGTGGTTCCGGATCCGGAAAACATTGAACTTAATCGCGCCCAGATAGGCTGGAGCAAGGGTGGCAACAGCATCACGCTGGGACGCCAGCGCATCAATCTGGATGACCAGCGCTGGGTCGGATCGGTCGCCTGGCGCCAGAACGAGCAGACTTTCGATGCGTTGCGCGGGATTGCGAAGATCGGCCCGGTCACGCTCGATGCGACTTATGCGATAGACCAGCGCACCGTCTTCGGCATCGATGCCGGTCCGCGCCAAGCCTATGATGGCGATTTCATCTTCCTTGGCGCGGGGATGAAGGCAGGCCCCGTCAACCTCAAGGCATTCGCCTATCTGCTCGATTACGACGATCCGCTGGCGCTGGCCAATTCCAGTCAGACCTACGGCCTGCTTGCTTCCGCCGATCTTCCGCTCGGCCCCAGGCTGAAATTGAGCCTGCGCGGCAGCTATGCCAGCCAGTCCGACTGGAAGAACCCGGCGAAGAACTACACCGCCGATTATATCTCCGCCGAAGCGGGCCTGGGGATCGCGGGCTTCAGCGTGAACGCGGGGTATGAGTTGCTGGGCAGCGATAACGGCTTCAGCCTGCAGACCCCCTTGGCCACCCTGCACAAATTCAATGGCTGGGCGGACGTCTTCCTGACCACGCCCGCCGCCGGGCTGGAGGACAAATATCTAGGCGCTGGATATGCATTCCCCAAGGGCGTGCTTCTGCCCGGCCTCAAGGCCAACATCGTCTATCACGATTTCGATAGCGACGTGGGAGGCGCGGATTACGGCAGCGAATGGAATGCCCAGATCGGCTTCAAGCTCGGCCCGGCTACGATCCTTGCCAAATATGCCAATTACAACGCCAGGTCCTTCGGCGTGGACACGAAGAAGCTGTGGCTACAGGCCGAAGTGAGCTTCTGACCCGGGAGGACTGGCGGCCCGACCGGAGTTTTTGCTGCACTGCAAAAAGATGCTTGCCGCCTGCCTGCCGAATCAGGTATCAGGGATGCGAATGGATTGACGCCGTCCAAAGCAGGGCGAACCAGCGCATCCGTCGATTTCAACATTGCGTGGCAAAGCCGCCGCCTCGTCTGCCTGAATGGGCATGACCTGGCGGCTTTTTGCGTGCGCTTTTCCGGGCATCGACCCGAGGAGGAAAAGTGAAGTGAACGCTCCTGCGAGCTTCGATGAAGCAGCCACGACCCGGGAAAGGCTGGTCGTCATCGGCAATGGCATGGCCGGTTGCCGTGCGGTGGAGGAAATCCTCGCCCGCGATCCGAGCCGGTTCGACATCACCATCTTCGGGGCGGAACCGCGCGTCAATTACAACCGGATCATGCTGTCCCCGGTGCTGGCGGGTGAGAAGCGGTTCGAAGAGATCGTGATCAACCCGCAAGGCTGGTATGACGATAACGGGATCACTCTCGTTTCCGGCGATCCGGTGGAGCATATCGACCGCGAGAACCGTTCGGTCGTATCGCATTCGGGCCGGGTCGAGCCTTATGACCGGCTGCTGATCGCCACGGGTTCGGACCCGTTCATCATCCCCGTGCCGGGCAGCAATCTGCCCGGCGTCGTGACCTTCCGCGATCTCGACGATGTGGACAAGATGCTCGCCGCGGCGGATCGCGGCGGCAATGCGGTGGTGATCGGCGGTGGCCTGCTCGGGCTGGAGGCAGCGCATGGCCTCTGCCTGCGCGGCATGAAGGTTACCGTCATTCATCTCATGCCTTCGCTGATGGAGCGGCAGCTCGACGAAGCGGCGGGCTGGCTGCTCAAGACCGAGCTGGAGCGCCGCGGCCAGACGATCCTGACCGGCGCCGATACCGAATGCGTGCTGGAGAAGGACGGCCATGTCGCGGGCGTCCGGCTCAAGGACGGGCGCGAGATAGCAGCCGATATCGTGGTGATGGCGGTGGGCATCCGGCCTGCCGTATCGCTGGCCAAGAGCGCCGGGCTGGAGGTCGAGCGGGGGATCGTGGTGGACGATCACATGGTGACGTCCGACCCGGCGATCCTGGCAGTGGGCGAATGCGTGCAGCACCGGGGCACCTGCTATGGCCTCGTCGCGCCGCTGTGGGGCATGTGCCGGTCGCTGGCCGGATACGTCACGGGCGAACCCAACGGATATGAAGGCTCGGTCACGTCCACCAAGCTCAAGGTTTCAGGGATCGACCTGTTCTCCGCGGGCGATTTCTCCGGCGGTGACGGCGGCGAGGACATCGTGATGCGCGATGCCGCGCGCGGCATCTACAAGCGGATCGTGGTTAAGGGCGATCGCATCGCCGGTGCCGTGCTCTATGGCGATACGGCGGACGGGAACTGGTATTTCGACCTGCTGCGCAAGGGCGAGGACATATCGGCCATTCGCGAGGCGCTGATCTTCGGGCAGGCCTTTGCGTCCGGGGGTGCGCTCGCGGACCCTAACGCCGCCGTTGCCGCCCTTTCGGACGATGCCGAAATCTGCGGCTGCAACGGCGTGAGCAAGGGAACGGTCGTCGAAACGATCAAGGCAGGCGCTTGCAGTGTCGATGCGGTGCGCTCGCAGTGCAAGGCATCGGCAAGCTGCGGTTCCTGCACCGGGCTGGTCGAAAGCCTGCTGGCGCTCACGCTGGGCGACGAGGTCCAATCCGGCCCGAAGACGCTGTGCAAATGCACCAGCTTCACCCATGACGATGTGCGCCGCCTGATCCTGGAAAAGGAGCTCAAGGCGATCCCGCAAGTGATGCAGGAGTTGCACTGGACCACGCCGGATGGCTGCGCTTCCTGCCGCCCGGCGCTGAATTACTATCTGCTGTGCGCGTGGCCCGGCGAATATGTCGACGATCAGAAAAGTCGCTTCGTCAACGAACGGCTCCACGCCAACATCCAGAAGGATGGCACTTACTCTGTCGTGCCCCGGATGTGGGGCGGGCTGACCACGCCTGACGAGTTGCGCGCCATTGCCGATGCCGCCGACAAATATGGCGCGCGGACCGTGAAGGTCACGGGCGGGCAGCGGATCGACCTGTTCGGTATCAGGAAGGAGGACCTGCCAGCGATCTGGGCTGATCTCAATGCCGCGGGGATGGTCTCGGGCCATGCCTATGGCAAGGCACTGCGGACGGTGAAGACCTGTGTGGGCAGCGAATGGTGCCGCTTCGGCACCCAGGATTCCACGGGGCTGGGCGTCAAGATCGAACAGATGACCTGGGGCAGCTGGATGCCGCACAAGTTCAAGATCGCGGTCAGTGGATGCCCGCGCAATTGCGCGGAAGCCACGATCAAGGATTTCGGCATCGTCTGCGTCGACAGCGGCTATGAGCTGCATGTCGGCGGCAATGGCGGGATCAAGGTCCGCGCCACGGACCTGCTCTGCAAGGTGGAAACCGAGGAGCAGGCGCTGGAATATTGCGCGGCCTTCATCCAGCTTTACCGTGAACAGGCCCATTATATGGAACGCACCGCGCCATGGATCGAGCGGGTCGGGCTGGATTACGTCAAGTCCCGGATGCTGGATGAGCCGGACGCGATCCGCAAGCTCGCGGCGCGGTTCCGCATTTCGCAGAAATATTCGCAGGACGACCCCTGGGCGCAGCGCGCTTCGGGCGACCGCAAGGATCTGCACCAGCATCTTGGCGAATTCCGCCCCCTTGTCCTGGAGAACGCATGATGATCGGGACTTGGCTGGATATCGGACCGATCGACCAGATCGAACCCGGCATGGCTCGCACCTTGCCCGTGCGCGACGGCGAGGAAATCGCGGTCTTCCGCACCATGACGGGAGACTTCTATGCGCTGGTCAACAAGTGTCCGCACAGGCAGGGGCCGCTCTCGCAAGGCATCGTGCATGGCAATGCGGTGACTTGCCCGCTTCACAACTGGAATATTTCCCTCAAGACCGGCGAGGCGCTGGGCGATGATGAAGGCTGCGTTCCCACGATCCCGCTGAAGGTCGATGCCGGGCGGATATTCCTGCTGCGTGACGCGGTGATCGGCAGGCAGCCGCCAGTCGAAAGCAAGGCTGCCTAGGCCGCGATGCGCACAGTCCGGACCACTTGCCCTTATTGCGGTGTCGGTTGCGGCATCGATGCGACGGTCAAGGGCGAGCGGGCGGTGTCCATCGCTGGCGACAAGGAACATCCCGCCAATCTCGGCAGGCTGTGTTCCAAGGGCACGCATCTGGCCGAAACCGTGAGCCTGGAAGGGCGGCTGCTGTATCCGATGATCGCGGACAGGCAGGTCTCCTGGGATGAGGCGCTGGGCGAAGTCGCCAGCCGCATTTCCGCCTGCGTCCGGGAGCACGGGCCGGAAAGCGTGGCGTTCTACGTTTCCGGCCAGTTGCTGACCGAGGATTATTATGTGGCCAACAAGCTGGCCAAGGGCTTCATCGGCACCCCGCATATCGACACCAATTCCCGCCTCTGCATGGCAAGCGCGGTCGTGGCGCATAATCGCGCTTTCGGTGAGGACGTCGTTCCTTGCGGTTACGAGGATATCGATTGTGCCGATCTGATCCTGCTGGTCGGCTCCAATACGGCTTGGTGCCATCCGGTGATCTGGCAAAGGATCGAGCAGGCCCGCGAACGGCGCGGCGCCAGGCTGGTGGTGATCGATCCGCGCCGCACGGAAACCGCCGAGCGCGCCGACCTGCACATTCCTGTCGAACCGGACGGAGACATCGCCCTGCTCAATGCCCTGCTTGCGGAGATGCGTGATTGCCGCCTGCTGGACCGGGATTTCCTGGGCAGGAACGTGGAGGTCCCGGAAGGCTTCTGGGATGGGCTGGATGCGGGTGCGTCTGGCATCGAGCCTTCGCTGTTCGGCCAGTTGGCAAGTCTGGTGGCGGCCCATCCCCGGATGATTACCCTGTTCAGCCAGGGGGCGAACCAGTCCGTCTGCGGCACGGACAAGGGCAATGCCATCATCAATCTTCACCTTGCCACCGGGCGGATCAATCACCACGGTGCGGGGCCGTTCAGCATCACCGGGCAGCCCAACGCCATGGGCGGACGGGAAGTGGGCGGGCTTGCGTCCACCCTGGCCTGCCATCTCGGTTTCTCGGAAGCGGAACGCGCGGACGTCGCCCGGTTCTGGCACACGGAAAGCCTGTGTTCCGGGCCGGGCCTGAAGGCGGTCGACATGTTCCGCGCCATCGACGAGGGGCAGGTCAGGTTCCTTTGGGTGATAGCCACCAATCCGGCCGTCTCCATGCCCGATGCGGGCTTCGTGCGCGCGGCGCTCGCCAAGTGTCCGACCGTGGTCGTTTCCGACATGATCGCGGATACTGACACGGGCCGCTTTGCCCATATCCGGCTGCCTGCGCTTGGCTGGGGCGAAAAGGACGGGACAGTCACCAATTCGGAGCGGCGGATCAGCCGCCAGCGGCCTCTGTTCGCCCCGCCCGGAGAAGCGCGCGCGGATTGGCGCATCCTTTGCGATGTCGCCCGGAAAATGGGATTTGGCGAAGCGTTCGCCTTCTCCTCGCCCGGCGACATCTTCCGGGAATATGCGGCGATGACCGGGTTGGCCGCGCGCCATGGCAAGGTGCTGGACCTGACCCAGTGGGCTGGCTGCACGCCGCAGGACTACGAACGGATGCGCCCTTTCCAATGGGGCGGCGCTCATCCGCTGCGGGCGCGCTTTCCGACCGGCGATGGCCGGGCCCGGATGGTCTGTGTTGATGCCCCTCCTCCGCGTGCGGTCGATCCGGCCTGGCCGCTGCGGCTCAACACGGGCCGGTATCGGGACCAGTGGCACACCATGACCCGCACGGGTCTCAGCCCGAAGCTCTCGCTGCATCGGCGGGAACCTTTGCTGGAGATTCATCCGGAGGATGCCGGACTTCATGGGCTGGCGGATGGCGGGTTCGCACGGGTGGCGACCGCTCAGGGCCCTGCGGTTTACCGGGTCGCGTTGAGCGATGCGCAGCAGCGGGGCCAGATATTCACTCCCATGCACTGGACCGATGTGATGGGCAGCGGCGGACGCACCGGGCGGCTGGCTCAACCGCTGCATGATCCGCATTCGGGTCAGCCCGGCTTCAAGGATACGCCCGCTTGCGTGGAAGCGATCCGCCCGGAATGGCGTGCCTTTCTGGCGACGGGGGAGATTGTCGTGCCGCAAGCTCTCTATTGGAGCAGGGCAAGGGTGGAAGGCGGCTGGCTCTACGAACTGGCGGGTGACGGCACGGTGGATATCGAGCAAATCCTGCCCGAAGGGCGCCGCAGCGAAGTGGCGGACCTAGCGCGCGGAATGCGCCGGATCGCTGTCAGCGATGCCGACGGGCGGCTTCGCGCGGCCCTGTTCGTCACCCGCTCTGGGGAATTGCCGTCGCGGGACTGGATCGCCGGGCAGCTCGGCAGCGATCTCGCCGGCCTTGGCGAATGGCTGGCCGGGCGACCTGCTCAGGCACCGGCTGACACGGGCCCTGTCGTATGTGTGTGCTTCGGTGTCGGCGAACAGCAGCTTCTGGCTGCGCTCAGTGATGGTGCGGCGACTGTGGCCGAAGTGGGCAAGGCGACTTGCGCGGGCACGAATTGCGGCAGTTGCCGGCCCCTGATCGCCCGGCTGATCGAGGAAGCGCAGACGACCTTGCAGGAGGCAGCGCAATGAACGATTTCGAAGCCGGAGCCGTCTGGTTGGTAGGCGCGGGTCCAGGCGATCCTGAATTGCTGACGCGCAAGGCTGAGCGCCTCATCCGGGCGGGCAGCGTCATCTTCCATGATGCGCTGGTGGGACCGGGTATCCTGGAGTTGGTAGCCCGGTCGGCCAAACTTGTGCCGGTCGGCAAGCGTTCCGGGCGCCACTCCAGGGATCAGAAGACCATTGACGCGATGATCGTGGAAGCCGCGCTGGCAGGCGAAAGGGTGGTGCGACTGAAGGGCGGTGATCCGGCCATCTTCGCCCGCGCGGCGGAAGAAATGAATGCATGCCGCAAGGCTGGCGTTCCGGTCCGCATCTGTCCCGGTGTGACCGCCGCCAGTGCCGCTGCGGCCGATCTGGGTGCTTCTCTGACCCTGCGTGGCCTTGCCCGCAAACTGGTGTTCGTCACCGCTCATGCACGCGCGGGAGATGAACTGAATCTGGACTGGAGCAGCTTGGCGGACCCGGAGGCGACATTGGCCGTTTACATGGGGAAAGCGGCGGCCTCGACAGTTTCGGCCCGATTGATTGCGGTGGGCCTGCCCCGGCATACGCCGGTTGCCCTGGTGGAGAATGCCAGTCTCGACAACAGCCGCCACTTCGTTACCCGGCTCGACCTGCTGCCCATCGCCGCCCGCAGCGCCCTGGGGGATGGCCCGGCCCTGATCCTGATCGGTGCCGGCTTGCGCCGGAATACTTCGCCTGAAAGCGGTTTCATGGCCTCTCGGAAGAAACGCCTGATTTCGGAAATCGACGTTAATTCGGAAAAGGCATGACTTTTTGCCCAGCCTGTAGAGTTACGGCTACATAATATGTTTCCGAAAAAGTTTCGATTCTTAATTGGTCGTAATAGAAGAGCCAGCAAGTTCAGCTATGTTGCAGAGCTTGTTTCCGAAAACCATTCGGAAATGGGTGTAACATTTTTGCCTCACTGAATGATTATTCATCATGCCCGCTGGTTATGCCAAATGGGGATGTGTATACGCATTTTGTGCGCTTGATGGATAAGAGATAGTCGAGCGCCTTCTCGTGGGGAGGTCTTATGAATTTTCGGAACATTCTTTTGACAAGTGTCGCCGGCGCTGTCGGCATTATTCCGACCCTCGCTTCGGCTCAGGATGCAAGTAACGAGATCATCGTTACTGCGAACAAGCGCGAACAGAATCTCAATGATGTCGGCCTGACCGTTACCGCCATCGGGGCGGAGGCCCTGCAGAACCGCCGCGTGGCCTCGCTGGAAGACGTGGCCTCGGTGGCTCCGGGCCTGATCTATACGCCGTCCACCAACAATACGCCGATCTTCACCCTGCGCGGCATCGGTTTCAACGAAAGCTCGATCGGCGTGTATCCGGCGGTCAGCGTTTATGTCGACCAGATCCCGCTGCCGTTTCCGGTCATGGCTTCTCACTCCGCCTACGACCTCGAGCGGATCGAGGTGCTGAAAGGGCCGCAAGGCACTCTGTTCGGACAGAACTCGACCGGCGGCGCGATCAACTATATCGCGGCGGGCCCGACCGACACTTTCCAGGCCGGCGGCGATATCAGCTATGGCCGCTTCAATGCGATCGAAGGCAATGCCTATATCAGCGGTCCGCTGTCGGACGCTGTCGGCTTCCGCCTGGCGGTCAACGGCAAGAACGCGGATGGCTGGCAGAAGGCCTATACCCGCCGTGATACCAACGGCAAGGAATCCTATGTTGCCGGCCGCTTCACTCTCGATTTCGAGCCGAGCGATACCGTCAACCTGCGCTTCACCGCCAATGGCTGGAAGGACAAGTCCGATCCGCAGGCGCAGCAGCTGATCGCCACCCATGAGCAGATCGGCGCTGGCGGATCGAAGGTGCTCACATCCACGCCGCTGGTCGATCCGCTGCGGAATGCCTATCTCACGCCGCCGGCTGGCTGCCCCTCGGCCCAGATGTGCTATCCCTTCCCGACCAAGTTCAATGCACGGACGGCGGAGTGGGGCGTGCTGTTGACCGATCCGAATACTTCCTTGGCAAATGCCGGAGGTATCAGCGATCCAGCCTTGGCCAGCACCACCTCTTTTGAACCGCGCGGTGATCGTGACTTCTGGCAACTCGCTCTTCGTGGAGATTTCGAACTGGGTTCGCTGACGCTGACCTCGCTGACTTCCTATGCGAAGTTCACTCAGGATATGGTGATCGATGGCGATGGCATGGAATTGCCGGGCTTCGACATCCAGCAGGCGCTTGGCTCGATCAAGACCTTCAACCAGGAATTGCGCCTTGCGAATGATCCATCATCTCGGCTGCGCTGGGTAGTGGGTGCGAATTATGAAAAGAGCAAGACGATGGAGGATCAGATCCTCCGTTACTGGGCGAACTCGAACTATTACGCGAACAACCTTTATATCAACCATAGCGGCATCGTTCTCAAGCAGGATATCGAAAACTACGCCTTCTTCGGAAATCTGGAATTCGAAGTTACCGATCGCCTGACACTTAAGGCAGCGGGCCGGTATACCAATTCAAAGAACAGAGTCTTCAATCTCGCCTATACAGGTCCGAACGGTAACGTGGACAAGCTGTTCAATGTGCTTGGCGGTATGTCCGGTCTGTCATTTACGCCAATCTTGCCAAGTGACAGTTACACGCTCAACTCGATCACTATCCCAGTGCCGAAGGATGTTACCGTTCATTCACCAGTTAGCACAGGTGGTTTCCTGGGGCTGGGTATTCCGGGTTACCCATTGGAAGCGACGTTGGAGCAGGATAACGTCTCCTGGCGCTTCGGCTTCGATTATAAGGCCACCGATGACGTGCTGCTCTATGCCAACGTATCGCGCGGCTTCAAGGCGGGCAGCTTCCCCGCAAACGCGTCCTCGGCCTATACTGGCGCTCTGCCGGTCACCCAGGAAAAGGTGACTGCCTATGAAGCGGGCTTCAAGGCGGGCTTCGCCGACGGCGCGGTCCAGTTGAACGCCGCCGGCTTTTACATGGATTACCGGGACAAGCAGGTTAAGGGTAAGCTGTTCGACTTCGTGTTCGGCACGCTCGACACGCTCGTCAATGTGCCCAAGTCGCGGATCTGGGGTGCGGAAGCGGACATCACCGTGCGTCCGACCCGCGGCCTGACGATTTCCGGCGCAGTCACCTACCTCAATTCGAAGGTTCAGGATTTTGTCGGCTACGACATTTTCGCCGGTATGGATAATGACATCGACTCCCGCCCCGGCAATTTCGATCCGACCGGCGCTACCCCGAACACAGAGGATCTGAGCGGGGTAAGGCTTCCCTACACGCCGAAGTGGTCCGGCTCGCTTAACGTCGATTACCGGCACGAGCTGGAAAATGGCGGTGCGCCGTTCTTCGGGTTTACCGTCAGCGCGCGTTCCAACCAGACCGCGGGGATTGGCGGCGAGGATACGACCCTTCCGGTTACCGGCACCAACCGTTACCGGATCGCACCGGGTGTCGGCCTCTATCCCTACATGATCGATGGCTATGCCACGGTCGATGCGCGTGCCGGATATGAAGCGCCTGACGGCGCCTGGAAGGTCATGGTCTGGGGCAAGAACATCTTCGACAAATATTACTGGACCGGCGTTATTCCCTCCAGCGACAGCTCGGCCCGCTTCGCAGGCCGGCCGGCGACTTACGGGATTACCTTCGGTTTCAAGTTCCAGTGAGTTTCACTGCTTAACAACGAGAACGATAACAACCATGAGAACAATCGGGCGCGGCTACATCGTAGCCGCGCTTTTTTTGTTATCGTGGGATGGCCGCTGTAAATCTGCCCTGCCTCGAGCAGGGTGAAGCGCGAAAGCGCTCTCGCGCAGCTACCCTTCAGAACAACCGCCCGCCTTCCTCGGGCGAGCTGTCTCCCTTCGCGGCGCGGCGGGAATAATATTTGACCGCCATATACAGGTCATGGACCTGCTGATCGGTCAGCTCGTCGAACTGCGGCATCCCCAGATTGGCCAGCGCGCCCTTCTGCACGATCTGGCGAAGCATTTCGTAATCATGCGCCATGGGCGATTCACGCAGGTCCGGCCAATTAGCATTCGCGCCGCCTGGGGTGTGGCAGATCGAGCAATTGCGAAGCCACACCTCGCGGCCGCGCGCGGCGGCGGCTTCGTCGATCTTGAAGCTGGGATCATCTATCGCATTCACGCTGAAATCGGGCGGCGGCGTGGCGGGCAATTTCGCTTTCCCATCGAGCTTGAAGCTCACCACTCTCGGCATGTGCTTGCCGAAGCGCCAGCCCGGATCATCCGGCGCGGCGGCGCCATAGCCGACCAGCAGGGTGATATATTGTTCGCCATCCACGAGATAGGTGATGGGCGGAGCCACGACCCCGTTGCCGACGTTGAACTTCCACAGCTGCTTGCCGTTGCGGCCGTCATAGCCATGCAGCCAGCCATCGGCGGTGCCCTGGAAAACCAGGCCGGAGGCGGTTGCCATTGTCCCGCCGTTCCAGCCGGTCGCATGTTTCACGGTCCAGCGCGGCTTCTGCGTCACCGGGTCCCACGCCACCAGCCCGCCCGTGCCGTCGTCCTTGTCGAGCTTGACCAGGCTGAAGCGGGAACCCAGCGCGAATTCATAGTGCTTCGCGCCAAGGGTGAAGCCTTCCGCCTCTTTCGCCTTGTCCGGAGTGGTCCAGTATTTGCCCGGTTGCTGGAGGGTCGGGATATAGGCAAGGCCGAGCTCGGGATTGAACGACATCGCCTGCCAGTTATGGACCCCCAGTTGTGAAGGATAGAGCGTGACCGGCCCATTCTCGTAGCGGGCATTGGCAACTTCCACCGGCCGCCCGGTCTTGAGGTCGATACGATCCGCCCAGGTCGCCTTGCCGAACTTTTCGGCCGAAAGCAGTTTGCCGTTCCGGCGGTCGATCACGTAGAAGAAGCCGTTCACCGCCGCCTGCATCAGCACCGGCCGCTTCTCTCCCTGTATGTCGAGAGTGGCGAGCACGATGTCGTTGGTGGCTTTCCAGTCCCAGGCCTCGCGGGGATTCAACTGGTAATGCCAGATGTATTTGCCGGTATTGGCGTCGAGCGCGACGATCGAGACGAGGAAGAGATTGTCTCCTCCTTCGGGGCTGCGCTGGGCCGGGTTGTAGTTGGATGAGTTGCCGGTCCCGATGTAGATCCGGTTCAGCTCCTTGTCATAGGTGATTGCATTCCAGACGGTGCCGCCGCCGCCCCAGCGCCACCATTCGCCGCTCCAGGTCTTCGCTGCCATCTTCTGCGCATCGTCCTCGAAGCCTTTCGCCGGGTCGCCCGGCACGGTGTAGAAGCGCCACAGGAATTTGCCCGTCCTGGCATCGTAGGTGGAGACATAGCCGCGCGTGCCGAAATCGGCGCCGGCGTTGCCAACGATGACCTTGCCGTCGAACACGCGCGGCGCGCCGGTGATGACCTTGCGCGAATCCACCTCGTCTATCGTATCGACGGTCCAGACGGGTTTTCCGCTCGTGGCGGCTAGAGAAATCAGGCGGCCATCCAGCGCGGCGAGAATGATGTGGCCATCATAATAGCCGATGCCACGGCTCGCCTGGTGGCTGGTGCGCAAGGTGCGGGGGTGCTCCTTGCCCACTTCGGGATCGTATTCCCACAATATCTTCCCGGTCTTGCCGTCGACCGCATAAACCTTCGACAGCGAGGTGGAGAAATAGAGCTTGCCGTCGATCGCGAGCGGGGTGCCCTGCATCGACCTTGCCTGCGGGGGCAGTTCAATGCTCCACGCCAGGCCCAGCCGGTCGATCGTATCGGCATTGATCTGTTCGAGCGGACTGTAACGCTGTTCGCTGCTTTCCAGGCCATACAAGGACCAGTTGGCGCCATCGGCGCCAGAGCCGTCCGGCTTCTGACAGGATGCCAGGGTTGCGGCTAAAGCGGCGGTTGCAAGGATGGGCAGCCATGCATGTTGCTTCAATTTTTTCGTCAGCACAGTTCGATCATCTCCCGGCGGGATTCGAGATCCCCTTGTATTGCGACACATCACGGTTTCTCTCTGCGATGCAAGGCCATATCCTTGCCAAGCCTTGGCCGCCCAACTCTTCCTGCGAAGGGGGCTGGGAGTTCCGCCTGCATTGCTCTAAGCCGGACACTCAATGGAGAGGGAGGCAATCTTGGCCAAATTGATTGTGAGCTATGCCAATCGCGACGGTGCAAAGTTCGACCGCGCCTATTACGAAGCAACCCACATGGCGCTGCTCGATGAGCATTGGGCGGCGACCGGATTTCTCGGTTGGGAAGTGCTGTATCCGGCCGATAGCGGCCAGCCGTTTGCCGCGATGGCGATCCTGCGCTTCAAGGATCAGCCGTCGATCGACGCTTCGCTCGGCGCGCCTGGAACCGCGGCGGTAGTGGGCGACGTGCCCAATTTCACTGATCTTGAGCCGACTCTTTTCCGCACCAGCAATTGAACGCCGAGAGGCAACGGCTCCGCCCCCATTGTAAGTCATGAGACTTATGATGGGGCGGGCTGAATTTGCGGCCCGGAAAAATATCAAGCTATATCGAGTGGTTGCGTCTTGCTTGGCCCGTGCCTTCTTTTGGGGGACGGCATACTTTACATCATGTGTTTTTCAGTAAATACCTCTCGCCTGAGTAATATAAGATTGCTGGAGGGGGCACATGCAGGCAGCAGCAGACAAGATTGAATCTGCAGGTTTTTTCAGAAAATTGCTGTCTGCGGTTCTGGCGCTGGTCGCGCTGGTCCTGATCGCCGGCGGGGCGCAGCTCGCCTTCCTGGGGGGATCGCTCTACTACCTTGCGGCTGGCTTGCTGGTCGCGGCATCGGCCTGGCTGATCTTCAAGGGCGATCGGCGGGGCATCTGGGTCTATGGAGCGATGCTGCTTGTCACACTGCTATGGGCATTATGGGAAGGCGGGCTCGATCCCTGGCGCTTGCAGAGCCGCTTGTTCGGCCCGGTCGTGCTGGGCGTCTGGGTGGCGTGGCCCCTGCTGGCGCAGCATCGCCGCTATCTGATCGGCGCAATCGCGGCGCTCGGACTGCTGCTGGCCGGCTGGATATACGGTGTCAGCCGCTATGCGGTCATTTCCGCTCCGGAAATTGCCGAAGCGAAGGTTCCCGCCGCGACCGCTGCCTTGGCCTCTGGCGAGTGGCGCAATTACGGCAACGACATCGCCGGTTCCCGCCATTCTCCACAGGCGCAGATCACGCCGCAGAATGTCGGCCAGCTGGAACATGCCTGGACCTATCGCACAGGTGTCATCAAGACCAATGGCATGGGGTTCGAGGCGACCCCGATCATGATCGATGACACGCTCTACCTTTGCACCAGCAACAATATCGTGTCCGCGCTCGATCCTGAAACGGGCGTGAAGCGCTGGGTGTTCGATCCGAAGGTAAAGGCGCCGCCCTCGGGCGCGTGCCGCGGTCTCGGCTCCCACGAAGTTCCCGAGGCGACCGGCGCCTGTTCCAAGCGCGTCATCATGAACACCGTGGATGCGCGGCTGATGGCAATAGACGCCGTCACCGGGCAGCCTTGCGCGGATTTCGGCGTGAATGGCAGCGTGGACCTCAAGAAGGGCATGGGGCACGTCATCCAAGGCTATTACTATGTGTCCTCCGCCCCGCTCATCACAAAAGGCAAGGTGATTATCGGGGGTTGGGTGTTCGACGGCCAATATGTGGGTGAGCCATCGGGCGTCATTCGGGCTTTCGACGTGATGACGGGCAAATTCGTGTGGGCCTGGGATATGGATCGCCCGGATTTCAGCGGCGAACCGCCCGAAGGGCAGCACTATTCGCGCGGGACTCCCAATGTCTGGGGCACGATGAGCGCGGACGAGCAACTGGGTCTGGTCTATCTTCCCATGGGCAATTCGACGCCGGATTACTGGGGGGCGCATCGCTCGCCGGCATCCGAGAAATATTCTTCCTCCGTTACCGCGCTCGATGTCGAAACGGGGAAGCCGCGCTGGACTTTCCAGACCGTGCATCACGACATCTGGGACTATGACGTTTCCGCCCAGCCGACACTCGTAGATCTGCCGATCGGCGGAAAGACGGTGCCGGCTTTGATCCAGGCCACCAAGCAGGGACAGGTCTTTCTGTTGAACCGCGCCGATGGCACCCCGCTGGCCGATGTGGAGGAAAGGGCGGTTCCACAAGGCCCGCCGCCAGGTGACTGGGTCACGCCCACGCAGCCCTTTTCGACGGGGTTGCCATCCTTCGATGCGACTGTCCTGACCGAGCGGCACATGTGGGGGCTGACCCCCATCGACCAGCTGTGGTGCCGGATCAAGTTCAAGCAGGCCCGCTACGAAGGGCCGTTCACGCCGCCGGGGGTGAAGCCCTCGATCACCTATCCCAGCTATCTGGGCGGCATCAACTGGGGCGGCGTCTCCATCGATCCTGATCGCAGGCTGCTGGTCGTGAACTGGAGCCGCATGGCGAACTACACCTCGATCGTGCCCCGCAAGGAAGCGGACAAGATGGGGGTCGAGATTTCGATGGATGGCGGCGCCCATGTGGGCGTGCCGGTCGCGCAGATGGGCACGCCCTATGCGTTGTTCACTGGCGCCTTCCTCTCGCCAATCGACGTTCCCTGCACGGAACCGCCGTTCGGGAAGATCACCGTGGTCGATCTCGATACGCGCAAGATTCTTTGGGAAAAGCCGCTGGGAACCGGGGCCGATAGCGGGCCGTGGGCGCTGCGCAGCCATGTTCCCCTGCCGATGGGCGTGCCCAACACGGGCGGATCGATCACGACCCGTTCCGGGCTGGTGTTCATCGGCGCTACGCAGGAACGCGCTCTGCGCGCCTTCGACATCAACACGGGCAATCTGCTCTGGCGCGCGCCGCTTCCGGCGGGCGGTCACGCCACGCCGATGACCTATGTCAGCAAGAAGTCGGGCCGCCAGTTCGTCGTGATCGCGGCAGGCGGCAGCGCGCCGCTCTATTCGGGCTATGGCGATTACGTGATGGCTTTTGCCTTGCCGAAAAAGGAATGATGGTGCGGGGCGGAGCGGCCCGTTTCCTCTCCGGGGTGCGCGGGGCGGTGCCATTGCGGCGCAGCGTCCCCTACGCCACTGCTGTTCAGGTAAGCGTCCTGGTGCATTCAGCGGAATAGGGCGACAGTTCCGAGAGCCTGCCATCGAGCACTTTCCGCAGCCAGTGCGCATCGCCAAGCAAGGCGCGGCCGATTGCCACCAGATCGAAATCCCCACGCTCATACCTGCGGGCCAGATCATCCAGCCGTTCGAGAGCTGGGCTGGATTGCCCATCCACGAAATCCGCCATCAGGTCGCGATCGAGGCCGACCGAGCCGACGGTGATGGTGGGTTTGCCGGTCACCTTCTTGGCCCAGCCGGCAAGATTGAGATCGCTGCCGGGAAAGGCGTTCTCCCAGAAGCGCCGTTCCGAACAGTGGAATATGTCGACGCCGGCTTCGGCCAGCGGTCCGAGCCAGGCTTCCAGTTCCTGCGGGGAGCTGGCGATCTTCGCTTCGTAATCATACACCTTCCACTGCGAAAAGCGGAAGACGATGGCGTAGTCCGGTCCGACTGCCTGCCGGATGGCGGCGATAGTTTCGGCGGCGAATCCCACGCGCTCCGCAATGCTGCTGCCGCCATAGCGGTCGTCCCGCTTGTTGGTCACGTTCCAGAAGAACTGATCGAACAGGTAGCCGTGCGCTCCGTGAAGCTCGATCGCGTCGAAGCCGAGGCGCTGCGCATCGAGAGCGCCCCTGACAAAGGATGCCTGGACTTCGTCGGCATCCTGCCCGGTCATGGGACGTCCGCCGGGAAGGTCCGGCCCGACCAGCCCGGAAGGGCTTTCGAGAGGATCGTGCGGAGAATCCGGGAAATTGAAATCGGTGCAGCCGCCCACGTGCCACAGCTGCGGGATTATCGCGCCGCCCGCTGCCTGGACATCCTGCCGTACGCGGTCCCACCCGGCCAGGGCTTCGTTTCCGAAAAAGCGGGGTATCGTATCGGCGGCGACCGCGCCCGGTCGGTCTATCGCAACCCCCTCGGTGATGACGCAGGCGACGCCGCCTTCGATGCGGCGGCGATAATAGTCGGCCGAGGCGGGGGTCACGATGCCGCTGGTCGCAAAGTAGCGGGACATCGGCGCCATCATGAAGCGATTGCGCAGGTGAAGGGACTTGCACGCGAAGGGCTGCAGGAGAGGTGTCAGCGCGCTGCTCATTGAGGTGTTCCGCGTCAGCCGATGGAATCGAGGAAATCGAGAAGGGTCGCGATGTAGCGGTAGGGTTCTTCCAGGAAGGGGGCATGTCCCGATTCTTCGAAGGTCACGAGCTTGCTGTCTTTCGCGGATGCCGCCGCCTGCCGCCCGATCTCCGGCTGGACGATCACGTCGCTGCCGCCGATGACGGTGAGAACCGGAATGTCGAGTGCGCCGAGCAGCGCGCGTTGATCCTGATCGCAGGCATCGAGGATGGAGCGGAATGCGAATGGGCCGCTGCGCATGAAGATCGACCACATCCAGTCGATGGCCGGCTGGCCGACATCCCTGGCGCATACCGAGGAAGCGATGCCGCGGAAGAAACCCGCCCTGTCGGCCGCCAGCGCCGCAGGCATCTGGGTGTAGTTCTCGCGTTCCCCGCCGTAGGGAAAATCGCTTGCCGGGGTCAGCCTGGGAGAGGCGGGGCAGGTAAGGACCAGCCCTGCCGCGCGCTCGCCCAGCAGCGAGGCCGCTTCGGCGGCGATCATCCCGCCCAGCGACCAGCCATTGACCACGATGCGCGAAAGGCCGAGCCGATCAGCGATGCCTGCCACGTCGCGGGCGATGGCCCGCACCGACAGGTCTGCGAAATCCCGGTCCGAACGTCCGCAACCGCGATGATCGAGCGCTACCACTTCATGACCGGCCGTGACCAGCCGTTCGATCACCGAGCTCCAGACTTCGCTGGACATGGCCCAGCCGTGGACGAGAAACACGGGGCAGCGGTCACCGCGAAAATGTTCGTAGTGGATATTCCGCCCGCATTCGGTTTCATGGAATGCCATCGCTTCCTCTCCCGGCAGACGGCGTTATTTCGGCGGGGTCAGGGTGACCCCGACCAATGGGCTGAAATGGTGCATCTGGACATTGCGCAAGGCGATCTTCCAGACCCCGTTCCTCCGTTCGAACCGATCGCGATAGGTTGCGGAAACCGTCTGGGCCTGGCCATCGCTGGTCGTGCCGATGCAATCGACGTCGCAAATGCCGTCAGCCGAATCCGCGCCATTGAAAGTGACGCGCAGATTGGTGGTGAAGTGGGTCGAGGCGCTCCATGCCGGCCACAGAATCTCCTTCACCGCGCGGGTGACGCCTTCCGCGCCTTCGAAAGTGCCGAAAGGCGGGCCGATCTCCCAGACCGCATCCTCCCACCAGATATTTATGAACCGGCCAAAATCGTGCTTGTCGAAACCCAGGCAATAATCGCTGACCAGATCGAGCATCGCGAAGCGGCTCTCGAGCTGGTCGATCCGCCGTTCAAGTTGTGCGCTCATGCTGCTTCCTCTCCATTGAGATACTCGGCGAACTTGCGTTCCGCCGCCGCTCTTGTGTCGGGCACGAAATAGGTGGGAAAGACGCCGGGGGCAGGGGCCACATTGCGCAGCAGGTCCCTGGCGACGGACACTTTATGGACCTCGGTAGGGCCATCCACGATCCCCATTTCCGGCACATATTGCCACATGTCCATCAGCGGCGTTTCGTTGGACATGCCCAGCGAACCGTGAAGATGGAGCGCGCGGTAGATCACGTCGCGCAGCACGCCGGGCATGGCCGCCTTGATCGCGGAAATCTCGCGGCGGACCCGGCGTGTATAGGCCTTGTCCTGATCGAGCAGCCAGGCCGCATAGAGCACATGCAGGCGGAACTGGGTGATCTGGATATAGCTGTCCGCGATCTTTTCCTGCACCATCTGCTTGTCGGCCAGGCGTTCCCCCTTGGTGATGCGGGAAACCGCCCTTTCGCTCATCATTGCCATTGCCTTGTTGAGCATTCCGACCGTGCGCATGGCATGATGGATGCGCCCGCCGCCGAGGCGGGATTGCGCGACCTTGAAGCCTTCTCCGATCCCGCCCAGCGCGTTTTTGCGGGGAACCCGGCAATCCTCGAAACGGAGATAGCCATGGACCCCGCTGCCCAGCACATCTTTTGGGCCGACGGCAGTGTTGCGGATGATCTCCAGGCCCGGTGTATCGCGCGGGACGATGATAGTCGTCGATCCTTCATGCACCGGCACTTCCGGATCGGTGATGCACACCACGATCAGGAATTCGGCAATACAGGCATGGCTGGCGAACCATTTTTCGCCATTGAGCACCCATTCGCCGTCCCGCAATTCCGCGCGACAGGTGAATTGCCCGGGGTCGGCCCCGGCTTGCGGCTCGGTCATGGAGAAGCAGGATACGATATCGCCATCCAGCAGGGGCTGGAGATATTGCTGCTTCTGCTGCTCCGTCCCGAAGCGCGCGAGAATTTCGGCATTGCCGGTATCCGGGGCCTGTGTGCCGAACACGGTGGGGGCGAACCGGCTGCGGCCGAGGATTTCGTTCATCAGGCCCAGCTTGAGCTGGCCATATCCCTGGCCGCCCAGTTCCGGGCCGAGATGGCAGGCCCACAGGCCGCGCTCCTTCACGATCTGCTGGAGCGGGCGCATGACCTTGCGCGCTGTGGAGTTGGGATCGAACGGCGCGGCCGGGTCCCGAAACACGAGATCCATCGGCTCGATCTCTTCGCGCACGAAGGCATCCATCCAGTCCAATTGCGCCTGAAACTCAGGCTCGGTCGAGAAATCCCACGCCATTATCTTTCCCCGATTTTCAGATTATTTTCCGGCGTACCACGCGCCGTCGATCCACAGCTCCGCGCCGGAGACATATTTCGCCTCGTCGGAAGCGAGGTAGAGCGAGCCATGGGCAATATCCATCGGATCGCCGACGACGCCCATCGGGATGGACGCCTTGATCGCGGCGTCCTGCTCGGGCGTAATATCGCCGAGGATCGGGGTGCGGATCTGACCCGGGAAAATGGTGTTCACCCGGATTCCCTGGCGGGCGAATTCCAGCGCCGCTGCCTTGCCCATCACGCGCACCGCGCCCTTGGTCGCATGATAGGACAAGGCATCCGGGCTGCCGATCAGGCCATAGAGCGAGGATATGTTCACGATGGCCGCGTTGCCCGCCTTGAGCAGTTCCGGCACTGCCGCCTTCATTCCGTAGAACGGTCCGGTCTGGTTGACCGCGATCATCCTGGCCCAGCCCTCGTCGGTTTCGGTGACGACGCCGCCAGGGTGGAATATCCCGGCATTGTTCACCAGGGTGGTGAGGCTGCCGTAAGTATCGACGGCCAGTCGCACCGCCGCTTTCCAGCTGTCGAAGCTGGTAACGTCCAGCCGGGTGAAGATCGCTTCGCCGCCTTCGCCGGCAATCGCCTTCACCACGCCATTGCCGAGATCTTCCTGAAGGTCGCCGATCACCACCCGGGCGCCTTCGCGCGCGAACAGAATCGCCTGCGCCTCGCCCAGGCCGCTGGCGCCGCCGGAAATAAGCGCAACCTTGCCGGACATCCGCCCCGCCATCGTCTCTTCTCCCATATGTTTGTCGTTTCGAGGCCAGCATGGGCAACTTACTAGTGAAAAACAAGTGAGATTCGATGGCGGGTATCGCGAAATCCAGCGACGCCGAATGTGGCGAGAGATAAAAATAATATAAAACAATAATATAATTTCGAGTCTGCTCGAGAGCGGGCAAAAACTCCATGGTCGCGGCAAATTCTATATTGCTTGTTCGCGACAAACTAATTATCCGTGAGGCATGTCTATCGCCAGGGAAATGCGGCGCTTGCTGCCCGCTTCCCATTGAAAAACAGGGCGAAAGACGGGGTGGCAAAGGTTGGCTGCGCGGTTTGAATGATGCGGCGTCCGATGCCTGATCGCCAATGCGTGAAGCGCATGGGGAGGGAGAGAAATGACTGAAGCTTCTTCTTGTTTTCGGACGGTATTGTTGTGTTCCGCCGCGGCATTGATGCTCGCCGGTGCGTCGGGTGACGCCTTCGCGCAGGAGGCGGAAGCGGAGCCTGCGGCGAGTCGCGGCCTCGACATGATAGTCGTGACGGCGCGCAAGCGCGTCGAGAACCTGCAGGACGTCGCCTCCTCGGTCAGCGCGCTTTCCGCCGTCGAGCTGGAGCGGCGTTTCGACAGCGACGTTCGCGACTTCGCCAGTTCCTCTCCCAATGTGCTGATCGACGATACCCAGCAAGGCCCGGGCGGCGTTGCCGCGATCTATATTCGCGGCATCGGCGTCGCGGATGTCGAGAAATCGGTGGACCCGGCCGTCGGCGTGGTGATCGACGACGTCTATATCGGGCAGAGCTCCGGCAGCCTGCTGAAAGCGATCGATATCGACCGCGTGGAAGTGCTGCGCGGCCCGCAGGGCACGCTGTTCGGCCGCAATGCGACAGGTGGCGTCATCAACCTTTCGAGATCGCGCCCGACCGAGGAACTGACCGGCAAGGCGCGCATCACCTACGGCCGGTTCGACACGCTCAAGGCGGAAGGCGTCATCAGCTTCGGCCTGGCGGAGAATATCGCGCTGAAAGTGACCGGCGCCTATGAAAAGAGCGACGGCTATATCTATAACCGCACGCAGGGCAGAGACGGCCAGTCATCCCGGTTCTGGGCGTTCGGCGCGCAGCTGCTGTTCACTCCCACCGAACAGCTGGAACTGAGCGTCAGCTATGACCGGCAGGAAACGAAGCAGGACCCGAGCCAGCTTCTTTCGGTCACTCGCCCGACCGACCTGTTCTGCACCGCTTATGCCCAGTGCTCGCCGTCGCCGGGCGTGCCTACCTCGGGCGACCGCTATGTGAGCCTGGGCGATGGCCCGCTGGACCGGAATGCCTGGTTCGATCTCGACATGGCCATCGGCAAGGCCAAATATGATCTGGGCAGCGATTTCGACCTGACCTATATCCTCGGCTATCTGAAGACGGATGAGGGCGCCACGCAGGACTGGGACGGCTCGCCGTTCACGCTCTATCATACCGACCGCCCCGCGCGCTGGCGCCAGACCACGCATGAGTTGCGCCTGGCCAAGGGCGGCAACGGTCCGCTCAGCTTTGTCCTCGGCGGCTATTTCTGGGATTCGAAATATACGATCGACCTGAAGAACTATATCGGCTTCGCTGGCGCTCCGCTTTTGACCAGCGCGCAGGACGTCAAGCAGACCACCAAGTCCTACGCCGCGTTTTTCGAGGGCGATTACAAGGTCACCGAACAGCTCAAGCTGACGGTCGGCGGGCGCTACACGCACGACAAGAAGACCAGTATCGTCAACGACCTGCCGATCTATATCTACGGCACGACCGTGGAGGCCGATCCGATCGCCGTGCTCGAGCCGAGCCTGGCCGGCGGCAATATCGTGATGACCGACCCGGTGAAGAAGAGCTGGTCCAAGTTCACGCCGAAGGTCAGCATCAGCTACAGCTGGACCGATGACGTGATGACCTATGCCCTGTGGTCGCGCGGCTATCGCGGCGGCGGCTTCAACGGGCGGCCCGCCACCTTCGGCGCGGCGACCATTCCCTACAACCCGGAGACTCTGGATAACTACGAAGTGGGTCTGAAGGCGGAACTCTGGGATCGGCGCATCCGCTTCAATGCCGCCGCCTATATGATGAAATACAAGGATATGCAGCAGGATCTCGACGTGCCGGCCCCCGGCACCTCGACCGGCCGCGAGAACCGGACGATCAATGCGTCGAAGGCCGACCTCAAGGGCTTCGAGGTGGATCTGACGGCCAAGCTGTCCCAGAACTTCACGGTGAGCGGAAATCTTGGCTATCTCGACGCCAAATACAAGGATTTCATGGGCGACATCTACAGCACCGGCACCCCGATCGACGCCAGCTTCCTGAAGATCCGCAGGGCGCCGAAATGGACCTGGGATCTGGGCGCCACCTACGAGCATGACATCGGCCCGGGCAGCTTCTGGATCACCGGCGCCGTCCATTACGTCGGGGCGCATGAGATCACCTTCCTCAACAATCCCAATCTGAGGAACAAGGGCCAGTATCTCGTCGATGGGTCCGTGAACTACAAGATCAACAACACCACGCTCAGCGTATTCGGCAAGAACCTGGCCAACGAAAAGGGCTGGACGATCGGCTATGACGTGCAAGGCGTCTGGAGTTATGCCGCGCCGCGTCCGCCACGGATCTGGGGTGTGGCTCTCACGCAGAGCTTCTGAGGCAGACGCGCATCATGGTTGAAGCATCGGGCACATCTTCCAGGCGTTGGCTGGTGACAGGGGCATCGCGCGGGCTTGGCCGCGCGATCGCCGCCACGGCGCTTGCCCGTGGCGACCGCGTGTGCCTTGTCGCCCGGGACAAGGGGATCGTCGAAGCCGCGAGCGCATTGGGCCAGGACGCCATCGGCGTGGCTGCCGATGTAACCCGCGAGGAGGACATCCGCCGCGCCTGCGCCGCCGCCGCCGAACAGTGGGGCGGTATCGACATATTGGTGAACAATGCCGGCCTGCATCGCGGCGGCAGGGTGGACTCGCTCGATCTCGACGATTGGGAGCAATCGCTGGCCACCAATCTGGGCGGGCCGATGAAGACGGTGCGCAATGCGCTGCCTTTCATGGGCGAGGGCGGGGCCATCATCAATATCGGCGCGGTGGTGGGCTTCCGGGGGTTCCCCGGCGACAGTTGCTATGGCGCTTCCAAGGCCGGACTGGCTGGATTGACGCAGGTCCTTGCGGTCGAGTTGGCGAGGCAAGGCATCCGGGTGAATCTCGTGGTTCCAGGCTTCGTCTCCACCGAAATGACGCAAGGCTTGTCGGAGCGGGCGAAGAGCGCGATCATCGCCAAGATTCCCCTGCGCAGAATGGGCGATGCCGAGGAGATCGCCGATGTTTGCTGGTGGGTCGCCGGCTCCACCTACATGACCGGCTCGGTAATCATGACCGACGGGGGGCTGATGTGCAGCCTCTAGCGCTGGAGCGCGACGCGGCATTTTCGCAATGGCTGGCTACGGAATGCGGCATTGAGGGCGGGCGGCTCGGCCAGGTTCTCGCTGGCGGCAATTCCAACGTGACGCGGCGGGTCGAAACCCCGTCCGGTCCCTTGGTGCTGCGCCATCCGCCGGTCGATGTCATTTCCGACAAGGCGGCTGCCGGGATCTCGCGGGAATTCACGGCTCTGAAGGCGCTTCATGGCAGCGCGCCGGTTCCCCGCCCGGTGGCGTGGTGCGACGACCGCTCCATCCTTGGCCAGCCCTTCGCGCTGACGGAATGGATCGACGGCGTGGCTTTGACCACGGAGCTGCCGGCGGAATATCCGGCGGGGGCGGTCAGCATCGATCAGCTGGGCAGGGAGATGATAGCGGCGCTGGCCGCGGTTCATCGGATGGCCTGGGAAGGCAAGGTGCCGGAAGGCTTCGGACGCCCCTCGGGATTCGTCGAGCGCCAGATCGATCGTTGGCTGGACATCAGGCGGAACCGGCAGGTTCGCGATCTCCCGCTGATCGGTCAGCTGGGCGAATGGCTCAGGGACAATGCCCCCGCTTCCGGCCGGGCCAGTATCATCCATTGCGATTTCCATCTCGACAATTGCCTGATGGACCGCGGGGAACCGCGCCTGAAGGCGATCCTCGATTGGGAAATGGCGACGATCGGCGATCCGCTCGTCGATCTGGGGCTTTGCCTGTTCTTCTGGAAGCGGGATGGCCGGGGTGCGATCGGGTTTCCCTTCGTGCAGGGCCTGTCCAACGATCCTGCCGCGATCGAGCGGCGCGAACTGGCCGATCTGTGGTCCGAGCTGAGCGGCATCGACCATGGCGACCTTTCCTATTTCATGGTTTTTTCCGCCTGGCGCCTCGCCGCTATCGTTGAAGGGGCGTTCGTGCTTTATCGTGAAGGCAAGGTGGACAGCGATTATGCCCGCAATCTGGAACGGGATGTCCCGAACCTGCTGTGGGAAGCTGCCGCCCTGATCGATAGAGGAGGGGTGTGATGGGTCCGACCATGATGCAGCATCCCCTGACGACGCAGATGATCGTCCGTCGCGGGGAACGGCTCTTTCCGGAAAGCCGGGTGGTCACTTATGACGGCGGGGAGTATTCCGAAGCGTCGTTCGCGCGGATCGCCGCGCGGGCGCGCAGCTTGGCCAGTGCGCTGGTCGCGCTGGGCCTTGCCCCAGGCGATCGCATCGGCACCTTCGCCTGGAACAACGATGCGCATCTGGAAGCCTATCTTGCCGTGCCTGCGGCGGGCTATGTCCTCCACACGCTGAACATTCGCCTGTTCGCGGATCAGCTGGCCTATATCGTGGAACATGCGGAGGATCGCGCCATACTGGTCGAAGCTTCGCTGCTTCCGCTGCTGGAGCCGGTGCTGTCGCGCCAGTCCTGCGTGGAACAGCTGATCGTGTTCGGCGGAAAGGCCGATGCCGTCGCTGGATTCAAGGGTGCGATCCACTATTACGAAGATCTGATCGCCGGTCATGATCCGATGGAGCAATGGCCGGAAGTGGCGGAGAACAGCGCGGCGGTGGTCTGCTATACCTCCGGCACCACCGGCAACCCGAAAGGGGTGGTTTACAGCCATCGTTCGATCTTCCTCCACAGCCTGGGGTCGATGGGCGTGGATGCGTTCGCCATCAGCAATCGCGACAACATCCTGATGTTGCCGCCGATGTTCCATGCCAATGCCTGGGGGCTGCCGTTCTCTGGCTGGTTCGCCGGCAGCGACATGGTGATGCCCGGCCCGCATCTGCAGCCGGACAAGATCGCGGCGATGGCGGCCGCGACCAAGCCCACCCTGACGGCAACGGTTCCCACCATCCTTAACGACCTGCTGCAGCTTCATGCCCGTTCTCCGATAGAGATGGGCAGCTTTCGCACGATCATTGGTGGCGGTTCGGCGGTTTCGCCGGTGCTGATCGAACGGGTGAAGGACGCATGGGGTGTCGATATCGTGCAAGGTTGGGGCATGACCGAAACCAGCCCGATGTGCGTGGTTTCCTTCCCGCCGCGCGATGCAGCGCCGGAAGTGGCGGTCGAATGGCGCGCCAAGAGCGGCAGGCCGGTGGCCGGGATGGAAGTCCGCGCGGTGGACGACGAGGGCAGGCCTGTTACGGAAGACGGGAGGACCGTGGGCAGGTTGCAGTTGCGCGGGCCATGGGTGGCGGCGGGATATTACCGCCAGCCCGCGCAGGATGCTCCGTTGAGCGCGGACGGCTGGCTGGAAACGGGCGATGTCGGGACGATCGACGAGCGCGGCTATGTCCTGCTGACCGACCGGACGAAGGATCTCATCAAGTCGGGCGGGGAATGGATTTCCTCGGTCGATCTGGAAAACCGGATCGCGCGATTTCCCGGCATCGCGGAAGTGGCGGTGGTGGCGGTTGCCGACAGCCGCTGGGAAGAGCGCCCGCTGGCGATCGTCGTCGCGCAGGAGGGGCAGGAGCCGGATTTTGGAGAAATCCGACGCTATCTGGCAGGGCAAATTGCAAAATTCATGATTCCGGAATATTGGGCCTGCGTTCCCGGCCTTCCCAAGACAAGCGTTGGCAAGATCGACAAGAAATTCCTGCGCGGGGAAGTGCAGAGCGGAACCTTGCCTTATCTCACTGAAACCGGGTTCGGCCACGCGGAACATGTCTATGAATGAAAATCTGGCTATCAAAGGTGTTTCCAAGGCCAAGCCGCGCATGACCCAGGCGGAGCGCACGGCCCTGTCCGATGCGCGCATGTACGAAGCGGCGATGCAGTTGATCGTCGAACGCGGCACTCACAATACCACGCTGAAGGATGTGGGCGAACGGGCCGGCTACAGCCGCGGCCTCGCCAGCAACCGCTTCGGCTCGAAGGAAGTTCTGTTCAGCCAGATGGTGCGGGACTTCAACCGGAAATGGGCGAGCGGCCTGAAGGGCTTTGTGGAGGATCGGACCGGCCTTGCCGCCTTCATGAGCGCGTTCGATGCGGTCGAATACTTCCTCATGAACCACACGATCGAGATGCAGGCGCTGTATATCCTGTGGTTCGAATCCATGACCAGCCACACGGTCGTTCGCCGGCGGCTGGCGGCGAATCATTCGGCCTACCGCCGGGATGCGGAACGCTGGGTGAGGGAAGGGATCGAGGAAGGGGCCATTCGCCCGTCCATCGACCCCAGCTGCTTCGCGGTGGAATTCGCGGCGCTGATCTTCGGGCTGGTCTACCAGTGGCTGGTGGACCCGTCGGCGATCAACATTCACGCGGTGTTCCAGCACTACCGGCGCAGCACTCTGGAAATACTTGCCGAAAGACGCCCGTGAAGGAGCGGGCGGGAACGATCATCAAGGCAATGATACTTGCTCGAAGTAAGCAAATAAATTAGTTTTGGCTGCATGTCGCGACGGTTCCATCCAACCGTCCGGAGATAACAGGAGAGGTGAGATGCGTGTTGGTCTTTTGATGGTATTTCAGAACTTTATGGATCAGACGACGGATCGGGAGGCATGGGACCGCGATATCCATCTGTGCAGTCTGGCCGAGCCGCTGGGGTTCGATACGGTCGGGTCGGTGGAGCATCATTTCTCCAATTACGCGATGTCTCCCGACAACATCCAGTTCCTGTCCTACCTTGCCGCCAAGACCGAGCGGATCGGGCTGATGACCGGCGCCGTGATCCTGCCCTGGCATGACGATCCGATGCGCATTGTCGAGCGGATGATCGTGCTGGATTACCTCAGCAACGGGCGCGCCATGTTCGGCATCGGCAGGGGGCTTGCCCGGCGGGAATATGACACGTTCGGGCTGGACATGAACGAGGCGCGCGACCGCTTCGACGAATCCGCCGAATTTGTGATGAGCGGGCTGGAAACCGGCGTCTGCGAATGGGACGGAAAACACTACAAGCAGGTCCGCACCGAAGTGCGTCCGCGTCCGTTGTCGAGTTTCAGGAACAGGTTCTTCTCTGTCGCCATGTCGTCCGACTCGGTGCCGGTCTGCGCGCGTCTGGGCGCCACCATGATGAGCTTCGCGCAGAAGCCGTGGGAGCAGATGATCCCCCATTTCTCGAGCTATCGGGAATTGTATGAGCAGCACCACGGCGAAAAGGCTCCGGCGCCGATCTGTGTGGATTTCATGGCGTGCGATGAAAGCGCGGAAAAGGCCGAGGCTCTCGCTCGCGAACATATGTCCAATTATTACGTGACGGTGATGGATCACTACGAAATGGCCGGCGACCACTTCAAGAACATGAAAGGTTATGGCGATTATGCGAATAACGCCAGCATGTTGCAGGACCTCGGCATGACCGATGCGGCCAATGCCTTCGTGGACATCAACACCTGGGGCACCCCGCAGCAGATCCTGGACAAGCTGCATGCCCGCAGGAACGCCCTGGGCAATTTCGATCTCACCGTTCAGGTCAGCTACGGCGGCATGTCCCGCGAAAACGCCGAAAGCGGAATCCGGCTGTTTGCGGAAAAAGTGCTTCCCGAAGTGCAATCCTGGAGCCGTATGAACTGATTGGCGAAGGAATGAGCGGGGCATCCAATCCTCTGCCGCTGGCCGGCGTCAGGATCATTGAACTGGGCGGTATCGGCCCCGGGCCGTTTTGCGGGATGATGCTCGCCGACAATGGCGCCGAGGTGATCCGGATCGATCGGCCGGGCGGCGTGCAGGCGGGCCTGCCGGTGGACGCCGGGCGGGATGTGATGCTGCGTTCCCGGCGCAACATCTCTCTCGATCTCAAGACTGCTGGCGGAGTGGAGATCGTGCGCCGGCTGGTAAGGAGCGCCGATGGGTTCATCGAAGGGTTCCGGCCGGGCGTTGCGGAGCGGCTGGGGCTTGGGCCGGATGACCTGATGGCGATCAACGCCCACCTGGTCTATGGCCGCATGACCGGTTGGGGCCAGGATGGGCCTTATGCTTCGCTGCCGGGGCACGACATCAATTATATCGCCATCAGCGGCGTGCTGGATGCGATAGGGCGCGCGGGCGAGGCTCCGGTTCCTCCGCTCAATCTCCTCGGGGATTATGGTGGAGGGGGATTGATGCTGGCTTTCGGCATGGTTTCGGCGATCATGGCGGCGCGCGGTGGCGCGCCGGGCCGGGTCGTGGATTGCGCCATGGCGGAAGGGGCGTCCGCACTCATGGCGGGCACCTGGACCCTGAAGAATCAGGGGGAATGGAACGGCGTGCGCGGCGAAAATCTGCTGGATGGCGGGGCGCCGTTCTACGACACCTATCGGACGAGCGATGGCCGATATTTGTGCATCGGCGCGATCGAGGAGAAGTTCTTTGCCCGTTTGACCGAATTGACCGGGGTCGCGCACGATCCCGATTTCAGCTCCCAGTATGACCGGGCCCGCTGGCCGGTGATGAAGGCCAAGCTGGCGGCCGTATTCGCGTCGAAATCGCTCAGGGAGTGGTGCGATCTGCTCGAGCACGAGGAAGTCTGCTTTGCTCCGGTGGTCGCGATGGGCGAGGCAGGGGAGCATTCCCACAACCGGGCGAGGGGGAATTTTCTGACCGTTGACGGGGTTACGCAGCCCGCTCCGGTGCCGCGCTATTCCGCCACCCCCGCGCCGCGGCCGAGGATGTGGAAGGAGAACAGCGATCTGGCGGCCTTGCTCGACGAATGCGGGTTCCAGTTGCCGGAAATCGAGCAACTGAAAGAGAGTGGCGCATTCGGATAATCCGCCCCGGTTCCTCGATTTGCCGGATGCCTGACACACCGCGCCGACCACCTGTTCCCTGCATCTGAAAAGTCGCTCGAAATGCGCCGAGCCGTTGGAACTTTTCGCGAGGGGTAAGGTTGGATGCTCGCTATGGTAGAATACAGGTTCGTTACTCCCCACCGCAGCGGCAAATGGTATCGGTCCTTGCGGGACGCCCAGCGATTTGCCTTCCGGATCGGAGCCGGTTTCCTCAGTGAAGCGACACTGGCCTTTGTGAGCTATCCCGGGGTTCGGCTCGAAAAGCGAATAATCCAGGGTGCAGGCTAGATTAGCGCGGCGGCAGGAGCCGTTTGCATCATTTCGGCAGTGCATCATTGCGACTTCTTAAGAAAACTATTTATTATCAATATGATAAATCGGAGTGTCATATCCCTTTGCATTTTTTCGCATATGCGGAACTTGCTCATCCTTCCTTGCGTTTAGGCAATGTCCACGCTGTGCGATGAAGGATTCCACTGATGTCCGGTGACTTTTCAAGTGTATTCGATCGTGCGCAGAGTGCCGATGTCCTGTCGATCTTCCCGAAGCTCAATTCTTCATCCGCCAGGCCGCTGAAGGTCGCGCTCGTCGGCAATTTCGCTCCTCGCAAATGCGGTATCGCGACATTCACGACCGATATTTTCAAGCAGCTTCGCGAGCATCGTCCCGATATTCACTTGGATGTCTATGCTTTGGACGATCCGGAAGCGGGTCTGGTCTATGAAGATATTGCCGCGACCATAGCCTGCAATGATCCTGCCGATTTTGCGGTGGCCGCGCGGAAGATCAACGAAGGCGCGCCGGACGTGATCTGGCTGCAGCACGAATATGGGATCTTCGGAGGTGAGTGCGGAGAACTGGTTTGCGATTTCGTGGACAGGCTGGCCGCCCCGCTCATCATTACCCTGCATACCGTGCTGAGCGCTCCGTCAACCCGGCAACGCGCAATCCTCAAGCATTTGATCTCCAGAGCATCGAGGGTAATGGTGATGTCCCGCCATTCGCGGGATCTGCTGGCGCAGGCCTATGATGCGCCGTCTGAAATCCTCGAAGTGATCGAGCATGGTGCGCCAGACCGGCCATTCGGCCGCCAGCGTCAATTCAAGGCCATGCTGGGCCATGCGGATCGCCCGATAATGATGACTTTCGGGCTGCTGGGACCCGGCAAGGGGCTGGAGCGAGCGATCGAAGCGCTGCCTGCCATCGTACAGTGGCATCCCGACATTCTATATCGGATCGTGGGTGCCACGCACCCCAACCTGATCGCCCGGGAAGGGGAAGCCTATCGTGAAAGGCTGGTCGCCCTGGCCGAAAATCTCGGGGTGGCGCAGCATATCGAGTGGGATAACCGCTTTCTCGACACCGAGGAATTGCTCGATCAGCTGGAAGCGTGCGACATTTACGTCACCCCCTATCTCAACCTTCAGCAATCCACATCAGGCACGCTCAGCTATGCGGTGGCGCTGGGAAAGGCGGTGGTTTCCACTCCCTATGTCCATGCCAGCGAATTGCTGGCGGATCAGGTCGGGGTGCTGATCGAACGCGATTCCGCGGATCAGATTGCCGCCGCGGTGATCGATCTGCTGGACGATCCGGACAGGCTGCGCGCCATTCAGCGGCGTGCCTATGCCAAGGGGCGAGAGACAATCTGGCCAAGGTTCGCGCAAGCCTCGGCCCGATTGATCGAAAGCGCCGTCGCTCCGGAAGGGCATCACGCTCCGTTGACCGCCACGCCGGGGTTGAGCGCGGTTTTCGCGATGAGCGACGGGACCGGCATGTTGCAGCACGCCATCGGGATCGTTCCCGACCGGCGCCATGGCTATTGCCTCGACGATAATGCGCGAGCGCTCATGCTCATGAATGTCGCCAGCGGGATGACCGATACGGAGAGGCTGCACTGGAGCATGATCTACGCATCCTTCATTCAGGATGCCTGGAACGAGGAAGCGGGCCGGTTCCGCAATTTCATGCGGTTCGACCGAAGCTGGTGCGAAGATGCCGGTTCGGAAGATTCCAACGGCAGGGCGCTCTGGGCGCTGGGACAAACCATTGAAACGGCGTCAAGCGACGATATGCGGCGCTGGGCGATGCGCTGGTGGGACACGACGCTTCCCCGGCTGGAAACGCTGGAATCGCCGCGCGCCGTCGCCTTCGCGATGCTGGGGTGCTGTGCGGTGCTGCGGGTTATGCCGGCTCATGACGCCTCGCGCATATTTGTGGCAAAAGGGTCGGATTTTCTCGTCCGGTTGCTGGGAAGCGGCAGGCGGCCTGACTGGGCCTGGTTCGAAGCCGTGCTTGGCTATGACAATCCCAGGCTTTGCCAGGCGATTATCGAAGCGGCGGAAGTGCTCGGCGACAATGCGTTGCTGGAAGCCGGTATCGAGACACTGCACTGGATTGCGGCGCAGCAACTATCCCCCACCGGGCATTTCAGGCCGATCGGTTCGGAAAGTTTCGGAAAGCCCCATCACTATCTTCCGTTCGATCAGCAGCCGCTGGAAGCGCAGGCGGCGATAGAGGCGGCGCGTTCCGCCCTTCGCGCAACTGGCAGCCCGCGATGGTTTGAGCATGGGCTGACCGCCTGGCGCTGGTTCTTCGGCAGCAACGATCGCGGTGTCGCCCTGGCCGATCTGGCCAGCGGCCGTTGCCGGGACGGTCTCACTCCAAGAGGAGCGAATGAAAATTGCGGTGCGGAATCGATACTTGCCTTTCAATTGTCTCATTATTCCATGCTAGCAATGGCGGCGCAGCAATGCGGAAGCATGGTGGGAGAGGAATTTGAGGCAGGTTCAAAATACACACGATAGTCCGCTGCATATCCTCGATACGCGATTGCACGCCGACCCTTCCCGGGTGGTGCTGCGCCCTTTCCACCTCGGCTGGCAGGCGCAGAGCGCGCCAGGCGGCAGGGCGCTGAAGCTGGTCGAGGATGTCGCCTCGCTGAGCGAGGAAGCGGCAGTGGCCGAATATGATCGCGTGCTCAGTGACTTCAAGGAGCGCCATTGGCAGACCGAGAGCATGTTCGCGGAGCGTTATGAAGAGGTTGAACGTTCTCTCAACCTGTTCAGCTGCAATTTTTCCGAAACGCGCAAGCGCCTGATCGGCGCGTATTTCTGCCATGAATATACCTATGCGGCGGCGGCACTGATGAACCCGTCCATCGTCCCGCACCCGGATCAGAGCGGAATAAGCGATGGCGCCTGCCGTTTCGTGATGAGCCTGCGCGCGGTGGGGGAAGGGCATATCAGTTCGATCGTCTTCCGCGAGGGCATCCTGCATGAGGACGGCAATTTCTCGCTTTGGCCGCAAAGCGCCTTCGCCACGTCGGTCGAACTCGATGACACTTCGCTTACGGACATCGATCGCGGAGTGACCGTGCATCGCCATCCTGACAGCAGCCTCTCCAACACGGTCATTTTCCCAATCACGGAACAGCAGCGCAATGGGCTGGAGGATTTGCGCCTTGTCCGTTTCGACCACGGCGGCGGCGATTATGAATGGATCGGGACTTATACCGCCTATTCTGGCGCCACGATCCGGTCCGAATTGCTGCGCACGCGGGATTTCAACCGCTTTCTGCTCGAGGCGATCGACGGGCGCGCGGGCCGTAACAAGGGGATGGCCCTTTTCCCGGAAAAGGTGGGCGGAAGCTATGCCATGGTTGGCCGCCAAGACGGCAAGAATCTTTACCTGCTTCATTCCGACCGGATCGATCGCTGGGATGATGAAGGCGCCTTGCTGATGGAGCCGCGCTTCCCATGGGAGTTCATCCAGATCGGCAATTGCGGCAGCCCGATCCGCACGGATGCGGGCTGGCTGCTGTTCACGCACGGGGTCGGCGCGATGCGCAAATATGCGCTGGGCTGCGCGCTTCTGGATATTGACGATCCATCGAAGGTGATCGGCCGAACTTCCGAGCCTGTGCTGACCGCCGTCGATGCGGATCGCTCCGGCTATGTGCCGAATGTGGTTTACACCTGCGGAGCGCTGCGGGCAGGCAACAGGCTGCTGATTCCCTATGGCATTTCCGACAGTGCCGTCGGCTTTGCGACCGCCAGTGTCGATGAGTTGCTGCAATTGATGGTGTAGCCGGGCAGGGGGGCGGCCGCTATCGCCCCTATGCCGTTCGCTGCATCTCAGGCTGCCGGAACGTTTGCCATTAGCGTCTGGATCGAGGCCTCGCTGTCCCAGTCATTGGCCATGCGTTCCACATTGGTGTCGGCCACCAGCAGAAACAGGGTGCGGCCATCATCGCCGCCCAGCATGCAGTCGACGCAATAGGTGCCTTTCCCGGCGGGCTTGACCACATCGGTCACAGTGCCCCCGTTGAGCACGCGGCGAAATTCCCCGGCAAAGGGCATCCCGACCCAGACCGCGCCTTCGGCATCCATGCAAAGGCCATCCAGCACATTGTTTTCGTCATCGCTGAAATCGGCGAAGACGCGCTGGTTGGAAAGGCTGCCGTCCGGCGCGATATCGAATGCGGTCAATCGGTATCCGAAGGATTCCGCCACGATCAGGCGGCGGCCATCGGCGGAAATGGCAATGCCGTTGGGGAACACCAGCCCGCTGCCGAAATGGGCGATTGCGCCGTCCGGCGCGATGCTCGTCACATGGGTGGCGGCAGGAGGGGCATGGGTGAACAGGTCATAGCCGAACTGCGTGACATAGGCCCGGCCCGTGGGGTCAACCGCCATGTCGTTGGCGTGCAGCACGCTCCCATTGAGGTCGATGCTGGCTTCTATCCGGCCACCCTTGCCGACCCGGTTGAGCGTATTGTCCTCCATGCCGATCACCAGCATGTCGCCATCGGCCGTCCAACCCAGCCCTGACGGCCTTTGCGGTATTGTCACTATCGTCTCAAGATCGCCGTCGGGGCGCATCCGGTGGACCTTGCGGTTCTTGATGTCCGAAAAATACAGATAGCCGTCCCGCCAGCGGGCTGCTTCCAGATAACCGAAGCCTTCCTTCACCACTTTTGGCCGTCCGTTCATGGCGCCTCTCCAGAATAATATGCCTTGCAGTCCGTTCCATGAGCAGCCGGCATGCTTTGCCGTGCTGCCTGATTTTTAGGCCATTTTACGCCCGGGAATGTCCTTCGCTCTCCGATGTCCCGGTTCTCATCCTATAGCGTGAGCTATAGCGTGAGGCGAATATCGTGGTTTTCTCCCGCGATGGCAGCCCCTCTGGCGGAACGGGCATGGAGTCAGCCGGTGGCCGAAGCGGCCTGCTGTTCGCTGGCCAGGCTGCGTTCCTTGGCGAGTTGCTGGAATGCGCCGACATGCTGGGCCATGAGCCGAAAGGCTTCGTCGCCATCCTGCTGCATGATGGCGGCCTGAATGCGGCCGTGAATCTTGACGGTTTCCCGCCGAACTTTCTCGGTGGTGCTGTAGCTCGGCCGCGAGGATGCGAGGATGGGCGAGGAGATCGCTTCCATCAGCGCGATCAACGGCGGGTTGTTGCTCGCGCGCGCAACGGCAAGGTGCCATTCCAGATTGATGCGCCGATAGGCTTCCAGATCGTTCACCTTGCTGGCGAATTGCTCCTGCAATGCCTGAAGATGTTCCGCCTCTTCATCGGTGCGATTGATGGCAGCGAGCCGCGCGAGCGTCGGCTCCACCGCAGCGCGGCAATCGAGCAGGGATTCGAAACTTACTTCATTGGTCTGAATGAACAGTTCGACGGGCCGGCGAATCGAATCCCGATCCGGCAAGGTCACCATCGAGCCGCCGCCGCGCCCGCCCCTGGTATTGATCAGGCCCTCGGCGGAAAGGACACGCAGCGCCTCGCGGACGGAGGATCGGCCAAGCCCGCTTTGCGCCACCAGTTCGCGTTCATTGGGCAGCGCATCGCCCGGCTTCAGTTCGCCAGACAGAATCAGTTCCCGAAGGCGTGACGCCAGCACGTCCGACGCCTTCTGGACAATGATGTTGGAAATCGCGGTTCGGGCGGTCTGTTCCATATTCGATTGCATTCGTAGCTTCATAAAGCCGTGGCTCGCAAACAATATCGTCAGGCCTGGAAAACTCCAAATATGATTATGGTCTGATGTTTAGATGCTTGACCGCAATGGTCGGCTCTCTACAATGCCGCGACTTGGCGTGAAAACGGGTGGGCAACCTGTGCAGGAGAGGTGCCATGCATGACATCGTAATTCGCGGCGGAACCGTGATCGACGGAACCGGGCGGAATCGTTTCCAGGCCGATGTGGCCATTTCGAAGGGGCGAATCGTCAAGGTGGGCCAGGTATCGGAAAGCGGCCGAAGGGAAATCGACGCCACCGGCAAGCTGGTCACGCCCGGCTGGGTGGATGTGCATACCCATTACGACGGGCAGGTCAGCTGGGATTCCTATCTCAGCCCATCCTGCTGGCACGGGGTCACCACGGTGGTGATGGGCAATTGCGGCGTGGGCTTCGCCCCGGTCGCGCCCGATTATCACGATCGGCTCATCAACATCATGGAAGGAGTGGAGGACATCCCCGGCACCGCGCTGGCGGAAGGTATCTGCTGGGAATGGGAGACGTTCCCGGAATATCTCGATTTCCTCGACAGCCGCAGCTACGCGCTCGACGTCGCAACCCAGATTCCGCACGCGGCGGTGCGGACTTACGTGATGGGCGATCGCGGCGGCGCGAACGAGCCTGCTACAGCCGAAGAGATCGCCCGCATGGCCGATCTGGTGGCCGATGGGCTGGCGGCTGGGGCATTCGGCTTCACTACGTCCCGCATCTCGGCGCACAGGACGGCCGATGGCGATGTCGTGCCCGGCACCCAGGTCGGGATCGACGAGATGGAGGGAATCTGCGCCGCGCTGGGCAAGGCGCCGGACGCCGTGTTCGAAGTGGTATCCGATCTGCATCTGGAGGTTCCGGGCAGCCTCACGGCTGAGGAGGATCTCGCATGGATGGGCGATCTGTCGCGCAGATATGGCGTGAAGTTCACCTTCCTGATGCACCGCAATCCAGGCAATCCGGAAAAATGGCGCCACATTATGAAGCTGACCGACGAGCAGAACGGCCGTGGCGCGGACCTCATGCCGCAGATCAGCCCCAGGCCGATCGGGATCATCATGGGCTGGCAAAGCAGCTTCAACATCTTCATGGGCCGCCCGACCTATGACCGGATCGCGAAGCTGCCCTTCGTGGAGCAGTTGCGCGAGCTGCGGCGGCCCGAAATCCGGGAAACGATCATTTCGGAGAAGTCTGGCAAGACCCCCTTCGAGGGGATACCCCTGTTGCCCGAGCTGATGTTCCGGCTCGCGTCGGAAGACGGTTTCCTCAATTACGAACCGGCCTATGCCGACAGCGTCAGGGCGCTGGCGGAGGCGCGCGGCGTTTCCGCCGATGCCATCATCTATGACATGCTGATGGAAAATGACGGGAACGGCTATGTCTACGTCGTGATCATGAACTATGCCGATTACAATCTTGAGTTCGTTCGTGAATTGATGGCCAAGGAAAGCGTCCTGCTGGGCGGGTCTGACGCAGGGGCGCATTGCGGCGCGATTTGCGACGCCGCCATCCCGACCTTCATGCTCAGCTACTGGGCTCGCGACCGCGAGGTCGGTCCGCGCCTTTCGATAGAGGAAGTGGTGGCCAAGCAGACCAGCCATACCGCGCGGGGATATGGCTTACACGATCGCGGCGTGATCGCCGAAGGAATGAGGGCCGATCTCAACATCATAGATTATGCCCGGATCAATTGCAGCGTCCCTTCCATGCTGTTCGACCTGCCGGCCGGCGGGCGCCGCCTTGTGCAGACCGCCACCGGCTATGACGCCACCATCGTAAATGGCGTAGTGACTTTCGAAGGCGGCGTGGCGACAGGTCAACTGCCGGGCAGGCTCGTTCGCCGCAGGCAGCATGCCGACGCCGAAGTGCTGGCCAACTGAAGATTGCAAGAATCAAGTATAACCACTTTGTAAAACTGGAAAACATGTCGTCACGCATAGCTAAGGAACAGGCGGGAAGCGCGCAGATGCTCGACCCCGGACTCGCCGAGTGGGTCATTGAAATCACTGGTGGGGAGATCGTGCGGACCTCGCGCGCATCCGGCGGCAACCGCCGGCAGACCTGGTGCATCGATATTGCCGGGCCGGACGGGAAAGTGTTGCCCCTGCTGCTGCGGTTCGATCCGCGCTCCGGCGATTCCGGCGCCGAGCCCTGGACGATCGAGCGGGAAGCGCAGGTATTCCAGGCGATCCGCGACATTCCGATCCGCGCGCCGAAGCTCGTCGGCTTCAATCCTGCGCTGCGCGCGGTGCTGACCGACCGTTCGGCCGGCGTCGCGGAGCTGCGCCACCTGAAGGACGATGTGGCCAAGCAGTATATCGCGCGCCAGTTCATGGAAGATCTCGCCACGCTGCATCGCCATCCGATCGGGGGGATCGAGCTGGCGGTCAGTGCCTCTGGCCCGCGCATGGCCGATCATATCGTCAACGAGCTGGACATATGGGAGGCGATGTATCGCGAGGTGGGCGAGGATGACCCGCTGCTCGAATTCGCGTTCCTCTGGCTGCGCAAGCATGTGCCCGAAACGGACCGCGCGCCGGTGCTGGCCCATGGCGACGCCGGCCCCGGCAATTTCATGTATGACAAGGGCGAACTGACCGCGCTGATCGACTGGGAATTTGCGCATCTGGGCGATCCGATGGACGACATCGCCTGGTTTTCCATGCGCTGCGTGATGGAGCCGGTCCCGGATTATTTCGAAGCCCTGCGCTGCTATGAGGAAGCCGTGGGCGCGCCGATCGACCGGGCCAGCCTGCTTTACCATCGCGTGCTGGTCTCCACCCGCGTCGTGGTGATCCGCCACCGCAATTTCGCCAGCGAGCCGGCCCATGCGATCGTTTCGCGTGGGCTCAACCGGCGCTTGCTGGTGGAGGCCCTGTCGGCGGCCAGCGGGACGGAGATCGAGCGGGCGCCGCCGGTGGATTCGCCCGAGACGGAATATACTTCGCTGTATGACAGGGTGATCGCCGACCTCGGCAATATCATCGTGCCGCGCAGCAGCGATCCGGCCGCCAGCGCCGCCGCCAAGAATGCGGCCAAGGTGGTGAAATACCTCAAGGCGATTGATCGCTATGGCCGGGATATCGAGGCGGTCGAACTGGCCGAACTGGAAAGGCTGCTGGGCGCTCGCCCGGGCAGCGTGGAACAAGGGCAGCAGGCGCTGTGCGCCGCGCTCAGGCAGGAGGGCGTGTCCTTCGATCAGGCGCTGACCTATTTCGCCGGCGCCGGGGTGCGCGGCGCGCAATTGAGCGCGGAAGCATCCGGCAGCATCGCCGGCCGCCATTACATTGAAATTTGAGAGGGACAGCTCGATGCGCGAGATAATGGCGAGCGACGACAATTTCCATTTCGCCCAGATGGGCGACCGCTGGTGGATGACGGAAACGGCTTGGTTTTCCTTCTGCATTCCGGAGCGCAAGATGGGCGGCTGGTTCTACAACATGATCCGGCCCAATATCGGCACGGTATCGGGCGGCGCCTGGGTGTGGGACGATAGCGCGACCTTGCCGTGGGAAGTGCCCTATTCCAGCAACCTTACCGTCATGCCGCTGCAGGAAGATGCGGACCTGAACGACATAACGCTCCGCAACGGGGTGTCGCTCAAGACGCTGGAGCCGCTGAAGGTCTATCGGATCGGCTATGAGGACGGCGACCTGCTGAAGGCCGACCTGTGCTTCGAGGCGGTGATGCCGCCGCGCCCGCTGCGCAAGCCCGGTTCTGCTTTCGGGGACCTGACCCATTTCGACCAGTTCGGGCGGGTGACCGGCAAGCTGCATTTGCACGGCGAGGAGATCGCGGTGGATTGCCTGGCCATGCGTGACCGCAGCTGGGGTCCGCGCCCTGAGCATCGCCCTCGCAAGAGCGCCTATGTCACCGGCATCGCCTCGCCCGACGATTGCTTCCTGTTCGTGACCAAGGCCAACGAGCTGTCCGAACAGCTCGCTTATGGCTTCATGATCAAGGATGGCGAGATCGGCGATCTGGTGGAAGGCATGCGCCGCGTCGAGCGCGATCCGCGAACAGGCTTCGTCGAGCGCATCCTTATCGAGGGCGTGGACGAATATGGCCGCAGGCTGGAGGCGGAAGGCAAGAAGCTGAGCGGGATCACGCTGATCCGCCACAGCTTCATCGATCATAACGGACTGATGGAATGGTCCATCAACGGCAAGACCGGCCATGGCGAGGATCAGGACATGTGGCCGGTCCATGACTGGTCGCGATACCGGCGCGAAACGGGAAGGGCAGGCTGAAGGTAATGAGTGCGATTGTTGGTATCGATGTCGGCGGAACCTTCACCGACCTTTATCTCAGCCCGGGCGGCGGACAGCCCGACCGTGTGGTGAAAGTCCCGTCCACGCCTGACGATCCGTCGCGCGGCCTGGCCGATGCGCTGGAAGCATCCGGGGTGGCGCCGGGCGAATTGTCCCTGATCCTGCACGGCACCACCATCGCCACCAATGCGGTGATCGAGCGCAAGGGCGCCCGGGTCGCGCTGATTACCACCGAAGGCTTTCGCGACATTCTGGAGCTTGGCCGCCGCGACCGCCAGCGCAGCTATGGGCTGACTGGCGCGCACAATCCGCTGATCCCGCGCAGCCAGCGCTGGGAAGTGGCGGAACGGATGGACCATGAAGGCAATGTGGTCACGCCACTGGACGAGGAAGCGGTAAGGGCGCTCGCCTCGGCGCTGGCCCGGATGGAGTTGGAGGCGGTCGTCGTCTCCTATCTCCATTCCTACGCTAATCCGGAGCATGAGCGGCGCACGGCCGAAATCCTGCGTGCCGCCCGCAACGATTGGCAGGTGGTGATTTCCAGCGATGTGGTGCGCGAATATTACGAGTTCGAGCGTACCAGCACCGCCACGGTGCAGGCATATCTGCAGCCCCTCGTTTCCCGCTATGCGGAACGGCTCCAGAGCCGGCTGGCCGATGGCGGCTATTCCGCGCAGACGCTGGTGATGCAATCCAACGGCGGCCTGGTGCCGCTGGCCACCCTGCCTGAAAGGGCCGCCAACATCGTGCGCTCCGGCCCGGCGGCAGGGGTCATGGCCGCCGCGCGCCTCGCCAGCGAGGCCGGCTTCAACAAGATCATCACCGGCGACATGGGCGGGACCAGCTACGACGTGGCGGTGGTGGTCGACGGCCAGCCGCCGGTCGCCGAGACGACCGAGCTGGATTTCCGCATACCGTTGCGCCTGCCGATGATCGACGTGCATACCATTGGCGCGGGCGGTGGGTCCATCGCCTCGCTCGACCGGGGGGGTATGCTCAAGGTCGGGCCGGAAAGCGCGGGCGCGGTGCCGGGGCCGGTCTGCTTCGGACGGGGCGGCACCCGGCCCACGGTGGCCGACGCCAACGCGGTGCTGGCCCGGATCAATCCGGAAAATCCGATTGGCCTCAAGAATATAGACCGCTTGGATGTCGACACGGCGCGCAAGGCGCTGGGCGAGCTTGGGGCGCAGATCGGCCTCGATGCGGAAGAAACCGCGTTGGCGATCCTCACGCTGGTCAATCACACCATGGCCGGGCGGACCCGGCTGCTGACGGTGGAGCAGGGCCACGATCCGCGCGATTTCGCACTGGTGATCTTTGGCGGGGCAGGGCCGCTGCACGGCGCTGCGATCATGCGCGAGGTTGGCATCAAGACCATGCTGCTGCCGCCGCATCCCGGTGTGCAATGCGCGCTCGGCTGCGCCATCGCCGATATCCGCTACGACATGTCGCTGACGGTCGAGCGCCCTACGGCGGAAATCGACGCCGCATGGACCGCGGCGGCCCTGAAATCGCAGCGCGAGGAGGGGGAGCGCAAGCTCGCCATTTCCGCCAACGATATTGAGCGCAGCCTCGTCGAGCATGTCGCGCTGATGTCCTTCGCCGGGCAGATCCACAGCCTGCGCGTGCCGATCCAGGCGGATTGGTCGCCGGAGCGCATGGCTGAAGGCTTCCGCGAAGTCTATGCGCGGGAAAATGGCGATGCGCCGGGCGATCTGCCGGTGACGCTGGTGAGCCTCAAGACCACGGTGCATGGGGAGCGCAACCGGGGTGGCACAACCCCCGCGCAAGAACTTTCCCCGGGCGAAGCGGTCCCTCAGGCATACCGCAAGGTGCGCTTCGAAAGCTGGCTCGATACGCCGATCTATCAGCGCGAGTTCCTGAAGCCGGGGCAGCATTTTTCAGGCCCGGCGATTATCGAGCAGGCGGATACCACGACTGTGATAGAACCTGATATGGTGGCGAGGGTGGACGTGGCAGGCAATATATTGGTGGAGATGGCGTGATGGCTGATCCCGTTACCCTTTCGGTGGTGCGCGGCGCGCTGGAACAGATCACCGATGAGATGGATCTCCATCTGATCCGCGCGGCGCTGTCGCCGATCATTTCGGAAACCAATGATTGCGCACATGGCCTCTATGACGCTGAAACCGGCGAGACTATCGCACAGGGCAGCTATGGATTGCCGCTGTTCCTCGCCAGCATGCAATGGACGGTGCAGCGCGTGATCGCGGTGGCGAAGCAGCAGGGCGGTTTTCGCGACGGCGATCTGTGGATCGTCAACGATCCCTATATCAGCGGCACCCATCTCAACGACGTCGTGCTGGTGAAGCCGGTATTCGTGGACGGAAAGCCGTTCGGCCTGTTCGCCAATACCGGCCACTGGATGGACATGGGCGGCAGCGTGCCGGGTGGCTGGGCGCCGTCTGCCACCGAGATCCATCAGGAAGGGATCATCATCCCGCCGATGAAGCTGTGCGATCAGGGCCGCTTCAACGACGGCGTTCTCACCATTATCAAGGCCAATGTCCGTCTGCCGCGCCAACTCGAGGGCGATCTGGCAGCCATGATGAACGTCTTCACTGTGGGCGCGCGGGGGCTGGACAATCTGATCGAGCGTTATGGCGTGGAAACGCTGCAGGAATGCATCGCGGAAATCCTCGACCGGTCGGAACGGCAGATGCGCTCCTACATCGCGGAAATTCCGGATGGCTCCTATCGTTTCGAAGACTGGTTTGACAATGACGGAGTAGAAGACCGCCCGCTCAAGGTGGTGGTGACGCTGAAGGTGGAAGGTGATTCCATCCTGATGGATTTCACCGGCACGGAGGAGAAGGCGCGTGGTCCGATGAATATTTCGGACAGCACCGCCATGTCGATGTGCCTGGTGGCGATCAAGCATGTGTTCCCGGATGTGCCGGTGAATGGCGGGGCGTTCCGACCCATCGGCTTTCATATCCCGCGCCCGTCCATCCTGTCGGCGCAATATCCCGTTCCGGTTGGCGGCACCACGGACGTTACCCAGCGCGTGGTGGATGTCGTGTTCGGCGCGCTGGCGCAGGCGATCCCGGAGCAGGTTCCAGCGGCGCCTTTCGGCACCACCGGCGTGCTGACGATCACCGGAAACAGGCCGGAAACCGGCGGCTATTTCGTGGCGGTCTATCCCTATCCGGGCGGCTATGGCGGGAGCCGGGAATCCGACGGGCTGGTTAATGGCACGCCGCCAGGATCGATGGCGCGCTTCATGTCGGTCGAGATGTCGGAGCATCGCTATCCGGTGCGGTTCGAATATCTCGCCATTCGCGAAGAATCGGGCGGTGCGGGCGAGCATCGCGGCGGCTGCGGCACGGCCTATGGGATCGAGGCGCTGGCCGATTGCACCATCAGCATTCTGGGTGACCGGGTGGATTACAGCCCGTTCGGCATCGGCGGCGGAGGCAAGGCGCAATCCAACCAGGTCAGGCTGGTGATCGATGGCAAGGAAGTCATCCCGCCCTTTCGCAGCAAGGCGGAAAAGCTTCCGCTGCATGCGGGCGACAAGGTCCGCCTCGCGTCACCCGGCGGCGGCGGCTACGGCAATCCGCGGAAGCGCGATCCGCAGGCCGTGGAGGCGGATCTCAACAATGGCGTCATCAGCGAGGATCAGGCCGTTTCCATCTATGGCGCGACCATAGCCGGGCGTGAGGTGCGCAACGGCCGGACATTCTATCGCCTGGAGCATCTCGAGGCGGCCGAATAGCTGCGCTCCGGTTCAGTCCCGGGGGATCACGTCCCACTCGGCAAGGGCTTCCATCCCGCCTTCCCCGGCGGCGCAGGGGCGCGCTCCGGCCTTGCCTGGGGTGCGGGAAAAGCGAGGCGCAGGAACAGGTTGGATGACGCCGCCCTGCTCGAAATAGATGCCGCGCGCCGCCATATGTGGATGATGCGGCGCTTCTTCGAGTTCGAGCACCGGCGAGAAGCAGGCGTCGGTCCCTTCCAGCAATTCGCACCATTCGTCGCGTGTGCGCCAGGCGAAGATGGCGGCGAGCGCCTCGCGTCCCTTGGCCCAGTTCGCCGGGTCTTCACGATTTGCGAACAGCGCCGGATCGAGTTCGAGCTTGTCCGCCAGAATGGCGAAGAACTGCGGCTCGAGCGGACCCACCGCGACATATTTGCCGTCGGCGCAGGCATAGGTGCCGTAATAGGGGGCCTGACCGGCCAGGAAATTGCGGGTCCGGCCCATTTCGGTCCACCCGCTGGCGGAAATCCCCTGAAAGAAAGACATCAGCGACGCGGTGCCATCCACGATGGCGGCGTCAATCACTTGCCCCTGGCCGGAGCGGGTGCGTTCCAGTAGCGCTGACACGATACCGAAGGCGAGGTAGAGCGCGCCGCCGCCGAAATCTCCGACGAGATTGAGCGGCGGGGAGGGGGGCGTGCCCGGAATGCCCATTTCGGCGAGCGCTCCGGTCAGGGCGATGTAGTTGATGTCGTGCCCGGCCGTATGGGCGAGAGGGCCGGTCTGGCCCCAGCCGGTCATCCGCGCATAGACCAGGCGCGGATTGCGGGCATGGATCTGCTCCGGCCCCAGGCCAAGCCGCTCCATCACGCCGGGGCGGAAGCCTTCGATCAGCACATCGGCCCGGTCCGCTGCTGCCAGGCAGGTTTCGAGGTCTTCCGGCCGCTTGAGATCCAGCGCCAGCGAGCGGCGTCCGCGCCACGTCACGTCGCGCGGGTCCGGTCCCTGCCCGGGGCGGTCGATGCGGATGATGTCCGCGCCCATGTCCGCCAGCAGCATGCTGCAGAAGGGGGCGGGACCCAGCCCGGCAAATTCCAGCACGCGCACGCCCAGCAGGGGACCTTGCCGTTCGGCCTTCGCTTCCGTCATGCTGCCTGCGCGAGCATGTTGGCGAGCCTGCCGGTAATGATGTTCTCCGCATCCCTGACGATCCGGCCGATCAGTTCCTCGCAGGTCGGGATGTCGTGGATCAGGCCCTGAATCTGCCCGGCCCAGACCAGCCCCGCGTCCACATCGCCGGTCTGCAGCGCCTCGCGGCCCTTGGCCCCGGACACCAGCGGGCGGATATCCTCGAACACGGAATCCGGCTGGTTGGAAATCTCCACCACCTTGTCGGACACGCTGGTCTTGGCCACGCGCCCGGTGTTCTTGAACTTGCGGAAGATCAGATTGGTCGCGCGCTCGTCATTCTCGACGATCAACTGCTTGATGTTGTCGTGGATCGGCGCCTCCACCGTGGCGCAGAAACGCGTGCCCATGTTGATCCCGTCCGCACCCAGCGCCAGCGCGGCCGCCAGCCCGCGCCCGTCGCCGAAACCGCCGCTGGCGATCATCGGGATGGTGATCTTGTCCGCGGCGGCGGGGATCAGGATCAGGCCCGGAATATCGTCCTCACCGGGATGACCGGCGCATTCGAACCCGTCGATCGAGATCGCGTCCACGCCCATCCTCTGGGCCGACACCGCGTGGCGCACCGCCGTGCATTTGTGGATCACCTTGACCCCATGCGCCTTGAACTCGTCGACATGCTCCTGCGGTTTGTAGCCGGCGGTTTCGACGATGGTCACGCCGCTGTCGATGATCGCCTGGCGATATTCGGCATAGGGCGGCGGGTTGACGCTGGGCAGGATGGTGAGGTTCACGCCGAAGGGCTTGTCCGTCATCGTCCGGCAACGGTCGATCTCGCGGCGCAGATCGTCCGGCGTCGGCTGGGTGAGGGCGGTGATGATGCCCAGCCCGCCCGCATTGGAAACGGCGGCGGCCAGCTCCGCATAGCCGACCCACATCATGCCGCCCTGGACGATGGGATGCTCGATCCCGAGCAATTCCGTGAAGCGGGTCTTCAGCGTCATTACAGTGCCTCCACGATGGTGACATTGGCGATACCGCCGCCTTCGCACATCGTCTGCAGACCCCAGCGCCTGCCGCGCGCACGCAGGGCGTGGACCAGCGTCGCCATCAGCTTGGCGCCCGATGCGCCCAGCGGATGGCCCAGCGCGATCGCCCCGCCGTTGACGTTGAGCCTGGCCGGATCCGCGCCCAGTTCCTTGATCCAGGCGAGCGGGACCGAAGCGAAGGCCTCATTCACTTCGAACAGGTCGATATCGCCGATGCTCAGGCCGGCGCGCTGCAATGCCTTGCGCGTGGCGGGGAGCGGTTCCTCCAGCATGATGATGGGATCGCCTGCCGTGACGGTCAGGTTGTGGATACGGGCGATCGGCGTCAACCCGTGATCCTTGAGCGCCTTTTCGTTGACGATAAGCGCGCCCGACGCGCCATCGCTGATCTGGCTGGCATTGGCGGCGGTGATGGTGCCGCCTTCCTGCAGCGGCTTGACCGAACCGATGCCTTCCATCGAGGCATCGAACCGCACCCCTTCATCCTGCGCGAAGATGCCGTTTTCCGTCTCGACCGGCACGATCTCCGCCTTGAAGGCGCCTGCTTCTATGGCCGCCGCCGCCTTCTGATGGCTCCATAGCGCAAATTCATCCATGTCGTCGCGCGAGAAGCCGTATTTGTCGGCCATCATCTGCGCGCCGGTGAACTGGCTGAACTCCGCAACGCCGAAGCGGTCCATCACCGCCTGGCTCCACGGCGCGGTGCCGATCCCGGCCTGCTTGTGCAGCATGAAGTTGGAGAACATCGGCACCCGGCTCATGCTTTCCACCCCGCCCGCGATGACCATGTCCTGCGTGCCGGACATCACGGCCTGGGCCGCGAAATGGATCGACTGCTGGGACGATCCGCACTGCCGGTCGATGGTCACGGCGGGCACGCTAACCGGCAGGCGGGAGGCCAGCACGACATTGCGGCCCAGCGCGAAGGACTGCTCCCCGGCCTGGGTGACGCAGCCGATGATTACGTCATCCACCGCCGCCGGATCGATCTGGGTCCGGTCGAGCAGCGCATCGACCACCCTGGCGCCCAGGTCGTTGGGATGGACACCGGCCAATCCGCCATTGCGGCGGCCGCCTGCGGTGCGCACTGCTTCGACGATATAGGCTTCGCTCATGATCCGGCTCCTTCAAAATCGGGTTTGCGTTTGGCGAACAGCGCGGCAAGGCCTTCCTTGCATTCGGCGCTGCCTGCGGCGTTGGAGATAGCGCGGACTTCGCGCTCCATCTGGGTTTCCAGCCCGGACGTATAGGCCTCGGTCAACAGGGCGCGGGCCGCGCCCAGCGCCGCCGTGGCCGATGCGGCAAGCGTTCCGGCCGCCGCTTCGCCTTCCGCTGCGAGCGCGTCATCGGCCACCGTGCGGGTGACAAGTCCGATCCGTTCCGCTTCGTCCGACTTGATGCGGCGATTGGTGAGGATGATGTCCTGCGCCTTGCGCAGGCCCACCAGGCGCGGCAGCAGCCAGCTCATCCCGCCATCGGGGCTGAGGCCGATCGCGCCATAGGCGGCGGTGAAATGCGCGGACTCCCCGGCGATCACGACATCGCCGGCAATGGCGAGGCTCAGCCCCGCGCCTGCCGCCGGGCCGTTGACCAAAACAAGCAGCGGCTTCCGCATCCGGGCGAGCCGCGCCACTGCCATGTGAAGCGTGCTGGCAAGCTCTCCGACCACGGCTGGCGCATCATCCCCGGCCTTGGCCATCACGCCGACATCTCCGCCCGCGCAGAAAAGACGCCCGGCCCCGGTCAGGACGACGCAGCGGATCGACCCATCAGTATCGCACCGCACCGCGGCCTCGAACAGCGTCCGCGCCATGCCCAGATCGATCGCATTGCCCTGATCCGGCCGGTTGAGGACCAGCCTGGCAATCGCGCCATCGCGTTCGAACAGGACCGGCTCGGCGCTCATCGCGGGGCCATCCGGATCGCGCCGTCCAGGCGGATGGTCTCACCGTTCAGCATCGGATTGGTCACGATGCTTTCGACAAGCTGGGCATATTCCTCCGGCTTGCCGAGGCGGCTGGGGTGGGGAACCTGCTGGCCGAGCGAATCCTGCGCGGCCTGCGGCAGGCCCGCCAGCATCGGTGTCCAGAAGATGCCGGGGGCGATGGTCACGACCCGGATCAGGTGCTGGGAAAGATCGCGCGCGGCGGGCAGGGTAAGGCCCACGACGCCGCCCTTGGATGCGGAATAGGCGATCTGGCCGATCTGGCCGTCGAAGGCGGCGACCGATGCGGTGTTGACGATCACGCCGCGTTCCTCGCCCACGGGTTCGGCCTGCGCGAGCTGCGCGGCGAATTGCGACAGGACATTGAAGGTGCCGACCAGATTGACTTCCACGGTCTTGCGGAAGGTGTCGAGCGGGTGAACCTTGAATTCCTTGCCGACCGTCTTGATCGCCGGGGCAATGCCCGCGCAATTGACGAGGATGCGAGCCGGACCATTGGCCGCTTCCGCTTCGGCCAGGGCATTGGCGACACTGTCACCATCCGTCACATCGACCTTGGCGAAGCGGCCGCCGATCCTGGCGGCATGGGCATTCCCGGCTTCATCCTGAAGGTCGAAGATGGTGACTTTCGCACCCTTCGAGGCGAGCATCGCGGCGGTCGCTCCGCCAAGCCCGGAAGCGCCGCCGGTTACGATTGCGGCTAAACCTTCGATCTGCATCTGTCTCTGTCCTTTCCTCGAATTTCCTATGGCAGCCGGGCTGCCGTTCCGTTCAGGCGCACCGTTCCATCGCTTCGCGGGCAAGCCGGGCGAGGACAGGGAAACTTTCCGCCCGTTCCCTGGCATGGGCGGATGCGGCGGTTCCGCGGATCACGCGGCCCTTGATGCCGTGGAAGATCGCGGCCAGCCGGAAGTAATTGAAGGCGATGTAGAAATCCCAGTTGGGGATGCCCTCGCGGCCCGTGCGGGCACAATAGGCGGCCACATATTCCTGCTCCGGCGGGATGTTCAGCGCCGCGATGTCCACGCCGGCCAGCCCCGCCACGATATTGGGCGGCATCTGATACATCATCGCGTGATAGGCGAAGTCCGCCAGCGGATGGCCCAGGGTCGAAAGCTCCCAGTCCAGCACCGCGATCACGCGCGGTTCTGTGGGATGGAAGATCATGTTGTCGCAGCGGAAATCGCCATGGACGATAGTGGTTTCGTCGCCGGGCGGAATATTGTCGGGCAGCCATTCGACCAGCCGGTCCATGTCGGGATTGCGGCCAGCTTCGACATCTTCCAGATATTGCCTGGTCCAGCGCCCGATCTGCCGCGCGAAATAATTGCCGGGCTTGCCGTAATCCTCCAGCCCCAGCGCGATATAATCCGTGCTGTGCAGGCGGGCGATGGTCGCATTCATCGCATCGAAATAGGCGGGGCGATCTTCCCGCGCGACATCGGGGAAGGTCGCATCCCAGAAGATCCGGCCCTCGACCATTTCCATGACATAGAACCAGCTGCCGATCACACCTTCATCGATGCAAAGCCCATAGACATGGGCCACGGGAAAGCCCGTCTTGCCGAGAGCGCTGAGCACGCGCGCCTCGCGCTCCACCGCGTGCGCGCCTTTGAGGATCTGGCCGGGCGGTTTGCGGCGCAGCACATAGCTGCGGCTGGGCGTGACCAGCTTGTAAGTGGGGTTGGATTGGCCGCCCTTGAACTGCTCCACCGTGAGCGGGCTGGCATAGCCCTCGACATTGGCTTGCAGCCAACGGTCCAGCGCCGCCTCGTCGAAGCGGTAGGCCTCGCGAACCGCAGTCGTGCCGGCGTTGGCGTCCTGATCCAGCGCGCTCATGCCTGCAGCGCCTTCCAATCCCGCCGGATCTTCTTGGCCAGGCTCCATTTGTGGACTTCGGTTGGGCCGTCGTAGATGCGGAAGGCGCGGATCTCGCGGAACACCTGCTCCACGATGGTGTCATCGGTGACACCCGTGCCGCCCATCACCTGCACGCAGCGATCCGCCACGCGCATCAGGCCCTCACTGACCGCGACCTTGGCCATGGAGCTTTCGGGCACGCCCATCTCGCCGCTGTCCAGCACGTCGGCGCACCAGTCTATCATCAGTTCGGCCTGTTTCAGATCGATCAGGTTCTCGGCCAGCATGAAGCCGACCCCCTCATGATCGATCAGCGGCTTGCGGAACGCCTCGCGGCGATTGGCATAATCGGTCGCGATCTCGTTGGCGCGGATGCAGGCGCCCAGCCAGCGCATGCAGTGCGACAGGCGTGCGGGCGAGAGGCGGACCTGCGCATATTTGAAGCCTTCTCCGGCCTCGCCCAGCATCTGATCGGCCGGGATGCGCAGATTGTCGATGGTCAGCACGGCATGGCCGCCGGGCATGGAATTGTCGATCGTGTTCGGGATGTGATCGATGCGAATGGCCGGATCGGGCAGGTCCACCAGGAACATGCAGGCGCCTTCTTCCGCCTTGGCCATCACGATTCCGATCCGTGCGCCCTCTGCCCCGGTGATGAAGGCCTTGCGCCCGCTGACCACCCAGTGATTGCCTTCCTGCCAGCATTTGGTTTGCATCATGGAAGGGTCGGAACCTGCGCCGCCTTCGCTGGCAGGCTCGGTCATGAAGAAGGCTGTGGTCTTCTCGCCCGAGATCATCGGGGCGAGGAAGCGCTCCTTCAACTCCTTGCTGCCGACCTTGCCCAGCAGATACATATTGCCTTCGTCCGGCGCGGCGGTGTTGCAGGCGAGGGGGCCGAGCGGGGAAAGGCCGGTGCGGATCAGCACGGCCGCGGTTTCGCGCTGGTTGAGGTGGGAGCCGTCCGGCAGGATATGCGGCGTCATCACCCCGGCGGCGCGCGCCTTGTCCCGCAATTCCGCGACGAGTTCGTAGGTCGGGCAATTGTGATGATCGCGGCGCGGGTCCTTCTCATGAGGCACGACTTCCTCGCGTACGAAGCGCTCCACCCGATCGGCGATTTCCAGCGCCGCCGCCATGCCGATCCCGCTCATGCGCGCGTTCCTTCAAATATGATGCAAGCGCGGCCTGCGATTGCCCTGCGGGCTGTCGAACCGATCATTTTCGATCATCTCCCAATCAAGATAGTGAAGACCTTCGCCGCCGCGCGATCAAGCCGCTTTTCCATGCCGCTCAAAGATTGCGGGCAATGACCATCCGCTGGATATCGGATGTGCCTTCGTAGATCTGGCATACGCGGACATCGCGGTAGATCTTGGCGACGCCGAATTCCTCAAGATAGCCGTAGCCGCCGAGAGTTTGGATGGCGGCGGACACCACGCTTTCGGCGGTTTCGGAGGCGACCAGCTTGGCCATGCTCGCTTCGGTGAGGCAGGGCGCGCCGCTGTCCTTCACCGCCGCCGCGTGGAGCACCAGCTGCCGGGCGGCTTCCAGCCGGGCTGCATGATCGGCCAGGCGGAAGCCGACGGCCTGATGCTGCATGATGGGCTTGCCGAAGCTGGTCCGTTCCTTGGCATAGGCGACCGCGATATCCAGCGCCGCCTGCGCCATGCCGATGCATTGCGAGGCGATGCCGATCCGGCCCGCTTCCAGGTTGGAAAGGGCGATTCCGTATCCGGCCCCTTCCGCGCCGAGGCGCAGGCTCTCATCCAGGAACATGTTCTCGAACCGGATGGCGCAGGTGTCGGACGCATACTGGCCGAGCTTGTGCTCGACCTTGTCCACGACGTAGCCGGGCGTGTCGGTCGGCACGAGGAAACCGGAGATGCCGCGCTTGCCCGCGTCCGGATCGGTCACGGCGAAGACTATGGCGATCCCGGCGATCTTGCCGGAGCTGATGAATTGTTTCGCCCCGTCCAGCACGTAGCCGCCCTCTGCCTTGCGGGCGCGCGTGCGCAGGGCGGAGGCGTCGGAGCCGGCGTCGGCTTCCGTCAGCGCGAAGGCGCCGATAGCGCGACCCGCCAGCAGGTCCGGCAGGAAACGTTCCCTTTGCGCGTCGTTGCCGTCCTTCAGCAGGGCGGACACGATCAGGCTGTTCTGGATGCTGAGAATGGTGGAGAGCGCGCCGTCAGCCGCCGCGATTTCCATCAGGGCGAGGGCGTAGGATACGTAATCCGCCCCGGCGCCGCCCGCTTCCTCGGGCGCGGTCATGCCCATCAGGCCAAGCTCGGCCAGCTCCGTATACAGTTCGGGCGGATATGCCTTCGCCGCCTCGTATGCCGGGGCATTCGGCCTGATCCGCTCCTGCGCGAAGCTGCGGACCATGTCTCGGATTGCGGACTGCGTTTCGGAAAGAATCATTCTCTGCCTCGCGACAGTTTCTATACTCGTGAGTATATTGTGTTCTTACGGGTTTTGTGTCAACCGTGAATCGATGCAGCCACGATGTGTTTCATGAGCAGGCCAGAGTCCCCGTTCCAGACGCCTGGGCAGCGGCGGGAAGAACGCGCGGCGAAGCGGCAGGCGGTGCTGCGCGCGGCGGTGCAGATGTTCAACGAGCGGGGCTTCCACGCCACTTCGCTGGAAGATGTCGCCGCCAGTCTCGGCATCACCAAGCCGACGATCTACCATTATCTTGGCAACAAGGAGCAGGTGCTGCTCGAATGCGTCACCATCGGGCTGGAGCAATTGCTGGAAGCGGCGGAGATCGCGCGGCGCGAGGAAGGGACGGGGAAGGATCGCCTGTGCAGTTTCCTGCGGCGCTATGCCGAGATCAACATGGACGATTTCGGCCGCTGCGTGATCCGCACCGGCGAGGAAACCTTGTCGGAGAATGGCCGCAAGCAGTTTCGCGGGCTCAAGCGCAAGATAGATACGGCGCTGCGCGAACTGATCGACGAAGCGATTGCTGACTGCACCATCTCGACCAGCGATCCCAAGCTGCTTGCCTTTACGCTTGCCGGAGCGCTCAACTGGCCCGCGCGCTGGCACGAGCCCGGCGGGGCACGCCCCGCGAGCGAGATTGCGGAGGGCATGGTGGATATTCTGGCCGCGGGCTTCGCGCCACGCCAGGCCATCACGCCATCAATACGCCGCCATTAACCTGCAGGGTCTGCCCGGTCATCCACGATGAGCGCGGGCCCGCCAGAAACAGCACGCCATCGGCGATTTCATCGCAATCGGCATAGCGGGCCAGCGGAATCGCCTTCGTCACTTCCGCCACGGCGCCGGTATTGTCATCCGCTTCCAGCGCGACGACGGTTTCCGTCCGCGTCGGCCCGGGGGACAGGCAGTTGATCCGCACATGCGGCGCGGCTTCGGCGGCGATGGCGCGGGTGAAAGCCTCCACCGCGCCCTTGCTGGCGGCATAGACCGACAGACCGGGCGTGGGCGCCCGCGCGGCGATGGAGGTGACGTTGATCACGCTGCCGCCGCCCCTGGCGATCATCGCGGGCACGAAGGTGCGGCAGAAGTGGAAGGTGCCGAAGAAATTCACCTGCATCACCTGTTCCGCCAGGGCCTCGCCCGTGTCGGCGAGCAGCGCGGTGGGGAAAATCCCGGCATTGTTGACCAGCACGTCGCAGCCGCCCATGGCCTGCGCCGCTGCGAATGCCCGCTGAGCGGTTTCGCCATCGGTGACGCAGCCTGCAATCGCCTTGACCTCGGATGCCGGTGGAAGGGCTGCGATGGTTTGGGCGAGTTTCTCTTCGCCGCGCGCGACCAGCACGAGCCGGGCTCCCGCGGATGCGGCCTGCCGGGCAATCGCCTTGCCGATTCCGGCCGTGGCGCCCGTGAGCACAAGGGTCTTCCCGGCAAGCCCCGCGTCGTCCTGCATGTTCGATCCAATCTCTGTTTCTTGAAGAGGTTCAGGGCCGGGCGGGCCGGTATTGCAGAGGCAGGCCGGCCTCGAGCTGGGCCAGCGTCACCAGCGTTGTTCCATCGCCGTCGCCGCAGATTTTCACGGCATCGGTGCGGGCGGTCGCTGCCGGGGCCAATGTGCTCCCTACGATACCGGCTATGTGATCTCCGTGATCGACATAAAGCCAGGTCGCCACACCGCCTATCTCCACCACGGCGATAGCCACGATTGCAACGCGCACCGCCGGCCGCGCGAAGATGCGGCGGAGCGCGCCCAGCAATGTGGGCAAGTCCTCTTCGCCCGCGCCTGCCCGAACCACGCCCCAATAGATACCCCACCGCCGCAACACGGCCATCGCCTGCGCGAAGAGGAAGGCAGCTATGACGCAGCACATCATGGGCAGATACCCGCGTTCAGCCCTGGGGCACGATGGTCAACTCCACGCGGCCCGCCAGCGGGATCGTGAAGCGGGCCTTGCCCTGGCTGTCCGCCGTCAGATTGGCGCCTGTCTGGCGGATATGGTAGCTCTTGCCGGGCACAAGCCGGTCTAGGCCCAGTTCGGTCGTGCCCGCTTCACCCCCGGCGCGCAGCACCAGTTCGAGCGCTTCGCCGTCCGTGACCGCCCGGGTGACGATCACCTCGGGATAGCGTGCCTCGCTCAGGATCGGGCCGGTTCGCCAGGCTTGCGGCAGGCCGCGATTGACCATGTCGCGCACGGTGTTGGCGCGGGTCCAGGTCATCGCGTCGGCAATCCCTTCGCCGTAGCGCTCGTCGATGGTCAGGCGGGTGGCCTGGATGATCGGCTCGTCGCCCATTTCGAGCGCGGCCCACAGCACCATGATGAGCGGGTTCAGCTCGGGCCATTGCGATGAAGAGAAATTTGCGGGCTTGCGCGTATCCCAGCCCAGCGGAAGCAGGCGGAAATCGAGGCGGCCCTTCTCATTCACCGACATGAAATCGCGCTTCAGCACTTGCCAGAGCCGTTCCGCCTGTTCCGGCGCATGGGGTGTCAGGAAGCGGATGCCCCATGTTTCCCCGAACAGTCCCGAGAGGCTCGGCACGGTGAAGCCGAAGGTGCTGGAAGTGCAGACGCGGATGCGGCCGTCGGGCAGCATCATTTCCTCTTCCATGGTCTGCTCGAAACGCTTGCCGATCTCCTCGGCCATCTTGGTTCCATGCCGCGCATCGTGCAATTCCAGCGCGGTCAGGCCCACGAGATTGCACATGGAATAGATCCAGCGCGGCTCGCACGGGAACCAGCCATAGTCGTAGCGCTTGGCGTTCTTCACGATTTCGCCCAGCATGGTTTCGTGGCTGTAGGGAAAGGCGGTGTTCTCGTCCCAGCGGAATGTCAGGGAGCCTGGCTCGCGGAAAGGCGACGTGCCGCTGGCGGTTTCGAACAGGCCGAGGGATACGCCGAGGAAGCCCGATAGCATGATATTGTCGATATGCACCGGGTTCTTGTCGATGCGCAGGTTGCCCCAGATGCTTTCCCAATACCAGTAATTCCAGGTGTTCCGGTGGATATGCTTGCGGATCAGGTTTTCCTGCGCAGTGTTCAGATAGCCGTGGAAGGCGGGAAGCTGCGTGTATTGCCCGAACGACAGATTCCAGGACATCGTGCAGATCTGGTAGCGGAGCGCGCCATCCTGCCAGGTGTCGTTGAAATTGAAGCCTTCCCAGCTGTCGACCGGCTGGAGGGCGAGATCGAGCATCCGGCGAAATTCCGCGACTTGTCCGTCGGGCATTTCCGGCGATGCGACGATCGGGCGATCCCGAAGGACCGGCTCCGCCTTCTCGATGGCCTTGTTGTGACCTTCCGCGCGCTTCTGCGCCTCAGCGAATTTTTGGCGGCGGCCGACTGCCAGGTAAAGATGCAGGCCCAGGAATGCTGCGGGAACGACATACTCCATGGCTTTTACGCCGGACCCATCGCCGACCCATGCCGCGGCGAGCAGTGCGGTTCCGACCATCACTCCCGGCGGGCCGAGCACCACCCCGCGCGCCCACCAGATGAACATGATGACCGCAAAGGCCGCCACCGAAAGCAGGCCGAACAAGGCGCCGGCAATGCCGCCGGCATAGAAGAAGCCTCCGCCGGGCAGGATAAGCCCAAGCCCGAAGGCCTTCCATTGCGCGCTCATGCCGAGGGCGATGGGCAGCAGGCCGACGACGAACACCAATGCCTGAAGGATGTAGAATCGCCGCAGGATGCGCTGCGTGATCGGACCATGCATCCGCTCGATTCGCGGTATCGGCGGAATGCGATCCACCAGTTTCGGAAGCATCTCCTCCGTCACATTCACAGATTCGGCCGGAGCCTTGATCTGTGTCGCCATTTGCAGTCTCCCGAAGCGCTGCTTCCTGCGGTTGTATCCTGCCTGCCTGGCAGATGATTTCGTCGAACGATATAGGAGTTCGCCCCTCGGGGCAAACCCCAAAAAAGAGGGCGACGAATAGGTTTCGCCGCCCTTAGGGAGGTAACTTGTGAGTTGGTTCAGTAACGGAAGGAGAAGGATGCGCCGTAGACGGCCGGGCGACCGGCCATGCTCCAGCGGGCGTCGCCATAATAGGTCGGCGAGGTCAGGTAGTATTTGTTGAAGACGTTGCGGCCATAGACGGTGAGTTTCCACTGGCCGTCATTGCCGCTCAGGCCCGCGCGCAGGTCGACCGTTTCAAAGGCCGGGATCTCGAAGAAGTCGGCGCGCAGGATGTCGTTCTTGAAGGTCGCGTTGGACTTGCCCTGATAGACTATGGTGCCGCCTACGAAGGGCCGGAGGTTGCCCATGTCCCATTCGTACTGGATGTCGGCATTGCCCATGAAGTGCGGCGTATAGGGCAGCTGGGAACCCTTGAACTCGCCGGTCCAGCCCTGGTTGTTGAATACCGGGAAAGTGTCGGTGTCGGTGACGAGCTGGGTGAAGGTTTCTGTGACCTTGCTGTCCAGATAGGTCGCGCTTGCCGACAGCGTCAGGCCATCGACCGGCTCCGCGAACAATTCCCCTTCGATCCCGTAGACTTCCGACTTGGGCACATTGACCAGGCGTTCGAGCAGGCCCCAGATCTGATCCAGGACTTTGGCGCGAACCTGCTTGTCGCTGTAGTCGTAATAGAAGGCCGAGGCGTTCAGGCGCAGTCTGCCATCGGCGAACGGCATCTTGAAGCCGCCTTCATAGGAGATCAGCTTTTCCTGCGTCGCCGGCACATATTGCGAGATGACCGAAGCGCCGATGTTGGAGAACACGCCGGCCTTGTAGCCCTGGCTGACCGTCGCATAGATGAGGCCGCCATTGTCGAACTTGTAGTTGAGGCCGACGCGCCAGGACCAGTTGTCCTCGGTCAGCTTTTTGGTGACCGGGTTTATGACCGGGGTGAATGCGGGATATTCCGGGCTGCCATCGCCGAGGACGAACACTTCACCCGGGTTGATTACACAGCCGCAGATAGCCTGGAAGACCGAGTTCCCGCCGTACCAGTTGGAGAACAGGTCGTCTGCCGGCGGATCGACATAGGCGTAGGTGCCGCTCTGCTTGTTCTTGGTATAGCGAAAGCCGCCGCTGAGCGTGAGGTTGTCGACGACCTCGAATTCCGCGTTGCCGAAGAAGGCGTAGGTCTTCGTCTTGGAGTTGAACAGGTTCAGCGTGTCCTGCACCGGACCGATCCCCGTGGCAGCCCAACCGAAGGGATCGTTTCCGAGAAAGCTGTACAGGAAATAGGTGTTGTTGTCCGTGGTTTTCAGGTGGTCGTAATTGGCGCCGATGATCCAGTTGAGCCGGTCGGTCTTGCCGGCCAGGCGCAGTTCCTGATTGAACGCCTTGATATCCCCATAGGCGATAATATCGTAGGATGTGGACCCGGTCCCATCCAGTTCGACCGTGCGATTGGTCTTCTTCTTCGCATAGGAAGTGAGCGAGGTCAGGGTGATGGCGTCCGTCAGGTCGATGTCGGCGCGCAAGGTGCCCTGCCAGTAGGAATCCCTGCTGCCGCGCATGAAGCCCGGCGACCAGGATGCCGCCCGCGCGTTGTTGACGATGGGCGTTCCCAAGATGAACTGGGTCGATTCCTGCATGTCGAACTGCGACCATGCCGAATTGTCGAAGGCGAGCAGGGGGCTGACCCCGTTCAGCCGGGTGACCGCCCGGTTCTGGAAGTCGAGGAATGTCGGCAGGTAGCCGGGATCGCCCGGAGTGGTGAGCGCGGCATACAGCGCATTGTCGACATAGCCATAGGGGTTGGCCGTCGCCGGATCGGCATTGGCGGCCGCCAGCGCGGCGTCGCTGTAGATATTGTAGAACGAGCCGTCGTAATGCGGCGCCTGGGTGTCGGACCGATCACGCCCGGCGGTGAAGGTCGTCTGGATGCGGATCGTGTCGGAGGGCGTCCAGTCCAGCGAGGCGCGCCCGACGATCTTGCGCTCGTCGCCGTTCTTCTCCGTCGAATTGGCCAGCTGGGCCTTGGCCAGATTATACTGCCAGGCGCCGCCGGAAATGCCTTTCAGCGCAAGACGGCCGCGCAGGGTGTCGGACAGCGGGCCGCTGATGAAGCCGGAGATTTCGGCCCGGTTGAAACGCTCGTAGGAAGCGTCGGCGCCCGCCTGGAAGGTATCGGTCGGCTTGGCCACGATATAGTTGATGGCGCCGCCGGTGGAGCTTTGCCCGAACAGGGTGCCCTGCGGTCCCTTCAGCACTTCGACGCGCTCGATGTCGAGGTTGAGGCCATCCGACATGATCGGGAAGTTGCGGGAAATTTCGTCGGTGTAGATCGCCACGGCCGGCGCCGCGCCGATGGTGGCGTCGTACAGGCCGATGCCGCGCAGGGTGTAGACAGGGGTCGCGAAGGTCGATGCGGTGGCGATGAAGCCCGGCACCAGCTTGCTCAGGTCGCCCACGTCCTTGATGCCGCGATCCGCCAGCGTGTCGGCCGTGGCCGCCTGGATGGTCAGGCCCACGTCGTTGATCGACTGCTCGCGCTTGTTTGCCGTCACGATGATCTCGCCCGCCGAACCGCCTTCCGCCGATTGCGCGAACGCAGAACCGGATGCCGCCAACGCCAGCAACGAACTGCACGTCGTGATCGCTTTCAATTGCCTCATTTCAGGTTTCCTCCCTCATCAAGTTCGCTTTTCGAAACCGATGGGGCCTGGGGAGATATGCCTCCCTCGCTCTGGTTATCCATCCGCCCCCAAGCGAACCGGCATCATTCTAGGCCGAAAAAATACGCAGTCAATAATGTCGAACGATTTCGTGAGATGAGGCGATCTTGTTGACCTTGCGATCCGTTATGCGCAAAGAGGATTCCTGAATATCCATGCTTTTGAAGGCGCGCCCGCCGGGGAGCCACGTGACACAGACGGTCAAAAATAAAATCGAGCGAGTCGGGGGCGCAAACGCGTCGACAACCAGGCAGGCGAGCGAGCGCACGAGTGTGAGCGACCGCGTTGCAGAAGCGATTCTGCAGGACATAAGAAGCGGCCGCCTGGTTCCCGGCCAGCATCTGCTCGAACCGGAACTGACCGCTCGCCTTGGCATCAGCCGCGGATCGCTGCGCGAGGCGCTCAAGCATCTCTCCGCGGCCGGCATAGTCAATCTCAGTCGTTTCCGGGGCGCCTACATCGCCACGCTGGATCGCAAGGCGGTGCTGGACTTGCTGGACACGCTGGAGCCGCTGGCAAGGCTTGGCGCCCGGCTTGCCGCGCAGAGCGGGGCGACCGACAAGGACTATGCCCGCCTGCTGGATGCCGCGAAGAGGCTTGGAGTGGCGCAGGCTTCCGGCGGCCGGAGCGACTATCTCAATGAACGCCGCCGCTTTTACGGCATCATGATCGAGCTGGGCGGAAATTATGAGCTGGCGCGAACGATGCCCTTGCCCCGCGCCGATCTCTTTCGTGCCCAGGTCGAAACCCGCCAGAACGAGAAGCAGAGGCGTTTGCACTTCGAAGGCTACGAACGAATAGCCCAGGCAATCGCCGCGCGCGATCCTGTGGCGGCCGACAAGGCCGTGAAGGAACATTTCGCGGGCACCCGCCGGACGATGGCGGAACTTGACGAAGATGCATTTCCCCGATCCAATTTCTGAAGGCGATCGGGTTTAGGCTGAATCAGGCTTCCGGCAGTCCGGCGGCTTACCGAATGACAGGTGCGGAAATTTCTCGCGCGGGCGTTGCGCGCATGGGAATTTTTGTTTTTCGTGAAGATAGCTAGACGAAATCGTCCGACGCATTTAAGCCTGAGAGGACAGAACGAATCGCCAGGACGAATCGGATGCCGGGAGCATCACTTTTGGGCTGACTGCGCAGGGATGCTCAGGCATCCTCGTATTCAGAGCGGAACGCCGAAAGTTTGGGAGACGGTAATGAATGCTATATCCAATCAGCCTTTGAAATTCGTCCGCAATGCGATGGAAGATATCGGAATGCTCACCGCTTTGGATGAGCAGCTGAATCATCAGATTGCGGATACGTTCTCCACGGTTTCCACGTCCGAACACAGCTGGACGGAAAAGATCTGGACAGCGATCGTCCGCAAGGACGGCGGGCTTGCCATCGATTTCGGCCTTGGCCGCTATCACAATCGCGGCGTGCTGGACGGATGGGGCGCCGTATCGCGGGGGGCGGAGCAGTGGACCGTTCGCGCCAATCGCGAGCTTCGCGACGATCCCACGGTGACCGAGGTAGGCCCGCTCCGCTACGAGATCGTCGAGCCGCTCCGCCAGGTGCGCTATGTGCTGGAAAAGAACGACCTCCAGCCGATCTCTTATGACATCACCTTTACCAGCGAGATGCCGCCCTTCTTCGAGGATCGCCATCGCCAGCGCGAGCATGACGGCTTTCGCGTAGGTTCGGATGTGGTTCGCTATCACCAGATCGGCGTGCCGTCGGGCTGGGTGGAGATCGAGGGCGAGCGGATCGAGGTTCGCCCGGATGAGTGGACGGAATATCGCGACCACAGCTGGGGCACGCGTCTGGACGTGGGCGCTCATGCCGCTGACATCCGCCCGCGCGCAGGGTTCGGAGACGCCAATTTCGGCCAGAACGAATTCGTCCTGATCTGGAGCCCGTTCATGCTCCAGAAGCCGAATGGTGAGAAATACGCCTATCACTTCTATTTCATGTCCAGCATGGGCCGTATCTTCTACTCGTCGGGCTATCTGAACCGTTCCGACGGAACGCAGGAGAAGGTCGCCCGGGTGCGCCCCGAGCTGCGATATGACGACGCCACACGGCGCCTGCTGGGCGGCCAGGTGCATTTCGACATGCTGCAGGGCGGCAGCCACACGGTGAATGTCGAGGTTGTCGGAACCTCAGGCGTGCATCTCGGGCCGGGCCTCTATCTGGGTTTCGATGGCCGCAAGCATGGCTCGTGGCACGGGCCGCTGACCCTGGAAGGCGAGAAGTTCGACGATACGCTGGACCGCGAGACGCTCAAGCGCATCAGGCAGCTTCGCGACTGCCCGATCAAGGTCACGGAAGGCGATGCGGTCGGTTACGGGATCATGGAAACCATCATTCATGGCGCCCATCCGGAACTGGGGCTGACCAAAGAAAATTCGCTCGTCTGAGTGCGGTAACATGGCACGCGACAATGAACGCCTTGCCGACGGGTTGCGCCGTTGGCTGCCTCGCGGCAATCGGATCACCGGGGTGCGAACCCTTTCGGCAGGACATTCGAACGAAACCCATTTCGTCGAGGGCCTGAACGAGATTCTCCGGATGCCGCCGTCGGAGGAGGGCTTGCTCCCGCCATACGACATGGCCCGTCAGCACGCCGTGATGTCTGCAGTGGCGGCGCATGCGCCCGGCATTCCGATGCCGCCCATGCTGGAGTTATGCACCGATCCGGATGTGCTGGGCGACGAGTTCTATCTGATGGGCGCCTTGCCGGGCGAAGCGTTCGAATATTCCATTCCGGATTGGCTGGCGGCCGATCCGGTCGAGGGGGCGGATTCCGTCTGCCGCCAATGGTTCGATGCCTTCACCAGCCTGAACAATATGCCGGTGGAGCATATGCCCCCCGGCGAGCGGACGGTGCAGGAGGAAGTGGATTACTGGCTGAATGTCTCGCGTGAATGCGAAGCGGTGCCGGAGCTTGTCGGGATACTGGAAGATCTGTCCGCCCGTCCGCCGCGCACCACCGGGCCTGCCACGCCCGTGCATGGCGATACGAAGCATGGAAACTGCCTGTGGCATGAAGGCAGGCTGACTGCTCTGCTCGATTGGGAAATGGCGCGGATCAGCGAGCCGATGCTGGATCTGGGCTATATCCTGATGTTCCACGATCAGGGTCCGGCCTCTCTGGGCGATGCCGGCTACGAGCTGCCAGGCTGGTGGTCGGCGGAACGAATGATCGCGGAATGGGAAGCGCGAACCGGCCGCACCGCGGTCGACACCGCGCGTTACACCGTGCTCGGCCAGGCGAAGGTCGCGGCGATCATATCCGTCGGCGCGCATCTGTTTCGCACCGGCCGGATAAAGGACCCGCGCTTCGAAGGCTTTGCAAAGCTGTTGCCGGCCTACATGGATCTGCTGCAAAAGCGGGCGATGGCGGCGAGTTGATGAAACATATGCGCACTGTCCATGGGTGCGGAATTTTGTCAGTCTTTTTCGTCGAACAATTTTGATCGCACACTCTTGCCTGTGTACTGGCTTCTGCTATCAGCGGCGCAAGGTTCGAAGACCAAGAGCTGAATCGAGAGGAAGCGGAGCCGATAAATGCCAGATTACGTCCGCCTGCTGGAGGCGAACAATGCGATCCAGACCATCGGCGACGACACCTACTGGCTGTGCGTCACCCGCACGGTCCAGGAATTGAAACTGTTTCCCGTGCCGTCCTACATGCTGCTGTCCTACCTGTGCTGCTATTACCGCTATCCGGAATTGCTGCGGAAGGTGGAAAGCCGCATCCGGGCGGAAGAGATCGGCGATCGTTCGCGCACATTCGGCGGCAAGTTCGGCAGCGTGACGGGCTGGGCCATGCCCACCTTCTATCTGCTGGGCCGCGAGATGCTGATCAATTTCGGCGTGATCGGCCCGGAAGACGGCGCCGAGGATGTCGCCTATGTCACGGACTTCTGGCGCCGCTTCAAGCTGGCCCAGCAGCGCGAGGACGGGCACCTCAACGCCCGCGAATTCGGCCAGCGGGTGCAGCACCTGCCGGAGCGGCGCATCCAGCGCTTCCATGCCGACATGCTCGCCTGCAAGCCGGGTGATCGGCTGCATACCGCAGCCCAGGCGTTCCTGGCCGCCGTTTCGCAATATGGCTTCCTCGTTTCCTGCGAAAGCCGCTGCACGCTCAACAATTCCGGGCCTTACAAGCTGGCCGACGACCGCGAGATGGTGATCCGCGAATTCACCGATCTGTCGCGCGGCGATTATCCCTGGCTCGACGGGATTGGTGATCTGATCCCTTATAATAATCTCACCGTGACGATGGAGGCCACGGGCTGCCATTTCTACCTGATGGATGATTGGGGCAGCTTCGAATCCCGCCCGGAATTCACGGGCGAGGCGCTGTCGGGCATCGGGCTTTACACTTCGGACTGCCTGAGCGACGGCCTGCTGCCCCTGGGCATGGGCTCGGCGGAGGAACTGGCCGCAACCTTCGAGGCGCTGAACGAGCAGATCAAGGAAGCGACCATCCAGCTGTGGAAGCGCATGGCAGGCTGGAGCCGCGACCAGATGATGGATGCGGGCGCGATCGTCTATTTCTCCTTCATCAAGGATTTCGCGCATATCGCCGGGGTTTACGATCCCGAGGACTGGATGAAGATCGATGCCCGCGCCGATCGTTTCCGTCCCTTGCTGAACGACCAGTTCGGACGCGATTTCCTGGGCGAGATGGTCGGGCTGGTCGGCCTGCCCAGCCAGCAGCTGCACGAATATGCGATGATGCAGCACAACAACCGGCCCGCGCGCTATATTTCGCAGATTCCCTATTCCGTGCTGGACCGGGCCGAGCTTGGGGAAGGGCTTGCGCCGATCGGCAAGGGCGTTTCGCACCTGCCCGAAAAGACGGGCGAATATCGCACGACCGAAGGAATGCTCTCGCTGGAGGAATACAACCGGCGAGCGTCCGCGAACCGGCCCACGCAGATGGAGCCGGGGCTGCGCCATCTGTGCGATACCAGCATCAAATATGCCGCGGACGACAATGAGGCCGTGCAGCGTCTTTACGCCGATGAGCGCAAGCATAGTGCTGCCCTGGCGGACGCTCCGTTGCGTCTGTCACGCGACGAGGTGGAAGGCAGGAGGCGATAAATGTCCGGCAAGGATACGATTTCCGATATTGAACGATTGATCGCCGAGTTCGAGGCTTCCGGCCTGCGCGAGCTTCATGCGCGCCGGGGGGATTTCGAGATCTATCTCTCGAACGATCCCGATGCGCCCGGCCTGGATGGCCCGCCTTCCGTTTCCGCGCCCGTCGCAAGGGGGCGGCAGGCGGCGGCAAAGGCGCCTGCCGCCAGCGCGCCGGCGCCCGCAAGCCCGGCTGTCGCCGCGCCCGCGCCGGAAGCCAGCTTTCCGGATGGAGCCGTGGTCGTCCGCGCGCCCTATCTGGGCACGTTCTATCGCGCGCCGAAGCCCGGTGCGCCTGCCTATGTCGAGGTCGGCCAGCAAGTCGCGCAGGACAGCGAGATGTGCCTGGTGGAAGTCATGAAGCTGTTCACCGCCGTGCGGGCGAGTTGCAGCGGCACTGTCCATGCCGTGCTTGCCAATGACGGCGACATGGTCGCGGCCGACCAGCCCTTGTTCGTCGTGATTCCGGCCTGACCATGGCGAGCCATCGCGTATTCGTCGCCAATCGGGGGGAGATCGGCCTGCGCATCGTGCGCGCGGCCCACGCCCTCGGCATGGAAGCGGTGATCGGCGTGTCGGAGGCGGACCGTGGCAGCCTTGCCGCGCGCGAGGCCGACCGGGCGGTGGTGCTGGGGCCAGGCCCCGCTGCGAAGAGCTATCTCGACGCCCGGCTGATCGTGCAGGCTGCGCTGTCCACCGGCTGCGACCTGCTGCATCCCGGATATGGCTTCCTCTCGGAACGGGCGGAACTTGCTCGCCTGTGCGAGGAACATGGCATTGCCTTTGTCGGCCCGCGCCCCGATGTGATCGACGCGCTGGGTGACAAGCTGCGCGCGCGCGCCATGGCGGAAGCCGCAGGCGTGCCGTTGGTTCCCGGCACCGGCGAGATCGCCAGCGCGGCGGATGCGGTAAGGGCGGCGGCGGAAATCGGCTATCCCGTGCTGCTCAAGGCTTCGGCCGGCGGCGGCGGACGCGGCATGGTGATCGCGCATGACGCGAAGGAAGTCGAAGCCGGTTTCGCCAAGGCGAGCGCCGAGGCGCTTGCCGCCTTCAATGACGGCACGCTGTTCATGGAACGCTTCGTGCCGGAAGCGCGCCACGTCGAAGTGCAGTTGATGGGCGACGGCAAGGGCCATGTCATTCACTTCGGCGAGCGCGACTGTTCGGTGCAGCGGCGCTATCAGAAGCTGGTGGAAGAAGCGCCCTGCGCGGCCATGTCCGCCCAATTGCGGGCGAAACTGCATGAAGCCGCGGTCGCGCTGGCGGCCAGCGTCAATTACCGCAACGCCGGAACGGCCGAGTTCCTGTATGATGTCGCCCGGCAGGAAGTCTATTTCATCGAGGTGAATGCCCGCATCCAGGTGGAGCACCCGGTCAGCGAGATGATCTCCGGCTTCGATCTGGTGCAGGAGCAGCTGCGGATCGCCACCGGCGCCCCGCTGAGCCTGACGCAGGATCAGGTCGTGCTCTCGGGCCATGCGATAGAATGCCGGATCAATGCCGAGGACTGGCAGCGCGATTTCATGCCGGTGCCGGGCACCGTCACCCGCTGGAAAGCGCCGCAGGGCGAGGGTGTGCGGCTGGACAGCCATATCACCGAAGGGGCGACGATCCCGCCTTACTACGACAGCATGGTGGGCAAGCTGATCGTCCATGGCGCCAGCCGCGAGGAGGCGGTGGCGAAGCTGGGCGAGGCGATCGCCGGGTTCGAGGTGGAAGGTGTGCCGACCACCCTGCCGCTGCATGCGAAGATCGTAAGCCAACCCGATTTCATGGCCAACCGCATCCATACGCGCTGGCTGGAGAAGACCGTCCTTGCCGGGGCGATGGAGTAGACCGATGGCCCATATCAAATTCCTCGATGAAACCATGCGCGACGGGCAGCAGAGCCTGTGGGGCATGCAGATGCAGGCGGGCATGGCGCTGCCGGTGACCCCGATCATCGACGAAACCGGCTATGAGATCATCAGCCTGGGCGGGTCCTCCCTGTTCGAGGTTCTCATCAAGCGCCGCCGCGAAGATCCATGGGCGGGCATGGATATGCTGGTGGAATCCATGCCGAAGACGCCGCTGCGCGCGGGTTGCCGGTCCAATGGCTCGGTCACTTTCGGGTTCACGCCCGATGTGCTGATGGACATCTGGGTGGATCGCCTGTGCGTCCACGGCATGCGCAGCTTCTGGCTGTATGACGTGCTGTTCAACATCGACAAGATGCACCGGCTGGCGAAGGTGGCCAAGCGGCATAATTGCCAGATCGCTGGCACTATGCTGTTCACGCTCTCGCCGGTCCACACCGACGAATATTACGCGGACAAGGCGGACAAGCTTTCCGCCCTGCCGGAAGTAGACAGCCTGCTGCTCTACGATACGGGCGGGGTGCTGGATCGCGAAAGGATTTCCACGCTGGTCCCGGCCATCGTCGCCAAGTCGCGCGGTAAGCCGATCGAAATGCATGCCAACAACATGCTGGGTCAATCCGCCAAGAGCTATATGGATGCGATCGAATTCGGGGTCACCGTGCTGCACACGGCGGTGCGCTCCATGGCCAATGGGCCGTCCATCCCTTCGATCGAGATCATGACCAAGAACATCGAGATGATGGGGCACACCCATAATATCGACACCACCAAGCTCAAGCAGGTCTCCGACCATTTCGAACGGGTCGGCAAGGCGGCGGGCTTCCTGGTCAACCAGCATTACGAATATGACGTGACCGCGCTCCGCCACCAGATCCCCGGTGGCATGATGGGCACGCTGCGCTCCCAGCTTGCCGATCAGAATATGCAGGACAAACTGCCGGTCGTGCTGGAAGAAGTCGCCAAGGTGCGCCGCGAACTCGGCTATCCGGGCATGGCGACGCCCTTCGCGCAGATCGTGGGCACCATGGCGGTGCTGAACATCGTCACCGGCCAGCGCTATTCCGTCGTGCCGGACGAGGTGATCCAGTATGCCGCCGGGTTCTATGGTGATCCCGTGGCGCCGATCGACGGCGATGTGATGGACCGCATCATGGGCACGCCGCGCGCCAGGGAAATCCTCGCCAACCCGCCGGAGCAGCCGGATGCCGACGAGCTTCGCCGCCGTCATGGTACGGGTGATGACGATGACGAATTGATCCTGCGGGCTCTCGTTCCGGCCTCGGAAATCGAGGCGATGCGCAAGTCCGGGCCGCCCGCGCGCGATTACCCCACCTTGTCCTCGCCGGAACTGGAGCAGGTCAGCCGGTTGATGAAGGTTGCGAACACGCCTTTCGTCCAGATCCGTTCGGCAGAGCTGGACCTGACGATCCGCCGCTGAAAGGAATGCCGCGATGCGCATGATCGATTTCTTCGACCGGGGGTTGCGCATTGCTGCCGGGCGGCCGTGCCTGGTTTCCGGCGAGGGGACGCGAACCTACAGGGAGGTGGGCGAACGCTCCCGCCGGATCGCCAATATGCTGATCGCTGATGGCTTCGCGCCGGGCGCCCATGCCGCCGTGCTCAGCGGCAATGCCGTGATCGCGTTCGAGGCGATCCTCGGCATCCTGCGCGCCGATGGGGTGTGGGCGATGGCCAATCATCGCGCGGGCGTGATGGAAAACGCCTATCTGTTCGATCTGCTCGACATCGATACGCTGTTCGTGGCGCAGGAGGTGGCGGACAGGGTTCCGGTGCTGCGCCGCGAATGTCCGCGCATCCGGCGCTTCATCGCGCTGGATGGCCCGGTGGACGGCTGCGATTTCGAGCTGGCGGAGCGCGCGCTGGATGCATCCGAAGTGCCGCAGCGACGGGCGGGCTTGCCCGATGAGCTGGCCTTTCTCGCCAATACCGGCGGTACGACCGGCCGCTCCAAGGGTGTGATGCTTTCCAATGGCAACTGGCAGGCGCTGGTCGCCAGCCTGGTTGCGTCCATGCCGATGAAAGTGCCGCCGGTTAACTGCGTCGCCGCGCCGATGACCCACGCCGCCGGGCCGCTGGCGCTGGCCAGCATGGCCTTGGGCGGAACGGTGGTGGTGCTGCCGCAGTTCGATCCGGGCGCGGTGCTCGACGCGATCGAGCGGCACAAGGTCACCTACATGTTCCTGCCGCCCACCGCGGTCTACATGCTGCTGGATCATCCGGGGGTGGAGCGGCGCGATCTCTCCAGCCTCGAATATATCTCCTATGCCGGCGCACCGATGGCGCTGGAGCGGCTCAAGCAGGCGATCCGGGTGCTCGGCCCGGTGATGAACGCCAGCTTCGGCCAGACCGAGGCGCCGATGTGCGTCACCGCCATGCCGCCGCACGAGCATCTCGGGCCGGACGGCGAGCTGGCTCATCCGGGGAGCTGCGGACGGCCCAATCTCCTCTCCATCGTCGAGATCATGGACGACGGGGGCAATATCCTTCCTTCGGGCGAGCGCGGCGAGATCGTGGTGCGCGGGCCGCTGGTGATGAAGGGCTATTACAAGAACCCGGAAGCGACCGAGGAAGTCTCCCGCTTCGGCTGGCACCATACCGGCGACATCGGCATTCGCGACGAGGACGGCTGGTTCTATGTAGTGGACCGCAAGAAGGACATGATTATCTCGGGCGGCTTCAACATCTATCCGGCCGAAGTCGAGGATGCGCTGCTGGCTCATCCGGCGGTCGCCCAATGCGCCGTGATCGGCGTGCCGCACCAGAAATGGGGCGAGGAAGTGATCGCCTTCGTCGAGACACGCGGCGACGCGGAGTTCGACGCGGCGGCGGTCATCGCCTTCGCGAAGGAGCGGATCGGGCCGATCAAGGCGCCCAAGCGGGTGGAGCGGGTCGAGGCCCTGCCGCGCACCAATGCGGGCAAGATCTCGCGCGCGGAAGTGCGCAAGCCGTTCTGGGAAGGCGCGGGGAGAGCCATCTGATGCGCGACGCCTATATTCTGGGGGTGGGGATGACGCGCTTCGGCCGCCATCTCGACAAGACCCACAGCGAGTTGGCGCAGGAAGCGGTTCGGCTCGCGCTGGCGGATGCCGGAACCGAGGCGAGCGCGGTGGACAGCACCGTCTATGCCACGGTGGTGCAGGGCTTCTTCGCCGGCGAGATGTCGATCCCCAGCCAGTTCGCGCTGCGCCCGCTGGGGATCGGCGGAGTGCGCACGCTGACGGTGGAGGCGGCCTGCGCCAGCTCCACCATGGGGCTGCACACGGCCATCGCCCAGGTGCAGTCCGGCCAGAGCGATGTCGCCCTCGCGCTCGGGGTGGAGAAGCTCTACAGCGAGGATCGCGCCAAGAAGTTCGCGGTGTTCCAGCAGCCCCTCGATATCGAGGTGGCGGAGAACTACGTCGCTCTCACCCGGGACAAGCTGGCACCCGTTCCTCCCGAATTCGAAGGGCCGAGCCCGAACATATTGATGGAAGCCTATGCGGCGCAGGCGCGGTTGCACATGGCGACATACGGCACCACCCGCCGTCAGATCGCTGCCGTAGCGGCGAAAGATCACGCCCATTCGGCGCTCAATCCGTTGTCGCAATACCAGAATGCCCTGACCATCGAGGAAGTGCTGGCCGCGCCCAATGTCGCCTGGCCGCTGACCGTGCCGATGTGCGCGCCGATCAGCGACGGGGCGAGCGCGGCCATCGTCTGCTCCGTCGAAACCATTCGCAAGCTCGGCGCCAGCCGGGCGATCCGCATTGTCGCCGCGGATTCCCGCACCGGACAGGATCGTGCGCCGGACGATTATCCCCACCACGTCACCCGGCTGGTTTCTGCCCGCGTCTACGAGCGGGCGGGACTGGGGCCGGAGGATTTCGATCTGGCCGAAGTGCATGATGCCAGCTCGATCGGCGAGATCATCCAGGTAGAAGGGCTTGGCCTGGTTGCTCCGGGCGAGGCAGGCCCAGCAGCGGAACGAGGTGAATTGTCGCTGGGCGGGCGGATTCCGGTCAATGTTTCCGGCGGCCTCGTGTCGAAAGGGCATCCGCTGGCGGCGACCGGCATCGGCCAGATCCATGAGCTGGTCACCCAGCTGCGCGGTGAGGCGGGCGCCCGCCAGGTCGAAGGCGCGAAGATCGCCGTGGCGGAAAACTCCGGCGGATTCTACGGGGTGGAGGATGGCCTGTCCGCCGTCACCATCCTTGCGCGCTAGAGCAGTCCGGCAGGGCTGGCCGCAGCGGCCTCTGAATTTCGTTCCAGGGCCTTTTGCTGCACCGAAAAGGTGCTAAAGAGCACTCACGGGCAATGCGGACGCCCGATCAGACGCATGCGTCCAAGTTCCGCTCCATTATCCGCGTTCGCGGTCGGAGCGTGCTTGAGATGACGATATCTGATCCTTTTCCCCACCGGTTGGGCCTTATCCAACTGTTCCTGAAATTCCTGCGGTTCGGTTGTCTCGCATTTGGCGGTCCGGTCGCGCAGATCGGAATGATCCGTCATGCGCTGGTGGACGAGGAGCGCTGGATTTCCCCTGCGCGCTTCAATCGCCTGCTTGCGGTCATGCAAATACTTCCCGGGCCGGAAGCGCATGAATTATGCGTGCATATGGGCATGATGGCGCGCGGCCGGATTGGGGGATTGCTTGCCGGTCTGGGCTTTATGCTGCCCGGTTTCGTGCTGATGCTGCTTGCCGGCTGGCTGTATCAGCATTGGATACTCGGCCATCCCGGCACCGCCGCGGCGATGCTGGGTATCCAGATCGTCGTTCTCGCGATCATCCTGCGCGCGGTCCAGAGAATTGGCGGCCATGCCCTGGGGGACTGGCTCCTGTGGTTTCTTGCCGGCGCCAGCTTTCTGGCGACCCTTGCCGCGGTCCCGTTCTGGATACCGCTGGTTGCGGCGGGTCTGGTCTATGCCTTCTCCACGCGGAAAGCCGCAGTGGTGGCGGTCCTGCTGGCCGCCATGGCGCTCGCATGGGCGCTTCAGCTATCAGGGCCCGATCCTGTCGCTCCCGATCCAATATCGCATGGGCAGGCGAACTCCTTCGACTTGTTTCTCGCCGGTTTGAAAGGCGGTCTGCTCACTTTTGGCGGAGCCTACACGGCGATCCCCTATGTGCGCGCGGATACGGTCGGCCGGGGCTGGCTTTCGGATGCCAGCTTCCTCGATGGCGTGGCCCTGGCCGGAACCTTGCCGGCTCCGCTCGTCATATTCGCGACTTTCGCCGGCTACGTCGCGGGCGGCTGGAGCGGTGCCTTTGCGATAACGGCAGGGATGTTCCTGCCTGCCTTCGCTTTCTCCCTGATTCTGTTCGAAAGATTGGAGGCGATTGTGGAAAATCTCGCGCTTCATCGGTTGTTGAGCGGCGTGGCGGCGGCTGTGGTCGGGGTAATCGGCGCCACCTGGCTGCAATTGAGCTGGTCCACTTTCGAACGCGTTTCCAACGTGGGGCCGGCCATTGCATTGTTCGCGGTCGGTGTCGCGGCAGTGTGGCTGCTCAAGGGAAAGCTGGTCACGCCGGCACTGGTTATCCTTGGCGGCCTGGCTGGCTGGGCTTTCAGTCCGTAACGGCTTTGGGGGCAAGGCGTCGGTCCAGCCAGCGCATGGCAAACCCCACGGCCACGAAGCCGAGTGCCATGATCGCCGCATTGGCAAGCGTCTGCGGCCAGCCCAGTTGTTCGACATTCATGAAGGGGTATGGATATTTGCCATCAAGCGATGCGCGCGCCAGCGCATAGACGAAGTAGAGCAGGGGAAAGCCCGCCCATTGAATCGGCGCCCACTTGCCGAGGCGGCCCTTGTCCGCCACGAAAAGCCAGAACAGGGTTACGGTGACGGGCGTTACGCTGTGGTTGATCGCGTCGGCCAGTTTCGCCCCGCCGCTCAGCTCGACCAGGCCCTTCAGCAGCGTGTTGTAGACGATCCCCACAAGCAGGATCGCTATTGTGACCCCGCCCAGGGAAAAAGGGGTGGCGATCCTGGAGAGGCGCAATGCGAAGGCGGTGAACATGACCGCAACCAGCAGATTGGTGATAACGGTGAAATACAGCAGCATCGCCCAAAGTGTCGCGGGCACTGTATGAAGCGCGGCAAGGCTGGCGCGGAATTGCGTCGCGAGGCCGATCCACGCGACCGCTGCAATCAACGCTGCCAGAATGCGGGCGGCCATCGTATCCGCAGCCTTCGATGATGTATGGTCAAATTTCTGGTGAGGCTAACGTTCAATCGGTTTGAAGCCAAGCGATGGGCGGCTGTTTTTGCCGCGCACTGCTCAGAACAATGTGCGGAGCCGCTCCATCCCGTGGTAATCGGTCATATCGAGGCGCAGGGGCGTGACCGACACTTCATTGTCGCGGATCGCCTGCAGGTCGTTTTCCAACTCGTGCCCGCCGTCAGGAAAATTGATCTTGATCCACCAGTAGGGGACGTGGCGTTCGTCCACCCGGCCGACCGGGCGGAACGATCCGCCGGGGCGCAGGCCCAGCCTGGTCACGCGGATGCCCTTGACGTCCTCCGGCGGGCATTCGGGAAAGTTGACGTTCACGAACTGGCCGTGCTGCCAGTCCATGTTCAGCAATTGCTCGAGCACGACCGGCGCGTATCTCTCTGCCGTGGGCCAGTGGAGCTGCCCCTGGTAGCGGTAGAACTGGCTCAGCGCGATGGCCGGAATACCAAGCACGGCGCCTTCCATCGCGGCGGAGCAGGTGCCGGAATAGGTGACGTCCTCGGCAAGGTTGGGGCCGCGGTTGACGCCGGAAAGGACCACGTCGGGCTGCTTGCCGGCGATCAACTCGTGAATGCCCAGCAAGGCGCAATCGGTGGGCGTGCCTTGCACGGCGAAGTGGCGATCGTCGCGCTTGCGGATGCGGATCGGATGGGAGATCGAGATGGCGTGGCCGGCGCCGGAGCGCTCCCCGTCCGGGGCCACGACCCAGACATCGTCCGAGAATTGCAGAGCAACCCTTTCCAGCAAACGGATTCCCTCGCTATCGATCCCATCATCATTGGTGATGAGAATGCGCATTCCCTTGCTCACTCCGCCTTTATCCTTCCATCTTCGATCATATGCGATTAGGGCCTTGAACAATTCAAGATAATCAGTCAATATCGTCCGACAATTTCCCGGCTATTGTCTCTGCCGTCTATAAGGGGCAAGTTCTCGGAACGAAAGAAAAGGAGGGGTGTGGCTTGAAAAAGCTGCCAATCGATTCCGTCCAGTATCAACGGCCGGTCGCTTCGCCGCTGGTGGAGGCGACTCTGGGTCTGCTGCGTGAGAAGATTCGCGAGGCGTGGCATCAATCGGGCCAGGAATGGAACCACTTCGCCATGCGCGGCAATGACAGCCTCGTGACTGCCGGGATGATGCAGGAGATCGAGCAGCGCATCCTGGCGAGCGGCCATCGGTTTGACTGGTCGGCTTCCATTTCGGCGGAGGAACGGCCGGAAATCTACAAGCCGAAGGATGGCGCCGCAGGTGATGCGGAGAACTTCATGTTCGCCCATCCCGATGCGCCGACCGCCGATGCCGATGAGCAGGGGCGCACGCTGCGTGGAGTGGGCGACAATGTCGTTCGCCACAATCAAGATGTGACCGGAGTCGCACGCTATATACGTTCCAACGAACGGGTGCTGTCCTATCTGTCCGAGGGCGTTCCTCCCGGCACCATCGCCGTGATCGACGATTCGGGCGGCACGCTGACCGCGCCGATCATCGATCAGTTCGCGGGCGTGATCTGCGCGGGCGGCACGGTCCGTTCCCATCTCGGAATCCTGACGCGGGAATATAACATTCCTTGCGTGATGAACGCGAAGATCACCGGTATTCGCGATGGCGACACCGTGACGATCGAAGCCACCGCCGCCGCCAAGACGGCGGAGGATTATCAGAACAACGTGGAGCGCACGGCCCGCGTCTGGCTGGTCGGGGAGGGCTGACCATGGATGTCCGCGACACGGTGCTGCATGGCACTGCGCTGAAACGCCACTCCGAACCTTCCGAGATCGCCGGGATCGTCGGCCTGCCGCTGGAAACGGTGGAGCGTGAGCTGGCGCGTGCGGTGGAGACGGGGCGGGCGGTGATGCATAATGATCGCTACGCGCTGACTCCGCTGACGGATGTGGCGCTGCGCTCGCGCTATTCGCTGCATTATGGCGATCTGCGGGAAAACCCGGCCTTCGTGCAGCCTTACGAGGCGTTCGAGCGGGTCAATGTTGCGCTCAAGCAAGTGATTACCGACTGGCAGACCATGAGCGTGGGTGGGAAGAAAGTCGCCAACGATCACTCCGATCCGGATTATGACGCCGGGATCATCGACCGGCTGGGCGCGGTGCATGAGCAGGTCGAGCCGATCATCAAGCGGCTTGCAGCGCAATTGCCGCGCCTTGCCATCTTCGGGAAGAAGCTGCTGGCTGCGCTCGAAGCGGCCGAGGATGGCGATCACGAATGGGTGAGCGATATCCGGCGCGAAAGCTATCACACCGTGTGGTTCGAGCTGCATGAGGATCTGCTGCGGATCATGGGCCGCGAGCGGCAGGAGTAGATTGAGAATGTCCGGTAATTCGTGGTCCGTCCTGCTTGACGGGCAAACCGAAGTCACGCGCGATCTGGTCGGCGGGAAGGCGAAATCCATCGCGGATATGCAGGCGCTGGGCCTGCCCGTTCCCCCCGCTTTCGCGATCACCACCAGGGCCTGCCTCGCCTATCTGGAAAGCGGCGCTTTCCCGGCCGGGCTGGAACAGGAGATCGACAGCGCGCTCGCCTGGCTCGAAGGCCGGATCGGCCGCAGCTTCGGCCAGGGCGAGAAGCGCTTGCTGCTCTCCGTGCGTTCGGGCGCGGCGATCTCCATGCCAGGCATGATGGATACGGTGCTCAATCTCGGCATCGATGATGAGGGCGAGGCGGCGCTGGCGGCGGAAACCGGCATGGCCGACTTCGCCCGCGACACCCATCGCCGTTTCGTGGAGCTGTATTCGGCCATCGTGCTCAAGCAGCCGGTCGAACTCGATGCCGCAAAGGCCCCTTCCGCATGGCGCGAGGAACTGGCTTCGCTCGGCGCGCCATTGCCGGGTTCGGCGCGCGAGCAATTGATGTCGGCGATCCAGGCGGTGTTCGACAGCTGGAACACCCGCCGCGCCAAGCGCTATCGCCAGCATAACAATATTTCCGACGATCTCGGCACGGCGGTCACGGTGCAGGCCATGATCTTCGGCAATCTGGATGAGCGGAGCGGCACGGGCGTGCTGTTCAGCCGCAATCCGCTAACCGGCGAGAATGTGCCTTATGGCGAGTATCTCCCGCGCGCGCAGGGCGAGGATGTCGTTTCGGGCAAGTTCACGCCGCTGCCGCTTGATGCGATGAAGGAGCGGGAGCCGCAGGCCCATGCCGCGCTGCTCGAAGCGTCCGCCTTGCTCGAACGCAAGCATGGCGACGTGCAGGATATCGAATTTACGGTGCAGTCCGGCCAGCTTTACCTGCTGCAGAGCCGCTCGGCCAAGCGCGCGCCGCAGGCGGCGATCCGCTTTGCCGTGGATATGGTGGAGGAAGGGCGGATCGACCCGGCCACGGCCTTGTCCAGGGTCACGGCCGAACAGGCGGTGGCCGTGCTTCTGCCGCGCCTCGCGGGTGGCGACGACTCCGAGCTGATCGCGCAGGGCGAGGGGGCCTGCCCCGGCGCGGCCTCCGGCGTGCTGGTCGGCGATCCCGACGAAGCGGAAAAGCGTGCGGCGGCGGGCGAGGATGTGATCCTCGTGCGCAAGACCACCAGTCCGGACGATGTGCACGGCATGATTGCCGCGCGCGGCGTGGTGACGGAGCAGGGCGGCTCGACCTCCCACGCGGCTGTGGTCAGCCGTGCCCTCGGCCGCCCTTGCGTGGTCGGCACCGGGGCGGGGTTGACCGACCGGGTGGGCCAGCAGGTGACGATCGACGGCGGCGAAGGCAAGGTGTTCGCCGGGCTTCTGCCGACCGAGATACCCACGGAAACCGCCGATCCCTATCTCGGCAAGCTGATCGAATGGCTGCCGGCGGAGATCAGAGCCGCGGTCCAGCCGCTCGACGCGGATGGCGCGGGCGCCGCGCTGGATGTGGACGGGGTGCTTGCGGAAGGTTCTGTCGAGGAACTGGCGCAGGCCGTGGCCGGACAGGCGGCGGTGCGCGGCCGCAGCCTCGGCAACCCGGAGGTGGTGCGCGGCGCGGCGAAGGCGGGGGCGAGCCGATTCTTCACCACCCCGGTTCTGCCCGCGATGCTTGCCTTGATGGAGGAGCGCGCGGGATGAGCCAGCCAGTCGACGAAATCCGGGCAATCCTGCGCGACTTCAGGCAATCGCCATGGCTGGACCTCTGCGTGAGATCGGCCGACTGGCAGATATTCATGGCCAAGCCGGGTGGCAAGCCCAATCCCCTGCTTGAGGCAACGCAGGCCGAAGGCGAGGTCGATGCAGATGCCGCCACGACATCCGTCAGCGCGCCGCATCTGGGGCTGTTCACCCGCAGCGTGGAAGCGGGCGCGCAGGTTGCCGCCGGCGACGCGCTGGGCGTGCTGAACGTGCTGGATCGCACGACGCCGGTGGTCGCGGAAAGCGCGGGTGTGGTGCAGGCCGTGTTCTTCGAGAATGGCGACCTTGTGGAATATGGCGAAGTGCTGGTGGCGCTGCGCCCGTAAGGGGCGCGAAAGGCGGATTTTCGCGGGTCGGGCCTCAGGGATTTTCCCCTGATTTCCATGCCCGCAAGAATGGTCAAATTTTCGGGCAATTGAGAGCAATGCCAGCTTCGCGCGCAGGGTGTAGGAATGCCCCTGTGTTTGGAAGAGGATGATCCGCCCTGGTGGGTTGGCAACTGGCGGCTTCGGCTGCCGCTAGGAAAGCCCGGAAGCAAGGGCGGGACGACCCGATGGAGGCGTTCCTGCAAGTGCATGACGACAAGATCCCGACCCGGGATTCGCTGGGACTGGCGTGGCTTCGGCAAGTCGCGCCGCAATTCGATCCGCAATCGGTCGCGGTAAGCCCGATCGGCACCGGCCAGCTCGCGGAAACCTACCGGCTGGCGTTCGAGGGGGACGCCGCGCGGGATGGCGAGCCGCGTTCCGTGGTGTGCAAGATCGCATCGTCCGATCCCTCCAGCCGCGAAATCGCAGGGAGCTGGTCTCTCTATCAGCGCGAGGTGCGCTTCTATCGCGAGCTGGCGGCCACCGCGCTGGTCGACGTGCCGGGCGTCTATGCAACCGGCCTGGCCGATGACGGCAGTTTCTTCATTCTGATGGAGGATGTGCAAGGCGCGAAGCCGGGCAACCAGCTGACCGGCATGAGCGTGGAGGATGCCCGGCGCGCCATGCTGGAAGCGGCGCGGCTCCATGCCTCGTTCTGGGGCCGCGCGGAGGAACCGTCCTTTGCCTGGCTGGAAACCGGCAGGATCGCGCAGGCCTTCTACCCGGCCGAAGTGTTTCGCCAGATGTGGCCCGGTTTCCGCGAGCGCTATATGGACATGCTGTCGCCGGATCATGTCGCCACCTGCGACGATTTCGCCGAATTCTACGATGGCTATTCCGCCCCGCTCGACCGCCCGCGCTGCGTGGTCCACAATGATTTCCGCGCGGACAACATGCTGTTCGCGCCGGACCGGCTGGCGGTGCTGGACTGGCAATCGGTGGCGCTGGGGTTCAACGCGCTCGATGTCGCCTATGTCATTGGCGGCGGGTTCGATCCGGAGCAGCGCCGCGCGGTGGAGAACTCCCTGCTCGATACCTACCACGATGAACTGCTGGCCCGCGGCGTGACCGGATATGGCAAGCAGGATCTTGCCCGGGATTATCGCCATTTCACCTTTGCCGGAATCGTCGTGTCCGTCTGCGCGGCGATGCTGGTCAAGCGCACCGAGCGGGGCGACCGCATGTTCCTGACCATGCTGGACCGCCATGTCCGGCATGTCCGGGATTGCAACGGGGTCGAACTGCTGAGGGAACGCGCGTGAGCGCGCGGCCTGGAAGAGGATAATGGAATGAACGATGTAGCGAGATATGCCGCCACGGTATTCAACGAGCTGGGCTATTACGCGCTGGGCGGCCATGTCGAAAGCCCGCGCGATGCCATCGCGGAATGCCATGAGGCGGAGGCGCTGGGGCTGGGCGCGACGTTCCTGTCCGAACGCTTCAACGTGAAGGAAGGCGCGACCATGTGCGGCGCCATCGGTGCGGTGACGGAAAAGCTGGGCATCGCGCTCGCCGCCACCAACCACAACACCCGCCATCCGATGCCGTTCGCGGCCCATGCCACCACCATGCACCGGCTCACCGGCGGGCGTTACCTGCCCTGTATCGCGCGCGGGATCATCCCCCAGATCAAGGCCTTCGGCCTTACCCCCGCCACCAATTCCCAGATGGCGGAATTCGTGGCGCTGATCCGCCGGCTGTGGCGCGGCGAGCGCGTGGAGAATTACGAGAGCGAGATCGGCCGCTTCCCCGTGCTGCAGCTCGACCCCGCCTTCGACGAGGACATTCCGATCGGGCTGGTGGGCTTCGGCCCCAAGACCGTGGAGTTCGCCGGGGGCGTGTTCGACGCGATCATCCTGCACACCTATATCGGCGAGGAAGGCACCGCCCGGCTGGTGCGGATCGCCAGGGACGCGGCGGAACGGGCGGGCCGCGATCCGGACCGGCTGCGCATCTGGTCGGTATTCGCCACCCTGGGCGATCATCTCGAGCCGAAGCTCTACCTGAAGAAGAGCGTCGGCAGGCTCGCCACCTATCTGCAAGTCTATGGCGACTTGCTGGTGGAGACGAACGGCTGGGACAAGGAAGTGCTGAAGCGTTTCCGCGAAGCGCCCGTGATCGCCAACATGGGCGGATGGGTCGATGCCCGCGCGACCCATGAGCAGCTTGAGCGGATCGCCGAGCTGCTGCCTGGCGAATGGCTCGCTCCCGCCGCCAGCGGTTCGCCCGAGCAATGCGCCCGCAAGGTGCTGGGCCAGTTCGACCTCGGCGTGAACGGCGTGATCCTGCATGGCGCGACCCCGGCGGAGCTGGCGCCGATCATTCCTGCCTATGCGAAGCTCCGGCCGGAAGGCCGCTTTGACAATCTGCCCGCCAATCCCGGCGGGAAACCCTCCTAGGGGAGAGTGACCATGGAAAGCGCGTTGGCTGTCGATCTCAAGGACCCCGGCCTTTACGAGCGGGGCGTGCCGTGGGATGTATTCGCGGAATTGCGCCGCGTCGATCCCGTGCACTGGAACCCGGAAGTGGATGGCGCGGGGTTCTGGGCCGTCACCCGTCATGCGGATATTATCGAAGTGTCCCGCAACCCCGGCTTGTTTTCGTCCGCCCATAAGAACGGCGGGCACCGCATCTTCAACGAGAACGAGGTGGGGCTGACCAATGCGGGGGCCAGCGCCATCGGCATTCCGTTCATCTCCATCGATCCGCCCGTCCACACCCAGTATCGCAAGCATATCATGCCCGCGGTTTCGCCGGGCCGGCTGGGCGGGATCGAGATGCGTATCCGCGAACGGGCGGAACGGCTGATCGATTCCATTCCGCTGGGCGAGGCGGTCGATCTCGTTCCCCTGCTGTCCGCGCCGCTGCCGCTGCTCACCCTGTGCGAACTGCTCGACATTCCTTCGGAGATGTGGACCCGGCTCTACCACTGGACCAACGCCTTCGTGGGCGAGGACGATCCGGATTTCCGCCAGAGCCCGGAAGCGATGGCAGCGACGCTCACCGAATTCTTCACCTTCGCCGAGGAACTGTTCAACCAGCGCCGCGCCCAGCCGGGCGAGGATATCGCCACCCTGCTCGCCAATATGGAAGTGGGCGGCGAGCCGGTGCCCTATCGCGATTTCCTCGGCAATCTGATCCTGGTGCTGGTGGGCGCCAATGAAACCACGCGCAATTCCCTCTCCCACACCGTCCGCGCCTTTTCCGACAATCCGGACCAATGGCAGCTGGTCCGCCAGAACGCCGAGATACTCAAGAAGGGGGCGGCCGAGATGGTGCGCTATGCCAGCCCGGTGCTGCATATGCGCCGCACCGCCACCGAGGATACGGAACTGGGCGGCGCCCGCATCGCCAAAGGGGATAAGGTGGTGCTGTGGTATGCCTCGGGCAATCGGGACGAAAGCGTGTTCGATCGCGCCGACCGGTTCGACCTGACCCGGGAGAGGATACCCCATGTGGGTTTCGGTTCCGGGCAGCATGTCTGCGTGGGGTCGCGCCTTGCCGAGATGCAGTTGCGGGTGGCCTTCGAAATACTGGCGGATCGTGTTACCTCTTTCGAGATAACTGCGCCGTCGCGCCGATTCAGGTCCAATTTCATCAATGGAGTGAAGGATCTGAATGTGGTTCTGCGGCCTGCCTGAGAGCCGGTGCGATGGGAGAAACCTGGACCAACGAGGAGATCATTTCCGATGTCCTGGGCCGTGGCGCGGACATCGATCTGGGCGGCAAGGACCGTAGCTGGCGCCTGTCGCGCTGGCGGCAATTCGTCGGCAGCTATGAATTGCCCGCGCTGCCGAACCCGACCTTCGTGGTGCATATCGGCGGCAAGCCCAAGGTGAAGACCTGGCTGCGGGACGGCTGGAGCGAGGCAAGCTCCATTCCCGGCTGCGCGACCATCGTGCCGGCGGGCCGGCCCACCGGCTGGCTGGTGGATGGCGAGCTGGATGTGGTCACGCTGAGCATCGCCTCGCATGAATTCAACGCGGCGCCGGGTCTCGACCAGTTCCAGCGCTTGCGCTTCGCCTTCTCCGACCCGCTGGGCGTGGCCCTGACCCGCCAGGTGCTGGCCGAGCTGTATGCCCCGCAAACCGCTGACCGTCAGGTCTATGTCTCGACGCTGGTGGAGGCGCTCAAGGCGCATATGCTGCATGGCCCGCTGACCGGCAATTCCCCCGTCTTCCCGACGTCCGAATTTTCGGCCTTTCGCATCCATCACATCATGAACTCCGTGCTGGAGCGGCCTGAAGCCGACCATAATGTCGAGGCGCTGGCGGAGGAGGCGGGGCTTACGCCATCCCATTTCTGCCGCGTATTCAAGCGGGCCACCGGCATGAGCCCGCACAAGTTCGTGATGAAATCGCGGCTGGAACGGGCGCAGGAATTGCTGGCGAGCAGCGGCCTGTCGATTGCGCAAGTGGCCGATGCGCTGGGCTTCAAGAGCCAGAGCCACTTCACCCGCGCGTTCCGCAATTTCGCCGGGCAGACGCCCAGCGCCTGGCGCTCCGCCGGGCTGCAATAGCGCCGCCTTTTCCGCGCCTATCCGGCATTGGTGGCGGCCTGCCGGTATTCGTCGAACAGCTTGCGCTTCATCAGCTTGCCGGTAGGTTCGCGGGGCAATTCTTCCCGGAAATCGAAGTCCTTCGGGGTCTTGACTCCGCCCAGCCGTTCCCGCGTGAATTGCCGCAGCTCGTCCGCCAGCGCGGCATCGCCGGCGACGCCGGCCACCGGCTGGATCACCGCCAGCACCCGCTCCCCCATTTCATCGTCCGGCACGCCGAACACTGCCGCGTCCAGCACCTTGGGATGGGTGACGAGGACATTCTCGATTTCCTGCGGATAGATGTTCACCCCGCCCGAGATGATCATGAAGCTCTTGCGGTCGGTCAGGAACAGGAAGCCGTCTTCATCGACATGGCCGATATCGCCAATGGTTGCCCAGCCCTTGTCGTTATGGGCGGCCGCGGTCTTTTCGGGATCGTTGAGATATTCGAATTTCGGCCCGTCGGAGAAGAAGATCTGGCCCGTTTCCCCGGCTGGCAATTCCTCTCCGTTTTCACCGATGATCCGCGTCGTGCCGAGCACGGCCCGGCCGACCGAGCCGGGCTTGCGCAGCCATTCCTCGGTATTGATCGCGGTGATGCCGCAAGTCTCCGTCCCCGCGTAATATTCATGCAGCACGGGGCCGAACCATTCGATCATCGCGCGCTTCACATCGACCGGGCAGGGCGCGGCCGCGTGGATCACCGCCTCCAGCGAACCGACATCGTAGCGTTGCCGCACCTCATCCGGCAGCTTGAGCATCCGCACGAAATGGGTGGGAACGAAGGTGGAATGGGTGATCCTGTGGGCTTCGATCAGCTTGAGCGCTTCCTCCGGGTCGAAGCGATGCATCATCACCACGCTGCCGCCCAGCCGCTGGACGGTGAGCGCCCAGCGCAGCGGCGCGGCATGATACATCGGCGAGGTCGAAAGATAGACCGTATCCGGACTCATCCCGTAGAGGCTGCTGCCCATCCGCGTCAGCGGGGTTTCGTCGTGGATCGGGCCTTCGGGCAGCACCGGCTTGACCCCCTTCGGCCTGCCGGTGGTGCCGGAGGAATAGAGCAGGTCGTTGCCCGCGCTTTCGTCGGCGATCGGGCTGGCGGGCTGGGTCGAGGCCAATGCGGACCAGTTCCCGAGCCTGCCGTCTTGCGCGTTCCACAGGAAGGCCTTGAGATCGGGCAGGTCCACTGTCGCGGCGGCGGCAAGCTCCGCCAGACTGTCCGACGCGAGCAGCAGTTTCGCGCCGGAATCCCGGAGGATATAGGCGACATCGGCTGCGCTCAGGCGGTTGGAGATCGAGGTGGCGTAAAGGCCGGAGCGCTGCGCGGCCCAGCTGGCGATGAAGACTTCCGGGCCGTTGCCGAACAGGAACGCGACGACATCGCCGCGCTGCAGGCCCATCGCGCGCAATTGATGCGCATGCCGGTTGGAAAGCGCGTCGAGGGTGGCGAAATCCATGACAAGGCCCTGATCGGGATAGATCAGCGCCGGCTTGGCGGGATTGGTTTCAGCGTGCTTGGCCGGATGCATCGTCCGCCTCTCTCCGATATTATGGATGTTTCGAGCTTGGCATGACATTGTCGTGCAAAATCATCAATCCATCTGCAAGATCAGGCAAGAAGCGCGCATAGCCAAGCAAAAGGCGGGCTGCCCGAAGCAGGGGCGGCGCGCGCCGGTTGACGCAGAACGCCGGAAATGTGCATTTCGATTTCGGTCTGCGCGCACCCGCTTTCGCAAGGCGAACCGCTGCTCCATGGCGATTATCCGGTGCGTGTCCGGTGTGACCTTTTGCGGAGGCGCTTCCCCGCATGCCTGACGGGGCAGGCGGGAATGAGGAGTTAAGGGGCCGGCGGGCGGCGCGGGATGCTCTGCGTTTCATCCCTCGGGACAAGGCAGATTTCCGCGATGTAGGAAAGGTGGAACGCCATATTGGCCTTCGTCACGCCAGCCCTTCGGTGGGCATCTCGGGCGGCGGGGGCAGGGCGTTGCCTACAACGATCCCAGCCTTCGCTGGGATGACGAGAGTGGGACCGGGGTAATGACGAAACAGTGCCTTATCCTGAGCGGCGTCGTTCCATCCGTTACGCGATTTCGGGCACGCGTTTCACGTCGATCTCATCTTCATGCCCGCGCGCCTGAGCCAATTCGTAAGCAGACTGCATACGCATGAGCGTGTCGGCCTTGATGCCGAATGCCTTTTCAAACCTGATTGCCATTTCGGCGGACAGGCCGGTCTTGCCATTGAGGAGCGCACTCATGTTCTGGCGGCTGACCTTGAGGTGGTCGGCAACACCCGTGACCGTGAGGCCGTAAGGCTCAACGATTTCCTCTTTGAGCCACACACCGGCAGGGATGCGAAGCGAGGGGTGCATCTGAATAGCCATCAATGGTAGTCCCCCAGATCGAGGTTGGCGATGGTTTGCTCATCGACCTTGGCGAATGTCATCCGCCAGTTCTTGGTGACGATCATTGCGAAAGTGCCGACGCGTTTTTCCTTGAGAGCATGGAACCCGAAGTTCGGAGGAGTGGCAAGCTCATCGAAGCTGCCAGCATCGACAATGAACTGGATCATGTTGCGAACCCGGCGAGGTTCAATCACGCCCTTTATGTTGCCGGTTTCAACCAACTTGCGAAGTGCTTTGTGAGTGATGCTCTCGATTTCCATGAGTCAGGTTGCAGGCGACTTATGGGCGGCATCTCGTCGCGTGTCAAGCGACACTTGACAGTCGAATTCGCTTCCGGCCGATGGAGTAGAGTAATGTCGCAACGGTAAAGCGACATTACGCTTGGCTCAGGTTTCCCCATTGCCATTCCATGCAAACGGGGGATTCGGTTCAACCCCGCCAGCATAGGGTAGATTGCATGCCGGGCGTCCCGCAGGGGCGCCCGGCATGTGTCAGCTTGGATCAGAATTTCAGGCCAACGGTCACGCCATATTCGGCCGGGCGGCCGGTATAGCGCACAAAGGTGTCGTAGGCCTGGGTCGCGTTGACCCAGTAATATTTATTGAAGATGTTCTCGCCCCACACGGTGACGCGCCATTTCCCATCCGACGAACCCACGCCGATATTGGCATTCACCAGGGTGCGGGCATTGATGTCGTAGAGATCAGAGGGGGCGCCAAACAGGTCCGATCCTTGCACGACCAGGGCCGAATAGCTCTTGGTCTGGCCGTTCACGCCGACGCCGAGCAGGCCGACGAGGTTCGAATTGAGATCGAACTCGTAATCGGCGCGGGCCGAATACTGCAGCTTCGGCGCATAGGGCAGGCGAACGTTCTTGAAGGATGCATTGACCGGGAACAGCAAGCCTTCGATGGATTCGATGCCGATCGCGCCCTCGTATTTCTTCACCTTGGCGTTGAGATAGGTCGCGGAAGCCGACAGGGTGAGGCCTGGAACCGGCCGTGCGTCAAGCTGCAGTTCCGCACCCCAGATCTTCGACTTGGGAACGTTCAGCAGCCTGTCGAGCGCGCCGAAGATGGGGTCGACGAACTTGGCGCGGGTCTGCTTGTTCTTGTAGTCGTAATAGAACCCGGCGCCGGTCAGGCTTATCTTGCGATCGGCGAGGTCGGCCTTGAAGCCCGCTTCGTAGGCGAGGATCGATTCCTGCTTCACCGTGGAATAGGCATCGAAGATGGAACCTGAAACGTGGGGAGCGCTGCCGGCCTTGTAGCCCTTGGAAACGTTCACGTAGAGCAGCAGGTCGTCGTTCGGCTTGAAGTCCGCGCCGAGCATCCACGAAGTGCTGTTTTCGTTGAGGGACACGTCGACAGGAGCGGCCGTCAGGAAGGTCGACGGATCGACCGGAGTGCTCTGGCTGGGATCGGCCAGATTGACGCCGCGCGTGTCGAGAATGATCGAGCCGCCTGATGTAATCGTCGGAATGGCATAGCTGGGCCCGCCATAGATCGGGCCGATTACGCCATACAGCGCATTGAAGAAGTTGGTCAGCGTCACGCCCGGGGTGCCGACGAAAGTAACGTCCTGCGGGGTGATCGGATATTCCGGCATGTCGCCGTTGAAGGAGTGCGCCTTGCGCTTTGCCTTGGTCTGGCGAATGCCGCCCTTCAGCGTGATCTGATCGGTGACGTCGAATTCCAGATTACCGAACGCCGCGTAGTTCTTCATGTCCTGATCGGACCAATAGCTGCTGACCGTGATCCCGTTCACATAGGTCGAGCTGGTGTCCCGATAGGCCAAATAGGTCTTCTCATAGACGCTGGTCTTTTCGTAGTTCGCGCCGATGGTGAAGCGCAGCCGGTTGGATGCGTCGTTGCTCAGGCGCACTTCCTGGGTGAAGCTCTTGATCTTGCCGGAATCGTCGCGCAGGTCGAGATCGACCAGCGCGGTGCCGCCGCCTTCCGTGGTGTTCTGGAAATCCAGTTCGGAATAGCCGGTCAGCGAGGTGAGGGTGATCCCGCCGAAATCATAGTCGATCCGGCCGGAAGCCTGCCAGAACTTGTTGTCCTGCTCCGGCGCGTATTCAGGCGTCCAGTCCGCCGCCCGCGCGTTGCGGGGGGCATTCGGGTAGCTTGCCTGCGCGAAGGGAACCGGGCCGCCGGGGCTGGGTGTGAACACGTTGGAAACCGGCGCGCCGGACACGTCGTTCTGGGGGGTATAGGCAATCCGCTGCGGCGCCTGCGGATCGTCCTGATCGCGCCAGCCGTTCACATTGAGCGAGATCTTCAGGTCGCTGGTCGGCTCGATATCGATCAGCAGGCGGCCGGCGATATTGTCGCGCTTCCCGTTGCTGTCGTCGCGGGTATAGCTCTTCTGCCAGCCGTCGCCATTCTCCGCGCGCACCGCAAGGCGAGCCTTGACGCCTTCGGTGATGGGGCCGCTGATGAAGCCATCAGTCTCGATGGTGTTGAAGCGGCCATAGCTGAAACTCGCGCCGGCTTCGAAATCGTTGGTCGGCTTCGCGGCCACGAAGTTGATGGCGCCGCCGGTGGCGTTGTTGCCGAACAGCGTGCCTTGCGGGCCTTTCAGGACTTCGACGCGCTCAAGGTCGAAAGCGGTCTTGGACGACATGACCGGAAGCGACAGCGGCACCTGATCGAGATAGAGGCTGACGTCCGGATAGGAAGCCAGCGAGGAATCGTAGAAGCCGACGCCGCGCAGGGTGTAGACCGGAGTGGCGTTCGGCGTGGGAGCGAAGGTCAGGCCGGGTGTGATCTTGGCGAGGTCCGACACATCGGCGACACGCTGTGCTTGGAGCTGGGCGCCGCTGATGGCGGCGACGCTGATGCCGACGTCGTTCAGGCTCTGCTCGCGCTTGGTGGCGGTGACGACGATCTCGCCGGCGCCGCGCTGCGTATCGCTGTCCTGCGCGAAGGCGGGCAGGGCCGAACCCAGCAGGGCGGTGGTTGCGCAGCCTGCATATAGAGCAAGAGTCTTGAAGTGCCTCATGGTTCCCTCTCCTGAAAGCGAGCCGGGCGAACCCGGCTTGTTGGAATTGATTCAAATTTTACCAATTTAATAGTTTAGGCAAGCGGCGCGGTTCAAGCCCAAAAAAATAGACATGCACAGCTTTGCCGAAAGGGTGACTTTTCGGCAACAGGGATGGATTTTTATTGCAATAAAAAATGATTGGAATCAGGGGTTTAATCGGGATGGATCAATGGTTTGGCGAGGGAAGCGAGCGGGCCGCGAAGCATGCAGCCGGGGCAACGTCAGCCCCCTCGCCCTGAGCATTTGGTCTGCACAGGGCGAGGGGTGAACGCGATTGCAGTTCATCGCCGCCTTATGCGGAGCGGTCGGTCCCCGCGAGGTGACGCGCCGCCCTGTAACCGAAGGTCATGCCGGGGCCGATGCCGGAGCCGCCACCGGGATAGACCCCCCGGAACACAGTGTTCTGATCGAGGCCGACCGCATAGAGGCCCGGGATGGGGTTTCCGCCCGCGTCCAGCACGCGCGCGTCGGCATCCGTCTTCATGCCGAGGACAGTGCTCACATCCCCAGGATACAGAGTGATCGCGTAATACGGCCCTTCGCCCACCGGCGCGAGATTGGGGTTCGGCTCATGCGTGAAATCCCCCTGCGACGGGTCGTAGGCGCTGGCGCCGCGATGGAATTGCGGGTCTTCCCCCTTGGCGGCATGGACATTGAACTGCGCGACGGTTTCCTCGAGCGCCGCCGCAGGCACGCCGATCTTCCCGGCCAGCTCGCCCAGCGTCGCCGCTTCGACCAGATAGCCCTGCGACACCAGATCGCGGAGCGGATAGGGCGCGGCAAGGGCCAGCCCCATGCCGTAGCTGCGCAGGAATTGACGGTTGCCGATGAAGAAGGCGCGCTTGATGCCGCGCTCATGCATGACATTGACGAAATCCTGATAGGTCGCCGCCTCATTGGCGAAGCGCTTGCCGCTTTCGTCCACGATGATCGAGCCGGGCTTGCCCCGGTCCGGCCCGAAATGCGGATATTTCAGCAGGCGCCCGTCCTTGCGGCGGAAGACGGAGACAGGCGCCCACACGCCGTTCTGGGGGTTGACCTCACCCAGTGCGCCGCCGGCTTCCTGTCCCAGGCGGATGCCGTCGCCCGCATTTTCCTCGGGCTGGACGGACACATGCACATCTGCGCTGGGTATGAATTTCCCGCGCAGTTCCTCGTTCGCCCCGAAGCCGCCGCTGGCCAGCACCACGCCGCGCCGCGCCTTCACCGTCACCCTTTGGCGATCACGCTCCACCGTCACCCCGGTGACCGCGCCATCTTCGGTGAGCAGGCCGACAGCCGGCGCGCTGCGCCACAGCTCGACCTTCGCATCCAGCGCGGATCGCAGCAGCCGGCCGACCAGCGCATTGCCATTGGCGAGATAGGAGCCGCGGCCATAGCGCAGCACATCAAGGCCGTAGCGGAGCACCCGGCCGGCGGCGAACAGGAAATTGTCCAGCCCCTTGAGAGTTTGCTTGAAGCGGTCGATTTCGAGGATGTCGATCTGCATGCTGCCGAAGGCGACGAAGCCGGGCAGCGGAACGCGCATCTGCGGCAGGTATTCTCCGAGGACACTGCCGTCGAACGCTTCCACCAGCATGGTCCTGCCGTAGCGAAAGCCTTCGTGCTCCGACAGGTAGTCCGGCATCGGCACGCCTTTCCAGCGGACATGCGTCCTGCTTTCCATATATTCGACCATCTCGGCGCCGGACGCGATATAGGCCTCGACCTTCGCCGGATCGTAGAGATTGCCGAGGACGCTGCGCAGATAGGTTTCGCCGGCCGCCGCGTCGTCTTCGAGGCCCATCTCCTTCTGTCGGGGGTTGGCGATGATCCACGGCGCCCCCAGCGAAATGGCGGTCGTACCGCCGAACAGCTCGCCCTTTTCCACCACGAGGACTTTCAGGCCCTCATTCGCGGCCACCACGGCCGTGGTCAAACCGGCCGCGCCAGAACCTATCACGACGACATCGACTTCCATCATGCTCTCCCATCTCGTCCATCGCGGCCTGCCTGGCGCGCTATCCCGCCGGGCGGCGCTTCCGGCCCCACCTTGCCTTGCGTGGATAGGTCAGACTTCCGGCAATTGTCCAGATGGACAGTTTTCGATCGATCCGGATGGCCCGGATAGAGGTGCAATGCCCCGGGTTTTGAAGTATAGGTCCCGACCCTAACCAGCCATGGACGAAACCTTGCCTGACATGCCCGACATCGCGGCGATGGAGCGGCTGGCGCTGCGCGCGGTCGAAAGGCTGCCCGAAATATTCCGCGCATATTTGAAAGGCGCGCTTTTTCGCGTGGAGGAATTTGCGGATGAGGAAACGCTGGCCGAACTCGGCATCGACGATCCGCTGGAACTGAGCGGGGTTTACCAGGGCCGGCCCGTGGGTGACCAGTCGATCTGGGAATCGGGCGAGTTTCCGCCGGTCATCACGCTTTTCCGCGCGGCTCTGCTGGATGAATGCGCGGAAACCGGAGTAGATCTGGAAGAGCTTATCACCCATGTCGTCGTGCATGAAGTGGGGCATCATTTCGGCCTTTCGGACGAGGACATGGAGGCGATCGAGGACAGCGCGCGCTGAGGGCCGGATGGACGGCGATTGACTTGGCCCTGCTTCGGTGACAGCTTCGGGCCGATGGCTGGATATATTCTTCTTCCTTCCCGGTTCCGATATCACGGAGGCCAACTGCTCGCGGGCAAATAGCCCCGGGTTCCGGTGCGTCACGCCCCGAGCCCGGGGTGAACTCTCGCTCGACTGCATCACGGCGATTGGGCCGTGCCCCCTGCCAACCGGAAAGCCTTATCATGACCAGAAATACCGCCCGCCGGCGGCCCCCGATCGATATGATCGACACGGAAGCGGATGCCTTGACCAACCTTGCGATGGGGGTCGAAGACCGCTTGCCGGAAGTGAGCGGGATGCTGCTCGACGAGATTGCCCGCGCCCGGATATGCAGCGCCCAGAAGATCGGCGCGGATGTGGTGACGATGCACTCCACCGTCGAATTCAGCGACGAGGCGAGCGGCGCGAAGCGGACGGTCCAGCTGGTCTATCCGAAGGATGCGGACATCGCGGCGAATTGCATATCAATCCTGACGCCGATAGGTGCGGGCCTGATCGGGCTGCGCCAGGGGCAATCGATCATCTGGCCGGACCGCAGCGGCCATGAGCGGGTGTTGAGGATCGACCGGGTCCAGCAAGGCTCGGAAATCGCGGAAAACGAATGAATTTCCTGACTCGTTCCGCTTCAACCGGAACCGGAACGAGTCTGGCCGGGCGTGATCTGGAATTCCGCCAGTATCTCCTCCCTGTTTCCGTCCAGTTCCGGAGCGTGCCTTTGCAGGCTGGCCGGGGTTTCCGAGAAGCGCGCGGGATGGATCGGCTGGCGGTAGGCGCCCGCGACGGGGTGCAGATGCTCCTCCAGCAGGCCGCCGTCGCGGATCAGCGGGTCCTCCGTGATCCGGTCCGGCCAGTTCACCGGGGCGAACACGGCATCGGCGGCTTCCAGCAAGGGCAGCCAGTGCGCGGTGGGATGGAGCGAGAGCCGCCGCGCGACCAGATCGTTGAGCTGCGCGGCATTGGCAAACCGCTTGCCGATGGTGTCGAAGCGCGGATCGGCGGCCAGTTCCGGGCAACCCAGCACGCCGCAGACCCCGGCAAATTCGTCATCGGACACGAAGCCGACCAGGATATGGCCGTCTGCGGTCGGATAGCAGTAGCGCACATTCGCCAGATTGCCGCCGTCGATCACGTCCTCGCCGATCAGGGTGGCCGCGCTCATGTTTTCGGGCCAGATGAACGACAGGGCGACATCCAGCATGCTGATCCGGATATGCTGCCCCTTGCCGGTGCGTTCGCGGGCGAACAGGGCCGCGGTCGCCGCCTGGCTGGCGAACAGCGCGGTGGTCTTGTCCACCACCGTGGTGCGCATGGTCGATGGCTCGCCGCCCGGGCCGCCCGCCTGAGCGCCTGCGTAGCCCGCTATCCCCTGGACCACGATATCGTAGACGCGGCGGCGTGATTCCGGGCCGGTTTCCCCCAGGCCGCTGATCGAGATGTAGATGAGGTCCGGCCGGAGCCGGCGGAGATCTTCATAGCCCATGCCGAGCCGGTCGGCGACGCCGGGCCGGAAGTTCTGGACGACGATATCGCATTGGACCGCGATCCTGCGGGCAATGGCGAGATCGTCGGCATCCTTGAGATCGAGCGCGATCGACCGCTTGTTGCGATTGGCGTTGAGGAACATCGTTCCCAATCCGCGCACGCCCTGCCGGCGGTTGCCGCTTTGGCGAAGCTGGTCGCCGCCGGGCGTCTCGACCTTGATGATGTCCGCGCCCTGATCGCCCAGGAACATCGTCGCCAGCGGGGCGGACAGGACGGTGCCGAGTTCGAGCACCCGGACGCCTGCCAGCGGACCTTCGGTTTTCATATTCGCCCTCCGGGCATCACGCGGCAACTTCTGCATCCGGCATCCTCGCGATGCAGATGCGGTGCTGCCGGACCATTCCTCAGTTGGCGGTCCAGCCGCCATCGACCGTGAGATCGGCGCCGGTCATGTAGGAGGATGCGTCCGATGCCAGGAATGCCACCGCTTCCGCCACTTCCGTCGCCTTTCCGGGCCGGTCGAACAGCGTGTTGCCCAGCATCGTCGGCCACATCGCCGGGTCCTTGAGATATTCCTCGTTCATCGAGGTGTGGATCAACCCCGGATTCACCGCATTCACGCGGATGGCGTATTGCGCATAATCCACCGCCACCGCCTTGGTCAGCATGCGCACGGCCCCCTTGGATGCGGTGTAGAGGGAGAGATTTGGGAACAGCGCCTGCATTCCGCCGGCCGAGGCGATGTTGATGATGGAGCCGCGGCCCGCCGCCTTCATGCCTTCCAGCACATGCTTGCAGCCCAGGAACACGCCCATCACGTTCACGTCGAAGATGCGGCGGAAATCTGCCGCCGTCGCTTCGTTCACCGGCTGGAGATCGGCGAGGCCGGCATTATTGACCAATATGTCGATCTTTCCATGCTCCGCGATGGCATCGGCGGCGAGCTTCGCCCATTGTTCCTCGTCGGTTACGTCATGCTTGACGAACCGGGCCGAAGCGCCGGACTGGCGCAGTTCTTCCGCCACGGCCTCGCCCTTCGGATCGAGATCGGAAATGATTACGGCCGCGCCGCGTTCGGCCATGAGCCGGACATGGGCTTCCCCCATTCCCTTGGCTGCGCCGGTGACGATTGCCACGCGTCCGTTCAAATCATAGGCCGACATCATTTCTCTCCCGATTGGCGCCATTCGCCGGACTGCGGGGCTAACAAGCTAAACCTGACCATAACAAGGCATATTTGCCTTGGCGCCGCCGTGCCGCGCGGTTTTCCGGGGAAAATATTTCGCGAAAGCAGGTGCGAGCCTTGGTGTCTCTGTCAGGGGCAGCGGTTTCCCGGCTCAGGGTTCCGGCCGGGACCGGCCCTTCCTCTGCCGCCACCACAGGCAGCCTCCGGCCGACATCGCGCAGAAGGCCGCGACGGCTCCGCCCACCGTGGCCATGGCCATCAGCAAGCCGCCGGTCAGTGCCCAGATGATTTCCCAGACTGCGCGCAGGTCTGTTCTCCCTCGACATTCGGGTTCCGGACGGATCGCCCGCTGCGCGGCGCCCGGGCCGGATTTGCTGGAACGTGCCGTTCCGGGCGATGTTCCTGGCCGATCCGTGCTGAATGGCTTCTGACTTCGGGCTGAAGTCAAGGCGGCACTTCCAATGGCAGTAGCGCCCCGGTTCGAGCTTTGCTCGAACCTGACTTATGAAGGAAGGGCAGCACAACCAAAGGTTGTGGTGCCCGGGGGCGGAATCGAACCACCGACACCATGATTTTCAGTCATGTGCTCTACCAACTGAGCTACCCGGGCGTCGCTGCGGCGGCGGTCTTGCAAGAAGACCGGCGAGCGATTGGAGAGCGCGCCTATGGCGAACCCTCACGCCTATGGCAAGGGGAAATCAGTTCTCGTTCGCCAGATCGTCCGGGGATGCGGGCGGGCCGGGCACGGCATAGCCGTCGTTGAACCAGTTCGCCAGATCCCGGTCGCGGCAGCGGGCGGAACAGAACGGCGCGAACTCCGCCGTGCGCGGCTTCTTGCAGATCGGACAGGGCTTGCCTTGGGTCATGGCTGCACGGCCTGCGCGAAACCGGCTTCCAGTGCAAGCGCCGGATCTTCGGCCCATGCGATAGGCCGCCCGGCGCGGCGGGCAAGTTCGTCGCGCCATGGGGGCGGCACCGCCGCCACGACAGCGGGATGCGCCGTGAGCAGCAATTTGCCCGGGGCGGCGACCGCTTCCGCCCGGCGCAGCAGCAGACGCGCTCCGGCTGCCGCCGGGCTGCGGGCGATTCGATGGATCAGGGAAGGGCGCTCCAGCCGCGAGACGAGCTGGACGAAGCCGAAGCCGTTCATGGCGGTGCGCTCATGCGGCCAGCCCGCCAGCACTTGCGCCAGCATCTCGTCCACGCCGCGCCGGTCCGCCCGGGCGGCGAGGGTCGGGAAATCTATGCCGATAGATCCCGCCAGATCGAACAGCGCGATCGCGGATGCGATGGAGGGAATGGCGGCAAGCGTTAGCTCGCGCGGCGGCAGCGTGCCGTCCACATCGATCAGAGTCATAGCCGGGGTCGGCGCAAGGTGAAGCGCACCGCCCGCGAACTCCATTCGCATGGCGAAGGCATCCGCGACCAGCGCGTCCCAGCCATCCACGGGGCCATCCCTTGGGCCATCCACCGGGAAGCGATGCACCAGCCGGACGTCATGGCCTTCCTGGCGCAGCATCTCGGCAAGCGATGGAGCGGGCCGCAAGGGTTCGTCGGCGGGCCTTGCCTGCGCCAGCTTGGCGCGCCCCACTTCGCCGATCGCCGCCCGGGTCACTTTCAGCCGCAGGCGGGCGCCTTCGCTGGCGTCGCGGGGCAAGCGGTCGACCAGCGCCTCTTCGCCATTGGCGAAGCGGGCCGTGCCCCGGGCGCTGCCCGTGGTTCGCGACACCAGCACCGCGTCCTCGACCTGACCGGCGGCGAGCGTGCCCGGCCAATGCGCGCGGGCGGCAATTATGGCGCCATGATCGAGCCGGATCGCGCGTTCCTCGCCGATGCCCTGTTCGACCAGCCATTCAGCCAAGGCGAAATCCTGCCGCCTTCAACAAGGCCCGGGTTTCAAACAGCGGCAGGCCGACAACACCGGAATGGCTGCCCGCGATCCACGCGATCAGCCCTTCGGCCTGGCCCTGGATGGCATAGCCGCCGGCCTTGCCGTCCCATTCGCCGCTGGCGAGATAGGCGCGCATTTCCTCGTCCGACAGCCGCTTGAAGCGGACCTGCGTTTCGCTCAGGCGCTCCGTGACCGCGCCGTCCGGTGCGCGCAGCGCAACCGCCGAGAACACGCGATGGCGGCGGCCTGACAGCAGTTCGAGGCAGCGGCGCGCGGTGGCTTGGTCTTCCGCCTTCGGCAGGATGCGTCGCCCGACCGCCACGACCGTATCCCCGGCCAGCACGAAGCTCGACGGGTCGCCCGCAGCCAGAGCCTTTTCGCGGGCCATGCGTTGTGCGTAGCAGCGCGGAATTTCTCCTGCGGCCGGCGTCTCGTCGATATCCGCGCCCGCCGCGCGCAGGGGTTCTATGCCAAGGCGCGCGAGAAGATCCCGCCGGCGCGGGCTGGCAGATGCGAGGATGAGAGAGGGCGGCGCGATTACGCCCGCCATGCCTATTGCGGCCCTGGGCCGCCCCTGCCGGGCATGAAGCGATAGGTGATGCGACCCTTGGTCAGGTCGTAGGGGGTGAGTTCGACGAGCACTTCGTCGCCCACCAGCACGCGAATCCGGTTCTTGCGCATCTTGCCGGCCGTGTGGCCGAGGATCTCATGGCCGTTTTCCAGCTCCACCCGGAACATGGCATTCGGCAGCAATTCCACTACCTTGCCGCGCATCTCGAGCAGTTCTTCTTTCGCCATGGGCGGTTAGTTTCCGTGTGCAATGTTTGTCATGGGCGCGCGCCATAGCGTTCGCTGCGTCAAAAGGCAAAAGGAAAGCCACTTGCGAAAGCCCTCGTGAATGGGCGCCCCACCTTTCGATCATCAGGCGTTCATTCTCGCCGCCTAATGGAATGGGGCCAGGCAAAATAAGCATTACGCTGGAAATGACGCCGGGAGAGGGCGGCCTGCAAGATGTTTTGAAAGGGATTCACTTGCGTATTCTTGGCTGTTCCATCCTCTCGATCTGTATTGCCACTCCGGCTTTGGCGCAGATCGTGGATCAAAATCCCGCCGTGGCGGAAGAGGAGGAGATCGTCGTCACGGCGGAGCGTTATCGCGGTTCCGTGGATTCCGCGCAGCCTCCGCTGGCGGTGATCGAGGAAGAGGAAATCGCCAGCTACGGCGCCAGCTCCCTGCAGGAACTGCTGGCCGAAATCGCGCCGCAGGCCGGGTCCGGCAGGGGGCGCGGCGATGGCCAGCCGGTGATCCTGCTCAATGGCCAGCGTGTCTCCGGCTTCCGCGAGCTGCGCAACTATCCGCCCGAGGCGATCCGCCGGATCGAGGTGCTGCCCGAGGAGGTGGCCCTGCAATTCGGCTATTCCGCCAACCAGAGGGTCGTGAACTTCATCCTCAAGGATAATTTCATGTCCACCACCGTGGAAGCCAGTCTGGGCTGGCCGGGCAAGGGCGGCTATTCCACCAATGAACTGGAAGCGTCGGTCGTGCGGATCGACGGCCCCCGGCGCCTGAACCTGACCGTTGAGGCCGACGATACCTCTGCGCTGACCGAGGCGGAGCGCGGTATTTTCTCGTCCAGCGTGGCGCCGCTGGCGGGCGACCCCAATCCGGCGGCATATCGTTCGCTGGTGCCCGACAGCCGCGATCTCAAATTCACCGGCAATTGGTCGACCGGCCTTGGCGAGGGCGGCCGCGACGGCTCCCTGGCCTTCAGCGCGGAAGTGACGCGATCCGACAGCGAGCGCCTTTCCGGCCTGGATGCGGTGACGCTGACCGACGCCAATGGCGAAAGCGCCCTGCGCACGCTCTATTCCGAGGGGCCGGGCTTCGATGCGCGCCGCAGCCGCACCCGCACCACCGGCTTCGAGCTGGGCACCACGCTCAACAAGCCGTTGGGCGACTGGCAACTTGCGGCCACCGCCAACTGGGCGCATTCGGAAGGCCGGACCCTGATTGACCGCAGCGCCGATACCACCGCGCTGGTCGATGCGGCGCTGGCCGGAACGATCGCCATCGACGCGCCGGTGGACACGCTGCTGGCGAGCGGCCTCGTGCTCGATGGCCCGATCGACCGCGCCCGCAGCAATACGGAGGACGCCAGCGCCCTTGTCACATTGATCGGCGCGCCCGCGAGTCTGCCGGCCGGGCCTCTGTCGCTCACAGTGAAGGGCGGGTTCGACTGGGACAACATCCAGAGCGTCGACACGAGAAACTCGGGCATCAAGACCGATCTCACCCGGGGCAATGCGAATGCGGGCTTCACTCTCGGCATTCCCATCGCCAGCCGCCGCGAAGGCGTGCTGGACGCCATCGGCAATCTCACGCTCAATCTTTCCGGCGGGGTGGACCACCTTTCGGACTTCGGCACGCTGTATGACTGGAGCGCGGGCCTGACCTGGGGCATCACCGACAAGCTCAACCTGCAGGTCAGCTATCTTTACGCGGAAGAGGCCCCCAGCCTCAGCCAACTCGGCGCGCCGCAGATCGTCACGCTGGACAGCACAGTGTATGATTTCGCGACCGGCCAGACCGTGCTCGCCGACGTCATCGGCGGCGGCAATCCCGCGCTTCTGGCGGAAAAGCAGCGGGACTGGAAGATCGGCGTGAACTGGGACCTGCCGTTCTTCGACCGCTCCAAGCTGATCGCGGAATATTTCGACGAGACATCCACCGATGTCACGGCGTCCTTTCCCCTGCTCACTCCGGCGATCGAGGCCGCGTTCCCCGGGCGGGTGATCCGCGATGCCAATGGCGTCCTGCTCCAGATCGACCAGCGCCCGGTGACGTTCGACCGGGAGAAGAGCCGCAGGGTGCGCTACGGCCTGGATATCTCGGACCGGATCGGCGGCGCCGCCAGCCAGGGCGGAGATCGCGGCTCTCGCGGCGCTGGCGGTGGAGCCGGCGGAATGGGCGGACCCGGGTTCGGACCGGGGGCGCGCGGCGGTGGTGGTGGCCGATGGAATCTGGCCCTCTTCCACACCATCCGTTTCGACGAAACCGTGCGCATAGCCGAGAACGGCCCGCTGCTCGATCTGCTGGATGGGGATTCGCTGGCTTCCACCCCCAAGCCCCGGCATGAGATGGAATTGCGGGGCGGGGTCTATTACAAGGGCTTCGGCCTGCGCCTGTCCGGCGAATATCTCGGCGGCAGCCGGGTGGACGGCAGCGGAGCGCCGGGCAGCTCGTCGCTGCGGTTCCATCCCATCGCCACTTTCGATATGCGGCTCTTCGTGGACTTCGGGCAGCAGGAAAGCCTGGCCGACAAGGTGCCGTTCCTCAAGAACAGCCGCCTGTCGTTCAGGGTCGACAATATCTTCGATGCGCAGCAGCGGGTCACGGATGACAACGGCGTGGTGCCGCTGCGCTACGATCCGGCGTTTCTCGATCCGGCCGGCCGCTTCTTCCAGGTCGAGTTCCGCAAGATGTTCTGATGGGCTGGCAGGGCGTGGCCATCAGCGCGGGAATGCGGCGTAAAACCCGTTCGTCGTGCCCCTTTCGCCGAGGCTCGTGGCAGGTGTGCCGAAGGGTGAGCGGCAGCGTCCCAATAGAAGGCCTGTCTGCAACGCTCTCGCTGTAAGCGCCGCAGACAGGCCAACCCGCTGTCTGGAAAACCGCAGGCGATCGGCCTTGTCAATCGGCCTTGGCTTCGTCCACCGTTTCATTGTGGATGGAGGCTTCTACTTCCGCGGCTTTCTGTTCCGCCTTGTCGCCCAGTTCATCGGTGGCCGCGACCGCGCGGTCGGCCGCTTCGCCCGCCGCCTGCGCCGCGTCTTCCACCGCCTGGCCGGCGGTGTCGGCCGCGTTCTCGATATCCTCTGCCGCCATGTCGGCCGTGGCGGATGCGCTGTCCTGCGTCTGCTCGGAACAGGCCGAGAGACCGAGGCCAAGCAGCGCGGCGGCGATGATGCAATGCGTTTTCTCAATCATGGGAAAATCCTCTTGGTTGTTTCGCAACGGGGGAAGGGGGGGGATTCATCCTTTCATAGAGGATGGGCAGGTGCCTTTTCGCCATGCTGGCGGTCCTGCTTTTCGCGATAGCGCTTGAGGGCATAGCCGCCGGCCGCGACGGCCACAATGCCGAGAGGCCCGAAGCGCCGCGCCAGGGCCACCGCCCCCGCGCCCAGCGCCGCGCCCATGGGGCCATTGACACCGCTCACGTGCCGGGCTGCCCGTTCGCCCGCTATGGCGCCGATAATCTTTCCAAACATCCGCAATTCCCTCTTTTTCCAGCCCTCCCAACGAGCGAGGCGGGGAGGCGTTCCTGTTCCATTTGGGTTGGCATATCTTCCGGCCGGCAAGGCCCCGAGCCTGGCGGCTGGCGCGTGCTTGCCGTTTACAGCCGATTTTCCTGCCTAAATCGCAGACATCCGCGCCTCAACTGATCGCGAGTTTCCGCCTTTCTGTCGGATTCTCTCAATATTTCTGGAACTTTCCTGCAACCCGGATTGTTCTCACCTCGCCGGGGGCCTTGTCTTGGGCCCCCAATGTCAGGCCCAACAGGGTTCAAGGGAGCATGTATATGCAAAGATATCTCATCGGATTGGCCATGGCGACGACCGTCCTGGCAACGCCCGCCTTCGCGCGGGATGGCAGTGCGTATATCGGTGTAGGCGCCGGTGGCACCGTAACCAAGCACGATCCCAATGTGTTCCTCAATGGCGATGCCTTGGACACGGATTTCGACACCGATATCGGTTACGATGTCGAGGCCGTCGTCGGCTATGATTTCGGAGTGTTCCGGATCGAAGCCGAAGGCAGCTACCGCAATCTCGGGATCGATACATTCCGGGACGGTTCCGGCCTGGTGGCCGGCTTGCCCGGGACGAGCTATTCCATCGACGGCAAGTTCGATGCGCTGAGCCTGATGGCCAATGCGATGATCGACATCGGCAAGGATGACGGTCTGCAGTTTTTCATCGGCGGTGGCGCCGGGATCAGCAAGGCCCGCGTCAAGATGCTCAATGAAACCGGCCCTGGCTTTTTCAGGATCAAGGAATCCGATCTGGCCTGGCAAGGTATCGCGGGCCTGCGCTATCCGGTTACTCCGAATGTCGATATCGGCTTGAAATATCGCTATTATAACGCGCCGATCCCGAGGTTCGACACGGGCAACGGCGGCCTGGATATAGAGACTGAAACCCATTCGTTGCTGGCGACGCTGACCTACAATTTCGGCCGCGCTTCGGAACCGGCTCCGCCGCCCCCGCCGCCGCCACCCCCGCCGCCGCCCCCGCCGCCCCCGCCACCGGCTCCTGAGGTCGCGTGCAACAAGGGTCCGTACATCGTGTTCTTCGACTGGGATCGCTCCGACATCACGCCGGAAGCCGCGACCATCCTCGACAGCGCGGTGACCGCCTATGGCAATTGCGATGTGGTTCCGATCATGCTGGCCGGCTACACCGACCGTTCCGGCTCCACGCAATACAACCTCGGCCTCTCGGCACGGCGTAACTCGTCGGTCCGCGATTACCTGACCGCTCGTGGCATTCCGGGCGACCGGATCACCAGCGAAGCCTTCGGTGAGGCCAATCCGCGGGTTCCGACCGCCGACGGCGTGCGCGAACTGCAGAACCGCCGGGTCGAGATCACCTACGGTCCGGGCGCGGGCATGTAAGCTCTCGCCATCAGGCAGAAACTCGGAAAGGGGCCGGAGCGATCCGGCCCCTTTTTTGCGGTCGCAGGGTGGAGCGGGGCTCCCAAAAGCGGCGAGGAGTGGCTATCTCCTCGTCCATGGCAAGGAAGTCCGCCACTCCCCCCGATCGTGCCAGCGCCGAGCGTTTCCATGAGGAACGCGCGGCCTTTACCGTGCGTTCGGCCCAGCCTGACCTCGAAGCGGGGGTGAAGGCGATCCGCGACACGGTGCGCGCGCTCAAGCCGAAGCCCGGCGTTTACCGTATGCTCGATGCGCGGGGCGACGTGCTGTATGTCGGCAAGGCGCGGGCGCTGAAGAACCGCGTGGCGAATTATACCCAGGTGGAACGCCTGCCGCTGCGGCTCAAGCGCATGGTCAGCCAGACGCGGGGGATGGAAATCGTCACTACCAACAGCGAGGCGGAAGCCCTGCTGCTGGAAGCGCAGCTGATCAAGCGCTTCCGCCCGCCCTACAATGTGCTGCTGCGCGACGACAAAAGTTTTCCCTTCATCCTGCTGCGGGCGGACCACGCCTTTCCACGGATCACGAAGCATCGCGGCGCGCGCAAGGCGAAGGGGAATTATTACGGCCCGTTCGCCAGCGCCGGCTCGGTCAACACCACCATCAATGCCTTGCAGAAGCTGTTCCTGCTGCGCAGCTGCACCGACGGCTTCTTCTCGCGCCGCGACCGGCCCTGCCTGCTCTATCAGATCAAGCGCTGCTCCGCGCCCTGCGTGGGCCGGATCGATGAGCAGGGCTATGCCGAGCTGGTCGGGCAGGCGAAGGATTTCCTCGGCGGGAAATCCTCCGAAGTGCAGAAGACCATCGAAGGCCAGATGCGGCAGGCGTCCGAAGCGCTCGATTTCGAGACGGCCGCCCTGCTGCGCGACCGGCTGCGGGCGGCGACCTTCATCCAGGGCAGTCAGGCGATCAACGCCAGCGGGGTGGGCGATGCCGATGTCTTCGCGCTGGCCGCGAAGGGGGGACAGATCGGCATCCAGGCCTTCTTCATTCGCGGCGGGCAGAACTGGGGGCACCGGGCCTTCTTCCCGCGCCATCCCGAGGGATTGGGCGAGGATGAGGTGCTGGAGAGCTTCCTGGCGCAATTCTACGAGGAAGTGCCGCCGCCCCGGCATGTGCTGGTCGATCGCGAGCCGGCTGAGCGCGAGTTGCTGGAGGAAGCGCTGTCGGAAGCGGCGGGCAAGCGGGTGGCGATCTCCGTGCCCCAGCGCGGGGACCGGCGGCGGCTGGTCGAGCAGGCCGGGCGCAATGCTGCGGAAGCGCTGGACCGGCGCCTGGCGGAAAGCTCCACCAAAGCCAGGATATTGAGCGAACTGGCGGAGTTTCTCGAACTGCCCGACGCGCCGCGCCGCATCGAAATCTACGACAACAGCCATATCCAGGGCGCGAAGGCGGTCGGCGGCATGGTGGTTGCCGGGCCGGAAGGGTTCCTCAGGAACCAGTATCGCAAGTTCAACATCAAGAGCGCGCAATCGAATGACGACTTTGGCATGATGCGCGAAGTGATGAACCGGCGCTTCTCGAGAGCGCAGAAGGAGGACCCGGATCGGGATGGCGGGGAGTGGCCCGATCTGGTGCTGATCGACGGCGGCAAGGGCCAGATGAGCGCGGTGAGGGATACGCTCGAGGAACTGGGGATCGAGGATGTTCCCCTGATCGCGGTGTCGAAAGGCCCGGATCGCAACGCGGGGCGCGAAGTGTTCCATTTTCCCGACGGCAGGGAAAAGACGCTCCCGCTCAATTCGCCGGTCCTGTTCCACCTGCAGCGGCTGCGGGATGAAGCGCACCGCTTTGCGATCGGCGCGCATCGGGCGAAACGCAGCCGCGCGATTCAGGCCTCGCCGCTGGATGAAATACCGGGCATCGGCCCGGCCAGGAAACGCGCCCTGCTGCTGCATTTCGGCACGGCGGGGAAAGTGCGGGCGGCCGCCCTCGAAGATCTGCAGCGGGCGCCGGGGGTAAGCTCGGCCGTGGCCCAGGCGGTGTATGATTTCTATCACCCGAGCGGGTGATGCGGCTCAGCCCTCGCCGCCGACGACCCGGATCATCCCCTCCTGGGTGACGCTGGCGACAAGGCGCCCGTCCCGGGAAAATATCCGGCCACTGGCAAAACCGCGGGCATGGCCGGCCCATGGGCTTTCGGTGACGTAGAGCAGCCATTCATCCGCGCGGAACGGCTCATGAAACCAGATCGCGTGATCGAGGCTGGCGGGCTTGACCGACAGGAGATCTCCCCATCGGTAACCGTGCGGGAAGATCGAGGTGCCCAGCAGCTTGATGTCCGATGCATAGGCAAGCACCGCGCGATGCACGCGGGGATCGTCCGGCAGCGGCGCGACCGTGCGGAACCAGGTGTGGGCGATGGGCGGAGACTTGCCGGATTCCAGCCAGCGCAACGCTTCGACGCTGCGATAATCGATCGGCCCCGGCATGCCGATCTTGGTTTGATGCGGAAAGCTGATCTCGTCGCTGTATCTGCGGCTGACGACATTGTCGGATTCGAGATCCTCCGGCTGGGGAACGTCGCTGATCGACGTGCTCTGATGGCTCAGGCCGGTGCCCGGCACCTGGAACGATGCCGTCAGATTGAGGATCGGCTCGCCCCGCTGGGTCGCCACGACCCGGCGATTGGAAAAGCTGCGCCCGTCGAAATCCCGCATGATGGCATAATCGATCGGCAGGTCTTCCGAGCCGCCGCGCAGGAAATAAGCGTGCAGGGAATGAGCCGCGCGGTCTTCGGGAACGGTCCTTTCCGCGGCGGCAATCGCCTGCGCGATGACCTGGCCGCCATAGACGCGCCCGACCCCGCCCTTCCTGCGCCGGCCCTCGAACCGGTCGGTGCCGCGTGGCTCCATATCGAGAAGGAGCACGAGGTCGGCAACGAGCTGCTCTGGTGTAGGGGGATATTGCATTCCGCGATATTGCGGCGGGAGGGAGCGAGTCGTCAATGTAAACTGCAGATGCGGCGGATCGCGCGCCAGGCAAACGCCTTCGCGAGATTGTGGCGAGGCCATCGCGAAGTGGCTCTGGGCGAGAATCCTTTTTTGCGCAGCAATGCATTGAAACAACGCGCATCCGCTTCCGCGTAACTCCATTCGGAACGCCAGGTTATGGAGAGGGAAACGGAAGGCTCCGGGCCGACTTTCACATGATGCGGAGCCATGACCGGAACATAGATCGCATCGCCTGGGTGCAGCGGGAAGGGCGTTCCGCCCTGTTCCAGGCCCTCGTTCCAGCGCAGTTCCCGGGGGCCGCCGGTGTGGTAGGATTCATGCGCGGTATCGGGCGCATAGCGCGGGTCCCCGGCGGGGAACTGGGTCATGATCTTGCTGCCTTCGATCTGCAGCAGGATGTTGTGTTCGGGATCGAAGTGATATGGCGTCACCGCATTGGGCGAGGAAATGAAGATGAACCCCTGCGGGGTGAGCATCTCGCCCGTGCGGATTTCCATGCAGCCTTGCAGTTCCTCCAGCAACCCTTCCAGCAATGCGGCATAGGCCGGGTCCTGCTCTATGTTCTTGAGCACGGCCCAGCTGCCGCTGTTGGCGATATCCCTTATGGTTTCGCCGATGCTGAGGCCGTTTGCCTGGGGCTTGCCGTCCACTCCGATCGGCAGGTCGCCGCGGTTATATTCGATGGAACGGGCAGGCAGCCGCTCCGCGAGTCGGGCCATCGCTTCGCGCTCCAGCAGGGGATGCGCGCGCAGCTCGTGCTTCAGGATATGCGGCGTTTCCGGATAGGACGCGGCGAATATCCGCCTGGCCGATTGCGCGAAGATGCCATGCCCGGCGCCGTCGCTGGGTTCAGGAGAAGGCATTTCCATCATCACCCTATGCTTCCCGTATTCGTGCCTGTTTCCAGCCTTGCAATCTGACGGAACACGCTCTGGCGCGCCGCCCCGCCGATGCCGAAGCTGATCCGCCCGATCGCGCGCCTCTCCCGCCAGATATGATCGATCATGGGGTGATCCGCGGTGGCGCAGCTGTCGCACCATTCGATCCGTTCATGGCCGAGCAGCGCCAGATTTTCCCGTTGCAGCAGGACGCCGGGGGAGAAGCGGGCATAGTTTTCATCGAACGCGGTCTTGTAGGAGAAGGCGCCCGGCGGACAAAGGAAATTGGCCAGCATCGCGATCGGCCTGCCGTCGAGAGTGAGGCTGAGGCGTTCCAGCCTTCCGGCGGCGCTGGCGCCGGCGAGCGCTTCGCGAAACAGGGTGGCGGTGGCATCGGCGCAGCCGAGGGCGGAGCCGGCCTTGCCCTTCCAGCCTCGCATTTCAAGCTGGAGGAAATCCTCGATCCAGCGATCCAGACCGTCCCGTCCCGGTTCGCGCGTGAAGTCCAGGGCCCCTTGTTCCGCAAGCCGCTTGTGCTGGCGCCGCAGTTCCTTGCGCTTCTTGCCGGACAGCGCCTGCTCCAGATAGGCGTCCGCGGAATTGTCCGAGGCGAGCATCGCGCGCTCCTCGCGAAAGACGAGAGCGGCCGGCCTGCCCCGTTCCACCAGCAGGTCGCGCAGGGCGCGATGGAGTCGTCCCGACAGGGGCAGATGGGCAAGATGGAAGAAGAGCGCATATCCGGCGTTCTCGTCCGCCCAGTCGATCAGGCTTTGCCAGAATGCGATCTCCGCACCCTGCGCCACCAGCGGGCAGCCCAGGAAGCAATTCGCATGCGTCCAGTTTCTAAGATGGGGAAGCGGGTTCCCGTAATATGTCATCGAGCGGGAAATGGGCATCAGCGCCAGGGGAATGCCGGCCGCCTCCAGCACCAGGATCTTCACGCGCTTCTGCGGGTCGAGCGCCCGCAGCGAGGGCAGCAGATACCAGCTTTCGTAAAACGGATTCGGCTCGCTGGCCGTCGCCGCCAAGGCATCCCAGCAATCGAGGAACGCCCGGTCGCCAAGTTCGGCCGGGCGGATCTCGCGCAGCCTCGGATCGCCGCTTGCCGCATCGGCCCTCATCGGACCCGACCCCGCAGCGCCACCCGACGCGAACATGAGAGAGGCTTTGCCAGCCAAATCCATTAACCTTCCGAGACGACGGACTCACCCGTCCATGGCGGTTTAGCGCGACTGGCCCAATCAATTGTTAAGGCTGGGCGCGGATTTCGCCGCTGTCCGAAAATGGGAAAACCCTGCCCGCAAATCTTGCGGACAGGGCTTTCGCCAGTTCTTCGAGGCGTTGCTGCCGGTCAGCCTGCCGCGAGGGCAGCCAGCAACAGCAAGGCGACGATATTGGTGATCTTTATCATCGGGTTGACGGCGGGGCCGGCGGTGTCCTTGTAGGGATCGCCCACCGTATCGCCCGTCACCGCGGCCTTGTGGGCTTCGCTGCCCTTGCCGCCGTGGTTGCCGTCCTCGATATACTTCTTGGCATTGTCCCAGGCGCCGCCGCCCGAGGTCATCGAGAGCGCGACGAACAACCCGCCGACGATGACGCCGAGGAGCAGCGCGCCCAGCGCCGCGAAGCCCGCAGCCTTGTCGCCCGCGACCGCGGTAATCACGAAATAGACCACGATCGGGGCCAGCACCGGCAGCAGCGACGGGATTATCATTTCCTTGATCGCGGCCTTGGTGACGAGGTCCACCGTTCGGGCATAGTTGGGCCGGCTGGTGCCCGCCATGATGCCGGGATCGGCGGCGAACTGGTCGCGCACATCCTTCACCACATCGCCCGCGGCACGGCCCACGGCCGTCATGCCCATCGCCCCGAACAGATAGGGCAGCAGGGCGCCGAGCAGCAGCCCGACGATGACATAGGGATTCTCCAGGCTGAAATCGACGTTCAGATCCGGGAAGAATTCCTTCAGGTCGGTGGTGTAGGCGGCGAACAGCACCAGCGCGGCAAGGCCCGCCGAACCGATGGCATAGCCCTTGGTCACGGCCTTGGTGGTGTTGCCGACCGCGTCCAGCGCATCCGTCTTTTCGCGCACGCTGTCGTCAAGCCCGGCCATTTCGGCGATTCCGCCGGCATTGTCGGTGACAGGGCCATAGGCGTCGAGCGCGACCACCATCCCCGCCAGCGCGAGCATCGAGGTGGCGGCATAGGCGATGCCGATCAGCCCCGCGAGCTGGTAGGAGCCGATGATGCCCGCTACGATCACGATGGTGGGCAGGGCGGTTGCCTCGAGGCTGACGGCCAGTCCCTGGATCACGTTCGTGCCATGCCCGGTTTCCGATGCCTTGGCGATGGAGCGCACCGGGCGGTAATTGGTGCCCGTGTAATACTCCGTGATCCAGATGATGAGGCCGGTGATCGCGAGGCCGAGCATGGAGCACCAGAACAGGTCCATGCCGGTGAAGCCGCCGGCCTGCGTGGCGACCGCTTCCTCGATGAGCACCCCGTCGAAGGTGGCGGCCGCCGCATCCGCGGCCACTTCCCCGCCGATGACGGAATTCATGTCCCCGCCCAGGGCCGTGCTGGTGGCCAGCCAGATCGCCGGGATCGAGAGGATCGCCGTGACCAGGAAGCCCTTGTACATGGCGCCCATGATGTTCGTCCCGCCGCCGAGGCGGACGAAGTAAGTGCCGATGATCGAGGTGACGATACAGGCGCCGCCGATCAGCAGCGGCAGGGCCATCAGCGGAACGAGCAGGTCGCCCACGCCCTTGAGCAGCAGCGCGGTGAGGACCATGGTGGCGCCCACGGTGACGACATAGGTTTCGAACAGGTCGGCCGCCATGCCGGCGCAGTCGCCCACATTGTCGCCCACATTGTCCGCGATCACGGCGGGGTTGCGCGGATCGTCCTCGGGAATGCCTGCCTCGACCTTGCCGACGAGATCGGCGCCCACGTCCGCGGCCTTGGTGAAGATGCCGCCGCCGAGACGGGCGAAGATCGAAATCAGCGAAGCGCCGAAGGCGAGCGCGACCAGCGCGTCGACCACGGTGCGGTCTTCGCCGCCGACGGTGTAGCCGCCCGGCCCGATCAGATACCAGAAGAACACGGCGATCGCGAGAAGAGCGAGGCCGGCCACCAGCATTCCGGTGATCGCCCCGGCCCGGAAGGCCAGGGTCAGCCCCTGCTGCAGCCCGGTTTGCGCCGCCGCCGCCGTCCGCACGTTGGATCGCACCGAAACGTTCATTCCGATGAATCCGGCCACGCCCGACAGGATCGCGCCGATTGCGAAGCCGGCGGCGGAAATCCCGCCCAGCGTCACGGCGATGATGACGGCGACGACAACGCCGACAATGCCGATAGTGGTATATTGCCGTTTCAGATAAGCTTGGGCGCCTTCCTGGATTGCGCCCGCGATTTCCTGCATCTTTTCGTTGCCGGCATTCGCGCCGAGTATCTGGCGGCTGGTAATGAAACCGTACAATACGGCCAGCAGCCCCAGAACAATTGCGATGACTATCAAGTCCACCCTAACCCCCTTTCTCTTTTCATAGCCGGCGGTCTGGGTAATTCATGGCCGCAAGCTCGGACGCAGGTATTAAGCACAGTGCCGGGGTGCGCAACCCTAAAGCGATTTCAGCGCACAGAGTGATTAGCTGAACTGGCCGCTGCGATTTCTTGCGGCATTTCATGGTTTATGCAATATTAACCCTATGGCCGGGGCTCTGAAAAAACTGTTCGCGATCATGCCGTTCCTTTTCGGACTGGGATTCATCGCGCCTTTGACCGCGCAAATCATGGTTCTCTGGGAAGTCGATCCGCCGCTGGGCCTCAGCCCTGTCGCGTTCGGCCTGCTGTTCGGCGGCGCCTGGGGGCTGATCGCCAATATCCGGGGCCGGTGGCTGTGAACGAGCATGATCTGCTGCTGCGCCAGCCCGGCGCGGAAGCGCCGCCGGCGCTCGATCGCCCCGCGCTGCCGCTCGGCCCGGACGGGCTGGATCGCTACACCCGGCGCGACCTGCGCAGGGAAGAGATCGCGATTGCCCAGCAGTTCCACGGCGGGGCGATGTGGCCCTATGTCGTGGCGGCGTTCGGCTGCTTCGCCGTCTGGCTCAGTTTCTTCCCGCTGGCGATCATGGGCAAGCTCAACCTGCCGCTGGCCTGCGTCCTGTCCTGCATCTTCGCCACCGGCGGCTATGTCACCAGCCACGAGGCGATGCACTCCAACATCGCCCGGCATGGCAGCAAGTGGCGCTGGGTCAACGAATGGGTCGGCAAGGTTTCGACCATCCCGATCGTGTTTCCGTTCAGCATGGCGCGGCTGATGCACCTGGAACATCACTATCATTGCAACGATCCGGAGAAGGACCCGGACTATACGGATGAAGCGCCCAATATGTGGGCTGCCTGGTACAAGACCTGGTATAACCGCCAGCCCGGGGTGGATGGCTCGATCCACCACTACAAGCGCATCCTGGCGGAGATGGGCACGCCGGAAGCCGCGAAGGCGCTCAAGGATACGCTGATCCTGCAATTGTTCTTCATGACCGTGCTGTTTTCCATGGCATGGAGCGGCTATGCCATCGAGGCGGCCCTGATCTGGTGGCTGCCGCGCCATGTCGGCCTGTCCTATATCCGCTTCTATCTGAGCTGGGCGCCGCATCATCCGCGCGAAGGCAAGAAGGGGCGGTATGAAAACACCCGCATCTTCAAGAGCAGGCTCGGCCATGTGCTGTCGATGTGCATGGAAACCCACCTGATCCATCACCTCTATCCGGGCATTCCCAATCACCGGACCAGGAAAGCCTATTTCGCGCTCAAGCCGATACTGGAAAAGCGCGGGGTGGATTGCTCGGCTCTCTAATCCGTTCCGGTCCGGCTAAGGCTAGCCGCCATGCTGATAGCCCAGCGTGGCCGGGTCGCCGAGTTCCCGCCCATCCAGCATGAGCGGCGCGCCCTGCCGTTCGCGCACCTCGCCGATCCGATGGGCCGGCATCGGCAAGGCGGCGTCCGGCGGCGCGGTGAACAGCAGCTGGTAATCGTCGCCCCAGCGCAGGGCATCCTGCCGGCGATGCTCCGGCGCGGCGAGCGGGACGGCGGCGCTCTCGATCATCAGCGTCACACTGCTGGCCTTGCCCATCCGCCAGGCATCGAGCAGCAAGCCGTCGGAAACGTCCATCATCGCGCTGGCATGGGGGGCCAGCGCCTGCCCTTCGCGGAGCAGGGCGGCGGGGCGGCGATAGGCCAGGCTGTCTCCACCCGTTCCATCGCGCAGGGCCTCGAACCCCATCATGGCGGCGCCCACCGGGCCGGTGACGCAGAGAATATCGCCCGGCTTCGCGCCCGCCCGTGAGGGGACCGGCGTATAGCTCGCGCGGCCGATCGCGGTGAGGCCGAAGGCCTGCGCCCCGTCGGCGGCGGAAACCGTGTCCCCGCCAAGCAGGGGCGTGCCGTAATGCGCCAGCGCCTCATCCAGCCCGGCAATGAATCGGGCATCGCCGGAACCCAGCATCTGCCCCACCAGCACGCCCAGCGGCACGGCGCCTTTCGCCGCCAGATCGGAAAGATTGGTCGCCACCAGTTTCCAGGCCACGTCGGCACGATCCTGCGAGGGCAGGAAATGCACCCCTTCCACCATCATGTCATGGGTCAGAACCAGCGTTTCCGAGCCGACCTCCAGCACCGCCACATCGTCCTGCAATCCGCGCGCCGCGGGGTGCGTGGCCAGGCTGCGCAGGGCGGCAATGTTCTGGGCTTCATTCATGGCCGCGCGCCCGCCGCGCTTCTACCGCATCGGGCAGGTTGACACAGTTGACACTGTTCAAGGGACAAAATCCCGACCCGCTCCGGGGCATGGAAGTTCCCTGAGAAAAGGCGGGAGAAGGGAAGGCATCGCGGCGCGGCATCGGCCACCTATGCCAAATCGGCGCGCTGTAGGAAAACCGCTTTTGCCGCCCCGCCCGGCCGGTGCGGCGGGAAGGCCCCGGCGTGGAAGGTTCAGCGGACCGCCTTGGCCACGGCATCCAGCACGCCGTTCACGAACTTGGCTTCGCGCGCATCGAAGAAGGCATGGGCGACATCGACATATTCGCTGATCGCGCTGGCGGTGGGCACATCGGCGCGGGCGAGCAGCTCATATGTCCCGGCCCGCAGGATCTGCAGCATGGTCCGGTCGAGCCGCTTGAGGCTCCAGCCCTCGGCCAGCCGCGCTTCCAGCAGATTGTCGATCTCCGTCTGTCGCGCGGTCGCGCCTTTCACCACATCGTCGAAGAAATCGACTTCGGCTTCAGCCATCTGCGCTTCGTCTATTTCCTCGCCCAGCCGATGCTGGTGGAACTCGTCCAGCAATCTGGCGATCGGCGTCGCTTCCATCTCGTGCTGGTAGAGCGCCTGCACGGCGGCGAGGCGGGCGGCGGACCGCGCCTGGGCGCGGGACTGGCGGGTGGGCTGGTTCATGGCAGGCGCAGCTTCACGGATTGGGCATGGGCGGGCAGCCCTTCCATTTCGGCGAGCGCGACGGCGGCCGGGCCGATACCCGCCAGCGCCGCATCGTCCAGCGCGATGAAGCTGGTACGCTTCATGAAATCGAGCACCGACAGGCCGGAGGCGAAGCGCGCGCGGCGCCCGGTCGGGAGGACGTGATTGGGGCCTGCCACATAGTCGCCCACCGCTTCGGGAGTCATCCGCCCGAGGAACACGCTCCCGGCATGGCGAATCGCGCCGAACAGGCTTTCGGGATCGTCGGTGGCGATCTCCACATGCTCGGCCGCGAGGCGATTGGCGAGGGCGGGCGCTTCCGCAAGATCGGAGACGGTGATGATGACGCCATGGTCGTCCCAGCTCTTGCGGGCGACCTTGCTGGTGGACAGCATGGCGCATTGCACATCGACCCGGTCCTCCACTTGCTCGGCGAAGGCGGTATCGTCGGTGATGAGGATGGATTGCGAGGACGGATCGTGCTCGGCCTGGCTCAACAGGTCGGCGGCGATCCAGTCCGGATCGTTCCTGCCATCGGCAATGACCAGAATTTCGCTCGGCCCCGCCACCATGTCGATCCCGACCACGCCGTAAAGCTGGCGCTTGGCCTCGGCCACCCAGGCATTGCCGGGGCCGGTGATGACGTCGACCGGGCGGATGCGCCCAGTGCCATAGGCCAGCGCGGCGATCGCCTGCGCCCCGCCGACGCGCCAGAGTTCATCCACCCCGGCGAGATGCGCGGCCGCCAGTACCAGCTCGTTCACCTCGCCGCGCGGAGTGGGCGTGCAGACCGCCAGCCGCTCCACCCCGGCGACCTTGGCGGGGATCGCATTCATCAGCAGCGAGGACGGATAGGCGGCGCGGCCGCCGGGAACGTAAAGCCCGGCCGCGTCGACCGCGCGCCACTTCGCGCCGAGGCGCACGCCTGCCGCGTCGGTATAGTCCCGGTCCGCGGGCAATTGCGCTTCGTGATAGGCGCGGATGCGCGCGGCGGCGAGTTCCAGCGCGTCGCGCAGCTTGCCGTCCAGCGCATCATAGGCCGCCGCGCAGGCCTCGGGCGCGATGCGCCAGTCATCCTCGCCGGCGGGCGTGAAATCGTCGAAGCGGATGGTGTAATCCAGCAAAGCCGGGTCGCCGCGCCGCTTGACCTCGTTGAGGATGGTGGCGACGGTCTGCGCGACATTGGCATCGCTTTCGCGCCGGTCGGCCACCAGCTTGTCGAAATCCCGCTCGAAATCCGGATCGGTGGTGGAAAGCCGGCGCATCAGGCCGCGTCCTTCCGGCCCTGGGCGCGGAACGCTTCCACCAGCTCGCCGATCCTCGGGTCGGTCTTGAGCGCGGCCCGGTTCACGATCAGCCGCGCGGAAACCGGCAGGATGACGCTGGTTTCGACCAGCCCGTTTTCCAGCAGCGTTCTGCCGGTGGAGACGAGGTCGACGATCTGCCCGGCCAGGCCGAGGCTGGGGGCAAGCTCCATCGCGCCGTTCAGCTTCACGCATTCGGCCTGGATGCCCAGGCTCTCGAAATGCCGCCGGGTGATGTTGGGATATTTGGTGGCGACGCGCAGGTGGCTGATATGGCCGCTGCTCTCCTGCGGTGCGTCCTTGGGGCGGGCGACCGACAGGCGGCAGTGGCCGATGTCGAGATCGACCGGCGCGTAGAGATCCGCATAGGCGAATTCCTCGACCACGTCGGAGCCGACGATCCCGGCCTGCGCCGCGCCATGGGCGACGAAGGTGGCGACATCGAAGGCGCGCACCCGGATCAGGCGCATGTCCGCCCGTTCGGTGGCGAAGCTGAGCGCCCGGTTGCCCTTGTCGTGGAACGCCGCCTCGGGAACGACGCCGGCGCGCGCCATCACGGGCAGTGCTTCGTCCAGGATGCGGCCCTTCGGCACGGCGAATGTCAACGGCTCGGTCATAGCGGCTCGGCACTTAGGAGCGACGCGGGCAAAGGGCAATCACTTAGGCAATATCGGCATTCAGCCCTGACGACCTGCACGTCATCTTCTGAATGACGATACTGCCTGGGGCCGTGATCTATGCTTCCTCCGGGGCAAGCGCGCGGATGGCGAGGGCGTGGACCCGCTCGCCCGGAATGTCGCCCAGCGCGCGATTGACCATGCGCTGCCGCTCCAGCCGGGACTTGCCGGAAAAGGCGGCGCTCTGGATCACCACGGTGAAATGGGATTCGCCGCTGCCGTCGTCCCCCGCATGGCCGTGATGGCGCGCGCTGTCGTTGATTACTTCCAGGCGCGAGGGCGCGAATTGCGCTGTCAGCAGGCGTTCCATTTCCTGGGCGAGGGGGCCGGGCATTTTTCGGTTCCTTGTTGGAGAGAGGGGTTCCCATATAGCCGATCGTTCCCCATCCTAAAGGAGTGACGCGCGACAAGTTTCATGGGCGGTTCGCGAACAGCGGCCGCATTTGCCAGCATCCCGAGTGCGACGAGCCGGGCGAGTTCCGGGCGCCGGGCTATCGCGGGCCGAATTTCGACGGGCCGGGCGAATGGCGCTGGCTGTGCCTCGACCATGTCCGGCAGTTCAATTCCGGCTACGACTGGTTCGAGGGGATGAGCCCGGAGGAGATCGTCCGCGCGCAATCGCCGGTCGCCGGCTGGGCCACCGAAACCCGCGCTTTTCGCGCCGATGCCGGAGTGGACGGGATGCCGCGCTGGGCCGATTTCCACGATCCGCTGGATGCGATCGGCGCGCGTGCCGGCGACATAAGGCGCCGGGCGGAAGGCAACAACGCCGCCTTTTCCCGCTTCACCCCGCGCGAACGGGAGGCGCTGAACGCGATGGGGCTGGGTCCGGATACCGACCGCTCCGCCCTGCGCCGCCGCTATTCGGAACTGGTGCGCAAATACCACCCCGACCGCAATGGCGGCGACCGCAGCCATGAGGGGCGGCTGGGCCGGGTGGTGGAAGCCTATCAATTGCTGCGGAAAAGCGCGGCCTTCGCCTGATCCCGCTTTCTCACCCTTCCTCGCATAACGCCTTGAGCTGGTCGGCGCAGGCGCCCCAGCCTTCGGCGAAACCCATTTCCTCGTGCTGCTTCATCGTCTCCTCGGTCCAGTGGCGGGCCGTGGCGGTATAGCGCGTGCCGTCGCCGTCCGGGTCGATTTCCCAGAGGCCGATCATGAACGGGCCGGACGGCTGGAAATCCGCCTTGACCGCATCGGTCGTCACGAAGCGGCGGCCTTCGTCGAAGGCCAGATAGATCCCTTCCTGCGGCATTACTTCGCCATCCGGGCCATAGAACGTCATGTTGCAGGCGCCGCCCGCGCGGCGTTCCTGCAGGTCGATCTTCGCGTGCCACGGCGCGGGGCACCACCATTCCTCCTGGCGGTTGGCCATGATGTCCCACACCTTTTCCGGCGGCGCGGCGATATGGCGGGTGATGGATAGTTCGTTCATGGGATTCATCCTCTCGTTTCAGTCCCGGTCGGGCGCTCCGAGCGGGAAAAAGCGGCGCCATGGGCGCGCTTCGTCCACGCAGCGGCCAACCGGCGGCAGCGTCAGCAATTCCGCGCGAAGGGCCGCCACGCGCGGGCAATTCGCGGGGATCGGCTCGACCCAATCGGCATAGAACAGCGATGGCGCCGCCGCGCAGGTGATGAGTGAGATATGGGCGGGAAGGCTGTTTTCGCGCAGCCAGCGTTCCAGCCAGCGATAGGTCCTGTTCAGGCCATCCTTCCCCGCCGCGACCTCCGCAGGGTCGGGATTGTTCGCATCCGCCAGATAGGCGTTCACCACCCGCTGCATGTTGCCCATCACGTAATTGTCGAACACGCGGTCCAGCATCCGGATCGTCACCGCGTCGTCCGGCTTGGCGGGGATCAGCTGCGCCAGGGCTGGATGATGCAGGTGGAGATATTCGAGGATAGCGGTGGCTTCGACGATCGTCGTTCCGCCATGCGTCAGGACCGGGAATTTCCCGGCGGGATGCTCCCTGCGCACGAAGGCCAGATTGTCGGGGTGATCGGGGCCGACCGTCCGGAACTCGAATTCCGCCTCGGCCGCATAAAGCGCGATCAGCGCCTTCCAGGTATAGGATGAGAAGGGATGGCCGTAGAGCGCGAAGGTCATGCCGCATCATCCGGCGTTCCGGCGGAATAGGGCCGGGTGATGGCTTCCAGCAGATGGCCGTGGGGATCGGGGAAATAGACGCCCCGGCCGCCCGACAGCCGGTTGATCTCGCCCGGCCGGCTGCGCGCCGGATCGGCCCAGTGCTCCAGCCCCCTGTCCCGGATACGCGCGAGCACGGCGTCGAACTCCTCCTCCGAGACGAGGAACGCATAATGCTGGGGCGAAACGGGGCCATCCTTCTCCATGAAATCGAGCGATACGCCATTGGCAAGGGTCACGACCATGAAGTGCATGAAAGGACTGGGCGCATCGCAGCCCAGCATTTCCGCCAGAAACGCAGAGGATGCATGGCGGTCGCTGCACCAGACGATAGCGTGGTTTAGCTCGGCCGACATGGTCAGCCCGCGGCTGCGGCCTCGATGGCGGCGACGTCGATCTTCTGCATCGGCATCATCGCTGCGAACGCGCGTTTGGCGACGGCGCGGTCGGGATGGGACATGGCTTCGGTCAGGACGCGGGGAGTGATCTGCCAGGAAACGCCCCATTTGTCCTTGCACCAGCCGCACTGGCTTTCCTGCCCGCCATGGCCGACGATGGCGTTCCAGTAGCGGTCCGTCTCCGCCTGGTCTTCGGTCATCACCTGGAACGAGAAGGATTCGCTCTGCGGGAAGGCTGGCCCGCCATTGAGGCCGATGCAGGGAATGCCCATCACCTCGAACAGCACGACCAGCACATCGCCTTCCCGGCCATCGGGATAGTCCCCCGGCGCGCGCTGGATCTCGACGATCCTGGTATCGGGAAAGGTGCTGGCGTAGAATTTCGCCGCCGCTTCCGCGTCGCGATCGTACCAGAGGCAGATCCGGTTCTTCGCGGTCATTTCGACATCTCCTCGATCAGCGTGTTGTCGATTGCCTTGCCGGCCCGATAAGCATCGCGCGCCCGGCAGCGCTCGGCATAGGCAACGAAGGCGTCGCGCTTCGGGAACGTGCCGAAATGCAGGCCCCAATCGACATGGCTGCCGACATAGACATCGGCCATGGTGAAACGATCGCCGCAAACAAACCTGTTTGCGGCCAGATGGTGCTCCAGCGTGTCCATGGTGCGGTCATAGCTGCCGAAGCCGACCATGACCTGCTGCTCGGGGGCGGGCTCGAACTTCAGCGCTCTGGAGGTTACCGCCTGTTCGACCGGCCCGGCCGCGAAGAACAGCCAGCGGTAATAATCCGCCTTCTCGTCCTCATGCGGCAGCAGGTCCGCCCCGGGGCGAATTTCGGCCAGATAGGCGCAGATCGCCGCCGCCTCGCTGACGATACGGTCCCCGCCAGCGGCATGGTGGATGATGGTCGGCACCTTGCCCATCGGGTTGGCGGCAAGGAATGCGTCCGACTTGTCGTTCCAGTCGACGATCACGGCCTCGTAATCGGCACCGGCTTCGTGGAGGGCCCAGCGCGCGATCTGCCCGCGCGACATCGGGTTGGTGAAGAAGGTGATTTCGGCCATGGCAGCCTCTCCCGGTCAGCTCTTGCGCGGGCCGACGAGGCCGAAGGCCGCGCCTTGCGGGTCCAGTCCGTTGAGCGCGAACTCGCCGCCGGGAATCTCCATTGGCCCGAACAGCAGCTTGCCGCCGCCTGCCTCGATCGCCGCGACCGCGCGGTCGATATCGTCGACGCCGATGTAATAGCTCCACAGGCTGACCGGCATTTCCGGCATCTTCGGCATGATCGCGCCGATGGTGGCGCCATGGTGCTGGATGAAGCGGTATTTGCCCATCTCGCCCATGTCGAGGTCGCCATCCTGGGTCCAGCCGAAGTGCCTGGCATAGAAGCTGACAGCGGCATCGGGATCGGTGGTGGAAAGCTCGTTCCAGCGCACATGCTGCGGCTCGCTCTCGCTGAAGGCGTCGCTCGCCCGATCTTCCTGCCCTTCAGGCGCCACCGGGTTCATCAGGTAGAACGGTGCGCCCTGCGGGTCCGTGACCATGGCGATGCGACCCACCGGGAAGTCGGCGGCGGGCATCTGCACCGTACCGCCGTCGGCGGTGATTGCCGCGACAGAGGCGTCCACGTCCGGGGTGTAGATATAGCCGAGCCAGCACGGCCGCGCCCCGCCGTCGCACATTTCCCCGGTCAGGCCGAGCACCCCGCCGGCATTCCCGCCGTCGCCGCGGACGATCACGCGGTAATCGACGCCGCCCGCACCGGGATCGGAATGGCTGGCGATGGTCCAACCCACGACCGGGCCGTAGAAGGCGGCCGCGCCGTCGGGATCGGTGGTCATCAACTCATACCAGATGAAGCTGCCGAGGGGGTTAGCCATGTCATGCTCCCACGTTTTCGCGCGTCAGCTCCACGACCGGCCGGAAGCCGCCATAGACCATGCGCTTGCCGTCGAAGGGGCATTCCGCGTCGGGGCTCTGCTCCATGAAGTTCTTCATCCGCTCGTCCTGCATCATCTTCTCGTGCGAGGCGTCGCAGGTTTCGCGCGATTCCCACTCGATGAAGGAGAACACCACGATCTCGCCCGGCTCGGCCTTGACCGAGCGGAAGAAGTCGGTCTGCTGGCCCTTGGGCACATTGTCCTGCCAGGCCTCGATCACCCGCGAGGCGCCGTAATCCTTCATGATGTTCCACATCGCCAGGGCGGCCTCGCGATAGGCCTCCTTGTTGCCTTCCGGAACCGGCACGATGAAGCCTTGGACATAGGGATCGGCGATGGCCTCGCCTTCCTCGACGAGAGGGGCGAAGCCGCCAAAGATCATCCGCTTGCCGTCGAACGGCATCGGGTTCTTTTCGGGGTTGAGGCGGTCGTCCGTCTTCATCAGCTCTTCGAACCGGTCATGGGCCGCTGTCCGGGTGTCGCGGTCGGGCCATTCGACCCAGCCGAAGGCGACCGCTTCGTCTTCCTTGCAGTCGACCGCGCCGAAGAAGTCGGTGGTGTGGCCCTTGGCGACATTGTCCTGCCAGCATTCGAGAACGCGGGTGGCGCCTTGTTCCAGGAAGGCGGGATCGATCCTGCCGGCATGGGCGATGAACTTGTCCTTGTTCGCGTTCGGAACCGGGATCACGAAGCCTTCGATATAGGTCATCTTTTCTCTCCTCAGTCGGCAGGAACCGCAAAGCCGCTCATCTGGTCGGCCAGCGCCTGCTGGAAAGCGGGGCGGGCTTCACCCCGCGCCTGATAGGCCGCCAGCCCGGGGAAGCCGGCAATGATGTCGGTGTGCCGGAGATGGCGCAGGACCGTCACCATCATGATGTCGGCGATGGTGAAGGGGCCGGCCAGCCATTCCCGGTCGCCCAGGGCGTCGGCCAGGCAGGACAGGCGGGATCTGGCGAATCCGACCGCGCCGGGCCGCGCCTCCTTGGCCCAGGGCTCTCTCGCCTGGAACACGTCGAGCGAGACGATCTGCATCAGCGAGGGTTCGACGCTGTTCAGGGCGGCGATCAGCCAGGTGACGGCCTGCCAGCGCAAGGCCTCGTCGCGCGGCAGCAGCCGCTCGTCCTGTTCGCCGAGGTAAAGCAGGATCGCGCCGCTTTCGAACATGCGGACCTTGCCGTCGTCGAATGCGGGAACCTGCCCGAACGGCTGCCACTGGCAATAATCGTCCGGCTTGGGGGCCATCGCATCCAGCAGTTCCACGCGATAGGGGCGGCCGATTTCCTCCAGCGCCCAGCGCAGGCGCAGGTCGCGAACCACCCCTTGCGCGAATTTGGGAACATGGCCGAAGCCGGTGATGACGATATCGGCGGCTGGATCGAGGGGCATTGGGCGGCCTCCACAGTTCGGCAAGGGCACAGTTCGGCAAGGGCACAGTTCGGCAAGGGCAACGCGCGCCGCCGAATGGCTGATGACGGGACGTTATCAGGAAGCGGTTTCCGGAACGGTGCTGTCGCCATTCGCCACGGCCGGGTCCATCCACACCGGCTCCCAGACATGGCCGTCCGGATCGGCGAAGCTGCGGCTGAACATGAAGCCGTGGTCCTGCGCCGGATTGATGTCGGCGGTGCCGCCCGTGGCGCCCGCCGTATCGGCCATGCGGCTCACATCCTCGCGGCTGTCGCAGCTGATCGCGAGCATGACCTCGCTGCTGTCGCCGGATGGGATCGGGCGCTTGGTGAAGGTCTTCCACTTGTCGCGCGTGAGCAGCATGACGAAGATCGCTTCGGACCACACCATGCAGGCGGCGGTTTCATCGGTGAAGCGCGGTTCGTGGGTAAAGCCAAGCGCTTCGTAGAACCTCATGGCGCGGGCCAGGTCGGTGACCGGCAGATTGACGAAGATCATACGGTTCATGGCTTGTCTCTCCTATGGCGAATCGTTCTTGCATGAGCGTGACGGCGTGAGTTACAAAAAGCAACTATGAAGTTACAAAAAGAAACTAAATTGCACGGCAAATGGTATGGCGATGCTTGCGGCGCCGCTTTCGCTCTGGAATTGATCGGGGAGCGCTGGGCGCTGCTGATTGTCAGAGAATTAATGCTCGGTTCGCGACGGTTTTCCGACTTGCGCGCCAGCCTGCCCGGAATAAGCGCCAAGGTGCTGACGGAGCGGCTGGAAGGCCTCGAAGCCAGCGGCGTATTGACGCGCCGCAAGCTGCCGCCGCCCGCCTCGGCCCAGGTGTATGAGCTGACCAAGTGGGGCTATCTGGCCGAGCCGCTGATGCAGGAGCTGGGCCGCTGGGCGGTGCGCTCGCCGCTGCATGATCCCCGGCTGCCGATCACCCCGGTCGCCGCGATGCTGTCGCTGCGCACGATGATCGACCGCGATGCCGCGCGCGCCTTCGACGCCGTGCTCGGGTTCGAGATCGGCGAGGATCGATTCGATGCGCGGCTGGAACAGGGCGAATTGACCATCCGGCGGGTGGATCGCAATGCGGAAGGCGCCCAGTTCCGCTTCCTGGCTCCCTCGGCCTCGGCCCTGCTGCCGCTGTTCTATGGCAAGCTCCCGCTGGCGGATGCGACCCGCGATTTCGGACTGGTCGTGGAAGGGGATGCCGGCCTTGCGATGCGGTTCGTGTCGCTGTTCAGCCTGCCGCCCAAATGCTGCTGAAAAGCGCGAATGCGGGCACCAATCCTGTTGCAGCGCAACGCCTGCGCGTATAGGCCAGCCGAACCATGAACGAGATGAGCAAATCCCAGCCCGGTAATGACGCCACCATATTGTCCGCGCCCGACACCAGGGTGAGCGTGCGCGAAATGTTCGGCATCGACATCGATATGGAGTGCCCGGCCTTTTCCAAGGCGGACGAACGGGTGCCCGATCTGGACGAGAACTATATCTTCGATCCGGACACCACGCTGGCGATCCTCGCCGGCTTTGCCTTCAATCGCCGGGTGATGGTGCAGGGCTATCACGGCACCGGCAAATCCACCCATATCGAACAGGTCGCGGCTCGCCTGAAATGGCCGTGCATCCGCATCAACCTCGATGCGCATATCAGCCGGATCGACCTGATCGGGCGCGACGCGATCGTGCTGCGCGACGGCCTGCAGGTCACGGAATTTCATGAAGGCCTGCTGCCCTGGGCGCTGCAGCACCCGACCGCGCTGGTGTTCGACGAATATGACGCGGGCCGGCCGGACGTGATGTTCGTGATCCAGCGCGTGCTGGAAACCGAAGGCAAGCTGACCCTGCTCGACCAGAACCGGGTGATTCGCCCCAATCCCTATTTCCGCCTGTTCGCCACTGCCAATACGGTGGGGCTGGGGGACACGTCGGGGCTTTATCACGGCACCCAGCAGATCAACCAGGGCCAGATGGACCGCTGGAACATCGTGGTCGGCCTGAACTATCTGCCCCAGGAGACGGAGCGGAAGATCGTCGAGGCGAAGTCGCCCGAGACTTCCGCCGACATCGTCGCCAATATGGTGCGGGTCGCCGATCTGACCCGGCAGGGCTTCGTCAACGGCGACATTTCCACAGTGATGAGCCCGCGCACGGTCATCACCTGGGCCCAGAACGCGGAAATCTTCAAGGATGTCGGCTTCGCCTTCCGCCTCTCGTTCCTCAACAAGTGCGACGAGGCGGAGCGGATGCTGGTCGCCGAATATTACCAGCGCGTATTTGGCCAGGATCTGCCCGAAAGCGTGGTCGGCAAGGCCTGACGGATAATTGCCGGAAGCCGCCGGGCGGGATTAGCCCGCCTTGCGCCGGCCGGGCTTGGCCGGATCTTCCCGCGGCGTGGAGGTATCCTTGGCGATGGGGGATGAATCCGCTTCGCCCGCGCTGTCGCCGGTTTCCTCGCCCCGATAATGTTCGAGCTGGTTCGCGGGCTTGGCGTGGCTGAACAGGAAGCCCTGGACCTGCTGGCAGCCGTTGTCGCGTAACCGGGCAAACTGCTCTTCGTTCTCCACGCCTTCCGCGGTCGTCCGCATGTTCAGCTTGTTGGCCAGGCCGACCACGGCCTGGACGATGGCCTCGTTGTCCTCGCGTTCCATGATGTCGCTCACGAAACAGCGGTCTATCTTGATCTTGTCGAACGGGAAGCTGCGCAGGTAGTTGAGCGAGGAATATCCCGTGCCGAAATCGTCCAGCGAGATATTGACGCCGAGCGAACGGATCTTGTGCAGGATCGCCAGATTTTCCTCGCTGTCCTGCATCAGCAGCGTTTCGGTGATTTCCAGTTCCAGCCGGTTGGGGGCAAGGCCGGCGGACGCCAGCGCGCCGATGATCGTGTTCAGCAATCCTTCGTCCTTGATCTGGGCGGGCGAGAGATTGACGGATACGAACAGGTGATCCGGCCAGGTCGCCGCCTCCATCACCGCTTCGCGCAGCACCCAGGCGCCGATCTGCACGATCTGGCCGGTTTCCTCCGCGATTGGGATGAAGATGCCTGGCTCGATCATGCCATGGGTCGTATGATTCCAGCGCAATAGCGCTTCATAGCCCGCGATCTCCCCTGATTGCACATCCATGAGCGGCTGGTAGTGAAGCTGCATCTCGCCACGCGTGATCGCCGCGCGCAGATCCAGCTCCAGGTCGCGCCGGAACTGGGCCTGCTCCTGCATCGCCGGATCGAACAGCGACGCTCCGCGCCGCCCTTTCGACTTGGCGTCATACAAGGCGAGATCGGCCGCGCGCAGCACTTCGCCTCCGTCCCGCCCATTGTCGGGGGCGAGAGCCACGCCAACGCTTGCCCCGATCGGCAGGTGCTGGCCGGCGATCTCCAGCGGCTCGTCCATCGCGGCGACGATTGCCTCCGCCACGGCCATGGCCTCTTCCTGGCCGGGAATATCCTCCAGCAGCACCGCGAATTCATCGCCGCCCAGCCTGGCGACCATGTTGCGCGCGGGCACCGCGGCCTCGATCCGGCGCGCGGCTTCCGCCAGCACCTTGTCGCCCAGGGCATGGCCGTGCGTGTCGTTGACCGCCTTGAAATGATCGAGGTCGACATAGAGCACGGCGACCACCTCGTGTTCCTCGCGCCGCGCGAATGTCCGCTGCAGGGTGGTGTTGAACAGGCTGCGGTTGGGCAGGTTGGTGAGGATATCGTAATGGGCCATGTAAGTGACCTTGTCCTCGGCCACGCGCGCCTTCGTGATGTCGGCGATGAAGCCACGCCAGCCGGACAATTTGCCTTCCCGATCATAGGTGGGCCGCGCATTGAGCGACCACCACGCGCGGCTTCCCTTGATCTCCAGCGGCACGACATAGTTGCGCAGGACCTGGCCGGAAAACGCGGTCTGGATCAGTTCGTCCACCTCGGGGCAGGGCAGGAACAGGTCGCTCAGATAGCGGCCTTCCAGCTCGCTCGCGGTGCAGTTCGCGGCATTGCAGAACCGTTCCGAAGGATGGAGGATGCGGCCCTTGCTGTCGCATTCGACCAGCCAGTCGCTGCCATCCTCGTCATATTGATTGAGCAGCAGCCCGACGGTTTCGTTCGCCTCCCGCAATATCTTGGTGCGCAGCCTGCGGGTCGCGAACATGTAGTTGAGATTGAACAGCGCCCAATGGACGAAAACCAGCGTAAACAGCAGCACCACTGCGGATATGAGCGCGGCGGGCGTTCCGATCCGGATCAGCGGCGCGGCGACGGCCGCCGATTGCAAGGTCACCGCGAAGATGCCGACGCGGGGGAAGGCGATCAGCGCCAGGGCGTCGAAGGGAATGGTAAGCGTGGCGCACAATACCAGCGGCATCAGGATTTCCGGCGGGGCAAGGGCCAGGCCAGGCAGGATGGCGCCGCTCCACCACAGCGCGCGAAGGGTCGCCAGCGGCGCGAAATACCGGGCCAGTTGGCGATAGCTGGTCTTCCCCGCCTTCAACCGGCGGTCGAACCCGAACTGGGCGAGCGTCAGCAGGGCGCCCGCAAGAACCGTCAGCCCGGTTGCCCAGACCGGCAGGAAAGAGAATGAGATCAGGGCAACGATCGCGGTTCTGGCAAGATCGTAGAGCGCGAGGGGGAAAGCGCTGGTATGATTGAGCTGGCAACGGGCGAACCATTCGCGATTGTTCTCCGCGACATCGTGCTTAATCAGGTCGAGGAGCAGGAATTCGCGTAAGCGCTCCCCTGCGAACAATCTTGCCAGCATCCTTTTTCCCCCGGTGCCAGTATAATTCGCCTTGGACTTGGCGAGTTGGTCTTGGCGAGGGGAAGTATCGTAAGCGGGTTAATCAAAAGTTTTGATACACTTCAGGGGATTATCTGAATTTGGTCCACTTTGGTTGTTGTCACGGATAAGCCGCATCCACGAAGTAGAGGCCTTGGGGCGGGGCATTCAGGCCGAGCGCCTGCCGATCCCGCGCCGCCAGCGCTCTTGCGACCTCCGCTTCCGCCCAGCGGCCCATGCCGACCAGCGCCAGGCAGCCGACCATCGAACGGACTTGGTGATGGAGGAAGCTGCGCGCGGCGGCTTCCACCAGCACGAATTCTCCCTCCCGCCGCACCTCCAGCCGGTCGAGCGTCTTGACCGGGCTGGTTGCCTGGCAATGCACCGATCGGAAGGTCGTGAAATCATGCCGCCCGACCAGCGCCTGCGCCGCCCGGTGCATCGCGTCCGCGTCGAGCGGCTGGTGGACCAGCCACGCCCGGTTCGCCTCTAGCGTCAGCGGCGCGCGCCGGTTGCAGATGCGATAGAGATAGCTGCGCCCGATGCAGGAGAAGCGTGCATGCCAATCCTCCGGCCTCTCCTCGCATTCCAGGACCGAGACAGGGGCGGGCCGCATATGCGCGTTGAGCGCTTCCATCAGGCGGAAGGGAGCTATCGGCCTGGCGATGTCGACATGCGCCCGCATGGCCAGCGCATGCACTCCGGCGTCCGTCCGCCCCGCCGCATGCATCGTCGCTCGTTCGCCGGTGGTGGCGAACACCGCGTCCTCGACCGCCTGCTGCACCGACGGGCCATGCGCCTGCCGCTGCAGCCCCATGAACGGAGTGCCGTCGAATTCCAGGGTCAGGGCGAAGCGGGTCATGCGCCCGGAATCAGTGCAGCTGCGTGCCGGGGGCAATGGAATGCCCGCGCAGCAGCGCCCGCGTTTCCATGGCGGGCTTGCCGGCCCGCTGGATCAGGGTGGGGCGGATCGCGGCATGGCTGCAGGCGATGGTCAGTTCCTCGTCCAGCACCATGCCCGGGGCACCTTCCCGCCCGATCACTTCCGCGGCCAGAATGCGATAGCGCTCCTGCCCGATCTCGAAAAAGGCGCCCGGAGCAGGGGCGAAGGCGCGAACCTGCCGCTCCACGAACTCGGCATCGCGATGGAAGTCGATCCGCGCCTCGCGCTTGTCGATCTTGGCGGCGTAGGTCGCCTCCTTGTCGTCCTGCGGAACGGGATGGAGCATGGGCAGGTCGATCAGCGTGCCGACCATGAGCTGCGCGCCGATCTCCGCCAACTCGGCGGTCAGCTCGCCCCCGGTCTTGCGTTCGACCGGCGTGCGTGCGGTGGCGAGCACCGGGCCGGTATCCAGCCCTTTTTCCATCTGCATGATGGTGACGCCGGTAACCGGATCGCCGGCCAGGATCGAACGCTGGATCGGCGCGGCCCCGCGCCAGTGCGGCAGCAGCGAGGCATGGACGTTGAGGCAGCCGTGCTTCGGGGCTTCGAGGATCGGGACGGGCAGGATCAGGCCATAGGCGGCGACCACCGCGACATCCGCCTCAAGCGCGGCGAAGGCCTGCTGCTCGGCCTCGGTTCTCAGCGAGATCGGGCAGCGCACTTCGAGGTGGCGGATCTCCGCCTCCTTCTGGACGGCCGAAGGCTGCAACTGCTTGCCGCGCCCGGCGGGCCGGGGCGGCTGGGTATAGACCGCGACGATTTCGTGCGCGGCCTCGTGCAGCGCCGTGAGCGTGGGCACGGCAAATTCCGGGGTGCCCATGAAGATGATTTTCACTCGACCTCCGTTCGCCGCTTGTCGAAGGGCCGTCCTTACTTCACGGACCGAAAAAGGGAAGGACGGGGCTTCGACAAGTTCGGCCCGAACGATTAGGAAACGGTCATGGCATCGCAAGAGATCGAAACCCTCGCCGCCGCGCTTGCGCGATTGCCGGGGCTGGGGCCGCGCTCCGCGCGCCGGGCCGTGCTGTGGCTGGTGAAGCGGCGCGAGACATCCCTAGCGCAGCTGCTGGATGCCTTGTCCGCGATGCGCGAAAAGCTGGTCGAATGCGCGGTCTGCGGCAATGTCGATACGCGCCAGCCTTGCGCCATCTGCGCCGATCCGCGGCGGGATTCGCGCTCCCTCTGCGTGGTGGAGGATGTGGCGGACCTGTGGGCGCTCGATCGGGCAAAACTGTTCATGGGCCGCTATCATGTGCTGGGCGGCCGCCTGTCCGCGCTGGAGGGGGTGCGGCCCGAGAACCTGTCGATCGGCAAGCTGCTGGAGCGGGTCGAGGCGGGCGGGATCGACGAGGTGGTGCTGGCGATGAACGCCACGCTCGAAGGGCAGACGACCGCGCATTACATCGCGGAGCGGCTCGAGCATTACCCGGTCCGGATCACCCAGCTTGCGCATGGCCTGCCGGTGGGCGGCGAGCTGGATTATCTGGACGAAGGCACGCTGGCGCAGGCGCTGCGGGCGCGCCGGCCGGTCGGCTGATGCGATCAGCGCAATCGATTTTTTGCGGAACGCGGGCCGCATAGCTTCTTGCGATAAGCGGTGGCGGAGCCTATTTTCGGTCCATGGCCATTCGTGAAATCCTTGAAGTGCCGGACCCCCGGCTGAAAACCGTGTCCAAGCCGGTCGAACATTTCGACGAGGAATTGAAGACGCTCGTCTCCGACATGTTCGAGACGATGTATGACGCGCCGGGCATCGGCCTGGCCGCAATCCAGATCGGCGTTCCGCTGCGGGTGCTGGTGATCGACCTTCAGCCGGAAGATCCGGACGCGGAGCCGGAAGTCTGCACCGCGCATGGCGGCCATCATCATACCCACCAGCCGACGAAGAAGGAACCGCGCGTCTTCGTGAATCCGGAAATCCTCGATCCGTCCGAGGAACTCAGCACCTATCAGGAAGGCTGCCTGTCCGTGCCGGAGATCTATGCCGAGGTGGATCGCCCGGCCCAATGCCGCGTGCGCTGGCAGGATCTGGAAGGCAATGTGCATGAGGAGGATCTGGAAGGCCTGATGGCCACCTGTATCCAGCACGAGATGGATCACCTCGAAGGCATACTCTTTATCGACCACCTTTCGCGCCTCAAACGCAACATGGCGCTCAAGAAGCTGGAGAAGCTGCGCAAGGCGGCTTGATCCGGCGCTGCAGCCGGTTTGCTGATTCTATCCACGGCCTCCTGGCGCGGGGCCTTGTCTTGCGCGGTATCCTTCGATAAGTTCCCGGTTCGTTCCGAATTGGGAAATGCTCTTGGATCAGTCTCTCGTGATCGCAATCGTGCTCCTCCTCGGCCTGTTCGCGGGCGCGGGGCTGGGCTGGTTCTTCGGCTCCCGACCGATTGCGGAATGGAAGCAGCGCTGGCTTGTCCGCGATGGCGAGGCGCGCGATCTGGACGAGAAGTTCCGCCGCGCGATCACCGAGCTTGCCGGCGCGACCGAGCGGGCCAGTCATGCCGAGGTGCTGGGCCACGAACTGGCGGGCGTGCGGGCCGAGCGGGAAGGGCTGTCCGCCGAACTCGCCACGCTCAAGGCCCATGCCGCCAATTTCGAGGAGCAGAAGCGGCTGCTCGTGGAAGCGCGCGAGGAATTGCTCAAGGAATTCCAGCTGACCGGCTCGAAGGTGCTGGGCAAGGCGCAGGAGGAGTTTCTCAGGAATGCGGCCGAACGGTTCGGCCATGCCGAGAAATCCTCGGAGGAGAAGATCAAGGCGCTGCTGGCTCCGGTAGGGGATCGGCTGAAAAGCTACGAGGAGCAGGTCGCCGCGCTGGAAGCCAAGCGCGTCGATTCCTTCGGGCAATTGACGGGGCTGATCCAGTCGATGAAGGAAGGGCAGGAGGCGGTGCGGCAGGAAGCGGCCCGGCTCGGCCATTCCTTGCGCAACGCGCCCAAGGCGCGAGGCCGCTGGGGCGAGCAGCAGCTTCGCAACGTGCTGGAGCAATGCGGCCTTGCCGAACATACCGATTTCGTCACCGAGCATTCCGTCAACACCGAGGATGGCCGCCTGCGACCCGATGCGATCGTGCGCATTCCCGGCAACAAGGTGCTGGTGATCGACGCCAAGGTGTCGCTCAATGCCTATCAGGCCGCGTTCGAGGCGGATGCGGACGATGTGCGGGAAAGCGCGCTCGCCGACCATGTCCGGTCCATGCGCAACCATGTCCAGCAGCTTGGCGCCAAGAGCTATCAGAGCCAGTTCGAGGATGCGCCGGACTACGTGGTGATGTTCGTGCCGGGCGAGCATTTCGTCGCCGCCGCGCTCGAGAAGGACCCCGAGCTTTGGGACTTTGCCTTCGGGCGGAATGTGTTGCTGGCGACCCCGACCAATCTCGTCGCGATTGCGCGCACGGTCGCGCAGGTCTGGCGGCAGGATGGACTGGCGCGGGAAGCGCGGGAAATCGGGCGCATGGGCAGTGATCTGTATGACCGGCTGGCCGTGGCCGCCGAGCATCTGAAGCGCGTGGGTTCCGGCCTCGACAGCGCGGTCAACAATTACAACAAGTTCGTCGGCAGCTTCGAGCGGAATGTCCTTTCCGCCGGGCGCAGGCTCAAGGACAAGGGCATCGAGATCGGCAAGCGCGAGATCGAGGATGTGCCGCTGGTGAAAAGCGCCCCTCGCTATGGCGATGGCAAGGATGAGCCGTCCGGGCGTCTTGCGTCGGTCGAAGGGCTAAGCGACGCGGCGGAATAGGGGGCTGCCCGGGCCGGGTTACTCGGCCTCGGCGGTGTGGCTGATCCGTTCCAGTTCCGCATCATGGCCGCTTGAGCGCAGGATGAGCCGGTCGTCCCGCCATTCGACCGATGGGGCCGCGGCGAGCAAGGCTCCGACCGCCTTTTCCTGATCCCACACCGCGCCTTCGCAATACATCTCGGTCTGGGCCAATGGGCCGGCGATCAAGCGGTCATCCTCCACCCGCCACGGCCCGCCCATGCCGTTGCAGCCGACATTCGCGCCGAGATTTCCGTCCCGGAATTCCAGCCTGGTTCCATGAGCGACCGCTTCCATCCCGTCGATTTTCAGGAATCGCCAGGCGGTTCCGCTCAATCCATGGCCCGGCGCGGCATCGGCGGCGCAGGCAGTCAGTGCGAGAAGAGAAAGAAGAGGAAGGAATTGCATGGCCATGGATCGTGGCAGAGACATGCTGAGCCTTCACTGAACAGCTTCAGGGGGCAAGCTGCGCCAGCACTTCATAAGCCAGAACCGCGCCAGCCACCGCCGCATTGAGGCTGTCCGCCCGTCCGCGCATCGGCATGGTCACTCGCAAGTCGCATTCCGCTTCATAGTCTTCCGGCAAGCCTCTGGATTCATTGCCGACCAGAATGAAGCATGGCGCCTGATAAGATGCCTCGCGATAGGGCTGGGCGTCGCGCAGGGAAGCCGCGACGAGCTGGCCCGCGCCGTCGCGCAGCCAGGGGACGAACTCTTCCCATTCGGCTTGCGCCACCCGCTGCGTGAAGATCGCGCCCATGCTGGCCCGCACCGCCTCCACCGAGAACGGATCGGCGCAATTGTCGAGCAGGATCAGGCCGCCGGCGCCCACCGCGTCCCCCGTGCGCAGCATGGTCCCCAGATTGCCGGGATCGCGCAGCGCTTGCGCTACGAGCCAGATCGGAGCGGCGTTCCGGTCCAGGCTGGCAAGCGAACTGTCGAACTCCGCGAAGACCCCTGCGACCGCCTGCGGATTGTCCTTCCCGGTGATCTTGGAAAGGACCTCTTCGGTCACTTCCAGAATCTCGCCGCCGGCCGCTTCCACCTGTTCCTCCAGCGCCGAGAGCAGGGGGTGCGGATCGCGGCTGGCGGCCATCACCAGCGTTTCGGGCAGCTTCCCCGACTCTCTCGCATCGGTAAGCAGCCGCAGCCCTTCGGCCAGGAAACGGCCTTCGCGCCGCCGGTGCTTCTTGTCGCGCAGGGAACGGAGATATTTGACCGTGGGATTGGACAGGCCGGTAATGCTTCGCCGCATCGGGGATCGCGCCAGGATGGCCGGAGCCGTCCTACTCCTCTCCGAAGCCGGCGGCGACGAGGCTGACCAGCCGTTCGAGCGCGATCTGCGCGTCATCGCCTTCCACCGAGATTTCAATGGTGTCGCCACGCGCGGCGCCCAGCATCATCAGGCCCAGGATCGAGCCGCCCGCCGCGTCCGCGCCATCCTTGGCGACCTTAACGTTGTTGGTCGGCGGCAGCTGGCTGACGGCTTCCACGAATTTCGCGCTTGCGCGGGCATGCAAGCCCCGTTTGTTGACGATCACAACCTCTTGCCGCGCATCTGCCATGCCCTGCCCCCTTTCGATTATTATTGCCTCATGCGTCCTGGCCGAGGAATTCCGATGCTATCGTTATGTAATTGCGGCCAGCTTCGCGCGCGGCGACGATGGCTTCCTTTATGTCCATGGTCTTTCGCGCCCCGGCAAGGCGAATCAGCATCGGGAGATTGATGCCGGCGATCACTTCCACCTTTCCGGCCTGCATCAGCGAGATGGCGAGGTTGGAAGGCGTGCCGCCGAACAGGTCGGTCAGGATGATCGCGCCTTCACCCGAATCGACCTTGGCGATCGCATCGCGAATCTCGTTGCGGCGCCGCTCCATGTCGTCGTTGGGGCCGATGCAGACGGTTATCACCGCTTCCTGCTTGCCTACGACATGCTCCATCGCCTGGACAAATTCCTCGGCCAGATGGCCGTGCGTGACCAAAATCATACCGATCATACGGGGGATTGCTCCAGTTCGGGCAGACATTGCTTGCGCGCGCAGCGCTCCAAGGCGATCCATGGCTCGTCACGTCTGCTGCGCCCCTTCAATCATTTCTGCAGCGCGGGATGCCAGGTTGCGGTGCAGCACAGTGGGCGAAAATCCCGCTTCGCGCAAGGCCTGCGCTATCTGCTCCGCCATGAAAACGGAGCGATGCCGTCCGCCCGTGCAGCCGAATGCAATGTTAACATAGCTTTTTCCCTGCGCTTCGTATCTTGGCAACAGGAGCAGGAGCAGGTCGCGAATTTGCGAGAAGCTGGCGGCGAACGCCGGATCGCGGCGGATATGGTCGCCGACGGCCGAATCCTTGCCGGTCTGGTCGCGCAGTTCCGGCACCCAATGCGGATTGTCGAGAAACCGCATGTCGAACAGGAGATCGGCAACCGGAGGCAGGCCGCGCGCAAAGCCGAAGCTGTTGACCGTCACTGTCATCTGGCCGGGTGCCTCATGGGCGAAGCGGTCGCGGATGGCCTGCTGCAGCTCGTTGGAATTGAAATCCGTGGTGGTAATCACCGCATCCGCCCATCGGCGCAGCGGGGCAAGCAATTCGCGCTCCGCCGCGATTCCCGCGGAGACCGGCAGCCCCTGCGCGAGCGGATGGCGGCGGCGGGTTTCGTTATAGCGCCGTTCCAGCTCGTGATCGGCGCAATCCAGAAACAGGGTGGTGACGATCAGGTCGTCTCGTGTGGCGAGCTGCTTGACGAGCTGGATGATTTCCACCGGGTCGAAACCGCGGGTCCGGCTGTCGAACCCGATGGCCATCGGCGCCTTGAGATCGCCGTTCCCGCTTCCGCCGTCGCCGATCAGCCGGTCGAGCAATCTGACGGGGAAGTTGTCGATCGCTTCCCAGCCGAGATCTTCCAGCACGCGCAGGGCGGTTGTCTTGCCTGCACCGAGCAGTCCGGTGACAAGCAGGATACGTTGGCGACTGTCAGCCGAATCGCAGGACATAACGGCGCAGCTGTGCGCTTCCGGCAGATGAAAGGGAAGGGGGCGATCAGTCCGCGCCGTGGATTCTCAAGGCCCACTCCGCCCGCAGCGGCAGTGCCGCGCTGTCCGGGTAAAGGCTGACGGCGGGTATCGCCACGCCACAGATCTCGCGCATCGGGGCCGTATCAACAAAGCGCGGCGCGGCGCGGTCCAGGGCAACGATCAAGGCTACCCGCGCGCTTCGCGCCGGCATGGATACTATCCCGACATTGCGGATCTCCAGGAGGTTAGCGGTGTTGGGCGGCGGGGACGCCCAAAGTGTCCCATCCCGGGATTCGAGCGTCACGCCATCGTCGCCCACCAGGGCGGCGCCACGGTCGATCAGGGCCAGCGCAAGGCTCGACTTGCCGGTGCCCGGGGCGCCTTCGATCAGCACCGCCCGCTCCCCGATCGCGACGCAGCTCGCCTGGCGGACGACCGGATTCATGGCCGCCCGGCCCTGGGCAGGCTCAACAGCAGGCAGGCGCCGGGTTTCCTGTCCGGGCGGTCCACGGCCTGCAAGGTGCCGTCATGCGCCTCGGCGATGGTGCGGGCTATGGCGAGGCCGAGGCCGCTATGATCGCCGAAACTTTCGGCCGCCGGGCGGATGGAATGAAAGCGTTCGAACACCGCCTCCCGTTCCGCTTCGGGAATGCCCGGCCCATCATCCCAGATCGCCGTCTCCACGAGATTGTCGCTCACGGCGATGTCCACGGTCACCACGCCATCCGGCGGAGAGAAGGAGATGGCGTTGTCGAGCAGGTTCTGGAGGATTCGCTCGATGCGTGCCGGAACCCCCATCACCACCGCCGGAAGGCCGCCTCGTTTTCGCAGACGGATTTCGAGGCCGTCGTGAAGCTGGTGATCGGAAAGGCTGCGGATCGAATTGTTTGCCAGGGATGCCATGTCCACCGGCTCGAATGTCGCGCGGCTCAGTTCGGCGTCGATCCGGCTGGCGTCCGCGATCTCCGTCACCAGGCGGTCGATCCTGCCCACGTCATGCACCGCGATTTCAGTCAATTGCCGGCGCAGTTCCGGATCTGTCACCTTGCTGAGCGATTCGAGCGCGCTGCGCAGCGATGCGAGCGGGTTCTTGATTTCATGCGCCACATCGGCGGCAAAGCTTTCCACCGCATCGATCCGGTGGCGAAGGGCGGCGGTCATGTCTGAAATGGCGCGGGCCAGCAGCCCGATCTCGTCCCGCCGTTCCGGCAGGCGCGGCACTTCCACCCCGCGCTCGCGCCCCAGCCGCACCCGCACGGCCGCCCGGACGAGGGTCCGCAGGGGCTGCACGATCGTCCGGGCCAGAAACAGCGAAAGCTGGATCGAGATCACCAGGGCGATCAGCACCACGATCGCGAGCGTCTGGCGGGCGTCTCTTACGTTTTCGGTGATATCGAGCGCGTTGCGGGTGGTGAGCAGCATTTCACCCTTCTTCCCGACCGGAGCCGCAGCCGTGATTACAGGCGTTCGGTCGGGGGCGTAGCGGAGCATCACCTTGCTGCTTCGGTCCTCGCGGGCCTGGATCAATTCCGGCCATTGGTCGGAATCCGTGTCCGCCGGTTCCACATAATCGGGAATGGGGGGCGCGCCGACCAGAAAATCCATGCCGCGATCCAGCAGGCGCGCGGCATGTTGATACCATGGTTCGCGATCCGGATCGATGAGGGCGAATGACGGATCGGCAAGCTCGAAGCTGTCCGCCGCCAACCGCCCCTTCCGGTCATACAGCCGCAGCCGCAACTTCTGCTCCTTGCCGAGCTGGGCGAGCAGGCTCCGGCGCCTTTCGGGAGAGGCGACGACCAGGGCCTCGGCCGTGATCTGCGCTTCGCTGCGGGCAAGTTTGAAGCGTTCCGCCAGCAACTGCTTGCGATAGGAATCGAGGTAGAAGAGGCTTGCCCCGAGCAGGGCCAGCGCGACGATGTTCACCGTCAGGATGCGCGCGGTAAGCGAGGCCCTGCGGGTCCAGAACAGCCGCTGCAGGGGCATCCCCAGCTCATTGGTTCGGTTGGCGGGCCGGTCAGCCATCGGTGAAGCTGTAACCCGCGCCATAGAGCGTTTCTATCGCCGCGAATTCCGGGTCGACCACACGGAACTTGCGACGCAGCCGCTTGATGTGGCTGTCCACGGTCCGGTCATCGACGAAGACATCGTCCGGATAGGCCGCGTCCATCAGCTGGTTGCGGCTCTTGATGACGCCGGGCCGGGCGGCCAGCGCTTCCAGGATCAGGAATTCGGTCACGGTCAGGGATACCGCATGGCCGTTCCATTCCACGAAATGGCGGGCCGGGTCCATGCTCAGCCGGCCCCTCACCAGAACGGGAAGGGAAACGTCCGCCTCGTTCGGCGTGGCGTCCGGGCTTTCCCGCGATGCCGCGTTGCGCCGCAGGATCGCCCGAATCCTGGCCAGCAGAAGGCGCTGGCTGAACGGCTTGGCGAGATAATCGTCCGCGCCCAGGTCCAGCCCGGTCACTTCGTCCTGCTCGTCATCCTTGCTCGTCAGGAAAATTACCGGGAAATAGCAACTGAGCCGGAGTTGCCGGAGAAGCTCCAGGCCGTCCATGCGCGGCATCTTGATGTCGAACACCCCGAGATCCGGCGGATTGTCCGCAAGGGCCTTCAGCGCCGCCGAACTGTCGGAATAGACCCTGGTGGCGAATCCTTCCGCCTGGAGTGCGATCGACACCGAGGTCAGTATATTGCGATCGTCATCGACCAGCGCGATAACCTGTGGCGCATCTGCGCCTGCCGGAGGAATATTGGGTTTGCCTGAAATCATGCAGCGGTAAACGATGCTTCCGGATTGATTTTCCGTCGTTATCCCGAGACGGGGCCGGAGACAATGCAAGGGGGCTTTTATTGCTTGTGCAGATGCGGTAATATGCTGAAAGGAGCGGATAGATTTTCAGCTTGATCGTGTCAAATTGACGTGAGGCTGTCTGGCGACTATGCGCGATGGACCGCCTCAGGAAATTGCGCGGCCCTCGGGCCGATTCCCAGGAGATGATCTTGACTGCTTCGCTTTCCTTCTCGCTCGATCGCCAGGGCATTTCGACCGGTGCCTCCATATTCGCCAATCTGGGGTCCGCGCCGCTTGTCGAGCATGCCATCCAGAACGGCGAGGGCCTGCTTGCCGTTTCCGGCCCGCTCGTGGTCGAAACCGGCCGCCATACCGGGCGCTCCGCCAAGGACAAGTTCACGGTCAAGGATGCGGAAACGGAAAACACGGTCTGGTGGGGCAATACCAATGTTCCGATGACGCCGGAGCACTTCGCCGCACTGAAGGAAGATTTCTTCAAGGCCCTCGCGGACAAGAGCAAGCTCTACGTGGCCGATCTGTTCGGCGGTTCGCAGCCGGAACATCGCGTCAACGTCCGCATAATCAACGAGTTGGCCTGGCACAATCTGTTCATCCGCACTCTCCTGGTTCGGCCCACCGCGAGTGAACTCTCCAGCTTCGAGCCGGAATACACGATCATCGACCTGCCGAGCTTCCAGGCCGATCCGGAACGCCATGGCTGCCGTTCGGAAACCGTGATCGCCGTGAACCTCACCGAAAAGCTGATCCTGATCGGCGGCACCAAATATGCCGGTGAAATAAAGAAGAGCGTGTTCGGCATCCTCAACTATCTGCTGCCGGCCAAGGGCGTGATGCCCATGCATTGCTCGGCCAATATCGGCCCGGATGGCAAGACGGCGGTGTTCTTCGGCCTGTCGGGCACCGGCAAGACCACGCTTTCGGCCGATGCCAGCCGCACCCTTATCGGCGATGACGAACATGGCTGGTCCGATACCGCCGTGTTCAATTTCGAAGGCGGCTGCTACGCCAAGATGATCCGCCTGTCGGAAGAGGCCGAGCCGGAAATCTATGCGACCACCCGCCGCTTCGGCACGGTGCTCGAAAATGTGGTGATCGACCCCGAGACCCGCCTGCTCGATCTCGACGACAGTTCGCTCGCTGAGAATACGCGGGGCGCCTATCCGATCGACTTCATCCCCAATGCTTCGGAAGAGAACCTTGGCCCGGTTCCGGCCAATGTCATCATGCTGACCGCCGATGCCTTCGGCGTGCTGCCTCCGATCGCGCGCCTTACCCCTGACCAGGCGATGTATCACTTCCTGTCCGGCTACACCGCCAAGGTGGCCGGCACGGAAATCGGCGTGATCGAACCCGAAGCGACCTTCTCGACCTGCTTCGGCGCTCCGTTCATGCCACGCCATCCCAGCGTCTACGGCAATCTCCTCAAGGAGCGGATCGCCAAGGGCGGTGTTTCCTGCTGGCTGGTCAACACCGGCTGGACCGGGGGCAAATATGGCGTGGGCAACCGTATGCCGATCAAGGCCACCCGCGCCCTGCTGAATGCGGCGCTCGACGGCAGCCTGAACAATGTGGAATTCCGCAAGGACCCGAATTTCGGCTTCGACGTGCCGGTCGCGGTTCCGGGGGTGGACAGCTCTATCCTCGATCCGCGCTCGACCTGGGCCGACAAGGAAGAGTTCGACCGCACCGCCCAGAAGCTGGTTCAGCTGTTCGTGGACAATTTCGCGCAGTTCGAGGCGCATGTCGATGAAAGCGTGCGTCAGGCCGCGCCGCAGGCTGCCTGAGGCTCCCTCCGGAAGCTGGAAAAGGCGGGGCGGGTTTTTCCCGCCCCATTTTTTTGCACCGGCTCCGCGATGGTTGGCCTGTGTCAAAGATTGGACTTGTGTCGCTGTTATGAAAGGGCATCATGCGCCGGGGTTTGATGCCCTTCTACAGGAGAAGCAGCGATGAGCATTTTCGATACGATCCTCAAGGGAATCGGCGGTGCGCCTGACGACGTGGCGAACCTTTCCGCGAAGCTCGGCATCGATCCGGGTCTGGCGGAAAAGGCGATCGCGGCCCTGGGCCAGTCCCACCAAATGCAAGGCGACACGGTCGAGCTGGCCGCCGCCAAGACCGGGCTGCCCGCTTCCACCTTGCAGCAGATCGTGCAGGCGGTCGGCGGCGAGGGTTCGCTGATGGAATTCGCCAATATTCTCGATCGCGACAAGGATGGCAGCGCTTTCGATGATATCGCGGATATTGCAAAGGGCTTGTTCGGCAAGAAATAGGCAGGCTTCCGGGCCTGCGTTACTGCTCATTTCATCCGTGAGGGAGTAATGTCAGCAACTTTCCGGAAAAGAGCGTTGCCTTCCGTAAAATAATATTATTAAACCCTGTTATAAGATATGAAGCCGGGTCGCATCGGTTTCACGGAGGGGAACCGAATGATCGAGATGCTCGACACGCTGCGGCGTACGGGTGGCCTGGCTGCTTTGTCGCGGCACTTGAACTTGACGCCGACGCAGGCGTCGGCGGGGACGGATGCCCTGCTGCCTTTCCTGCTGGGCGGATTCAAACGCTACTGCCAGCGTCATGACTCTGAAGGGCAGGGGCTTCCCGCGCTGTTGAAGCTGCTGAACCTGTGGGGCGATGGCGAGATGGCCGCCGCCGTGCTGATCCCGGGGAACGGGTCGATGGCGGCAGGCCCCGCCCTCCTCGAAGCGATCTTCGGATCGCCCGAGGCAATCGTATCCGTGGCCAGCGCGGCCGCCGAGAGGTCCGAACTCGACACCGCGCAGCTGCGCAAGATGCTTCCCCTGCTCGCCATGCTGCTCGGCGGCTACATCTCGATCCGGGCCGCTCCCTTGCATGGCAACGACAACGGGGTTCCTGCGCTGCTGGAACTTGAGCATGCGCACAATCCGCTTGATGAAGTGCTTCCGCCTGAAGAAGACTGAGGGACCATGGAAGCTGTATTGTCGATTCTCGTTCTGGCTGCGATCGCCTTGCTGCTTGGCGCGTTCGTCGCATGGCGCAAGGGGAGGCCAAGGCGCCAGATCATGCTGATGCTGCTTCTGGCGGCGGTCATGGTCCTCAATATCGCGATCTGGACATTGCCCGACAAAAGCGGCCAGGCGCCGCTCGGCCGCTCCATCGAAAGCGCTGAACAGCCCTAGCCGTTCGGGTGCCGCCGCTCGTGGATCGGCCGGTGGATAGGGTGGCGTGCCGTCATTTTGCGACCATCGCTCGATTGTGGTGCAGTTGCGGGATTGCTTTTTGCCGGCCAATCCGCTTCGCGCTGAAGAATTGCTGAGTTGAAAGAAGAGACGAGCCGATGAGCGAAACCAACGAGTATTTTGCGTCCTTCCCCGCCGAACATGCCTTTCGGCACAAGCTGAGGGAAGATGGGCGGGAATTGCTCGCTCACATGCTGATGTTCCCTGAGCATGGCATTGCCGGCTTCATTTATCCGTCGATCCGCGCAACCGGGCCGGCAAAGGTGCGCACCTATCTGTTCGGGCCGGCCTTGCCCGAGCCGGTGATCGAGGAAGTGGAAGCGGACGTTCCGGACGGAATGGATTTCGACGACTGGCGGACCGGCCCGCTGGTGATGGCCGTGCGCGATGCCCACAGGATCGTGGATCTCGACTGGAAAGGGGAACGCATCCAGTTCCATGGGCGCTTCGAGGCGATGCACCCGCCCTATGCGTTCAGTTCCCACCCCGGGGGCAATCCGCCCTACTATGGCGACGACCGCACCGAGCAGCATGGCCGCCTCAGCGCGGAATTCAGTGTCGACGGCCTGGGCGGAAAGCATGAAGGCTTCCTCATCAGGGATCACTCATGGGGACCGCGGATCTGGGGCCTCAACCAGAATCACAAATGGTTCCACGCCACGACCGAGGATTGCTCGATCCATTTCTTCGAGATGCAATCCTTCGGATACAATCACTTGCGCGGCTATCTGTTCAAGGATGGGCAGATGCGCCACCTCGCTTCGGTCGACTACAGGATCGATTACGACGACCGGATGATGCAGCAAGGCATGGAAGTGACCGTGGTGGATAGCGAAGACCGCCGGGCAGTGGTCCACGCCAGGGCCTTCGCCACGATCCAGCTCGATTCATACGATCCGAAGGTCTACCTCAACGAGGCGGCTTTCACCGTGGAGATCGAAGGCAAGCAGGGCACCGGCTGGGTCGAATTCTGCTGGAACCGCAACTACCTCGATTTCGCGAAGGATTATGTCGTGCGGTTCGCGGGAGCCTGACCCGGAGACAGGAGACAGGGTAGACGGGCCGCAAGGGAGCAGCCCGTCTGTTCGTTACCGGATGGTGCATTCCGGCGAGAGCCGGAAATCGAGATATTTGTCGACCGAGAGCATCATGTCCTCAAGCTCATGCTCGAAGAAGTGATTGGCGCGCGGAATCTCATCGTGATGGATGGTGATGTGCTTCTGCGTGCGCAGCTTGTCGACCAGCTTCTGCACGGCCCCCGGCTGAACCACCGTGTCCCCGGCGCCCTGGATGATTATGCCTGATGCGGGGCAAGGGGCAAGGAAGCTGAAATCATACATGTTCGCCGGCGGCGAAACCGAGATGAAGCCGCGAATTTCCGGGCGGCGCATGAGCAATTGCATCCCGATCAGGGCGCCGAAGCTGTAGCCTGCGATCCAGGTGGTCTGCGCCTCCGGATGGATCGATTGGACCCAGTCCAGCGCGGCGGCCGCATCGGAAAGCTCGCCGATGCCGTTGTCGAAACTGCCCTGGCTGCGGCCCACGCCGCGAAAGTTGAAGCGCAGCGTCGCGAAGCCGCGATCGGCGAATGTCTTGTAGAGCCGCTGCACGATCCGATCGTTCATGGTGCCGCCGCCCTGGGGGTGGGGATGAAGGATCATCGCCACGGGCGCGCGGGGGCGGGCAGAAGGTTGAAACCGGCCTTCGAGGCGGCCTTCCGGACCGGGAAAGATAACTGAGGGCATATATGACCTGTCTGAATGCGCTGACTGAGCGCGCGGGTGGCGCGCGGGAAGGTGGAGGCTATATAGTGTTCTCGCCGTTTTTCGCAATTCCTACGCAATGGAGTGCATTTGCGCATTTATCTCGATCATGCGGCCACGACGCCGATCCGCCCCGAAGCGGCCGCCGCGGTGGCGGAGGGGATGGGCAAATGGGCGAACCCGTCCAGCCCCCATGCCGAGGGCAGGGCTGCCCGTGCCGCGCTGGAGGATGCCCGCGCGCGCGCGGCCGCCTCGCTGGGCTGGCCGCATGAGCTGATCTTCACCAGCGGCGCGAGCGAGAGCGCCGCGATGGCGCTCGCTCGCGCGAAGGGCGGGGCCAGGCTGGTGAGCGCGGTGGAGCATGACTCCGTGCTGCAAGCCTTGCCGGACGCGGAGATCCTGCCTGTTCGCCCGGACGGCGCGCTGGATCTCGACGTGCTGGAGGAAGCGGTGGACGGCCGGGAGCGCCCGGTTGTGGCGGTGCAGGCCATCAATTCGGAAACGGGCAACGGGCAGGACCTGGATGCGATTGCGCGGATTGTGCATTCGGCGGACGGCCTGCTGCTGGTCGATGCGGCGCAAAGCGCCGGCAAGTTCGCCTTGCCGGCCGGGGCGGATATGGTGATCCTCTCCGCCCACAAGTTCGGCGGCCCACCCGGTGTCGGCGCCTTGCTGGTGAAGGATTTCGCCATGCTGGCGCCGTCCAGCGGGCAGGAGCGGGGGTATCGCCGCGGCACGGAGAATCTGCCGGGCGCGCTTGGCCTTGCCGCGGCATTGGAAGCCTGCAGCGCCCCCTATCTCGATCCGGCGGTTTTGGAACCGATAATTGAAAGGCTCGCCCCGGCCATCGCCCGCCTCGGCGGAATGCGGCTGGCCGACCGTCTTGCCGCTCCCACACCCTATATCGAGGCCATCGCGATGCCCGATATGTCCGGCAGCGCGCAGCTGATGCGCTTCGACATGGCGGGATTTGCCGTGTCGCAGGGCAGCGCCTGCTCGTCCGGCAGCCTCAAGCGAAGCCATGTCCTGCAGGCGATGGGGCTGGACGACGAACTGGCCGGCCGGATCATCCGCGTCAGTTTCGGCTGGAGCACGACGCGCGAGGAGGTGGAACGCTTCTGCGACAGCTGGATCGCGCTGGCGGAAGGCAGCGGAGCGCGGGCCGCATGATCTATTGCGACTATCAGGCGACGACGCCCCTGGCGCCGGAAGCGCGGGAGGCAATGCTGCCCTGGCTCGATGGGCCGGATGGCACCGGGTTCGGCAATCCGCATAGCCCGCATCGGTTCGGGCGGCAGGCGGCGGCGGCGGTCGAACTGGCGCGTGACCGGGTAGCGGCGCTTTTCCCGCCGGGCGGGCGCGTGATCTTCACCGGCAGCGCCACCGAAGCGATCAACCTGGCCTTGCGCGGCTCGCATCCGCCCGGCGATGCCCGCCCCGTGGCGGTATCGGCGATCGAGCACGCGGCCGTGCTGGATACGGCCAGGGCCTTGCGCTGCCCGGTGGAGATATTGCCGGTGGATCGCGCGGGACTGGTCGATCCGGCCTGCGGCTTGCCTGATGCGGTGCGTCTGGTTGCGGTGATGCAGGTCAACAACGAGATCGGCACCATCCAGCCGGTCGATGCGCTCGCCCGGCGAGCGAAGGAGTTGGGCGCGCTTTTCCTGTGCGATGCCGTTCAGGGCGCCGGCAAGCTCGCCCCGCCGGCGGAAGCGGACATGATCGCGGTGTCGGCCCACAAGCTCTACGGGCCGAAGGGAATCGGCGCGTTATGGATACGGGACGGGGTGGTGCTCGAGCCTCTGCTCACTGGCGGAGGGCAGGAACAGGGGCTGCGTTCCGGCACGCTCAGCCCGGCGCTTTGCGCGGGTTTCGGGGTCGCCGCCAGACTGTCGACAGAGCTGTTGGAAAATGATGCGCAGCATGTGGAAAAGCTGTGGGCACGGGTGCATTCCCTGCTGCCGGAATGGGAGCTGAACGGCAGCGCCGATAGCCGCTGGCACGGCAATCTCAATATCCGGCGCGAAGGGCTGGATGTCGCGCGGCTGATGTCCGATCTACGGACGATTGCATTTTCGGCGGGATCGGCTTGCGCGAGCGGCTCCGGCAGGCCAAGCCATGTCCTGTCGGCCCTGGGTTTGAGCGCAAGACAGGCAAAAAGCTCGATCCGGCTTGGCTTCGGGCGTTATACCACGCTGGACGAGATCGAGATGGTGGCCGAAAGCCTGAATGCCGCCGCCGAACGACAGGATATGCGATGATAAGGGTCGAATTCATCACCGCCCAGGGCGAGAGAGTTTCTACCCAGGCAGAGGTAAATTCCAGCCTGCTGGAGACGGGGCAGGCTTGCGGGATGCCGCTGGAGGGCACTTGCGAAGGGCAGATGGCCTGTTCGACCTGCCATGTCATCATCGCGGAAGAGTGGTTCGCGAAGCTGCGCCCCGCCAGTGACGAGGAGGAGGATATGCTCGATCTCGCGGCCGGGGTGGTTCGCTACAGCCGCCTGTCATGCCAGATCGTGCTGACGCCCGATCTCGATGGGCTTATCGCGCATATTCCGCCCGAAAGCCGCGACATGCAGCTTTTGTAGCATTGCCTCAGGCGAACTGACGGACCTTTTGAGATGTCAGCCCCGTGATCGGCCTGCATATCAATACGCGCTTTGTCATGACCTAAGTTCCCTTTCAGCATTCGTTCGCTGAATGGGCGGTGGATTGCGAAGGTTCCGTGCTTACCCGCGGGCCGTGCCGGTGATAGGGCGGAGCGCATGGATACCGTTGCCGATACCGAACCCGATCCCTTCGATGCGATTGTCGATGCGCCGTTCGACAGCGCGCTGTCCGAGCGCTACCTCGTCTATGCGCTTTCCACGATCACGGCGCGCTCGCTCCCGGATCTGAGGGACGGGCTGAAGCCGGTCCATCGCCGCTTGCTCTGGGCGATGCGTCAGTTGAAGCTCGATCCGGCCAGCGCCTTCAAGAAATCGGCGCGCGTGGTGGGCGACGTGATCGGCAAGTATCACCCCCATGGCGACGCCAGCGTCTATGACGCGATGGTCCGGCTCGCCCAGGATTTCGCGCTGCGCTATCCGCTGGTCGAAGGGCAGGGCAACTTCGGCAATATCGATGGCGATAATGCCGCCGCCTATCGCTATACCGAGGCGCGCCTTACCCCTACCGCCATCCGCCTCATGGCGGGGCTGGACGAGGGCACGGTCGATTTCGTGCCCACCTATAATGGCGAAGAGGAAGAGCCGGAAATCTTCCCCGGCCTGTTTCCCAATCTGCTGGCCAATGGCGCGAGTGGAATCGCGGTGGGCATGGCCACCTCGATCCCCAGCCACAATGTCGCGGAAATAATCGACGCCACGCTGGAACTGATCGACAATCCGCATGTGGAACATGCCAGGTTGATGGAACTGTTCCATGGGCCGGATTTCCCCACGGGCGGGGTTATCGTCGACAGCCCCGCCGCGATCTCCAACGCTTATGAGACGGGACGCGGCGCATTCCGGGTGCGCGGGCGTTTCTTCGCGGCCGAAGCGGAGAAAGCCGAGGATCGCGAAGCGGGCATCGAGCGGCTGGGCGGCGGGCAATGGCAGCTCGTTATCAGCGAGATCCCCTATATGGTCCAGAAGGGGAAGCTGATCGAACAGATCGCCCAGGCCATCGCGGACAAGAAACTGCCGATCCTGGACGATGTGCGCGATGAATCCGATGAGCATATCCGGATCGTGCTGGTGCCGCGCAGCCGCAATGTCGAACCGGAACTGCTCAAGGAAAGCCTCTATCGGCTGACCGACCTCGAAAGCCGGTTCTCGCTCAATCTCAATGTGCTGGACGCCAGCCGCACCCCGATGGTGATGGGGCTGAAGGAACTGCTGACCAACTGGGTGGCCAGCCAGATCGACATCCTGCAGCGCCGCAGCCGCCATCGGCTGGAGAAGATCGCGGCCCGGCTGGAACTGGTGGAAGGCTATATCATCGCCTTTCTCAATCTGGACCGGATCATCGAGATCATCCGGACCGAGGATGAGCCGAAGCCGGTCATGATGGCGGAATTCAGCCTGACCGATCGCCAGGCCGAGGCGATCCTCAACATGCGGCTGCGCAGCCTGCGCAAACTTGAGGAGATGGAACTGCGGCAGGAGCGGGACGATCTGCTCGCCGAACGGGACGAACTCGAAAAGCTGCTCGAATCTCCCGCCCGGCAGCGCACCCGCGTGAAGCGCGATCTCAATGCGCTGCGCAAGGAATATGGCGAGGACACGGCGTTGGGCCGCCGCCGCACCACGATTGCCGAAGCGGTGCCGACCGTCGAATTCACGATGGACGCCATGATCGAGAAGGAGCCGGTCACCGTCATCCTTTCGCAGCGGGGCTGGATACGCGCCGCCCGGGGCCATGTGCCGCTGGATGGCGACTTCAAGTTCAAGGAAGGGGATGGGCCGGCCTTCGCGATCCATGCCCAGACCACCGACAAGCTGCTGGTCGCCGCCGATAACGGCCGCTTCTATACGCTGGGCGCGGACAAGCTGCCGGGCGCGCGCGGTTTCGGCGAGCCGATCAGGACCATGGTCGACATCGAATCCGAAGCCCAGATCGTGAGCCTGCTGGCATACAAGCCCAAGGGCCAGCTGTTGCTGGCGAGCAGCGCGGGGAAGGGCTTTGCGGCGGAAATGGAAGAGCTGCTGGCCGAAACCCGCAAGGGCCGCCAGGTGATGAATGTGAAACCCGGCGTCAAGCTGGCCGTGGTGCGCGAGATCGCGGCCCGGCACGATCATGTCGCCGTGGTGGGCGACAATCGCAAGCTCGTGATCTTTGCCCTGGAGGAATTGCCGGTTCTGGCGCGGGGGCAGGGCGTCACCCTGCAGCGCTATCGCGATGGCGGGCTTTCGGATGCGACCACCCTGGCCCTGGAGGAGGGGTTGAGCTGGACGATGGGCGGAGAAAGCGGGCGGGTTCGCTCCGAAAAGGACGTGATGCTGTGGAAGGTCGCCCGGGGCGCGGCGGGCAGGCTGCCGCCGACGGGCTTCCCCAGGGACAATCGGTTCTGACCGTCTCCGGTTCTTAGGCGCCAAAGAGCCAAAGAAAAGCCCCCTCCCGCATGGCAGGAGGGGGCAGGCAGCTTCTCAAGGAAGAATCAAATGGCTTACTGGCCACCTTCCGGGGTGGTCGCCGGAGCGCCCGTCGCGGGCTGATGGCCTTCATGGTTCGCGGCCGCCTGCTTGTTCGCATTCTCGATCGCGGCGTTCAGCTCATCCTTCGAGAAGGCGATCGTCGCGCCCTTTTCGCCCTGGGTGAAGGCAGTGGCGGCGAGGGTGGCCTCCTGCGTGCCGGTGTTAACCACTACATTGCCGTCCGCCACACTGACCACGGTGGCGACTTCCTCGCCCGAGGGGCCGTAAATCGTCTGTCCTGCGGCAAGAGCCGGAGCCGCAGCCGGAGCCTCAGCCGCGGCATCGGCCTCCTGAGCAAGGACGCTCGTGGCGGGAACGGTGGCGAAAGCGGCGAGAGTGATCGCGGCCAGTTTCGAAATCTTCATATCCAACTCCAACTTCATCATTAAAAATCCCTGCGCCGAAGCGGCGCAAACATCCCACGCATCTGCACAGGATAGCGAAAATCGAAACCGCGCTGGCGCAAGACGAACGCCAGCTTCAAGATGCACCTCGAGCGGAGATGCGGTGCGGCTCTAGCCCCGAGGGGGCTGTCGTGGAATTCCCTCGAAGTCGGGTCATCCCACCCCGCCTAAATGAGTGAATCGCCCGGTCAGTTCCAGTAACCAAACGTTAAATGCGCGCAATCCAACGCAGTTTTGGGGCGGTTACTCGCATTCAATGTCCGGAGAGAGTTTCCGCAAGAATTTCCTTGACGCGTTGCGCGCCGGGAAAATTCTCCTCGATCCACTTCGCCTCGACTGCCCGCAGGGTGCGGGCGATCTGTGGCCCCGCCGTCACCCCGCTGGCCACGATATCGCCCCCTTTGAGGGGCAGTTGGGGAACGTGCCAGCCGTGCAGCGCGTCGATGGGAAACCCGCCTGTCAGCAGCCTGTCCCGGGCGCATTCCAACCCTTCCCGATAGGCGAGGGCGCGCGGAAAATCGGCATCATCCGTGGTGCGCTCGGCAATGCAGGCGAGATATTTGCGCTGCTTGCCGGAAAGACGCAGGCGGGCCGCGATCGTTTCGGCGATCGGCGCAATGGGCGGGATCAGAGCGGCGAGGCGCCGCAGCGCCTTGGGAGGCAGGCCGGCACGCGCCTCTGCCGCTATCAGCCGCGCGAGCGTGGCAAGCTCGCGCTTCCCCGCTTCCGGCAACACCACCTGCAGGATGCCCAGGCCATGCATCCTGTCGACTGTGGGCGAAGGGTCGGGAAGGGCGAGCAGGTTCAGAAGCTCCATCGCCACGCGTTCCCGGGAAAGCCCCTTCAGCGTATCGCGCAATTCGGTGCAGGCGCTTTCCGCCTCTTCGTCGAGCATTCCCCCGAAGCGGGCCTGGAAGCGGAAATAGCGCAATATCCGCAAATGATCTTCGCGTATCCGTTCCCGTGCATCGCCGATGAAACGAACCCGCCGTGCCGCGAGATCTTCCTGCCCGCCGAAATAGTCGAAGATCTTCAACGTTTGCGGATCGGCATAAAGCGCATTGATGGTGAAATCCCGCCGCGCCGCGTCCTCCCGCCAGTCGTCGGTGAACTGCACCGTCGCGCGCCTGCCATCGGTCGAAACGTCGCGGCGCAGGGTGGTGATCTCGACATTGCCATCCGCCAGCAGCGCCGTGATGGTGCCATGCGCGATTCCGGTGGGCACGGTGCGGATGCGCGCCTTGCCCAGCCGCTTCATCACGTCGTCGGGCTGAAGCGGCGTCGCCGCATCCACATCGCTGACAGCGTGCCCGAGCAGCGTGTCGCGGACCGCGCCGCCGACCCAGCGCAGATTGCCCGGGCCAAGCGCTGCGGCAAGGCGGGCCAGATCTTCCCGCGCGGTCCATTCCGCATCGGGGAGGCGATCAGAAATGCTCATGGGAAATCCGGCTGGCCAGATTGGCGATGATCGCCGCGGTAACACCCCAGATGCGGTGATTGTCCCACATCACTTCGAGATATTCGCGCCGCATCCCGCCGAAGTCGCCACTTCGCACGACACGGTTGGCCGGGTCCAGCAGGAAGCGCAGGGGAGCCTCGAACCACTGATCGACTTCCGCCGGATTGGGAACGATCGGAATGTCGGGCGGGATCACGCCGAGCACCGGGGTGACGCGAAAGCCGCTGCCGGTCTGGAAATCGTCGGTTGCGCCAATGATCCTGATATTGCGCGGCACGAGACCCAGCTCTTCATGCGCTTCGCGAAGGGCGGCGGTTATGGCGTCCTCGCCGGGATCGACTTTGCCGCCGGGGAAGGCGACCTGGCCCGGGTGGGAGCGCATCGCCTCGGGCCGATGGATCAGCAATACTCCGGGTTCCGCGCGTTCCGTGACCGCGATCAGCACCGCCGCCGCACGCGGGTCGCCGGGGGGCGCATATTGGCCGTCGTCGCGCAGGCGCTCTATCCGCCGCGCATGGCCTTCGTCGAACAGCCGCTTCAGATGATCGAACAGGCTGTTCATTGCGGAATCAGGGAAAAACGGGCGCCCTGGCTCTCGACGGTCCAATCGCCGCCATGCGCCAGGGCATGATCCGCGAGCTGCGCGTAAGTGCTGCGGTTGAGGCGGGCCTCGCAGCCATGCCGGACGGCCAGATAGATGGCCGGAACGTCAGGATCGCCCGTAGCGCGAAGCGGATTTTCCGGGCCGGCCAGAACCAGATCGTCGGTATTGAGGCGAAACGCCAGCGCGCCTTGTTTCTCCACCATGTCGGTGGCGACGAAGGCTGCATCCTCGACCTCGATCGACAGTTTCTGGGATGGCGTGACCAGCCAGTGCCTGCCCGTATCGTCGCGCAGGAGCAGCGATGCGAAGGCCCGCACCATTGCCGGCCGGGTGATTTCGCCGCCTTCGTGGAACCAGCGTCCGTCCGTCGCGATGCGCATGTGGCTTTCCCCTTGTTCGGCCGGGTTCCATTGTTCGAGCGGGGGCAGCTTGCGCGAAGCGACCGCTTCCGCAAGTTCCGGCAGCGACAGCGCGGCAAGTTCGGGGGGCGGATCGTAAGGCATCGCCATTGCGATGCCAGATCGCTCTAGCCTAGCCAAGGCCCGAGCATGCCTTCGCGTGGCAGAGTGGCGGGATTCTCGCATCGAACGAGCAGGCGCTTCGGATCGACCGGGCCGGGAACCTGCCATCCCTGGGTGAGTGCGGCCCGGAACTGGAAGAAGCGGCCATAATATTCCTCGTCGCCGATCATCACCAGCGGCAAGGGTGCCCGGGTATCGATGGCCGCCAGCATCGCCAGCATCAGCGCCTTGCCGTATCCCCGGCCCTGATGCTCCGGCAGGACGGCCACGGGGCCGACCAGCAGCATCGGATGCGGCCGGCCATTGGGGTCGGTCAGGGCGATCGGCCACGTCTGGATGGTACCGACCAGATAGCCTTCGTTGTCGATTGCGGCGAAGCTAAGGCCCGGCAGCCATTCCATGCCTTCGCGAATGCGATAGGCGGTCCGTTTGCGGCGATCCGGCTCGAAGGCGCGATCCAGCAATTCCTCGATCAACGCGGGCTCGATTTCGGAAAGGGGAATCAGATCAGCCATGGGCCGCGCGCCGATAGTGTGCGGGGCACTGAATGTCGATTGTTTTTACCGGGCGCGCTTCGGCGTCAATTTCAGCAAACGGGCGCTCCGGCCGTCTTGGATGAGCCAGATCGCCCCGTCCGGCCCCTGGGCGATGTCGCGCAGGCGTGCGCCGAAGTCATAGCGCGCCCGCTCCACGCCCTTGCCGCCGATGATTTCCACGCGGACCAGAGCCTCGCTTTCCAGCCCCGGGATCAGGGTCTGGCCCTGCCATTCGGGAAAGAGGGAGCCGGAGTAGAATATGAAATTGCCCGGCGCGATCACCGGGGTCCAGCTGATGGCCGGAGCGGCCAGATCGGGCCGCGTGTCGTTGTCCGGGATCGGCGTTCCATTGTAGTGATCGCCATCGGACACCAGCGGCCAGCCATAATTGGCGCCGGGTTTCACGAGATTAAGCTCGTCGCCGCCGCGCGGGCCATGCTCCAGATCCCATAATTGCTCGCTGGCGTCGAACCGCAGGCCCAGGATGTTGCGGTGTCCGATCGACCACAGTTCCGGATTGGCGGAGCCTTTTTCCGCGAATGGATTGCCGGGGGCCGGGCTGCCGTCGGGCTTGAGCCGCACGATCGCGCCCAGATTGTTGGAAACGTCCTGCGCGGGGGCCATCTTCTGCCGGTCGCCCGAGGCGATGAAGAGATATTCCCCATCCGGCGAAAAGGCGATGCGATGGGAATAATGGCCGCGTCCGCTGACCTTGGGATCTTGCCGCCAGATGACCTCCAGCCCTTCGAGCCGGCAATCGCCGGTTTCCGCGCAGGCGAGCTTCGCCCGGCCCACCGCCGCGCCGCGCGTGTCACCCTGGCCCGCTTCCGCCCAGCTCAGATAGACCATGCGGCTGTCCGCATGGTCCGGCGCGAAAACGAAATCGCCCAACCCGCCCTGGCCCCCGTAATCCACGCGGGGCACGCCACCTACCGAGCCGGTCCGGCCATCGGGCCGGACGACTTTGATGGCGCCGCGCTTTTCCGTGATGAACAGATTGCCGGTGCCTGGTTCGAACGCCATGGCCCAGGGCTCGTCGAAGGTGCCGCGCTCGCTGATCTCGAATATTGCTTCGGGATTGGCCAGGCTTCCCGCTTCCTGAGCTGAAACGCTGTCGGTCTGTTTGTCCCCGACACTTTCCGCTCCGCAGCTTGCGGAGATGAATGTGGCGGATAGGATCAGGGCGGATATGTATTTGCGTGGGAACATGCTGGCAGGAACACCTCATCCCGCATTTGGGTCCGAAATTGGCGGGCAGGAGGTCGTTTTCGGGGTCGATGAAGCCGGCAGAGGGCCTCTTGCCGGCCCTGTTGTGGCCGCGGCGGTGCTGTTGTGCAAGCCTCGCCCGGCCGGGCTGGACGATTCCAAGAAGCTCACCGCAGCGCGCCGGGAGCAGCTGGAAGGCGCGATCCGCGCACGATGCGCCTGGGCCGTGGGCGTGGTGGAAGTGGATGAGATCGATAGCCTGAACATCTTTGGCGCGACCATGCTGGCGATGACCAAGGCGGTGGCCGGCCTGTGTGAAATCATCCGGCGGGAACCGGGGCAGGTATTGGTCGATGGCAATCTGACGCCGATGGGGAGACGGCGGGAATGGCGGTGGCCGGCCCGGCCGATCGTGGGCGGCGATGCCCTCGAACCCTGCATTTCCGCGGCATCGATCATCGCCAAGACTTATCGTGACCGCCTGATGTGCCAGGCGGCGCTTTCCCACCCGCATTACGGATGGGAACGGAACAAGGGCTACGGCACCCGGGATCATCTGGAAGCCTTGCGCATCCATGGGCCAACCCCGTTGCATCGCCGCAGTTTCGCCCCCGTGGCGCAACTGGAACTGCTGTAATCGAAAAAAATTTTCGGGGCCGAGTCTTCCCGGCCACACCGCAACATATCGAGTCGCCTGGGGCGATCGAGGGCCAGATGCTGTGCCGGACTCGTTGTGTTCCTGCCCTTCTTAGGCCCCTGTTAACCATGATCTGAGAGCTTCCCGAGCCAAACCGAGCTTGACGCGGGACTCCATTGGACTCACCCTGTGGATAAATATGGGGGTAAAAGGACGGTTATGGGGCAGGTATTGACCAAAGCCCGGGCGCGTGTCCGCGCGTCCGAAGATCAGGTGCGGGCCAAATTGCCGCTGGGGCAGATCCTGGCGGGCGATTGCGTGGAGGCTATGCGCAGCCTGCCCGATGCTTCGGTCGATCTGATTTTCGCCGATCCGCCCTATAATCTCCAGCTTGGCGGCGATCTCAACCGGCCGGACGGCAGCCATGTCGATGCGGTTACGAATGACTGGGACCATTTCGATAGCTTCGCGGCCTACGATGCCTTTACGCGGGCCTGGCTTGCCGAGGCGCGCCGGGTGCTCAGGCCCGACGGCGCAATCTGGGTGATCGGCAGCTATCACAATATCTTCCGCGTCGGCGCGATGATGCAGGACATGGGGTTCTGGCTTCTGAACGACATCGTCTGGCGCAAGTCGAACCCGATGCCGAATTTCCGGGGCACGCGCTTCACCAACGCGCATGAAACGCTGATCTGGGCCTCGATGGGGGAAAAGGCGAAGTATCATTTCAACTATCGCGCCATGAAGACGCTGAATGACGAATTGCAGATGCGTTCGGACTGGGTCATCCCCATCTGCGCCGGGCAGGAACGGCTAAAGAAGGCGGGGCACAAGGTCCATCCGACGCAGAAGCCGGAGGCGCTGCTCTATCGCGTCATGCTGGCGACCACCGAAAAGGGCGACGTGGTGCTGGACCCGTTCTTCGGCACCGGCACGACCGGCGCGGTGGCCAAGCGCCTCGGGCGTGAATGGATCGGCTGCGAGCGTGAGGACATCTATCGCGAAGCCGCCCGCGAACGGATCGAAATGGCCTTGCCGCTGGACGAAAGCGCCCTGACGACAATGCAGAGCCGCAAGGAAGCGCCGCGCGTGGCGTTCGGCGCTTTGGTGGAAGCCGGCTGGATCGCGCCGGGCACGGAGATTTTCGACAAGAAGCGCCGTTTCAGTGCCGTTGTGCGCGCCGACGGTTCCGTTGAAGCGGGCAAGGAAACCGGCTCGATCCACCATGTCGGCAAGGTGCTGCAAAACGCGCCCAGCTGTAATGGCTGGACTTTCTGGCATCTCCAGCACGAGGGCTCGGCAAAGCCGCTCGACGCCTTGCGCCAGTTGTTCCTGCTGACGGTCGAGGACTGAACTCCAGTCCCTTCGTCCCGAGCTTGCCGAAGGACGAATAGCGCGCCATTCGTGGCTCGATAGGTTGATCGCGAACGGAGACGTGCCCTGACCCGGAAGATCTACATTCGCCCGATCGGCCTTTCGCAAAGCCCTCAGAGCGAGGAAGGGGAAGCGATCCGGCTCGGCGGCGGGATGGTTTATGCCCATCGCTTCGCCCTGATCGTACGCGAAGGAAGCCGGATAGTTTCGCGAAGGCGCGTGTCGGCTGCTCAAATGACGGAAGCGCTGGCGGCCTTGCCCGCCGATCTCGGATCGCGGGCGGAAGCGCAATGGGCCGACCTGCGCATCGCTCACCCGCCGCTGATGCTTGCGCTGAGAACGGGTGGCGAGCGCAGCATCCGGCTGGATCAGCCGCAAGTGATGGGGATACTGAACGTCACGCCGGACAGTTTCTCGGATGGCGGCAAATTCCTGGATGATCCCGTGGAGGCCCGCGATCATTCGGCTGCCATGCTCGAAGCGGGGGCGGCGCTGATCGACGTGGGCGGGGAATTGACCCGGCCCGGCGCGGCGGCAGTGTGGGAAGGGGATGAACTGAAGCGCGTCATTCCCGCAATCGAGCATCTGGCGGCGATGGGAGCAGCGATCAGCGTCGATACCCGCCGTGTAGGTGTCATGGAAGCGGCGTTGCAGGCCGGCGCCCGGATCATCAATGACGTTTCCGCGCTGCGCCATGATCCGCGCGCCCTGGAATTCGCGGCAGGAACCGGCGTTCCGGTGGTGCTCATGCATGCGCCGGGCGAGGGGCAGGATCTCCATGACTGCGCGGACTACGAAATGCCCGCGCTGGATGTGTTCGATTGGCTGGAGGCGCGCAGGGATGCGGCAGTCGAAGCGGGAATCGCGCGCGCGAACATCATCCTAGATCCGGGTATCGGCTTCGGCAAATCGCTGGCCCACAACCTTGCGGTGCTGAACGCCCTGCCGCTTTATCATGCGCTCGGCCATCCGATCCTGCTGGGTGCGAGCCGCAAGCGTTTCATCGGCGCTCTTTCGAACGAAGCGCCCGTGCATCGGCGGCTGGGCGGTTCGCTGGCCGTCGCGATCGCCGGGATGAATGCGGGCGTGCAATTGCTGCGCGTGCATGATGTCGCGGAAACCGTGCAGGCCCGCAATGTGTGGCGCGGAATGCGCGACGCGGCGCTTACCGATTTTTCCGAACTGCCTGAGTAGCTTTCCCGGGAGGCGCGCCCTCAGGCCGCGTTGGAATTCTCGATCCCGAGATCGCCGAGCTTGCGGTAGAGCGTCGAGCGCCCGATGCCGAGGCGCCGCGCCACTTCCGTCATCCGGCCGCGATAATGCCCGATGGCGAGGCGGATGATATCGGCTTCGATATCTTCGAGAGGCCGCAGATTTCCGTCGGCTGTGAACAGCATCACCCCGACGCTTTCCTGCAGCGGCGGGGGCGGGCTTGCGCTGGTCCCGAGGAGTTCCTTCAATTGCGGGAAATCGTCGGCGGTGAGGGCTTCGCCTTCGCAGAATACGGCTGCTCTGAACAGCACCGCCTGAAGCTGCCTTACATTGCCGGGCCAGTCATAGGCCGCCAGCAAGGCGAGCGCGCTGTCGGTTATGCCGAGAGGCCGCAGGCCCGGCTGTTCGCCGATGCGGTGAAGGAAATGCCGCGACAGGCCAGGAATGTCTCCGGTCCGGTCGCGCAACGCGGGGAGGGTGACTCTGGTGATGGACAGGGCGTTGAGCAGATTGCCGTCGAACAGCCCGTCCTCGACCAGATCCTGCAATCGGGTATTGGCCGCGGCGATATAGCGGATGTCCACGCGAAAGCGGTGGTTTGCGCCAATTGGGCGCACCTGGCCGGTGGTTATCGCCTCGCCCAGCCTTTCCTGGACGGAAGGCGGAAGGAGGTCGATCTCGTCGAGCACCAGGGTGCCGCCGTCACAATGCTGCAATGCCCCGATCTGACGGTCGAAAGCTCCGGTGAACGCCCCTTTTTCATGCCCGAACAGCATTGATTCGATCGAGTTGGCCGGAACCGACCCGACATTGATGATGCGCAGCGGCGCCTTCGCTCTCGGCGAAGCGGCGTGGATCGCGCGGACCAGCATTTCCTTGCCGGTTCCGCTTTCGCCTTCGATGATCAGCGGTGCGTGGCCGCGAGCGGCCTTGGCCGCTTTCGCCAGGGCATCGCGAAAGGCGGGGGCGGTGCCGATCATGGCGTCGAAATCGAGCGTGGCCGGCATTTTTTCGGCCAGGGGCTGCAATTCGTCGCGCGGCGTTTCGCGAGTGGTCGCGCTGCGCAGCGCCTGCATCAGCCGGTCCGGCGCCACCGGCTTCACGAGATAGTCCGTGGCTCCGGCCCGCATCGCTTCCACCGCCAGCAGTGGCGAGGCGCTGGTGGTGAGCATGAGGATAGGCAGGGCGGGGCGGCGGACCTTGAGTTCTGAAATAAGGGCGCATGCGTCATCCCCGGGCACCCACTGGTCCAGGATGATCGCGCCCAGTTGCATTCCATCGCGCGTGCCCAGTGTGGCGATCGCCGTTTCCGAATCGCCAACCACGATCGTGCGCCAACCCTCGCGGGCGGCGAGCGCGCTGATCAACCGGCTTTGCGCCGGTTCATCGTCGATCAGCATGAGCAGGCGTTGTTCCGGTTCCGCCATGGTCCCCCGTATGTCCCTATCTGGCACGAACAAGGATTTAGCCAGCAGGAGTAAAGGTCTGATTAAGGCTGATCGGCAAGGCGGTCCATGGGTGTAGTGAGGAATGGCAAGAATGCAGGGCATGAAGCGATATTGCGCACTTGACCGCCCTGCCATGGGCGGTAGAGCCTCCCGACATCATTCTTCAAGAACAGGGACAGCAGTTCATGGGTTCGGCAAATGACATGAAAGCCGCTGAAAAGACCTACAGCGGCTTCATCACGATGATTAAGTGGGCCGCGCCGATCATCGCGTTGATCGTGCTGCTAGTGCTTATCCTGATCGCCTGACCTCGATGGCAGCTTCAGTGAGGATCGCCGTCCTTAAGGAAAGGGCGGACGGCGAGAGCAGGGTGTCGGCAACCCCGGAAACGGTGAAGAAATTCATCGCTCTTGGGGCTGTTGTCGCCGTGGAGACCGGCGCTGGAGCGGATGCTTCGATCAGCGACGAGGCCTACCGGGAAGCTGGCGCCGAAGTCGGCGCGCTCGATCCGGTGGTCAAGGATGCGGACATCGTGTTCGGCGTTCAGGGGCCGGAACCTGCCTTGCTGGCCGGCGCCAAGCCGGGTGTCTTGCTGGCGGCGGTATTGGACCCGTTCGGGCAGCGTCCCCGGATAGATGCCTATGCGGCGGCGGGAATCGAGGCGCTGGCCATGGAATTCATGCCGCGTATCACCCGTGCGCAATCCATGGACGTGCTGTCGAGCCAGTCCAATCTTGCCGGTTACAAGGCGGTGATTGCCGCCGCCGATACCTACGGCCGCGCCTTTCCCATGATGATGACCGCCGCAGGCACGATCACCGCGGCGCGCTGCTTCGTCATGGGCGTGGGCGTGGCGGGCCTGCAGGCCATCGCGACGGCCCGCCGTCTGGGCGCGCAGGTTTCCGCCACGGATGTGCGTTCCGCCACCAGGGAGCAGATCCAGTCGCTCGGCGCCAAGCCGATCTTCGTGGAGAGCGTGGCCGGGATCGAGGGTGAGGGCGCGGGCGGCTACGCCACCGAGATGAGCGAGGAATACCAGAAGGCGCAGGCCGAGCTGGTTTCCAGCCATATCGCCAAGCAGGATATCGTCATCACCACGGCGCTGATTCCGGGCCGGGCCGCGCCGCGCCTGATTTCAGACGCCCAGATCGCCTCGATGAAGCCTGGCAGCGTCATTTTCGACCTCGCGGTCGCGCAGGGCGGCAATGTCGAAGGTTCCGTGGCCGATCAGGTGGTGGAACGTCATGGTGTGAAGATCATGGGCTATTCCAACACGCCCGCGCATCTCGCGGCTGATGCATCGGCCTTGTTCTCGCGCAATCTTTACAACTTCCTCTCCGCCTTCTGGGACAAGGAGCAGGGCAGGCCGATCCTCGATGAGGAAATCGGCGATGCCGTGCGCCTGACCAAGGACGGCAAGGTCGTCAATCAGCGCCTGTCGGGCTGAGCGGGAAGGGGGCCGCAAATGGATTTCATCTCTATCCTGTCGATCTTCGTATTGGCCTGCTTCGTGGGCTATTACGTCGTCTGGTCGGTCACTCCGGCGCTGCATACGCCGCTGATGGCGGTCACCAACGCAATCTCGTCGGTCATCATTGTCGGCGCCCTGATCGCGGCTGCCGCCGCAGGCGTTCCGGCTGCGAAGTGGCTCGGGCTGGTCGGCGTCGTGCTGGCGAGCGTCAATATCTTCGGCGGCTTCGCCGTGACCGAACGGATGCTGGCGATGTACAAGAAGAAGGAGCGCAAGTGATGGGCTCCCGCTATCTTGACGTCACCCCGGCCCAGGCTGGAACCTCGGGTCGCAAGAATGCGCGCCGGTGGCTGGCGCTTCCGGCTTTCGCCGGAATGATGATTTCGGGAGCAGGCCCGGCCTGCGCATCGACGGGCGCGGATGTCGCCCATGCCGTGAATCCTTGGGTTGCGCTCGCTTATCTCGTGGCCGGCGTTCTTTTCATCCTTTCGCTGCGCGGCCTCTCGTCGCCGGCATCGTCCCGGCGCGGCAATCGCTTCGGCATGGTCGGCATGCTGATCGCGGTGGTGACGACGCTGGTCACGCATGACATCGCGGGCCTGCCGGAAATCCTGATCGCGATCGCGATCGGTGGCGGGATCGGCTGGGTCATTGCCCGCAAGATCGCGATGACCGACATGCCGCAGCTCGTGGCTGCCTTCCACAGCCTCGTCGGCTTGGCCGCCGTGCTGGTGGGTTGGGCTGCCTATCTCAATCCCGGCGCGTTCGAGATCCTGAAGGATGGCGTCATCAATCCGGTCAGCCGGGTCGAAATGGGGCTGGGCATCGCCATCGGCGCGATCACTTTCTCCGGTTCCGTCATCGCCTTCCTCAAACTGGCCGGGAAGATGAGCGGGGCGCCGATCCTGCTGCCTGCCCGCCATGTGATCAATCTGGGCACGCTGGCGCTGATCGTTGGGCTGACCGCTTATTTCACGCTCGATCAGTCGATCGAGGTGATCGCGGCCATCACCCTATTGTCGTTCCTGATCGGCTTCCTGCTGATTATCCCGATCGGCGGGGCGGACATGCCGGTCGTCGTCTCGATGCTCAATTCCTATTCGGGCTGGGCCGCCGCGGCGATGGGCTTCACGCTCCACAATACGGCGATGATCGTGACCGGCGCGCTGGTCGGCAGCTCGGGCGCGATCCTCAGCTACATCATGTGCCGCGCCATGAACCGCAGCTTCATCTCGGTGATCGCGGGCGGCTTCGGCGCGGACAGTTCCGGCGACAGCGCCGGTGGCGCGGCCAAGGTGGATCGCCCATGGAAGCGCGGCAGCGCGGAAGATGCCGCCTTCCTGATGAAGGAAGCGAACCAGGTCATCATCATCCCCGGCTATGGCATGGCGGTCGCCCAGGCCCAGCATGTGCTGCGCGAGATGGGCGATTTGCTCAAGGAAGCGGGCGTTTCGGTGAAATATGCGATCCATCCGGTTGCCGGACGGATGCCCGGCCACATGAACGTGCTGCTGGCGGAAGCGAACGTGCCCTATGATGAAGTCTTCGAGCTGGAAGACATCAATGGGGAGTTCGCGCAGACCGACGTGGCCTTCATCATCGGCGCGAATGACGTCGTCAACCCGGCCGCGCGCACTGACAAGTCCAGCCCGATCTACGGCATGCCCGTGTTCGATGTGGACAAGGCCAAGACGATCTTCTTCATCAAGCGCTCGATGGGCGGTGTCGGCTATTCCGGCGTCGACAATGATGTGTTCTACATGGATCAGACCATGATGCTGCTGGCCGACGCGAAGAAGATGGTGGAGGAGATCGTCAAGGCGCTCCAGCATTGAGATCGTCATGCGGGGCGGTAGTGGAATAGCGGCCCTGCAATGCTTGCCGTCGCATATTCGCCACAGCTAATCTTCCCCGGCGGTTGATTCGGCTATGGGCGGACTGCCAGGGTTGGTTCATGGTGGCAGCGGGAAATCGGGACATTGCGTAAACTTGGTCTGATCGGCGGAATGAGCTGGGTTTCGACCCGTACCTATTACGAGCATATCAATCGGATCATTCAGCAGCGTGCTGGCTTTCCGATGGCCAGTGCGCCCCTGCTGATAGAAAGTCTCGACTTCACGGAATTGAGCGGACTGACCTCGCCCGAGGATTGGGACCGCGCGGCGGAAGTGCTGATCGCTTCGGCGCGGCGGCTGGAGCAGGCCGGGGCGGGGGCGGTGATAATCGGCGCCAATTCCATGCACAAGGTCTATGACCGGGTTGCCGATGCGGTGAGCATCCCCATCCTTCACATCGCCGAATGCGTGGGTGAACGCATGGGCGCGGATGGTGTGAAGATCGCCTCGCTGATGGGCACGCGCAATGTCATGACGGAGAGCTTCTACCGCCAGCGGCTGGTGGCGCATGGGATAGATCTGCTGCCGCCCGACATGCGCAATGTCGAGGCGCTGGACCGGATCATCTATGAAGAGTTGATGCACGGCAAGGTTACGCGCAGTGCGGAGCGGACGCTCAAGACCATTATCACGGTAAAGGCGCAGGAAGGCGCCCGGGCGATCGTGCTGGCCTGCACGGAACTGGAAATGCTGGTGGATGTGGATGCCAATGTGCTGCCGATTTACGATTGCACGCGGATACATTCGGAAAAGGCGGCGGACTGGATTCTCGGCGAGGATTGAACGGACAGGGGTTGGCAGCGGCCTCGCCCATTGCCAACCCCTGTCCGAATGCGTAGCACTCGCGACCGATGACCCGCACTTCCTTTGCCGCCGATCCCGCGCAGTCGCGTGGCCGCGAGTTTGCTGAGGATCGCACCGGAACGCGCGGCCCCCGTACCGAATTTCAGCGCGACCGCGACCGGATCATTCATTCCATCGCCTTTCGCCGCCTGCGCCACAAGACGCAGGTGTTCATTGCCCCCGACGGCGATCATTACCGCGTCAGACTGACCCACAGCCTCGAGGTCGCGCAGATCGGCCGGGTGGTGGCGCGTGCGCTTGGCCTGGACGAGGATCTGGCCGAAGCGCTCTGCCTTGCGCATGATATCGGCCATCCGCCCTTCGGCCATGCGGGCGAGCAGGCGCTGGATGAAGCCCTGCGCCCGTGCGGCGGTTTCGATCACAACGCCCAGTCTCTGCGCACTCTGATGCGGCTGGAAAGCCCCTATTGCGATCATGACGGCCTGAATCTGAGCTGGGAGGTGCTGGAAGGCCTGGCCAAGCACAATGGGCCGGTCGTGGCGCCGAACTGGGCGCTTGCCGAACTGGATACGGCGTTTCCGCTGGAGCTTGGCAGCTGGCCGTCGCTTGAGGCGCAGGTTGCCGCGCTTTCCGACGACATCGCCTATGACAATCACGATATAGACGATGGCTTGCGGGCCGGCTTCCTGCAATTGGACGACCTGCTCACGCTGGATTTCATCGCGGATCAATGGCGCCGGGTCGAGAAGCGTTTCCCCCATGCCCCGCAGGACAGGCGCTTGCGGGAATTGATACGGGGCCAGATCGGCCTGATGGTGAACGATCTGGTCGCGCAGACGCGCGAGAATACGCGAGACGTCCTCTCCATTGAGGAAATCCGCGCGGCGGGCCGCCCGTTGGCGTCGTTTTCTCCGACGCTGGCAGTCGAGGAGCGAAAGCTCAAGCGCTTCATGTATGACAGATTATATTATCATCCGGATCAGGCGGCGGCGGCGGAAACGGCCCGCGAGGTCATAGCCAGGCTGTTTTCGGCGTTTTTGCGGGATAGCTCCCTGCTTGCCGAACGCTGGTTCCAAACCCTGCCGGACATCGAGCCGGGCCGCAGCCGCCATATTGCGGATTTCATTGCCGGAATGACCGACCGGTATGCGATCGATCAGCATGCCCATATTTTCGGCAGGACGCCGGCGGGTCTGCGCAATGTCTGACATGCGCATCGCGCTGGTCGGCGCGACGGGGCTTGTGGGAAGGACGCTGATCGCTCGCTGCGTCGGATTGCCCGGCATCCGTCTGGGGGCGATCGCGCGGCAGCGGATGGAATTGCCGCCGGGCGCCCGAATGGAAATGTTCGTGGCCGATACGGAGAACTGGGCCGAAACCTTGTGGGCGTTGCAGCCGGAAGCGGTTATCTGTGCGCTGGGCACGACCTGGAGCAAGGCGGGGAAGGACGAGCAGGCGTTTCGCGCGGTGGACGAACGGCTTGTCCTGGCGGTCGCCCATGCCGCCCGGGAAGCGGGAGCAAGGCAGTTCATCTTCGTATCTTCGGCGGGGGCGGACCTGGCCAGCAAGCATCTCTACCTTCGGGTGAAGGGTGAAGTGGAGCAGGCTCTGATGAAGCTGCGCTTCACGCGGCTGGATATTGTCCGCCCCGGACTGTTGCGTGGGGCGAGGGCCGACGATTCCAGGCTGGGGGAGCGCCTGATTATGCTTCTAAGCCCGATAATGGATCTGTTCCTGAATGGCCGCTATCGGGCATGGCGATCGATCTCGGCGGAGCGGCTGGTCGAAGCCATGCTTGGCCTGGCGCGCGAGAAGGCCGGAGGACGCTTCATCCACGAACACGACGCCTTGCTGCGCGCTGCGCGCCGGTTCACCGGCTAACGAGCGCGATGTTCGGCCTGCCGAATGGGAAAGCTCTGACATGAAGCAACATGCCCCTGCCACTGCCCGCAACCGCGAACCGCTGGCGGTTATCCTTGACCAGGAATTGCCCCGATACGGGCTGCTGCTCGAGATCGCCAGCGGTTCGGGCGAACATGCCATCTATTTTGCGGGGCGCTATCCCGGTCTGGAGTGGCAGCCGAGCGATCCGTCGCGCGAGGCGCTGGCTTCGATTGCGGCCTGGCGGGTGGACGAGGGAACGCCCAATCTTCGCGCTCCGCTGTATCTCGACACGCAAATGCGCGATTGGCCGATATCCCGCGCCGATGCGATTCTCTGCATCAACATGGTTCACATCAGCCCGTGGGAAGCCACTGAGGGTCTGTTCGCCGGGGGTCAGGCGCTGCTGGCGTCAGGCGCCCCGCTGGTCCTCTACGGGCCTTATCTGGAAGCGGATGTGGAAACGGCCCCCACCAATCTCGCGTTCGACGAAAATCTGAAGGCGCGCAATGCGCAATGGGGCCTGCGTCAGCTGAGCAGCCTGGACAGCCTTGCCGAAAGCCGTGGTTTTGCCCGCACACGGCGCATCGAGATGCCCGCGAACAACCTGACCCTGGTTTACCGGAAGGCGTGAGCCGCAGCGGCCATCATATCGCGCGGTCGCCTGCTTCTCCCACGGATTCGATATCCCGGCCCAGACCCTTGACCGTGTTGCAGGCGGTTGCGCCGATCGCGATGGTTCCCAGCATCAAGGCAAGCAGCAGATTGCGAATCATCCATGTTTCCTTCTGTTCTCAGCTTCAGTGCGGCCTCCTGCCCGCCCCCGCCTGACTCGATCATTAATTGTGAACGGCATTAATTATGAACGGCGCAAGACAAATGCCCGCCGGAAGCCGGCGGGCATTGGGTCGATCGCGAATTGTCCGGCTCCAGGTCCTGGCCCTAGAGAGCCTTGTCCCCCGCTTCGCCTACCGATTCGATATCCCGGCCAGCGCCTTTGACAGTGTTGCAGGCGGTTGCGGCAAGGGCGATCGAACCGGCGGCCACGGCCAACAGAATTTTGCGGAGCATAGGAGTTCCTTCCATCTATCCGTTCGCGCATTCGCGCTTTTCCCTGCCCAACGCTGTAAACGATGCCCGGTTCCTTCAAGGCTGCGTGACACCTAGGGTATGCGCGCGAGAGAGTGCATGTTCGCGCCAGATGATGATAAGCCCCGCGCCGATGATGAGCGGGGCGCCGAACCATGTGGCGGCGGGCGGCAGGTGGTTCCAGATCAGCGCGCCGTAAAGCGTGGCCCAGATCAAGCCCGTGTAATCCATCACGATCACGCTCGAAACCTCACCGAAGCGAAGGGCCAGTGTAAGCAGGAGTTGGGCCGCCGTGCCCGCCAGCCCGGTTGCGATCAGCAGCGCCCAGGTCGTGCCGTCATGCGGCGTCATCACGAAAGGCAGGCTCAGCGCCGTGAGCGGCGCGCCCAGGGCCGCAAACCAGAAAACGATGGTCAGCGGGTGATCGGATCGATTGAGATCCTTGATGTAGATCGACAGCAGCGCCATCAGGAATGCCGAACCCAGGCCCAGCGCGGCGCCCAGCGCGGGCAGGTGGCCGCTGCCCGGCTGGGTGATGACGATCACGCCCGCAAAGCCCATGGCCAGCGCGGACCAGCGCCACAGCCCGATATGCTCCTTCAGCATCACCATGGACAGCAGGGTGGCGAATAGCGGCACCGTGAAATTCAGGGTCGTCGCCTCCGCCAGCGGCAGGACCAGAAACGAGCCGAACATCAGCGACATGCCGAACACGCCCAGGCCCGCCCGGCGGATATGGGCGCCGAACTGAGGGGTTTTCAGGAGGAACAGCTGCCTGTGAAAGAACAGCCAGGCGAGGATCAGCGGCACCGTGATGAACTGGCGCCAGAACATGATCTCGAAGAGATGCACCCCATGATCCCCGCCGAGCTTCACCAGCATGGCCATGGTGGAAAGACAGACGACTGCGAGAAGGCGGAGACTGAGTGCGAGGAGAGGACGCGACTGGGGCGAGTTGGCCATGCCCCCGCTTTAGGGGGCATCGCGTTTCGATCAAGCATGTTGATTGAGTCGCCGGATCACTTGCACTATGGGCGCATTCCATGACCATGGGCGTTCAATTTATCCGGCTTTATCCGGACGTCGTAAAACTTGCCTTGCTGGGCATGGCGTTCCTTGTTTTTTCCGGCTTCGCAAGCTGGAAGGACAGGCAGCGTTTCAAGCGCACCCGGCTGGATTCGGTGGGCTTCATGCCCTGGCCGACCGTGTCGATCCTGTCATTGTTCACGGCGCTGGTTTTCTTCGCCTTCGCCGTTCACGACTGGACGAGCGGCTAGGCCTCAGAGACAGGCTTCCAGGTAAGCCTGATCGAACCCGAACTGCCGCGCTTTTTCGAGTGTGTAGGGGCGCAGGCCGGAGCTTCGGAATTCACCGATGATCTTGCCGTCCTCGCTTTCGTCGAGATATTCGAAGTTGAACAGCTCCTGGGTCACGATCACATCGCCTTCCATGCCGATCACTTCGGTGATGTTGGTGGTGCGGCGCGAACCGTCGCGCAGGCGCTTCACCTGAACGATCAAATCCACTGATTCCGCGATCTGGCGGCTGATCGCCTCCTTCGGGATCTTGATGTCGCCCATCAGGATCATGTTTTCCATACGGCCGAGGCATTCGCGCGGGCTGTTGGCGTGGAGCGTACACATCGATCCGTCGTGGCCGGTGTTCATCGCGGCGAGCAGATCGAAACATTCGGCGCCGCGGATTTCGCCCAGGATGATCCGGTCCGGGCGCATACGCAGCGCGTTCTTGACCAGGTCGCCGATCGTGATCGCGCCTTGCCCTTCCAGGTTCGGCGGGCGGGTTTCCAGCGGAAGCCAATGCGGCTGCTGCAGGCGAAGCTCCGCCGCGTCCTCGATGGTCAGCACGCGCTCGCCCGGATCGATCATCTTGGAGAGGGCGTTGAGCATGGTGGTCTTGCCGGAGCCGGTGCCGCCGGAGATCACGATGTTCATGCGGCAGGCGCCGGCGATCTTCAGCGCGGTCGCCATCTTGTCGTTCATGGAGCCGAAGTCGCGAAGCATGTCGATGGTGATCGGCTTCTCGGAAAACTTACGGATCGATATCGCCGTGCCGCGCAGGGAAAGCGGCGGCACGATCACGTTGACGCGGCTGCCGTCCTTCAGACGGGCGTCGGCGAGCGGCGTTGTCTGGTCGACCCGGCGGCCGACCTGGTTGACGATGCGCTGGGCGATCTGGAACAGATGCGCTTCGTCGCGAAATTTCGTGGGGGCGAGCTGGAGCTTGCCCTTCTTTTCGATATAGGTCTGGTTCGGGCCGTTCACCATGATGTCGGAGACATCGGGGTCGCCCAGCAATTCCTCCAGCGGGCCGAAGCCCAGCAATTCGTCGACCAGCACCTTCTCCAGGGCGAATTGCTCGCGCCGGTTCAGGGTGATCTTCAATTCCGCCAGAACTTCCATGATGATCGGGCGAAATTCCTCGGTCAGCTCTTCCTTGCTGAGCGTGGCGGCTGCTTCGGGGTCCACGCGCTCCAGCAGGCGGGGCAGAACCTGTTCCTTGATCTTGTGGACGCTGGCTTCGAAGCCTTCCAGCTTGTGCTCGTTGTCCACCACATTGTTCGCGCGGTCGGACAGGCGGCTCATCGCATCGCCCTTGCCGGCCGGGCTGACGGCACCTGCCTGGGAAGGCTCGGTAAGCTCTCCGGGGATGGCGGGGAACTGACCTCCGCCAGGGACGGGGCCGCGCGCGGGCTTCTCGCTCTGCGTTCCGCCACTCTTCATCGGCCGTGCCACGCCAAAGGTCGGACGGGCGCCAGGGCCCATTCCGCCAATGCCGTTCTTACGTCCAAATGCGCTCATTTGCTATTTCCCCGCGGGTCGCTTCCTGGCTTCGCTCAGTCGCCGAGCCATTGAATATGGATCGAAAACGCCTGATTGAACGTGGTGAATAAATGACGAACGTTGATATTGTCCTAAGGCCGAGGTTGGCGCCGGGCGCTTTCAGTTTCGCTCGTCAATGGCCTGCCGGATCATATTGTCGATGTCGCGGCGAGCTTCATACTTCCATTCGAACGAGCGAGGAGAGCCATGGGGGCTGGCATGGTCCGCAACCTCTTTGCTAGCGCCCCGGCGGCTGCCCAGATTGCCGCCGTCACTGCGATCGCGACATATCCGTCGACCGCGTAATGATAGCCCAGATGAACCGAGCCCAGCATGATGAGCAGGCAAAAGGTGCCGAACAGCCAGCCAAGCGGTTTGCTGACCCTTCTCATCGCCAGAACATACAGGAACGCCAGAGCCACATGCATGGACGGCATCGCGGTTATGCCGCGTCCCAAGCCATGATCGCCTGCTTTGTACCACAAGAGGAGCTGCTCTTGGATCTCCACGGTGAAAAGTGGGAAGATGCGATGCACGTCGCTCAGATAGCCCATCTGATCCGCGAAATAGCCATTTCCCAGAAGAGGGCCAATGAAGCATGGGCCGACCGATGCAAAGGCGATGGCAAGCACCATTCCGCAAATCGTCCAGGTGAGGAAAAAGGCCAGGAAGAACTGCAGGCGCAGCATGCGATCCGTGCCGTAAACGGCAAAATATATCGGGCCGAAATAGATCAGCATGAACCAGAGATGGTATGCCGATGAAAGAAGCTGGGTGATTCCCGGATAGCCCAGAAAGGGTTGCAGCAAGCGCCATGGGTCCTGGCCATGAAGGCTCCGGTCAAGTGCAATGAAGGTGGTATCCCAGGTGAAGCTCGAGAAGAGCTCGATCGAGCTCTTGATGGACGAGAATCCGGGCATGAACGCGCCTACCGCAATGATTACCGGAATTGCGCAGGCGATCTTCTGAAGATTGGCGCGACTGAAGATGTAAGCGAAGGCGAAGTGCAGGGGCTTTTCCGGCCTTGCCTTCAGAATGCGCATGACCGCGTCGATCAGAACCGCATAGATCAGCACATTGAAATAGACGAGAATATTGACGGCCAGCCAGCTTGCACCGGGCCCTTCCGCACCAATCGCATGAAGGGCGATAATGACACCGGAAAGGATCGCAAGAGATAGCAGGCAGATTGTCAGATCTTCCCGCCTGAAATCGCGAAAGAATGATTTCCATGCGAGAGCGGGCCCCGCCAGAGGCGCGGGCCGGCTCGTCCGGAACAGGTTCCGTGGAAGTTCGGCTTTCATCGCCCCTCGAATGGCCGCGCACCGGCCTTACCGGCACATGGGGCTAAGCTAAACCCAAGCCGTTTAAAGATTGGTAAACCACGATTTGCTGCTCGTGCTCAGCGTCCGATGAATTGCTGCTTGACCTGACGATTTTTCGGCTATGAGAACGCCGAACCGAAAAAGGGCCATGGCTTGCAACATTTGGAAAGAGGCGGGGTGCTGATTGCCGTCATGGGCTTCAGCATGTTCTCGGTCGGCGACGCCATCATCAAGACGATTGGCGGCGCGTGGCCCGGGATTGCAGTCGCGGCGCTGCGCTTTGCGATAGCGGCGACGGTGCTGGGCACCATTCTTGCCCTTCGGGAAGGCAGGGCCGCTTTCGTCATGCCCCGGCCAGGCATTCAGCTGATGCGCGGCTTCGGCATGACGGTGGGCACGGCAGCCTTCTTCACCGCCCTGTTCATCATGCCGATCGTGGAAGCCACCGCCATCTTCTTCGTGAGCCCGATGCTGACCGCGCTGCTCGCCACGCTGGTTCTGGGGGAGCCCGCGCGGAAATCCGTATGGCTCGCCACATTGCTCGCCTTTGCCGGGATGCTGGTGCTGATCCGGCCGAATTTCGTGCATTTCGGCTGGGCAGTGCTGCTGCCGCTGGCCGCGGCGATGGGCATGAGCATGCTGGTGCTTGGCAATCGCATCGCCGCCGGATTGGCGAGCGGGCTGGCCATGCAGTTCTACACCGCGGTCATCGCTGCTGCGATGCTCGGCATCGGGACCGGGATCGCCGCCGCGACGGGATTGGCAGGCATCGAGATCGGCTGGCCGAGCTGGGGCGTGGTCTTGCGCTGTGTATTGGTGGCATTCACTGCAAGTTGCGGACACTGGCTGGTCTATACCGCGACCACGCGCGCCGGCGCGGCGGTGATCGCTCCCATGGCCTATGTGCAGCTGCTTGTCGCACTGGCGGCCGGGTGGCTGGTGTTCGATGACTGGCCCGATACGCTGAGCATGGTCGGCGCGGCAATGATCGTGGGCGCAGGACTGTATTTGTGGCGTTCGGGCCGGGCACGGGCCGTCGCGGAGTGCGATGTCCCCTGATCCGCAGGGGCAGGGCGGCGATTGCTGGCTCTGCGGCCGTCCATTGGGGCGCCGCGTCGAATGGCACCATCCCGTTCCTAGGAGCCGGGGAGGGCGCGAGGTGGTTCCGCTTCACCCGATCTGCCATCGCACGATACATGCGACATTCGACAATGCGGAACTGGCGCGCATCGGGTGCGCTCCGGAATTGCTGCGGGATCATGTGGAGGTCGCCAAATTCCTGCAATGGATTAAGGGGAAACCACCGGATTTTCATGCACCGACGCGCAGCAGGCGGTGAACGAGGAGGCAGGGAATGCTCGATACCAGGCTGACAGCGCGCCTTGGGCTGACAAGCCCCGTGATGCTCGCCCCCATGGCCTTGTCGGCTGGCGGGGAACTGGCGGCTGCCTGCGCCTGGGCGGGCGCGTTCGGGATGGTCGGCGGTGGCTATGGCGATCTCGAATGGACCAGCCGCGAATGGAATATCGCCGCGAACCGCTTGTCCGGAACCGGCTCCGAAGACCGCCTCGGATGCGGCTTCATCACCTGGAAGCTCGATCAGGATGCGTCGGCGCTGGACTGGGTGCTGGCGCAGCCCCTGCGGCCTCGCGCGATCTTTCTCTCCTTCGGCGACCCGCGCCCCTATGCGCGGCGAATTGCCGATGCCGGAATCGTGCTCATATGCCAGATTCAGCGGATCGCCCAATTGCCGCAATGCGTGGAAGCGGGCGCGGCGGTCATCGTGGCGCAAGGGGCCGAAGCCGGTGGCCATGGCGCGGCCGGGCATGATGCCCGCAGCAGCTTCACGCTGGTTCCGGAGGTGGCGGACTGGCTGAGCCGCCACGCGCCCGGCACGCTGCTGCTCGGCGCTGGCGGTGTGGCGGATGGCCGGGGTCTGGCGGCGATGCTGATGCTGGGGGCGGATGGCGTGGTGGTCGGGACGCGCTTGTGGGCTTCCAGGGAAAGCCTCGCGATGCAAGGTGCGCTGGATGCCGCGATCGAGGCCAATGGCGATGCCACCGCGCGCAGCGAAATCTTCGATGTGCTCCGCCGCAAGAACTGGCCCAAAGCCTATGATTTCCGGGCGCTGCGCAATGCGATGCATCGCGAGTGGGAAGGGCGGCTGGAAGAGTTGAAATGCGATCCGGTGGCCGCCCGCGCCCAATATGATGCGGCTCTCAAGGCTGGAGATTTCAGCGTCGCCCATGTCCCGGTCGGCGAGGGGGTCGGCCTGATTCAGGACGTGCCGAGCGCTGCCGAGCTGCTGGATCGGATGACACGGGAAGCAGCCCGCCTGCTTGGCAAAGCCTGAAAGCCTGACGCCTCGCGATGGACCTGGGACCAATCGCGAGGCATTGTTGGTCTGAGGAACGGGAGTTAGCCTGAGGTGGCTTCGGGCGTTCGCACTGGAGATGCCAAAATTATCAGCGCTATGATCGCCATTACCAGTGGGAAGGGATAAAACAGGGGATCATCCACAACGGAAACTGCACCAAGGCCGCCAAGCAATCCGATTGCCGGAAACGCGCTCTCGGCCTCTTTGCGAATGGCATTTCGCAGGTTTCGTAGCGGATTCAGTGCCAATACAACTACAGCCAAAGTGCCGATGACGCCCCACTGGAAAAGGACCTGCAGCAGGGCATTATGGGGATGATTGATCAATCCGCGTTCGACCGTGATGAGTTGGCGGAATTGTCCCTCCCCATGTCCTAACAGCGGACGCTCAGCGATGAGCTTAAGCGTTTCACGCCAAATCGTCAGCCTTCCAGTCGAGTACGAGTTGAGATCGCCGCCTTGGGCCAGCGAAGTGTTGAGGATGCGCCATATTCCCCAGAATGGCGCGGGAATGAACAGCGCGCTCACAGGTAGTGCGATGGCGAAGGAGAGCAGGCAGAGTTGGCTGGCCCGCAATCTCCCGGCACGGGGCGCGAGTGCGATGAGAAGCAGGGTAATCCCGATTGCAGCTATGAAACTGGTCCGGGCGCCGGACCACGCTGTAAGCGCAAATCCCATCGTAAGTGGCAGCATGAAAAGCGCCATCCGTCGGCTGTCTGGTGCGCTGACCAGCAAGCCGCCGGCGAGGCCTGTTAATGCAACGCCATAGTAGCCGATATGTCGCACATGGGTGACCCCTGCGCCGAACCGCCACCAATTGAAATCGGGATCATTGCGCACGCTCAGAGCGAGCGCATAGGATATCACGCCATATACAGTGAGGCCGAGAGCAAGTGCGATGGCCAGATCGCGTCGCTCCGACCGCGTGAACGAAGCCAGCATGTCTGCCGCCGCCACCGCGAATAGGCAATGAATAATGGTGATTATCAGATGGATCGATGCTCCATATCGATCCGGAGCGACCAATAATGTCGTAACCCCAGCAATTCCGATAATAGCTAGGGCTGCAATACGCGTTATGGGGCGAAGCTGCTGGAATGTCCCGAAAAGGCTACGACCAGCGAGCAAGGCAATGACGATCACTGCAAGTTCGATTGCAAGGACAGTGACGGAATAGTGTCTGATGAAGGTAGTGGTGTATGGCACTTGCCATGTCAGCAGTGCATGTAGCGGTAGGGCCGCAAAAACGAAAAACTGGGCCGCGCGGGCCCAGTTTCGCTGCATCAGTGAAGTAGACATGGCGTAACCCGCCTTCTTCGCGTCTCCGCTCTACTCCACTGCATCAATGTAGTCAGCCCTCGACGTGCTCGGCCAGCACGGTGAGGCCATTGGCTCCGACTTCCGCGAAACCGCCGCGTACCTGGATTTCCTCCGGCTGGCCGCCTTCGGTCTTGTAGATCTGGACGGCGCCGTCACGGATCGTGGACATGAAAGGCGCATGGCCTTCCAGCACGCCGAATTCGCCTTCCGTGCCCGGGACGACCACCATATGGACGTCCTCGGAACGGACCAGCTTGGCCGGCGTGACGAGTTCGAAGTGCAGAGCCATTATCAGGCGTCCTCAGCCAACTTCTTGGCCTTCTCGACCGCTTCGTCGATGCCGCCGACCATATAGAAGGCAGCTTCCGGCAGGTGATCGTATTCGCCGTCGACCACTGCCTTGAAGGACTTCACGGTGTCTTCGAGCTGGACGAACTTGCCGGGGATGCCGGTGAAGACTTCGGCCACGTGGAACGGCTGCGACAGGAAGCGCTGGATCTTGCGGGCGCGGGCGACGGTGAGCTTATCCTCTTCGGACAGTTCGTCCATGCCCAGGATCGCGATGATATCCTGCAGCGACTTGTACTTCTGCAGCGTTTCCTGAACGCGGCGGGCGGTTTCGTAGTGCTCCTGACCGACGACGCGCGGTTCGAGCACGCGGCTGGTGGAGTCCAGCGGGTCAACCGCCGGGTAGATGCCCAGCTCGGAGATGGCGCGCGACAGGGTGGTGGTCGCGTCGAGGTGCGCGAAGGAGGTGGCCGGAGCAGGGTCGGTAAGGTCGTCCGCCGGCACGTAGATCGCCTGCACCGAGGTGATCGAGCCCTTGGTGGTGGAGGTGATGCGTTCCTGCAGCGCGCCCATGTCCGTCGACAGGGTCGGCTGATAGCCCACCGCAGAAGGAATACGGCCGAGCAGGGCGGACACTTCCGAACCCGCCTGGGTGAAGCGGAAGATATTGTCCACGAAGAACAGCACGTCCTGGCCTTCCTGGTCGCGGAAATATTCCGCCATGGTCAGGCCGGAGAGAGCGACGCGGGCGCGGGCGCCCGGCGGCTCGTTCATCTGGCCGAACACCAGCGCCACCTTGGAGCCTTCCGACGTGGCGTTGCCATCGGCGTCCTTGGCGATAACGCCGGCGTCGAGGAATTCGTGGTAGAGGTCGTTGCCTTCGCGGGTGCGCTCACCCACGCCGGCGAACACGGACACGCCGCCGTGGCCCTTGGCGATGTTGTTGATGAGTTCCTGAATGAGCACGGTCTTGCCCACGCCGGCGCCGCCGAACAGGCCGATCTTGCCGCCCTTGGCGTAGGGGGCGAGCAGGTCGATCACCTTGATGCCGGTGACGAGAATGGCGGCTTCGGTCGACTGGTCGATGAACAGCGGAGCTTCCGCGTGGATCGGCGCCTTCTGGTCCGCATTGACCGGGCCGCGCTCGTCGATCGGCTCGCCGACGACGTTGAGAATGCGGCCGAGCGTCTTCGGGCCGACCGGCACGGAGATCTGCGCGCCGGTGTTCACCACCTGCTGACCGCGGGTCAGGCCGTCGGTCGCGTCCATGGCGATGGTGCGCACGGTGTTCTCGCCGAGGTGCTGGGCGACTTCGAGCACGAGGCGCTGGCCGTTGTTGTCGGTTTCGAGCGCGGTGAGGATCGCCGGCAGCTCGCCTTCGAAGGTCACGTCGACGACGGCGCCGATGACCTGGCTGATCGTGCCATTGGTGGTCTTGTTGAGGACGGGAGCGGTGGCCATTTTCGTTTCCTTGCCTTGAATCTCTTACAGCGCTTCCGCGCCAGCTTCGATTGTTGCTACAGCGCTTCCGCGCCAGCAATGATTTCGATCAGTTCGGTGGTGATCGCGGCCTGGCGGCTGCGGTTGTACTGGATGGTCAGCTTGTTGATCAGATCGCCCGCATTGCGGGTGGCATTGTCCATCGCGGTCATCGACGCGCCCTGCTCGGACGCGGAATTCTCGAGCAGCGCGCCGAAGATCTGTGTCTTCAGATAGCGCGGCAGCAATTCGGCCAGGATGGCCTCCTCGTCCGGTTCATATTCCACGACTGCGCCGGAATTGTCTTCGGCGGCGGCTTCGGGGGGCGGAACCGGGATGATCTGCTGCGTGGTCGGGATCTGGGCCAGGGCCGACTGGAAGCGCGAGAAGAACAGATGCGCGACATCGAACTTGCCGGCTTCGTACATCTCGACCAGCTCGTCGGCGATCCCTTCCGCCTCGCCATAGCCCGGCTCGCGAACGTCCGTGGTGTCGAACATCCTGGAGACGTTGTCCGGCCATGCGCGGCGGATCGGGGCGCGGCCCTTGCGGCCGATCAGGTAGAAATCCACCTGCTTGCCCTGGGCCTTCAGCTCGTTTGCCTTGGTCAGGGCCGCGCGGACGATGTTCGAATTGAACGCGCCGGCAAGGCCCTTGTCGGAGTTGGCGACGACCAGCAGGTGACGCTGATCCGCGCCGGTGCCGGCAAGCAGCCGGGGCGCGTTGTCGCTGCCGCCGACCTTGCTGGCGAGGCTGGCCATGACGGCGGCCAGCCGTTGGGCGAAGGGGCGCGCGGCCTCGGCCGCGGCCTGCGCCTTGCGCAGCTTCGCGGCGGCGACCATCTGCTTGGCCTTGGTGATCTTCTGGGTCGACTTGACCGAGTTGATCCGGCCCTTGAGTTCCTTAAGCGAGGCCATGACGGCTCCCTACTGGCTGATGTCTCAGGCGAACTGCTTGGCGAAGGTGTCGAGCGCGGCGACAGTCTTGGCCTTGGCGTCGTCGCCGAAATCCTTGCTGTCGCGGATCAGCGTGAGGACATCGGCATGTTCGCTGCGCATGAAGCTCAGCATGGCGGCTTCATATTCGGTCACCCGGTCGACCGGGATCGCATCGAGATAGCCATTGGTGCCGGCGAAGATCGAGATGGTCTGCTCTTCGAACGGAAGCGGCGAGAACTGCGGCTGCTTGAGCAGCTCGGTCAGGCGCGCGCCGCGATTGAGCAGCTTCTGGGTCGAAGCGTCGAGGTCCGAACCGAACTGGGCGAAGGCGGCCATTTCGCGATACTGGGCAAGCTCCAGCTTGATCGAGCCGGACACCTTCTTCATCGCCTTGGTCTGGGCGGACGAACCCACGCGGGACACCGACAGGCCGACGTTGATGGCCGGGCGGACGCCCTGGTAGAACAGGCCGGTTTCGAGGAAGATCTGACCGTCGGTGATCGAGATCACGTTGGTCGGGATATAGGCCGACACGTCGCCCGCCTGGGTCTCGATGATCGGCAGGGCGGTGAGCGAACCGGCGCCGTTCTCGTCGTTCATCTTCGCGGCGCGCTCGAGCAGGCGGCTGTGGAGATAGAACACGTCGCCCGGATAGGCTTCGCGGCCCGGCGGGCGGCGGAGCAGCAGGGACATCTGGCGATAGGCGACGGCCTGCTTGGAAAGGTCGTCATACACGATCACGGCGTGCATGCCGTTGTCGCGGAAGAATTCGCCCATGGCGCAGCCGGTGTAGGGCGCGAGGAACTGCAGCGGAGCAGGCTCCGAAGCGGTGGCGGCGACGACGATGGAATATTCCATGGCGCCGTTTTCTTCGAGCTGGCGGACGATCTGCGCCACGGTGGAGCGCTTCTGGCCCACGGCGACGTAGATGCAGTAGAGTTTCTTGCCTTCGTCGTCGCCCTGATTGACGCCCTTCTGGTTGATGAAGGTGTCGATGGCGACGGCGGTCTTGCCGGTCTGGCGGTCGCCGATGATAAGCTCGCGCTGGCCACGGCCGACGGGGACGAGGGCGTCGAGCGCCTTGAGGCCGGTCTGCACGGGTTCATGCACCGACTTGCGCGGGATGATGCCGGGAGCCTTCACTTCGACGCGGCTGCGCTTGTCGGCGACGATCGGGCCCTTGCCGTCGATCGGATTGCCCAGCGCGTCCACCACGCGGCCCAGCAGGCCCTTGCCGACCGGCACGTCCACGATGGTGCCGGTGCGCTTCACGCTGTCGCCTTCCTTGATCTCGGCGTCGGAGCCGAAGATCACGACGCCGACATTGTCGGCTTCGAGGTTGAGGGCCATGCCCTGCACGCCGTTGGCGAATTCGACCATTTCGCCGGCCTGGACCTTGTCGAGGCCGTGGATGCGGGCGATGCCGTCACCGACCGAGAGGACGGAGCCGACTTCGCTGACCTGGGCTTCGGTGCCGAAGCTGGCGATCTGGTCCTTGATGACCTTGGAGATTTCTGCGGCGCGGATTTCCATGGTTTAGCCTTTCATCGAAGCCTTTGTTGGGGCTTTCAGCCCTTCATCGCTTGGGCGAGGGAATTGAGACGGGTGCGGATCGAGCCGTCGATGCGGCGGCTGCCGATGGTGACCACAAGGCCACCGAGCAGGCCGGTGTCGACGCTCGTCCTGATCTTCACATTGCGGCCCTCGCGGGCCTTGAGCTTTTCCTGCAGCAGGGCGACCTGCTCGTCGCTCAGCGGGTGGGCGCTGGAGACTTCGGCGGTCACTTCGCCGCGCTGGGCCGCGGCGATCGCCGCGAAGGCGCGGATCACGGCGGGCAATTCCGCCAGGCGGCGGTTCTGGGCCAGCACCCCGAGGAAGTTCCTGGTCAGATCGGAAAGCCTGAGCAGATCGCCAAGCGCGGCCATCGCCTTGCCCAGATCGCCACGGCTTATTTCCGGGTTCCGGATCAGGGCGCCAAGGTCAGCCGATTCGGCCAGGGCGGCGCCCAGATTCTCAAGGTCGGTCTCCACTGCGCTCACGCAGCCATTTTCCGACGCAAGATCGAACAGGGCCGATGCATAGCGCCCGGCTAGACTGGCCTTTATACCGGCGGAAATCTCCACGCGTCTTGGTCCTCCTCAAGGGGTCCGCTTGGGTCCGAAATACGGAAAATCTCGCCCTGCCGAAATGGACGCCATCTAAAGCACCCCGGCAAGGTTGGCGCGCGCCTAGCACCGAGAATCCGAGGATGCAACCCGACTCGCGCGAACTATTCGCGAGAGCCGCCGGTTGGCGCAGCTTGCTGGCATTTGAACACCAGCCGTTCGTTGGGTTGCGGGGGGAGCAGGGCAAGGATCGCCCCCTGCCGTTCCCCTAGGGTGCGGGCCGCCTGATCGCCCGCCCCGCATTCCGGCGCGGAGAAGGCCGCCCGTTCGCTCCGCGCGGCATCCATCGCGGCCTTGCCCAGCAGATAGCGCTCGACGCGGTATTCCTTTCGTTCCGGATCGTAGCGATTCACCGAGACAACTTCCTCGTCGTTCGGCGCGAAGACGCGGCTCCATTGCCCATTCGCCAGGCCATACTGGGTGCGCCGATTGACGCAGCCGTCCGCACGCCAGGTCACGGGAATATCGTCGGTCTTGGCGCTGGTCACGCGGCTTCGGCCGAGATCGATCGAGCAGATCATGCCGATCTCGCCTGCTGCCTGCGGGGTTGCCGTGGCGGCAACCTTGTTGGGCCGGTCCTGACCGAGCGAAGCGATGGCCCGCTGCTCTATCCTGTCCATCCCGGGGCGGGTGAACCATGCCGCCAGCATGCCGATCAGGGCAAGCGCGGTCACTCCGGCGGCAATCGCCGCGTGCCGCTGGTTGCCTTTGGTTCTGGCTTGCCAGGCGAATATTCCGGCGACGAGCGCCAGCGCGAGCAGCAGCGCCGCCGCCGCCATGCCGTTTTCGCGTTCCGCCAGCACGTCCAGCTCGGCCGCGCGCAAGGCTCGCGCCCGCTTGCGCTCCATCTCGCTTGCCTCGCGCCGCGCGATTTCCATGGCCCGTTCCGTCTCGCGCATCGCCTCGGCCTGTTCCTGCGCATCCAGTTCGGCCATGCTGCGGCAGGGCAGGCCGTTGATCTGGGCGGAAACATCGTTGGCCCTCAGGAACGGAAGCAATTCGCGCGCCGACACCGCGAAGAAGAATTCCGCATCGGCGCCTTCCGATTCGGTGCCGAAACTGTTGGTGCCGATAACCCGTCCGCAATTGTCGAGCAGCGGGCCGCCGCTGTTCCCCCGCGCGATCGGGGCCGTATGCAGGACGGTGTCGAATTCGCGGCTGGGCCTTGTGCCCGAAACGAAGCCGCTGCTTTTCACCGGGGGCTGGGGTTTCAGCACGTCGGCGATGGAAAGCCCCTGCGCCCGGTCGACATTCATCGGATAGCCGACGGCAAAAACCATCGCGCTGTCTTCCGGCGGATTGATGGCTATGGCCAGCGCCGGCAAGCGCAGCGGCTGGGTCGCCTCGATCAGCGCCAGGTCATTGCGAGGGGAGAATGAAACTATCTTCGCCGGAACGGCTTCGCCGCCCTGCGGCGGCACGATGCCGATGGTCAGCCCCGGAACCTGGATGGCGTCTTCCACCACATGCGCATTGGTGACGACCTTTCCGTTCTCCACCACGAAGCCGGTGCCATGCGAGATGGGGAACAACTGCCCCCCGTCCGTGCCCAGGATGACCACCCTGACGACCCCCCGCGCGGCGGCGGCGATATCCGCCGGGTCCGCCTGCGCCGGGCGCGGCAAGGCAAGGGCGGCCATCAACAACAGGGCCAGCGCAAGGGCGCGGCGCAGGATTTTCCCGAAAAGGAGAGCGTGGTGGGCGGACATCGGATTCCTTACTGGCGCGAGGCACAGTGCAAGGCAATGGCGTTCAGCATCGCTCCAGCCGCACCGGCGTGGCCTTGAAGCTCGGCGTGCGGGAGCGGGGATCGACCGCGGTGCCGACCAGCACGTTCGCCTCGGGATAATAGGCCATCACCGTGCCGCGCGATACGTCGAAGCCCTTCAGCATCACCCCTTCCATCCGGCCGCTATCCGAAACCAGAGTGGCGCGCTCGCCCTCGGCAAAGCCGGCGGCGGCGATATCGGCGGGATGCATCATCACCGTCATGCGATCGGCATTGTCGCGATAGGTGTCGCGCCGTTCATAGATGATGGAATTGAATTGCCCCTCCGAACGGACGGTGGTGAGCACCAGCCCCGGTTGCGGCGGCGCGGGCAGCGGGCGGGCGACGAAGCGGGCCTTGCCGCCGGGCATGTTGAAATGCGGCGTATGCAGCAAACGGTTCGATATGTGAAATTCGCGCCGGGCGACATCGATATCGGCCAGTTGCTCCATCCCGGGGACGACGCGGGCGATCGCCTCGCGAATATGGCGGTGGTGGGAAAAGGCCGCGAAATCCAGCGGGCTGTCCGGCAGCAGGCGCCGGGCGAGATCGGCCAGGATCGCCACTTCCGGGCGGACATTGTCCAGCCGCTCGATCCCGCCGTCGGACAGGCGGACGTAGTTGAACATGGATTCCTGCGTGGTCGGTTCCCATTCCTCATCCCGCGCTGTGACCGGCAGGATGATGACTTCCCCTTCCTCCATCCCTTCTACATGCCCGCGATTGAGCGTTGTGGTGAGGAACAGGCGGAAGCCGATCCGGCCAAGCGCTTCGCGCGCGAAGGCGCGGTTGGGCGTCGCTTCCAGCAGATTGCCGCCCATGATGACGGCGGCCGCGATCCGGCCCTCTCGCGCGGCCTCGATTCCCGCCAACGTATCCAGCCCCTCGGCGGTGGGAAGGGTAATGCCGAAACTGTCCTCGATCGCCCGGAACACCTCCCCGGACAGGACGGGCTTGACGCCGATCGTGCCGATGCCCTGCACGTTGGAATGCCCGCGCAGGGGCAGAAGGCCCGCGCCGGGCCGCCCGATCTGGCCGGTGAGCAGGGCCAGGCAGGCAATCGCTTCCACCGTGTCGCTGCCATTCACATGATGGGTGATGCCCATGCCCCAGGCGAGGACGGCGTTCTGCGCGGCGGCGATCTTGCGGGCGATTTCGCGAATGCGGGCTTCCGGCAGGCCGCAACCCCGTTCGATAATGTCCCAGCCCGTCGCGGCCGCATCCGCCCGGAACTCCGCGAAGCCGACGGTATGGGCCGCGATGAAGGCGGCGTTTTCGGCTCCGTCTTCGAGGATGGCCTTGGCCAGCCCCTTGAACAGCGCGGCATCGCCGCCGATCCTGGGCTGGAGATATTCGCTGGCGATCCAGTCTCCACCCTTGAGCAGCGATGCGGGGCTTTTCGGCACGGCAAAGCGCACCAGCCCCGCTTCCTTGGCGGGATTGACGATGATTACCTCGCCGCCCCGGTCGCGGCAGGCCTTCAGCTTGTGGATGAAGCGCGGGTGGTTGGACGAAGGATTGGCCCCGATCACCACGATCAGGTCGCAGCGGGTCAGGTCATCCAGTTCGACCGTGGCCGTGCCGGTGCCGATGGTGGCGCCAAGGCCCACGCCCGAGGCCTGGTGGCAGTAGTAGGAGCAATTGTTGACATTGTTGGTGCCCCAGGCCCGCGCCAGCAGCTGGAACAGGAAGCCCGCCTCGTTGGAGGAACGGCCCGAGGAATAGAAGAACGAGCGGCCGGCCCCGGCCTCGCGCAGCTTGCAGGCCGCCCGTTCGAGCGCGAAATCCCAGTCCACCGGAGTATAGCGTTCCGCCCCGGCTGCCTTGTGGAGCGGCGTCGCCAGGCGGCCGAGATGTTCCAGCTCATATCCGTCCAGCTCGGCAAAATCGGCCAGCGGATGAGTGAGCACCTCGACGGGGATGGGCTGCTGGATATCGGTCGATTGCGCCTGCACCGACTTGTTGCAGACCGCCGGAAACTCTCCCAATTCGTTGGTCATGCCGCCGGACTGGCCGCCCATGCCCAGCGCGCAGGCCTTGCAGGCGTTTTTCGACGTCAGGGTCTTGGCGCTGTTTTTCAGCCCCATCCTTCGCGCGGTCGCGAGAGCATAGAGGATTTTCTTGGCCCCGCCGCCTACCGTTTTCGAGCTTTGGCTGACATGCTTCATGGCCCCCTGATAACGCCTTGCGCGCCGGATGGGCAGGGGGCACGGTTTTGATCGCAAGAAACGGGACGCACCTTGCGATGTGTTCCCCTATATGGTGGCCATGCGAATTGAAGATCCTCGACAGATCGCGGCGATGGAAGCCGCCTTTGCCCGGCGGGACCGCTCTGCGGATGGCTGCTTCGTGGTGGCCGTGACGACAACGCGGATATATTGCCGTCCGAGTTGCCCGGCCCGCAGGCCCATGCCTGAAAACTATGTCTTCTTCGACGGGCCGGAAGCTGCGCGAAAGGCGGGATACCGTGCCTGCCGCCGCTGCTTGCCCGATGATGTGGCGAGGGACGAACGCGCGGTGCTGGAGGCGATCGCGGCGATCAAGCGAAGCGATGCCCGCCTGCTGCTGTCGTATCTGGCTGATCTGACGGGCTATTCGCCCACGCATTTCCAGCGTATTTTCAAGCGGCTGACCGGGCTTTCTCCCGCCGCTTATGCACGGAGGCTGAGGGATGAGCGGACCCGCGATGCGCTGTCCGAAGCCCGGATCGAAGGTGGAGGCGTGGCCGGGGCGATCTATGCGGCGGGATACGAGGCTCCCTCGAGATTTTATGCGGATGCGGGAAGGAAACTGGGCATGGAACCGTCTGTTTGGGCCATGGGAGGAAAGGGCGTCACTATAAGATGGTCGGTCGTGCGAAGCTCGTTCGGGCCGATGCTGGTCGCGGCGACCGCCAAGGGCATCTGCCGGCTTTCCTTCGGCGAAGGTCGGGAGGAATTGCAGGCGCGTTTCCCCAATGCCGAGCTGGTCGAAGGCGGCGGCGATTTCGCGGCGCTGCTCCAGCGCGTGGTCGATGCGGTGGAGCATCCCGGCACCGGGCAGGACATTCCGCTCGATGTTCAGGGCACGGCCTTCCAGGAAGCGGTGTGGCAGGCCTTGCGCCAGATTCCCGTGGGCGAAACGCGATCCTATGCGGAAATCGCCGCCGCTATCGGCAAGCCGAAGGCCGTGCGCGCCGCCGGCAGCGCCAATGGCGCCAACAATGTCGCGGTGCTGATTCCGTGCCACAGGGTCGTGCGAACGGATGGCGGCCTCGGCGGCTATGCCTATGGCGAGACGATCAAGGCGGAGCTGCTGAAGCGCGAGCGCGGCTAGTCGGCTGCTGCCTTCGCGGGCGCGATCCTGGATGATTGCCTGGCCTGCATCGCTTCGAGCTGGGCCAGCGCGGCGCGGCCGTATTCCCCGGCGTGCGGATCGTTGGCGAGTATCTTGACCAGGCTGATCGCGGTGTCGAATTCCCCCCGCCGCGCCAGATCGAAGGCGAGCATGAGCCTGACTTCGGTAGCCTCCTTGGCCAGGGTGAAAGCCTTCACGAGGCCGTCTTCCGCGGATTTGGACGGAGTTTCGCCCATCCGGGCAAAGCTCCGATACCAGGCGACCAGCGGAACGGGATCTTCCGTGTCGGCACGGTTTGCCGCGATGATGTAGCCGCGGGCCTCGTCCCAATCCTGTTCCGACGACGTATCCGCCCGCAGCAGGCGCTCCATCATGATGTCGGCTTTCAGGACATTGGCGCGGCCGTGCGTCTTGTCGATCGCCAAAGCCTTGCCGACCGCTTCATCCGCGGCAGCCAGATAGCTGTCGGATACCTCGCCCAGATCTCCGGTCCGGGTGCGCTGCCTGTTCGTCTCGGCATTGTCGGATTCCGCATCGGGATCACCCGCATCCCCTGGGTCAGTCGCCTCGTGGTGCGCGGCATTGATCTGCGCGCGCGCCAGTTCGAACCAGATTTCCGCCCGGCCCGGGTTCTGTTTCGCCAATTCCACAAGGTCATCCCGCACGGCAACGCAATCGCTCTGGCTCGCGATCTTCAACCGCAAGGGGACGAGCGCGGATTCGATGGGATCGAGCGGGCGCATTTCCACTGCCGGTTGAAGCGCCATCGGGGCACTCGATACCCGGTAAGACATTTTGCCGGTAAGATATTGATCCAGCGCCTTGTCCAGGGCCTTGAGATCGCCGAAATTGCGCTCTGCCGCCTCTCGCGGGTCCATGCCGCCGGCATGGTCGTGAAGATAGCCGAGCAGCTTCTTCTGGCCCTCTTCATTATTCATGAGGAAATGGATCAGCAGCCAGGCGCGGCCATAGAAGGGGTCGCGTTCGCTTCGTTTCAGCGCGGACAGGCTGCTGGTGAAGAGCAGCTGCTTGATGGAAACGTCGTTGCCCCGGATCAGCCCATAGGCGCGATGATAGGCCGGCATCCCCACCTTGAACCGGCCGTCCTTGTCGAAGGCGGTGGTCGAATAATATTCCGCGAAACCTTCATTGAACCACAGCGGATAGCTGCCGTTGAAGTTCCTGTGCATGAAGTGATGCGCATATTCATGGAACAGCACCACGGAGCCGTCCAGTTCCAGCTTGTTGCTCGCCTTCTGGCGATTGGAGACAGCGTAGCTTCCTTCGAGCGAGGCGACATAGAAGCCGGCCACATCGCTCCTTTTCCGGGAAAACAGTTTGGCGACGGAGTTGGAATTGGGCAGGGCGTAAATGGTCAGGCGATAGGGCTTCTGCTCCGTGGCCGGAACGCTCAGAAATTCGCGAAGAAGCGCGTCGAAACGCTCGAGATCATTGGCGAATTGGCGGAGCTGCACTTCGGAGCCTTGACTGTAGATGACGAAATTGGACGTATCCGCCCGGCGCCATGCCGGCCCCTTCGCCGTGGCGGGAGCGGGCGCGGCAAGCGCCAGCGCGGCGAGAAATGCCGTTACGTTTTTGCGAATCGCTCTCATCCATCCACCCCCTGCAAGGGGCAGAGGTGGACCAGAACGGAACCTATCTCAACCCGGGACCGGGTCCATTTCGGGATGGAATGGCGACAGCCGGCGGATCGGCGGCCAGCGTGGAAACTCTTTCCTCAGACGAAGCTGTAGGGATCTATATCGACGCTTATCCTGACGCTGGACGGCAGCTTGAACCCGCCCAGCCACTGGCGGATGATGGCCTGCAGCGCGACCGAGCGGCGCGCGGTGACCAGCAGCCGGTAGCGGTATCGGCCCCGCAGCAGCGCCAGCGGCGCGGGCGCCGGGCCGAGGACGGCGACATCGGGCAGGTGCGGCCTCGCGCCGCCGATCGCGCGCGCCGCGTCGCGCGCCTCGGCCTCGTCCTCCGAGGAAATGATGATCGCTGCCCAGCGGCCGAAAGGGGGCGCGCCGGCATGTGCCCGCGCCTCCGCTTCGGCGGCATAGAACGCGTCGCGGTCGCCCGCCGCCAGCGCGGCGATCACCGGCGTGTCGGGATGGCGGGTCTGGATCAGCACCTGGCCCGGCTTGGCCCCTCGGCCCGCCCGGCCCGCGACCTGCGCGACCTGCTGATAGGTGCGCTCCGCCGCGCGCAGATCCCCGCCTTCGAGGCCGAGATCCGCATCGACCACCCCCACCAGCGTCAGCTCGGGAAAATGGAACCCCTTGGTGACAAGCTGCGTGCCGACGATCACGTCGATCAGCCCCGCTTCCGCCTGGGCCACGAACTCCGCCGCCTTCTCCGGAGAATTGAGCGTATCGGACGTGGCCACTACCACCCGGGCCTGGGGCAGCAATTCGGCCACTTCATCGGCGATCCGCTCCACGCCCGGCCCGCAGGCGACGAGGCAATCGGGCGTGCCGCATTCCGGGCAGGTGTCCGGCGGGGACGTCTCGTGCCCGCAATGGTGGCAGGCCAGCCGCCGGCTGAGGCGGTGCTCCACCAGCCAGGCTGTGCAATTGGGGCATTGGAAGCGATAGCCGCAATGGCGGCACAGGGTGAGCGGGGCATAGCCCCGGCGATTGAGGAACAGCAGTGATTGCTCGCCCCGCTCCAGCCGGGTTTCCAGTTCCGCGACCAGTGGGGGGGCAAGCCAGCGTCCGCGTTCCGGCGGCTCGTCGCGCAGGTCCACGATGCCGATTTCCGGCAATTGCGCGCCGCCGAAGCGGGCCGGAAGGTCGAGCTTCTCGTAAACCCCGCTTTCCGCCATCTGCAGGCTTTCCAGCGCCGGGGTGGCGCTCGCCAGGATCACCGGCAGCCTCTCGAAGCGCCCCCGCATCACGGCCACGTCGCGCGCGTTGTAGCGCACCCCGTCGTCCTGCTTGAAGGAAACCTCATGCGCCTCGTCCACCACGATCAGGCCGAGGTTGCCGTAAGGCAGGAACAGGGCCGAACGCGCGCCGACCACCACCTGCGCCTGCCCGGCGGCGATGGCCCGCCAGGCGCGGCGCCGCTCGCTGGATTTGAGCGATGAGTGCCAGACGATTGGGGCGGCGCCGAAGCGATCCTCGAACCGCCGCAGGAACGCTTCGGTCAGGGCGATTTCCGGCAGAAGAACAAGGGTTTGCCTCCCAATCCTGAGAGCTTCCGCGATCGCCTCGAAATAGGTTTCCGTCTTGCCGGAGCCGGTGACGCCGTCCAGCAGGAAGGGGGCGAAGCGGCCTTCGCGGACGGCCGCGACGAAGCGATCCGCCACCTCGCGCTGGCTGGCGGTCAGATCGGGCTGGCTGAAATCCGCTTCGGCCACGGGAAAGGGGCGGTCGCAATCCACCTCGACCGGCTCCAGCACACCTTGCCCGGCCAGTCCGCGCAGCACTCCTTCGGATACGCCGGCCAGTTCCGCCAGCTCGCGGATCGTGCCTTGCTCATGCTCGAGCGCGGCCAGCGCCTGTTCCCGCTGCGGGGTCATGCGGTCGGGCAGCGCGCCGGTGAGGCGGTATTCCGTGATGGTGGACGGGCCTTTCAGTGCGCCGCCGCTGGCCAGCACCATCCGCAGGACCGAGGCGAGGCTGGCGCAGTAGTAATCGGCCGCCCATTCGACCAGCTCCCGCAGTTCCGGCCGGAGCGGGGGCACCGGAACAACCCCGAGCAGGGGGCGCAGCCTGGCATCGGGCACTTCGGTTGCCGGCAGCCGCTCCGGCTCCCAGGCTATTCCGACGACCTGGCGGGGGCCGAGCGGCGCGACCACCACTGATCCCGGCTTGACATCCAGCCCGTCCGGCACTCGATAGTCGAGCGGGCCGAGCGCGGCATTGAGGACGAGGATACGGGCGCGGTTCATGATGGGTGGTGCCTATATGGGCGGCTCGCCGGCCATGCGGCAAGGATGAGGAGAGAGAATATGCGGACAATCCCTCTGGCAATCGGCCGTCGCGGCTTCCTGGCCGGGCTTTCGGCCAGTGCGCTGCTGGCCTTGCCGGGCTGCGCCAGCACCGGCGCCTTGAGCTTCACGGAAGCGATCAGGCGGCTGCTGGCCCTGTCCACCCAGAACGCCTTTGCCGGCCTCACCACGGAGGGCGGGTTCTACGACAATACGCTGGTCAGGCTGGACCTTCCCGATGTGCTGGGTTCGCGCGGCAATACGGTGCAGAACATCCTGACCTCGGCGGTGTTCAAGAATCGCCTGCAGAAGGAATTCAACCACATGGCGGAAGACGGGGCGAGGCGGGCCGCGCCGGTGGTGGCCGACACCGTCCGCACCATCGGCATCGAGAATGCCGTGGCGCTGGTGAAGGGCGGGCCGACCGCGGCGACCGATTTCCTGCGCGGGGCGATGGCCGGCAGCCTGGTCGAAGTGATGGTGCCTGCGCTGGGCGACGCGATCCGCCTTTCCAACGATCCGCTGGTGGGCCAGGTGATTTCCGCGCTGACCGGCATCGATGCGTCGGGCGTGGCGCGGGATCTGGCCGGCGATGTCGATAACGCCATCTGGAAAGCGGTCGCGCAGGAAGAGAGCGCGATCCGGGCCGATCCGTCCAGGACGAAGGACCCGTTGCTGATGGGCGTTTTCGGCGTGCTGTGACCCGACCCGGCCTGGCGATGGGGCCAACTTGGCGACGGGGGTGGTGAAGCGGCCCACGCGCGCATATAGCAAACCCGAATCCCCTATTCGCGCGTCGGAGCCGCACTCATGAAATTCTTCGTCGATACAGCAGACACCGCCGAGATCGAGGACCTGGCTGCCACCGGCCTGCTCGACGGCGTCACCACCAATCCCAGCCTGATCGCCAAGTCCGGCAAGGATTTCATGGAGGTGACGAAGGAGATCTGCGCGCTGGTGGACGGCCCGGTCAGCGCGGAAGTGGTGGCGCTGGATCACGACACCATGATGAAGGAAGCCGACGTCCTGCGGAAGATCGCGGACAATGTGTGCATCAAGGTGCCGCTGACGATCGACGGGTTGAAGACCTGCAAGAAGCTGACCTCGGACGGCACGATGGTGAACGTCACCCTGTGCTTTTCCGCCAATCAGGCGCTGCTCGCCGCGAAGGCGGGGGCGACATTCATCTCGCCGTTCATCGGCCGGCATGACGACAATGGCTTCGACGGGATGGAACTGATCGAGGACATTCGCCTGATCTACGACAATTACGCCTTTGAAACCGAGATTCTGGCCGCTTCCATCCGCCATCCGGTCCATGTGCTGGAAAGCGCGCGGATCGGCGCGGACGTGGCGACCATGCCGCCCGCGGTGATCCGCGGGTTGTTCAAGCATGTCCTCACCGACAAGGGCATCGAGGGCTTCCTGGCCGATTGGGCGAAGACCGGGCAGACCATCCTGCGCTAGGCTGTGGGCTGAGGTATCTTGGCGGAAGAAACTCCTCTCGACAGGTTTAAATCCGCGCTGACCGGCGCGTCGCGGGCGCTTGCCCACGAGCCGGAGCTGGAGCTTTCGTGGACCGCCGATGCCCCGGCGGAAGCGGGCAAGACGCTGCGGGTGCCGATGCCGGGGCGCGATCTTTCGCGGCAGCGCGCGCTGGAGGCGCGCGGTGTCGCCGACAGCTTCGCACTGAAGCTACGCCATCACGATGCCTCGCTTCACGCGCGCGGCGCTCCGTTCGAGGCGTCCGCCCGCGCCTGTTTCGATGCGATCGAGACGGTGCGCTACGAAGCGCTGGGATCGCGCGACTATGTCGGGATCAGGGGCAATATCGGCGCGGCTCATGCCCTGCGGCTCGCTTCCGATCCGATCACGCGCGCCACCCGCGCCGAGGATGTGCCGGTGGAGGCCGCGCTGTCCCTGCTGCTGCGCGAACGGCTGACCGGCGAAGCGGTGCCAGACGCGGCCCGGGCCGGGGTGGACATGGTGCGCAACTGGATCGAGGGGAAGGCGGGGGCCGATCTCGATGCGCTGGCCGGGCTGATCGACGACCAGGCCGCGTTCCAGAACCTGTCGCTCGACCTGCTGCGCCACCTGCAGCTGGTGGAGCCGGACGAAGTCACGCCGGAGGAGAACGAGGAGGACGACGAGGAAGGCGAGGACGACGGCGAGCAGGACGAGGATCAGGAGCAGGACGGCCCCGATCAGGATACGCCCAGCGAAATCGCGGGCGAGACGGGCGACGGCGATCAGGACGGCGAGACCGACACCGAGCCGGGCGACATCGACGAGATGGGCGAGGCCGAGGCCGGCGACGAGGGCGAGGAGGGGATGCTGCCCGTCCGCCCGAACCGCCCGTGGACCGAGCTGCCGGACGATTTCGAATACAAGGTCTATACCTCGCGCTTCGACGAGATCGTCAGCGCGGGCGAGCTGTGCGACGAGGAGGAGCTTACCCGCCTGCGGGCCTATCTCGACAGCCAGCTTACCGGCCTGCAGGGCGTCGTCACCCGGCTCGCCAACCGGCTGCAGCGGCGGCTGATGGCGCAGCAGAACCGGAGCTGGGACTTCGACCAGGAAGAAGGCCTGCTGGACGCCGCCCGGCTGGCGCGCGTGGTCATTTCCCCGGGCCATTCGCTGTCCTACAAGATCGAGCGCGACGTCGAGTTCAAGGATACCATCGTCACCCTGCTGATCGACAATTCCGGCTCGATGCGCGGGCGGCCGATTTCCATCGCGGCGATCAGCGCCGACATCATGGCGCGCACGCTGGAGCGCTGCGGGGTCAAGGTCGAGATCCTCGGCTTCACCACCCGGGCCTGGAAAGGCGGGCAGAGCCGCGAGGCCTGGCTGGCCGAGGGCAAGCCCGCCAGCCCGGGCCGCCTCAACGACCTGCGCCATATCGTCTACAAGCAGGCGGACGAGCCGTGGCGGCGGGCGCGGCGCAATCTCGGCCTGATGATGCGCGAGGGGCTGCTCAAGGAGAATATCGACGGCGAGGCGCTGTTGTGGGCGCATGGCCGCCTGCTCGCCCGGCCCGAGGACCGCCGCATCCTGATGGTCATTTCCGATGGCGCGCCGGTCGACGATTCGACCCTGAGCGTGAACAGCGCGGGCTATCTGGAGACGCATCTGCGGAAAGTGATCGGCTGGATCGAGAAGATGAGCCCGATCCAGCTTGTCGCCATCGGCATCGGGCACGATGTGACGCGCTATTACAAGCGGGCGGTCACCATCATGGATGTGGAGCAGCTGGGCGGCACCATCATCGAGCAGCTTGCCGATCTGTTCGAGGTGGAATGAGATGAATGTCTCCGAAGCTGTCGCCAGCCGCCGTTCGATCCGCGCCTTCCTCGACAAGCCGGTCGAGGCCCGGGTCCTGCGCGAGGTGCTGGAAAAGGCGCAGCGCGCGGCGTCCGGCGGCAATCTCCAGCCCTGGCATGGGGTGATCCTGTCGGGCGAGCCGCTAGAGCGGTTGAAGGCGCATATCGCCGCCGTGCTGCCCGAAGGCCGCTCCGCCTGGGAGCAGGACTATGTGATCTATCCGGAAGCGCTGGCCGATCCCTACGAGGCGCGCCGCGTCGCGGTGGGCGAGGCGATGTATGGGGCGATGGGCATCGCGCGCGAGGACAAGCGCGGCAGGCTGGCGCAGTTCGTCGCCAATTTCCGCGCCTTCGATGCGCCGGTGCTGATGCTGGTCCACATGCCGCGCTACATGGGGCCGCCGCAATGGTCCGATATCGGCATGTGGCTGCAGACAGTGATGCTGCTGCTGCGCGAGCAGGGGCTGGATTCCTGCGCGCAGGAGGCATGGTCGGTCTATCACAGCCGCATCCGCGAGGTGGTCGGCCTGCCGGACGATCATCTGTTCTTCTGCGGCCTGGCGATCGGCTATCGCGATCCCGATGCGGCGGTGAACCTGTTCGACGTGGCCCGCGCGCCGCTGGAGGAAGCGATCCGCTTCGAAGGTTTCTAGGGTCGGGATCTGGAGCGCATGAGCTTCATCCCGCTCTGGATTCCGATCACCATTGCCGGGGCGGCGGCGCAGGTCGTGCGCAACGGGGCGCAGGCTTCGCTCACCGGCAGGATCGGTACCCTGGGCGCGACGCAGGTGCGCTTCGTGTTCGGCTTGCCCTTCGCGGTGCTGTTCCTCGGCATGGCGCTCTGGGCGAGCGGCTCCGCCCTGCCTGCGATCGGCCCGGTATCGCTCGGCTGGGTGACGCTCGGCGCCGTCAGCCAGATCGGTGCGACCGCGCTGATGCTGCTGGTGATGCATCGCCGCGCCTTCGGGGTGGCCTATGCCTATATCAAGACGGAGCCGGTGATCGTCGCGCTGCTTGGCGTGATATTGCTGGGCGATCGCCTGCCGCTGCTGGCCTGGCTGGCGGTCACGGTCGTGACCGGGGGCGTGCTGCTCGCTTCGGTCAAGCCGTCGCAGTTCCGCGCCCTGTTCAGCGAAGGGCCGATGATCGCGGCCGGGGTCAGCGCCGGGGCGCTGTTCGGCCTCTCCGCCATTTCCTTTCGCGGGGCGATCGGGGCGCTGGACGAAGGCAGCTTCTTCATTCGGGCGATGACGATGGTCGCGGTTTCGCTCGCGATCCAGAGCGCGCTGCTCGGCCTGTGGCTGGCGGCGCGCGACCGCGCGGTGTTCGTCGCTTCCCTGCGGGAATGGCGGCACAGCATCGGCGCGGGCTTTCTCGGCGCGGTGGCGAGCGTGTGCTGGTTCACCGCCTTTTCGCTGACGCCCGCCGCCAATGTCCGCACCCTGGGGCTGATCGAGATGCCGCTGGCGGCGGCCATTTCCGGGCGGCTTTCCGGCAGGGCGATGGCCGGGCATGAATTGCTGGGAATGATCGTGGTGATGGCGGGCGTGGCGATGCTGCTGGTTTCGCTCGCGACTTGACCGCGCCTGCCGCGCGCGTAAGGCCCCCCGTCATGACCGATGCCGCACCGCTCACCCTGTTCAACAGCCTGACCCGCCAGCCCGAGCGGTTCCAGCCCGTCCATCCCGGCGAGGCGCGGGTCTACAGCTGCGGGCCGACGGTCTATAATTATCCGCATATCGGCAATATGCGGGCCTATGTCTTTGCCGACATTCTCGGCCGCACGCTGACATGGAAGGGCTACACGCTCACCCATGTCATCAACATCACCGATGTCGGGCACCTGACCGATGACGCCGACGCGGGCGAGGACAAGCTGGAGAAGGCGGCGGCGGAAAGGGCGCAATCCATCTGGGACATCGCCCGGCATTATACCGAAGCCTATTGGGCCGACATCGCGGCGCTCAATATCCGCCAGCCCGCGCAATGGACGATTGCGACCGATTATGTCCCCGCCATGATCGAATTCGCGAAGAGCATTGCGGACAGGCATTGCTACGAGCTGGAAAGCGGCCTCTATTTCGACGTCTCCACCGTTGCGGATTATGGCCGGCTCGCCCGCGCGGCGACGGATGACGAGGGCGAGGGCCGGATCGACCCGGTCGAGGGCAAGCGCCATGCCGCCGATTTCGCGATCTGGCGCAAGACCCCGCCGGGCGAGACGCGGCAGATGGAATGGGATTCGCCCTGGGGCCGGGGCGCGCCGGGCTGGCATCTCGAATGCTCGGTGATGTCCGGAAAGGTGCTGGGCTTCCCCTTCGACATCCATACCGGCGGGATCGACCACCGCGAGATCCACCATCCCAACGAGATCGCGCAGAACCAGGCGTTCTGCTGCACCAATGGCCTCGATGTGCCTGCCAACAGCGGCGCGCGGATCTGGATGCACAACAACTTCCTGGTGGAACGCTCTGGAAAGATGAGCAAATCCTCCGGCGAATTCCTTCGCCTGCAATTGCTGATCGACAAGGGCTACCATCCGCTCGCCTACCGCATGATGTGCCTGCAGGCGCATTACCGGAGCGAGCTGGAATTTTCGTGGGAGGGGCTGGGCGCGGCGTTGACCCGGTTGAAGCGGCTGCTGGCGGCCGCGCGGAATGCGATTGAGGGCGTGAGCGACGGCGCAACGCTGGCGGAGACGGCCGAAGCGGTGACTCATCCCAAGATGGCGCCCCTGCTGGAGAAGTTCGACGCGGCCCTGGCGGACGATCTCAACACGCCGGTCGCGCTGACTGTGCTGGAAGAGGCGCTGGCGGCGAAGAAGGTCGACGCGGCGCAGAAATCGGCACTGGTCGGCGCGATGATGTTCGCGCTCGGCCTGGCCCTGCCGGAGCGTGAGGCGCTGCGCCTGCGTCCGAAAGGAGCCACCATAACCGAAGCCGAAATCGAGGTGGCGATGGAGCGGCGCAAGGCCGCCCGGGCCGGGAAGGATTTCGCGACGTCCGATGCGATCCGCGACGAGCTTGCCGCGCGCGGAGTGGAGGTGATGGACGGCGATCCGCTCGGCTGGGAGTGGAAGCTGGAAGCATAGCCGGCATTCCTCAATTCTCTTCGAGAAGCAGCAATTCCACGCTCACGTCCAGTCGGGGGTGGGGCAGGAGCCTGTGCTCCACGCTTTCTATGGAGGCGTCGGCCACGAGCTGGCGCGGGATCGCGAATTCATGTTCGGGCAGCGCTTCGATGAAGGATTCACCGGCCTCGATACCCTCCATGCCGGAAAAGCGCAGGTTCAGCCGGTGGCGGGTGCCGGAAAAGGTGATGCTGGCCCAGCTGCTTTCGGCGTGATCGAGTATCTCGCCCGCCGGGCCGGCCAGCGCGGCGATGGCTTCGCGCAGGCGTTGCGCCGGGGCGCGGGCGGAGCGGCGGGGATAGGGCGGCGTGTCGTTCGGATCAGCCCGCATGGCTTGCTCCCTGATAGTTGTTCATGAAATGTTCCACCCGTCTTTCGGTGTGATCGCGGGGCATCCGGCCATTGCGCAAATCTCCGACGAAGCGGGGATCGTGGGTGGCGAGTCGCCCGAATTTTGTGGCCGGCATTCCCGTCTGGCGCAGGAATTTCTCGATCTTGCGAATGAGCATGGCATCTCCCCGATGAGTGACTGTGATTCGATACCTCGTCGTTGAAATCCTACTTGTCTAGGAAAAATCTTTCGTGTAGGAATATTTTTATGACAGGCTCTTTTGACCATGATGAGGGGGGCGTTCGCCAGCGCTTGCTGGATCTCGCCAATGAGCGCGGGATGAGCTTGGCCGCGCTTTCCGGGTTCATTGAACGCAATCCTAGCTATCTGCAGCAATTCATCCGCAAGGGCAGCCCGCGCAAGCTCGAGGAGAACGACCGGCGCGCGCTCGCGCAATTCTTCGGGGTCGATGAGAGTGAGCTGGGTGCTCCTGAGGAAAATTCCTCCGGCCAGGCGAAAGCGCGCCGCCGGCGGGAATGGGTGGAGATACCGCGCCTGGCCTTGAGCGCGTCGGCCGGGCCGGGCGCGCTGGGCGATGGCGAGGAGACGATCGGCGCATTCGGCTTTTCGACCAAGTGGCTGCACGAGCAGAATCTGGAAGGTGCCATGCTTTCGGCCATTGCGGTGAGCGGCGACAGCATGGAGCCGCTGCTGCGCGATGGCGACGAGATCCTGGTGGACCGCCGCCCGAATCCGCCGCACGAGGGCATTTATGTGCTGCGATGGGGCGATGCCTTGCTGGTGAAGCGGGTGCAGTTCGGCGGGCCGGGCGAACTGACCCTGGTCAGCGCGAATGACGCCTATCCGGCCCAGACCGTATCCCGCGACGAAATCGAGATAATCGGCCGGGTCGTCTGGAAAAGCGGGCGGCTCTGAGCTTCCGGCCGTTGCAATTGGCGGGCGGAACCGCCACATTTCGCGCATGTCCGACAAGCCCGAACCGCCGATGCGCGCCGCGATCGTCCCCGTCACGCCGCTTCAGCAGAATTGCACCCTGATCTGGTGCACCAGCACCATGCGCGGGGCGCTGGTCGATCCCGGCGGCGATCTCGACCGGCTCAAGCAGGCGGTGGAAAAGGCGGGCGTGACGCTGGAAAAGCTGCTGGTCACGCATGGTCATCTGGACCATTGCGGCCAGACCGGCATCCTCGCCCGGGAACTGGGCCTGCCGATAGAAGGGCCGGAAGAGGCGGACCGCTTCTGGATTGCGCGCCTCGAGGAAGATGGCCGCCGCTGGGGCATGCATGGCGAAAGCTTCGAGCCGGACCGCTGGCTGCACGATGGCGACAAGGTGACGGTGGGCGAGCTGGAGCTGGATGTGATCCACTGCCCGGGCCACACGCCGGGGCATGTCGTATTCTACCACGCGCCGTCGCATTTCGCCATCGTGGGCGATGTGCTGTTCCAAGGGTCGATCGGCCGGACCGATTTTCCGATGAGCAATCACCAGGCGCTGATCGATTCGATCACGCGCAAGCTGTGGCCGCTCGGCAACGATGTGCTGTTCGTGCCCGGCCATGGGCCGACCAGCACTTTCGGGCAGGAACGCGCGGGCAATCCCTTCGTCGGCGACCGGGTATTGGGCGTTGCCTGAACATTGCATGTGACGGGTGCTTGCAAGCGGCGCAGAAATCGCTATAGGCCGCGCCTTCACCGCTGGCCCAATCCGTGCTGCGCCTTCCCCCTCGGGGTTGTGCAACACCGGGTGATCGCCTAGGGCGGCTTCAAACACGTAAGATTTTGCAGGAACAGGTGCCGCAATGGCTGTCCCCAAGAGAAAAGTTTCGCCTCATCGCCGGGGCAATCGTCGGTCCCATGATGGACTCAAGGTCGAAGCATTCCACGAATGCTCGAATTGCGGCGAGCTGAAGCGCCCGCACAATCTTTGCACCCATTGCGGCCATTACAACGGGCGCGAGATCGTCGCCGTCGGGCTCTGAGCCCGATTAGCCGGAGAGCGTCGTAATGTCCTTGCCGCGTATCGCCGTCGATGCGATGGGCGGGGACGAGGGTGTGCGCGTGATGGTGGAAGGCGCGGCTCTCGCCCGCCGCCGGCACGATCGGTTCAAGTTCCTGCTGGTCGGGGATGAGGACCGCATAAAGCGCGCTCTCGAAAATCATCCCAATATGCGCGGCGCGTCGGAAATCCTGCACGCCGCCGATGTCGTGTCCGGCGATGAAAAGCCCACCCAGGCCCTGCGCCGGGCCAAGACGACTTCCATGGGAATGGCGATCAACGCCGTGAAATCGGGCGCTGCGGGGGCCGCCGTCAGCGCGGGCAATACCGGCGCCTTGATGGCCATGTCGAAGATGGCCCTGCGGACCATGCCGGGGATCGACCGGCCGGCGCTGGCCGCGCTGCTGCCCACGCTGGGCGAGAACGACGTGGTGATGCTCGATCTCGGCGCGAACACCGAATGCGATGCCCGCAACCTGGTCCAGTTCGCGATCATGGGCGCGGCCTATGCCCGGATCGTGACCGGCCGCGAGGCGCCGCGCGTGCGGCTGCTGAATATCGGGACCGAGGAAATCAAGGGTACGGATCAGGTCCAGGCCGCCGCCGCCCAACTGCGCGCCGCCACCGGCCTCGCGCTCAGCTTCGACGGCTTCGTCGAGGCGGACAAGATCAATCGCGGCGATGTCGACGTGGTGGTGACCGACGGATTTTCCGGCAATATCGCGCTCAAGGCGGTGGAGGGCGCGGCGCGGTTCGTCGGTGACCTGCTGAAGCGCAGCTTCATGAGCTCGCTGCGCTCCAAGATCGGCTTCCTGATCTCGCGGCCGGCCACCGAATTGCTCAAGCATCATCTCGATCCGAACAACCACAATGGCGCCGTCTTTCTTGGCCTGAACGGCGTGGTGGTGAAAAGCCACGGCAGCGCCAATGCATTGGGCGTCGCCAATGCCGTCGCGGTAACCGCCCGCCTGCTGGAAGAGCGGCTGACGGAACGTATTTCGGCCGACCTCGCGGAACTCGGGGAAGGCAATCTCAGAGGCTTTCAGGGACAGGAAGGGGACGCGGCGGCATGATCCGTTCCGTCATTCGTGGTAGCGGTTCGGCTTTGCCGAGGCGCGTGGTCAGCAATGCGGAACTGGCCGCCCAGGTGGATACCAGCGACGAATGGATCGTGGAGCGGACAGGCATCAGCCAGCGCTACATCGCCGGGGATGGCGAAACCACGTCCAGCCTCGCGACCGAGGCCGCGCGGCGGGCGCTGGAATCCGCGGGCGTGGATGCGGCCAGCATCGACCTCATCGTGCTTGCCACCGCCACCCCCGACCAGACCTTCCCGTCTACCGCCACCCAGGTGCAGCACGCCCTCGGCTGCAAGGGCGGCGCGGCGTTCGATGTCGCGGCGGTGTGTTCCGGCTTCCTCTATTCGCTGGCCGTGGCCGATTCGATGCTCCGCACAGGAATGGCCAAACGGGCGCTGGTGATCGGCGCGGAAACCTTCAGCCGCATTCTGGACTGGGAGGACAGGACCACCTGCGTGCTGTTCGGCGATGGCGCGGGCGCCTTCGTGCTGGAGGCGCAGGAGGTGGCCGAGGACGGGCCGGGCGTGCTTGTCACCCGGCTCCATGCCGATGGCGCGCATAACGAGCTGCTCTATGTCGACGGCGGGCCGTCCACCACGCAGACGGTCGGCAAGCTGCGCATGAAGGGGCGCGAGGTGTTCCGCCATGCGGTCGTGAAACTGGCCGAAGTCCTGCAGGAAGTGATGGAAGAAGCGGGGATCGAGCCGGCGGAGATCGACTGGGTGGTGCCGCATCAGGCGAACGCCCGAATCCTTGACGCCACCGCGAAGAAGCTAGGCCTGCCGATGGAAAAGATCGTCAAGACGGTGGACCGGCACGCCAACACTTCCGCCGCCTCGGTGCCGCTCGCATTCGATCTCGCGGCGCGCGACGGCCGCATCAAGCAGGGCGATCTGGTCATGCTGGAGGCGATGGGCGGAGGTTTTACCTGGGGCGCTTCGCTGGTCCGTATTTGAACGGGTGTTGGCAAATCCATCGGAATCGTTGTAATTCCGCCATAATTGTTTACCCTGAGTCTCAGGGGTCAAACATAATAGGGGATAGCGGCATGATGCGTTCGGTGGGTACGCTCACCCGTGCAGATTTGGCGGAAACCATCAATCGGAAGATGGGCTTTTCTCGGGCCGAATTGATGGCGCTGGTGGAATCGATTCTCGATCACATGTCCGATGCGATGGTAAAGGGCGAGAACGTCAAGATTTCCGGGTTCGGAACCTTTGTGCTGAGGGACAAGAAGGAACGGATCGGCCGCAATCCCAAGACCGGGGTCGAAGTGCCGATCACGCCGCGCCGGGTGATGACCTTTCGCGCCAGCCAGATCCTGAAGGACCGGATTCTCAAAGGATGAGCGGGTTGCCCGAACCGCGTTTCGACGATGGGAAGGATGCCAGCGCGCTGCGGACCATCGGCGAAGTCTCGCGGGCGCTGGGCATAGCCACCCATGTGCTGCGCTATTGGGAACAGCAGTTCCCCATGCTGCGTCCGCTCAAGCGCAGCGGCGGCCGGCGCTATTACCGCAACGAGGATGTGGCCCTTGTCGAAACGATCGACCGGCTGGTCAATCGCGAAGGCTATACGCTGCGCGGGGCGCGCAATGCGCTCAAGGGCGGCGCGCCCGCCGGAGACGAGCCTGCCGCGGATCGCGAGGATGGGGTGGACGTTGTCGCGAGGCTGAGCGCGATTCGCAGCGATCTCGCCCGCGCGCTGGAACGCTGAGGGTTCCTTTCCTTCGTCATCCCCCCCTGCAAACGGGGAGCCAGTTCAAACTCCCTCTGGCTTCCCGCTTTCGCGGGAATGACGAGGGGATGCGACAATGCAGGGCGCGGCTTGTCCGAAAACCGCTGTCCTGCAGGCCGGAGCCTTAGGGAAAGAATTGCAGGTGCCGGCTCGATTCAGAGTTGGACGTGCCCAAGGCTAACCCAGCCGCCCCAAAATCTCGCGCAGCAGTTTCACCGGATCGACATCGAGCGCTTTTGCGATCTCGATGAATTCCACCACATCCACGCGGCGCTGCGAGCCTTCGACCAGGCTGACCCAGCTTTGATCCTTGCCGATGCGGGCGGCCAGTTCCGCTTGCTTCAGCCCCGCCTGCAGGCGCGCTTGCCTGAGCGCTTCCACCACTGTGCGGTTATCTCCGGTGAAGATGGTTTTGGGCATCGACCGGATTGGTAAATGCCGTTACTCCATATGCCGTTTTTCCATATGGAGTCATTATGCGTCTGGTCTTGTTGGGGGCACTGATTTTGACCGGATGCGGCGGAAGCCCGAAAACGGCCCATCCCCCTGAAAGCGACACGGCTACGGTCGAGGAGGCGGAATCCGCGCCGGCTCCACCGTCTCGCGCGGGCGGCGGCAGATTCGACGATATTCTGGAAGCGAGCAGGACGTGCGTGGGCTTCGCCAGCACCATGATGAAACTGGCGGGCGAAACGGCTGCCGACAAATCCGCCGTGCTCGGGATGGCCGAGCAGGGAATGGATACCTGCATTGCCGACAGGCTCGCGCTTCTCGATCTCGGCCTGAAGGAGCCGGCCGAGACGGCCTGCCTGAGAATCACAGGCTCCGGCATGGGCGCGATAAGGGCTATCAGGCGTTGGGCCGAATCTCCGGGTGCGAATGAAGAGAATGCGGCCAGGCGTTCGGTCGCGTTGATCGGAGAGGCCGAAAAAGAGTGCGAAGCCCTCTTGGCGCGCCAGAGCCGCTGACCCCCGCCTGGTTGCCATGTCCTTCCCGCGCTTTCCCTTCGTCATCCCAGCGAAAGCTGGGATCGTTGTGAGTGGCGCGGCACATTGCTGAAAGAGATGCCAGCCTGCGCTGGCATGACGGGAAGGAGGGCAACAATGCAGGGCGCGGTTTATCCGAAACCGCTGTCCTACAGGGGGCTATGTGCATAGTGGGTGTGATTCGCCTTTTGTTCTTGTGAGGAGCAGCGAATCATGTCCGGGCATCACACCATTCCCCACTCCATTCCCCTGCCTTCGCGCGGCTGGACGCCGCAGGCGATGGCGCGGTTTCTCGATCATCTCTCGGTCAAGGGCAATGTCCGGGCGGCCTGCGCCCGGGTCGGGCTTTCGGCCGAGGCGGCCTATCGGCTGCGGCGGCGCGATACGCTGTTCGCGCGGGGCTGGGCGGCGGCGCTGGTGCTGGCGCGCGACAGCAGCGAGCAGGTGCTGGCGACCCGGGCACTCGACGGGGTGGAGCAGCCGGTGTTCCATCGCGGGGAAGAGGTCGGCACACGGATGCAATATGACACGCGGCTGCTGCTGGCGCATCTGGCGCGGCTCGACCGGCTGGTGGAAGAGGACGGGCAGGCCCCCGAGGATGCGGGGCGGTTCGACGAGATCCTGGCGCTGATCGCCGGGGAGCGCTTTCCCGAGGAACTGGCGGGCGGGGACGAGGCGCTGCCGATGGGGCGGGCCGAAGCGGGGGACGAGGCGGCGGCGGATGCGCAGGACTGGCTACTGTATGAGGAAGGGGAGCCGGAGCAGGGAGAAGACTGGCCCGGGGATGAGGACGCGCATGATGCGCGGGCGGGCGCCATCGTGGCGGCCGGAGAGGCGGCGCGGGACGAGATGGAAGCGCAATGGGACGGCTGGTTCGCCCGGGCCTGCGCCACGGTGGACGGGCTGGTCGATGCCACACCGCACAGGCCATCGTCCGTAGAGCCAGCGTCCGCAGAGCCGCCGCCAGCCCAATCCACGCCTACCCAAACTCCGCCCGCTCGATCCACGCCCGCCCAATCCTCACCGGACGAAGACCACCGGGTTTTTGATCCCGGAGTGATTTCGAAGCAGGTGGCGGCACCTGCTGGCTCGGAAATCACGGAGAACAGGCATCCCGGAACCGTGTCAACAGTGTCAACTTCGGCGCTGGCGCATGCCCTGAGCGGCCCGACGCGCGGCCTCTTGGCCGAAAGCCATCCCGCGTTCCATGCCCGCAAGCAGGCGGGGTGAATGGGCTGGGGAGTGAAGGGGCCAAGGGCGAAGAACAGGCCTTCGCGAAATCCCGGCCCCGGACCTCGCGCCGATGGTCCTGACCCTAGTGGTCGACCGTTTCCGGGCCCAGGCTGGCGTCCAGGTCGCGCGGGCGGGCAAGATGCACCAGTTCGCCGCAATGCAGATCCAGCTCGGACCAGCTCTGGATATCGAGCTTGATGACGGCAAAGGCGGCGGTGGGAAACTTGCCGGCCACCTTGTCCAGCAGCGGATTCGCCCCGTCTTCCCGCACCAGGTCGAACACCAGTTCCTGCAGCCCCGGATTATGGCCGCACAGCAGAATGGCCTCGCTGTCGTCGCCCTTCTCGCGCAGGATGTCGATCAGGGTTTCGGAGCTGGCGAGATAGACCCGCTCGTCCCACAGGATGGGCGGGCAGCGGCCGGCCGCTTCGATGGCGCTGTCGATCGTGGCGCGCACGCGGGTCGCGGGGCTGGCGATGACCTGCCCCCACTTCACATCATATTCGGCGATGTGCCGGCCCATCAGCGCCGCGCCCTTTTGCCCACGGGCGTTGAGTGCGCGATCGAAATCACGGACGCCCATATCCTCCCACGAGGATTTGGCATGACGGAACAGACCCAGCAGTTTCACGCGAACGACACTATCCTTCATCCTGCCCGGCTGGCTCGTGCAGCCGCGGCTCGCCCGACAAGCAAACACTGGCGGCGACCCGTTGTAAAGCCTCGTCCAGTGTCAATCGCAAGACAGGGGTGCCTGGGGGAAAGGCGGACAGCAGCCGGCTGGGGAACGCGGCGGACAGGACGATGAAATGACCCCGGTCGTCCTTGCCCCGGATCAGGCGGCCGAACCCCTGCGCCAGCCGCGCGCGGATGATCCGGTCGTCATAGGCGGAACCGCCGTTGGCGGCCCGGCGCGCGCGATGCAGGATGGAGGGCTTGGGCCACGGCACCTGCTCCATCACCACGCAGCGGAGGGAGTGGCCGGGCACGTCGACCCCGTCGCGCAGCGCGTCGGTGCCCAGCAGCGAGGCGCGCGGATCGTCCCGGAAGATGTCCACCAGCGTGCCGGTGTCGATCGGGTCGACATGCTGGGCGTAGAGCGGCAGCCCGGCGCGGGCGAGGCGGTCCACGATCCGCCCATGCACCGCGCGCAGGCGCCGGATCGCGGTGAACAGGCCCAGCACGCCGCCCTGCGCGGCCTCGATCAGCCGCGCATAGGCACCCGCCAGCGCAGGAATGTCGCCCCGCTTCACATCGGTGACGATCAGCACCTCGGCCTGGCTGGCGTAATCGAACGGGCTGTCCGCGCTGGCGAGCATCGGCGCGGTTTCCAGATGCGCGGCGCCGCTGCGGGCGATGGCGGTTTGCCAGTCCTCCCCCGCCGGGCCGCGTTCGCACAGCGTGGCGCTGGTCAGCATCACCCCATGGGCCGGTTCCAGCACTACCTGCGCCAGCGGCTGCGTGGGATCGAGCCAGCGCCGCTGGATGCCCACGTCGTATTCGCGCGCGTCGGAGCGGTCCACCGCCAGCCAGTCGACGAACCGGGATTCCACCTCCCCTTCGCCGGATGCTCCGCCGATCCTTTCCAGCAGCGCCTCCCAGGCGGAGAGGGTGTCGATCCGCCAGGCCAGCGAATGCCGCGCGCCCTCGATTCGCGCGCGGCCCCCAAAGTTACTATCGGGGCCGTCCAGCCAGTCCGGCGGATCTTCCAGCAGCGCGTCCAGCCGCACGCCGAGCCGGATCAGCGGATGGCGCAAGGCGGCGAGCGCAAGCTGCGCCTGCCCGGCCAGCTCCATGAAATTGCCGTCGAGCTGGGCCGCCTCCGTCTCGATCCCGTAGCCCGCTTCCTGCCCCCCGCTTTCGTCGCGTGCATAGGCGATGGCCCTTACCGCGCCGAGCAAGGCCTCGATCGGGCCGGAGGGAGCACCGTCATGCAGGCGTTGCAGCCAGCCGTCCGAGGGCAGGGCCTGCGCCGCTTCGAGCGCGGCGGCGATCGCCCGCGCGCCCGCTTCGTCATAGCTGGCGACATCGGCCAGCCGGGCCGAGAGGCCCCGCCGCCTGCCGCGCGTGCCGCGTTCCGGGCCGACAATCCATCGCCGCAATTCGATCGTCTCGGCCCCGGTCAGCGCGGCCGCGAAGGTCGAATCCGCCGCGTCGAACAGATGATGGCCCTCGTCGAAGATGATGCGGGTGGGGCGCTGCGCCGGGTCCCGCCCGCGCGCGGCGTTTATCATCACCAGCGCATGATTGGCGATCACCAGATCGGCCTGGGCGCTGGCCCGCGCCGCCCGTTCGATGAAGCATTTCCGGTAATGCGGGCAGCCCGCATAGACGCATTCGCCGCGCTGGTCGGTGAGCGAGCGGACGGCGCGATTGCGGAACAGCGTGCCCAGCCAGCCCGGCAGATCGCCGCCGATCATGTCCCCGTCCCGGCTATAGGCGGCCCAGCGTGCGACCAGCTGGGCGAGGATCGCGGCCCTGCCGCCGAAGCCGCCCTGCAGCGCGTCCTCCAGATTGAGCAGGCAGAGATAGTTCTCGCGCCCCTTGCGCACCACGACCCGCGCCGGCTCCCCTTTCCCTTCCGCTTCGGGAAAGGCGCGGCGGCTTTCGCGGCGAAGCTGGCGCTGCAGGTTCTTGGTATAGGTCGAGACCCATACCGTGCCCTGCGCCCGTTCCGCCCAAAGCGAGGCCGGGGCGAGATAGCCCAGCGTCTTGCCGATGCCGGTGCCTGCCTGGGAGAGAAGCAGGTTGGGGGCATGGCGGCTCTGGCGCGGGCCGAAGATCCGGGCGGCGTTGCGCGCATAGTCGCGCTGGCCCTCGCGCCGTTCCGCACCGTCGCCGGTCAGGCGATCCAGCCGCGCCTCGATCTCCTCATCCGCGAGCGTGACCTGGGCTGGTTGCGGGCGCTCGGGCGCTTCCTCCCATTCCGGCAGGCGGGAGAACAGCCATTTCTCGGCGCGGTCCGGGCGGCGGATATGGGGGGCAAGAACCTGCGCCCAGGGCCAGCGCAGCCTGGCCAGCGATTGCAGCGCGCTCCAGGCGCCTTCCCGTTCCTCCCATCCGTCGCTTTCGCAGGTGGCGAGCAGCGCGCCCGCCGCCTCCTGCAACAGGCCGGGCACGGCATCGTCCGTTTCGGCTTCGGGCAGCCCCAGCGCATGGGCCAACCCCTTGGGCGTCGGCACCACGAAGCGGGCGGGATGGATGAAGGCGAACAACTCCAGCAGGTCCAGCCCGGAAAGATCGGGATAGCCCAGCCGCGCCGCCACCAGCGGGGCGTTGAGGATCAGCCGAGGCGTATCCGCCGCCGCCATGATCGCCTCTCCCTTGCCCACCGCGCGCGTTTCCCCCTCGGCGGGCCGGAGCCAGCATCCGCCATGGCTGGCGTGCAGCGCGGGGAGAGCAAGAGGCGTGGCGGGCATGGATCACGATTAGGTCCATGTCGGCGCGCAGGGCAAGCGGCGGCGATGCGGTTCGGCGGGTTTTGCCCGGCGGGGGAGCGGGACGCGGATTTTTTTCGGGGCGGGTCTTGTTTGAATATGTTTTAGATATATCTTAGAAACATCTTGATACTAAGGAGATGATATTTTGAGATCAGGACATAATCGTCGCGGCCGTGGCGGACATCGCTCAGGCGATGGACTTTTCGAAGGATTCGGCAGGGGCCGCGATCAGGCCCGTCACCACGCCCATCATAACGAGGGCGAGGGGCATCGGCGCCGCAAGCGGCTGTTCGACCCGGGCGCGCTGCAATTGCTGCTGCTCAAGCTGATCGCGGATCGGCCCCGTCATGGCTATGAGTTGATCCGCGAGATCGAGGAGCGGTCGCATGGCGGATATTCGCCCAGCCCCGGCGTGGTCTATCCCGCCCTTACCTTCATGGAAGAGGCCGGCTGGATCGCGGTCGAAGTGGCGGACAGCGCGCGCAAGAGCTACCAGGCGACCGAAGCGGGGCTGGCCCATATCGAGGCCCATGCCGATGAGATCGCGGCTGCGGAAACCCGGCTGGCATCGCTCGCCCGGATGCGGGAACGCACGGATGCTGCCCCGATCAGGCGCGCGATGCAGAACCTGAAGACCGCGATCTTCGACCGGCTGTCCCACGACAAGGTGGAACGGGAAACCGTGCTGCGGGTCGCGGAGCTGATCGACGACGCCGCCCGGCAGATCGAAAGGATCGAGGCATGACCATTGCTGTCGCCACGGTGCCGACCGCGAATGGCGGCAAATATGTCCGCCAGCTTTGCAAGCATTGGGCGCACAAGCTGGAGGTCGAGCTTGACGGGGACCGGGGCGTCGTCCGGTTCCCGGAGGCCACCGCCATCATGGAGGGCGGGGCGGACGCGATCCGCATCGAGCTATCCGCGAAGGACGGGGAAACCGTCGAGCGGATGAAGGGTGTGATCGAGCGGCATCTGGATCGGTTCGCATTCCGCGAAGCGCCGCTTGCCTATGATTGGGCGGTCGCGGCAGGATGACCGTTCGATCGTCACGCCGGCCCGGTTTCCCGCGGTTTTTCGGGCCGCACGTCCACCAGCTTCATGTCGGATGAGGGCATATCCACGCCTGCCTCGTCGAAGGCCTGCTGTATGCCCATGATAACGTCGCTCTTCACCCGGGCGAAGTCGTTGGCGCGGGTGTCCGCCCACCATCGGACCACGAAATTGACCGCGCCCGAAGCGAAATTGACCGCATAGACCTCGACCGGCCGGTCCCTGGAAATCGCGGGCAGGCCGTCGAGCACCTTGCGGATGACCGTTTCGGCCTTGCGCAGGTCGGTTTCGACCGCGACGCCGAAGGTGATCTCGTCCCGGCGTGTGGCCTCGTCGGTGATGATCTTCACCGGGTTCTTGAAGATCATGGAGTTCGGCAGGATGGTAAGTTCATTGGTAAGCTGGCGGATATGGGTTTCGCGCAGGGTGATCTTCTCCACCCTGCCCAGAATCCCCTGCGCCTCGATCAGGTCGCCGATCTGCATCTTGTCGCGCAGCATGATGAGCACGCCGGCCAGGAAGTTCTCCAGAATGTCCTGGAAGGCGAAGCCGATCGCGACCGCGCCGATGCCCAGGCCCGCGACGAGGCTGGCCGGGGTGAGGCCCGGCATGACCACCGTGGCCGCGATCAGCAGGCCGAAGATCCATATGGCGAGCCGCACCAGCGTATCGAGCAACTGCTTCAGATCGGCCCGCAACGAGGTTCTGCGGGTGATCCGGTCCGCGATCCGCACCGCGAAGCGGGCCAGCGCCCAGGTTATCATCAGGACCAGCAGGGCGATCACCAGGCTTGGCAGCATGGCGAAAAATCCGTCGACGATCAGGTCCACCTGCTTCTGCACGGTCTTGAGATAATGCAATCCGGCTACTCCATTGGTCCGCTTCGACAACCGGAGACGGAACGAGCGGTTCCATCACAGTTACCATCGGTATGTCCACCGGCTTTGCGGCTTTGCCCGGCGATCCGTCGCGCATCCAGGGCCATTGCCCGGTTTGCATGCGCCAAGGCCGTTTTTGCGTTTCCGCGCTTGCGAAACGAAGCGCAAGGCGCGATGGACGCCCGCCATGAACGATGAATCCCTGATCGAAGCCGCGCGCGTATCCAAGGCCTGGCCTTTCGAGGAAGCGCGCAAGCTGCTGCAGCGCTATCCCGAAGGCAAGACGGCCGGGGACGGAAGCCCTGCGCCGGTCCTGTTCGAAACGGGGTATGGCCCCTCGGGCCTGCCGCATATCGGCACTTTCCAGGAAGTGCTGCGGACCACGCTAGTGCGCCGCGCCTATGAGGTGCTGACCGGCGGCGCGCCGACCCGCCTCGTCGCATTCAGCGACGATATGGATGGCTTGCGCAAGGTGCCTGACAATGTCCCGAACCAGGCGCTGCTGGCGGAGAATCTCGGCAAGCCGCTGACCCGCATTCCCGATCCGTTCGGGAAGTATGAGAGCTTCGCCCATCACAACAATGCGATGCTGTGCCAGTTTCTCGACCGCTTCGGCTTCGACTACGAATTCGTCTCGGCCAGCGACCGCTACAATTCCGGCGCGTTCGACGATGCGCTGCGCAATGTCCTGCGGCATTACGGCGCGATCATGGACATCATGCTGCCGACCCTGCGGGAGGAGCGGCGCCAGACCTATTCGCCGGTGCTGCCGGTTTCGCCGAGCAGCGGCATCGTCCTGCAGGTGCCGGTGGAAGTGATCGACGCCGAGGCCGGCATCGTCCGGTTCGAGGACGAGGGCCAAGTAATCGAGCAATCCATCCTGGGCGGCCGGGCCAAGCTGCAATGGAAGGTGGACTGGGCCATGCGCTGGGTCGCGCTGGGGGTCGATTATGAAATGTGCGGCAAGGACCTGACCGACAGCGTCACCCAGTCCGGCAAGATCGCCAGGGTGCTGGGCGGGCGCAAGCCGGAAGGGCTGATCTACGAGCTGTTCCTGGACGAGAAGGGGGAGAAGATCTCCAAGTCCAGGGGCAATGGCCTGACCATCGAGGAATGGCTGACCTATGGCACCGAGGAGAGCCTCGGCTTCTATCTCTATCGCGAGCCGAAACGGGCCAAGCAGCTCCATGTCGGGGTGATCCCCCGCGCTGTCGACGAATATTGGCAGTTCCGCGCCAGGCTGCCCGAACAGCCGCTGGATCAGCAGCTCGGCAACCCGGTGTGGCATCTGCTGCGCGCCAATGGAGCGGTGAAGGGTGAGGGGGATTCGCTCCCCGTGACCTATGGCCTGCTGCTCAATCTGGTGGGCGTGCTCGGCCCCCATGCGACCCATGCGCAGGTCTGGTCCTATCTCGGCAATTACATCCACGACGCCGATCCCGCGGATCACCCCGAGCTTGCGGCCCTGATAGACCCGGCGCTGGCCTACAACCGCGATTTCGTGCTGCCGACGCTGAACCGCCGCGCTCCGACCCCGAACGAAGCCGCAGCGCTGCGCGCGCTGGATGGCGATCTGGCGGGCATGGCCGAGGACACCCCCGCCGAGGACATCCAGACCGCCGTCTACGAGATCGGCAAGCGCGAGGAATTCGCCTTCGAATCCCTGCGGGACTGGTTCCGCGCCTTGTATGAAACCCTGCTGGGTTCGGAACAGGGGCCGCGCATGGGCAGTTTCATCGCGTTGTATGGCATTGCCAACACGCGCAAGCTGATCGAAGAGGCCATGACGCGATAGATCCTGTCCGGAGACATGGGATGAAGCTCGATACCAGTCCCGAAGCGCTTGCCGAGGAAATTCTGGGGCGGCCTTTTTCCGAACTGGACGAGGAGGAGAGGGCGGTTCTCCATCGCGTTTCGACCGAGGAGGTGGTCGGTCTGGATGCGGATGAGCGGGCCGCCGCCGAGACTACAGTTGGCGACAGGCTGGCGGACCGGGTCGCCGCGATCGGCGGAAGCTGGGCATTTATCACCAGCTTCACGCTGGTTCTGCTGGCCTGGATGGTGCTCAACAGCCGCGCGGCCGAGCATCTCGGGCTGCCTTCCTTCGATGCCTTTCCCTACATCTTTCTCAATCTGATGCTGTCGATGCTGGCCGCGCTCCAGGCCCCGATCATCATGATGAGCCAGAACCGCCAGGCCAAGAAGGATCGGGTCGCCGCCCGGCACGATTACGAGGTGAACCTGCGGACCACCATCGAGCTTCTCCGGCTGCATCGCAAGATCGACAGGATTTCGACAAGGCTCGGGCATATGGACCCGGCGGCGGGGCATGTGCCCCGGCATTCGCAGGATTAGGGCCAAGCCATCTATCAGGCCCCAGGCTGCGCTCAGCTCCATTTGCGGGTGCGATACCATTTGGTGATGACATGCTTCACCCCCTTCACCACCGGGGTAGCAGCGTGCAGGGTCATGTCGTTCACTTCCCCCGTCGGGGTAGCGTTGTTCCAGATGAGAATGGCCCCGGCCTGCGGAGTCACCTGCAGCCCGGTCTTGGCGAACAGGGTCTCTCCGCCTCCCTCCACGTCATTCAGGAAGATCATGGCGGTCCAGCTGCGTTGGCCGCCGCGCTTGCGTTCCGATTTCCAGTAGTCGGTGCCGATATGGAACCAGTCGTAATGCGCCTTGTATTGCTGGCCCGGCATATAGCGCTGGCCCTGGATGGTTTCGCCCCAGGCCGGCTCTATCCCCAACAGATCGTCGATGCGCCGCTCGATCATCTTCACCACGGAATCCGCGGGATCGAGATTTCCGGAATAGCTGGTGCGGTATTCGGGATCGTTGTCGGAGCCGAACAGCGTGGATGGCCGGGCAACGGCATCTATCATCGCGATCAGGCGGAAGCATTCGCCCGCATCCAGGAAGCCTCCCATCGCGTAGATCTCCGCGCCCTCGGCCGGCAGCTTGTGCATGTTGGGATGGGCATCCAGCCTGCGGCGGACTTTCTCGCCGATGCGCGCCAGGGCTTCCCGATCAGGATGCCGCGCGGAATTCTTGCCGAATAAATTCATGATGTTGGTCTTAGGTCCCGATCCCAGAATAGAAGACAGTTTCCGCGCTTCGCAAGGAGCAAGTGCCGGGCAGGCAGGGAACGCTTGCCCAATTTTTCCAAATCCCTCACAATCCGCGAATGTCTACGCTCGACACGGCTGCCGCTGCAACACGCGTGCGCTATTCGCACGGGGCGATCGCGCTCCATTGGCTGATCGCCCTGGCGATCATCGCAAACTGGCTGATCGCTCAGATTGCCGAAGATGCGCCGGAAGCCAGAGAACAGGCGCTGATGGGCCTGCACGTCGCGCTGGGCATGACCATCCTCATCCTGTCCGTCGTCAGGATCGGCTGGCGCATCACGCACAAGCCGCCGCCGCCCAATCCCGATCACCCGAAATGGGAACGGGTGCTGGCCAGCGCCGTCCACAAGATATTCTACTTCCTCATCATCGCTCTGCCGCTCACCGGCTATCTGCTGGTGCAGTATGGAACCGGGGGGTGGCCGATCAGCATGTTCGGCATCTTCGACTTTCCGGGCCTGCCGCTGCCCAAGAGCCACGATGCGCATGAAGCCTTCGAAGGCATCCATGGCGCGCTGGCCAACATCATGCTGGTGCTGTTCTTCCTGCATATCGCGGGGGCATGGAAGCATCAGCTGCTGGATCGCGACGGCACGATCTTCCGCATGTTGCCGTTCGGCCGGCCGGGGCGCCGCTGAACCATCCCTGCATCGCATGGAAAAAGCCCCCGCCAGGGGAAGGGCGGGGGCTCTCCGGGCCTCGGCTAATGATTAGGCCCTAAACTGCCGGGCCACTCTCCCGGCAGAACTCGTTCCGGCTGCCTTACCAGAAGAAATCGTAGATCACGTCCACCACTTCGCCGGAATAGATGTCCACCAGCAGGGCATCGTCGTAATAGCGCACCCAGCGATAGGGGCCGTAGATATCCGGCAGGCGATATTGCCATGGATCGTTGATCCAGTAGCGGTTGGAATAGAACATCGAGTCCATGTAGAAGCCGATGTTCAGGCGGCGATAGCTGTAGCCCTGATACGGGGCGTAATAGCGGCCCAGCCGGTAGACGCTGCGGTTGCTGTCGCGATAGCGGGACCAGTTGTAGCGGTTGTTGTCGCGCCAGCGGCGATCCCACTTGCGATAGTTGCGGTCGTTGTTGCTCCACCGATTGTTGTTGCTGTTGCTCCAGCGATTATTGTTGTCCCGCCAGCGATTGTCGTTGTCGCGCCACCGGGTGTTGTTGGTGTTGCTCCAGCGATTATTGTTGTCCCGCCAGCGATTGTCGTTGTCGCGCCACCGGGTGTTGTTGGTGTTGCTGTTGTTCCGCCAGCGATCTCCATCGCGCCGGTCGTCCCTGCGCGCATTGCGATAGCTGGAGTTCCGATTGGGATCGGCATAGCTGCGATTGCGGTTTTCCACCCGATTGGCGCGTTGCTCGCTGCGCCGGTCGACCTGGCTGGCGCGCCAGTCTCCGCGCCGCTCTACTTGCGCCGCGCGCTGCTGGCTGCGCTGGGTGATCTGGGCGGAGCGCTGGTCGCCCTGGCGTTCGACATTGCGCGGGGCGTTGTTCGTGCGGTTCTGCACCTGCTGCGCGCGCCAGTTGCCCTGGCGCTCGATCCGTGCGGCGCGCTGCTCGCTTTGCCGATTGACCTGAGCCGCGCGAGTGTCGCCACGGCGTTCGATCCGCTGGCTTTGCATATTGCCGCGATTGCCGCTCCGCTCGCTCCAGCCCGCGCGCGCATTGCCGGGCGCGTCGGCGGCGAAAGCCGTGGCTGGCAAGGCCGTGATCGCCAGGGTGGCGGCAAGCGCCGCCGATCCCGCGGATCTCAGTAAATGGGTAAGTTTCATTGCGGCATCTCCATCCAATTTGCCGCCGAGTGGGGAGCGGTCCTTGGACGAGAGTTTTACTTGAGTCGCCCTGTCATCAATGTGAACCGCACTGATGACCTGCCGTTCAGGTTAAGTGACGCTTTTCTGAAAAATAGACGGTTCAGCTTCTCCGGATCGCGCCTCGCAGCGTTTCGATCCTGTCTGCGCGAGGCGTCTGCCTGCCGGGGCAAAGGGAAGGCCCCCAAGGTCGTGGCGACCAGGGGGGCCAGAGTATTGCGAGATGGCAGGCTGGCCTGGCGCGTCAGCGCGTCAGCTTCTTGTAGGCCAGGCGGGTCGGGCGGTCGGCGGCATCGCCCAGGCGCCGCCGCTTGTCCTCCTCATAGGCTTCGAAATTGCCTTCGAACCATTCGACATGGCTGTTGCCCTCGAAAGCGAGGATATGGGTCGCCAGCCGGTCGAGGAAGAAGCGGTCGTGGCTGATGACCACGGCGCAGCCCGCGAAATTCTCGATCGCGTCTTCCAGCGCGGCAAGGGTTTCCACGTCGAGGTCGTTGGTCGGTTCGTCCAGCAGCAGGACATTGCCGCCCAGCTTGAGCATCTTGGCCATGTGGACGCGGTTGCGCTCGCCGCCGGAGAGCTTGCCGACATTCTTCTGCTGGTCCGCACCCTTGAAGTTGAACGCGCCGACATAGGCCCGGGTGGACATGTCGTGGCCGTTGACCTTCATGTAATCCAGCCCGTCGGAGATTTCCTCCCACACGTTCTTGGTGCCGTCGAGATGGTCGCGGCTCTGGTCGACATAGCCCAGCCGCACCGTCTCGCCGATGTCGATGGTGCCGCTATCGGGCGTTTCCTGCCCGGTGATGAGCTTGAACAGCGTGGATTTGCCCGCGCCGTTCGGCCCGATCACGCCGACGATGCCGCCCGGCGGCAGCATGAAGGACAGATCCTCGAACAGCAGCTTGTCGCCATAGGCCTTGGAAATGCCCTTGGCTTCGATGACCTTGCCGCCCAGCCGCTCCGGCACCTGGATGACGATCTGCGCCTTGCCCGGCTTGCGCTCGTTCTGCGCTTCCTGAAGCTGCTCGAACTTGCGGATACGGGCCTTGCTCTTGGTCTGCCGCGCGGCCGGGGTCTGCCGAATCCATTCCAGCTCTTCCTTGAGGGCCTTGGAACGGCCGCTTTCCTCGCGGTCTTCCTGTTCGAGCCGCTTGGCCTTCTTTTCCAGATAGGTCGAATAATTGCCCTCGTAAGGGAAGTATTTCCCGCGATCCAGCTCGAGAATCCAGCCCACCACATTGTCGAGGAAATAGCGGTCGTGGGTAATCATCAGCACCGCGCCGGCATATTCCTTGAGATGGTTTTCCAGCCATTCGACGCTTTCGGCGTCAAGGTGGTTGGTCGGTTCGTCCAGCAGCAGGATCGAAGGCTTCTGGATCAGCAGGCGGGTGAGGGCGATGCGGCGCTTTTCACCCCCGGAAAGGCTGTCCACCGGCCAGTCGCCCGGCGGGCAGCGCAGCGCTTCCATCGCGACTTCCAGTTGGTTGTCGAGCGTCCAGCCGTCCACCGCGTCGATCTTTTCCTGCAGTTCGCCCATTTCGGTCATCAGCGCATCGAAATCGGCGTCTTCGGGCGGATCGCCCATCAGCATGGAAATCTCGTTGAAGCGGTCGATCATATCGGCGGTTTCGCGCGCGCCGTCCTTGACGTTTTCGAGCACGGTCTTGCTCGTATCGAGTTCCGGCTCCTGCGGCAGATAGCCGACGGTGATGTTCTCGCCCGGCCAGGCCTCGCCGGTGAAATCGGTGTCGATGCCCGCCATGATCTTCATCAGGGTGGACTTGCCCGCGCCGTTCGGGCCGACGATGCCGATCTTCGCGCCCTGGTAGAACTGCAGGTTGATATTGTTCAGCACCGGCTTTTGCGCGCCGGGGAAAGTCTTCGTCATGCTCTTCATGACGTATGCGTATTGGGCGGCCATCACGGGTCCTTCAGGGCAGATCGCGGGAATGCGAGGAATTGCCGCGCCATGTAGCGATGGCGGGGGGAAGGGGCAAGGTTCTCGCCGCTACTCCGCCGCCAGCAATTCCTCCGCGCCGCCGAGATCCACGCTGACGAGGCGGGAAACCCCTTTCTCGACCATGGTGACGCCGAACAGCCGGTGCATCCGGCTCATCGTCACCGCGTTGTGCGTGACGATCAGGTAACGCGTGTCGGTTTCCCCGGCCATCGCGTCCAGCAGGTCGCAGAAGCGGTCGATATTGGCGTCGTCGAGCGGGGCGTCCACCTCGTCCAGCACGCAGATCGGGGCCGGGTTGGTCAGGAACAGCGCGAAGATCAGCGCCACGGCGGTCAATGCCTGCTCGCCCCCCGAGAGGAGCGAGAGCGACTGCAGGCGCTTGCCGGGCGGCTGGGCGAATATTTCGAGGCCCGCTTCCAGCGGATCGTCGCTGTCGACCAGCGCGAGATGGGCCAGCCCGCCTTCGAACAGACGGGTGAACAGGCGGCGGAAATGCGTGTCGACCGCCTCGAACGCGATCCGCAGCCTTTCCCGGCCTTCGCGGTTCAGATTGCCGATCGATCCGCGCAGGCGGTTGACCGCTTCGGCAAGCTCGGCCTGCTCGGCCGCGCTTTCGCCATGGCGGGTTTCGATCTCCGCGAGTTCCTGAGCCGCGACCAGATTGACCGGGCCGATCCGTTCCCGGTCCGCGACCAGCTTCTCGAGGGACGCCGATTCGACCGAGGAATTGGCAATCTCCTCACCCGTGAAGCCGAACCGTTCGGCCAGCAGCGGCGGCGGGCACTGGAAGCGCTCGCCGGAAATGCGCCCCATTTCGCTGCGCCGCGCTTCCTCGTTTTCGGCGCGGGCCACGGCGCCGGCTCGGGATTCCCTGGCACTGGCAAGGGCTTCGTTGATCTCGGCAAGCTGCCTGTCCGCCGCCTGCGCCTCGGCGCTTGCGCTGGCGACCGCGCTTTCGGCTTCGGCCAGCTCCCGGCCGAGCCGTTCCCGCATCTGCTCCCCTTCCTCGATCTGGCGCAGCAGGGCGGCGGGCTTGTCGGCAATGATGGCGCGTTCTTCGGCGATCTCCTCGGCGCGCCGGGCCATGTCGGACAGGCGGCGGGCGGCGTCTCCGGCCCGGGCTTGCCAGCCCTTGATGTCAGCCGCCCGCGCGGCGGCGCGTTCCCGCCCCACCGCGAGCGCCTGGTCATGCGCGGCCAGTTGCGCGGCGGCGGCCTGTATCGCCGATCTCGCCAGATCGTTCCGGCTGCGCGCGGTGTCCAGCATGGTCCTGCCGGCTTGCGGATCGGGCAGGGCGGCGCGCCGGGCAGCCGCCGTCCCACGCTCCGCTTCCGCCTGCGCGCGCTGCTCGGCAAGATCGGCTTCGGCCGCGACGATTTCCTGCAGCCTCAGCGCGAGCCGCTCCCGCGCCGCTTCCGCCTGGTCCAGAGCGCGCAGGGCGGCGCGTTCCTCCTCGATGGCCGCGCTTACCTCGCGCTCGGCCGCGATCAGCTCGCGCTGCAGCGCGCTCAATTGTTCTTCCGTTGCCTGCTTGAGCTGTTCTGCCCGTTCCGCATTCGCCCGCCTGGCCGGCAGTTCCGTCGCCAGCTCGGCATGGCGGTTCTCGGCTTCGAGCCGGGCCGCTTCCGCCGCGCCTTCGCCGCGCGCAAGGAAGCCATCCCAGCGCCGCAGCCTGCCATCCTTTGTGACCAGCCATTCACCGGGAGCCAGGGCGCGGCCGTCGTCGGCATCCGCCACATGGACCAGGGCGAGCCGGGCCGCGAGTTGCGGCGGGCATTGCGGAACATGCGCCGCAAGGCTTTCCGGCACCGGGGCGGGGCTGGCCGCTCCGGTCCAGAAGCGGCCTTCCGGGTCGCCTTGCGGTGTCCCCAGCGGGGCCTTGGCATCGCGGCCCAATACAGCCGCCAGCGCGCGCTCATAGCCCGGCGCGGCCCGCACGCCATCGAGCGCGGCAGGCAACCCATGCTTGTTTGCCGCCTGCTTCGATCGCGCTTCGCGATCGCGCTGCAACCCGTTGTATTCCCGTTCGATGCCCGCCAGCTCGGCCTTTGCGGCGGCAAGCGCCGCCGTCGCTTCGTCCCGTGTGCTCGCGAGTTCTTCCTTGCGGGACTGGAGGCGGCTCAGCGCCTCCCGCAACTCCGCCTGCCTTGCCGCGGCGGCTTCTGCCTCCGCTTTCGCCGTGGCGACCGCCTGCTCCAGATCCTCCGGCGGGGCGAGGGCGGAACGTGCTTCCGCCAAGCGGCGCGTTTCCCGCTCCAGCCTTTCAAGCCTTGCTTCCGCCTGCGCGAATTCGGCATCGGCTACCCGCCATTCCGCTTCCACTCCGGCCTGATCGGCGGTGGCCTTGGCCAGCGCCAGTTCCGCTGCCCGGCCTTCGCGCTCCGCCTGTTCGAGCGTGGTGGCGAGCGAAGGGCGGCGCGCTTCTTCCAGGGCGAGGGATTTCTGGCCCTCGGCCAATTCCGCCTCCAGCCGGGTCAGGGCCTCCGCCGCATCCCGGGTCAGCCGGTCGGCCTCCCCCTGATCTTCCTCCAGCCTCGTCTTTTGCCGGTCGAGATCGGCCAGGCGCTGCTCCGCCGCTTCGAGCTGGCTCGCCAGCGTGGCCATGCGGTGACCATGAGCGGTGGCGTCGTCCCGCCGGTCCGCGAGCTGCTCGCGCGCTTGCGCCAGAGCCGCCGCCACCTGGGCCTGCGTCTTTTGCGCCTCGTTCACGGCGGCCTGGGTTTCCGCCACTTTCCGCTCCGCCGCCTCGGCCTGCTGGCGAGCCTCCGCCGCAGCGGCCGCGGCGTCGCGCCACCGCGCGAACAGCAGGCGCGCCTCGGCCTGCTGGATCTGGTCGGACAGCGCCTTGTAGCGTTCCGCCTGCCGCGCCTGACGCCGCAGGCTGGCGATTTGCGAGTCGAGCCCGGCCATGAGGTCGTCGAGCCGGGACAGATTGGCTTCCGTCTGCCTGAGCTTGCCTTCCGCATCGCGCCGGCGGACGTGCAACCCGGCGATCCCGGCCGCTTCCTCCAGCATCTGGCGCCGCTCCGCAGGGCGCGCGGCGATCACGGCGGCGATGCGGCCCTGGCTGACGAGAGCGGGGCTGTGCGCCCCGGTCGCCGCATCGGCGAACACCAGGGCGACGTCCTTGGCCCGCACGTCGCGCCCGTTGACGCGATAGGCGCTGCCCGCGCCGCGTTCGATCCGGCGGGTGACTTGCAGTTCCTCGCGATCGTCGGTTTCGGCATGAAGCACGACTTCGGCAAAATCACGGGGCGGCCGCTGCGCCGTCCCGGCAAAGATCACGTCCTCCATGCCGGCGCCGCGCATGCTCTTGGGCGAGTTCTCGCCCATCACCCAGCGGATCGCTTCAAGCAGGTTGGACTTGCCGCAGCCATTCGGCCCGACCACGCCGGTCAGGCCGGGCTCTATGCGCAGTTCGGCGGGTTCCACGAAGCTCTTGAAGCCGCTGAGCTTGAGCTTGCTGATCCGCATCGCCGCCTCGCCGCGCTTCCGCTCCGGCGCTCTCTACCGGGCGCCGGCGTCTTGCAGGATGGGTTCCAGATCCTTCCAGCTCCGCACATCGAGCTTCTGCCCGTTGAGGAAGAAGGTGGGGGTCCCGTCCACCTGCAGTTCTTCGGATTGCTTCTGCGAGTTCTGGACGATCTGCTCCGCCTTGGCGGCATCGGCCAGACAGCTTCCCGCCTGATCGCTGCTGATCCCGCGCGCGGCGAAGAAATCGGTCAGCCCGGCGGCATCGGCGATTGCCTTGTATCTCTTCGACTGGTCCTCGGACTTCATCGCGGCCGCCATCGCCGCCTGGTTGCCCTGGGCCGTCTGGACGATCTGCGGCAGGTTGAGCCAGACCTGCTCGCTCAACGCATGGAAGCTCTCCGGCGCGCCGCAGCGCGTCAGCATCGCCATGGTCAGGTCCAGCCCGTCATGAATCTGGTTGCGCAATTCATAGCTGACCACACCGCTCGCCACATATTCGTCGCGCAGCTTCTCCGCCGCGTCCCTGGAAAAATCGGCGCAATGCGGGCAGGTGAGGGACGCATATTCCAAGAGCTTGAGCGGGGCGTTCGGGTTGCCCAGCAGATAGCCGCCTTCCGGCGTGATGGTGACGGTATCGGCCCATGCCTTGCCCGCCGGGGCCTGGATCGCGGCGATCGGTTCCCCTTTCGGGGTTCCGGCGGCCGTTTCATCGCCCTTTCCGCAGGCGCCTAAGCCCAGGCAGAACGGGACGGCGAACAGGGTGGCGAGGGCAATGCGGCGAAATCTGCTCATGATAATGACATCCCCGGAATTTCGATTGGAAGGCTAGCCGATGCGTTTCCTTGCGCAAAGCTGCGCGCCTTGCATGGCGGGCCTTATTCCACAGCTAAACCACGCTTAGAAATGGGCATCGATCTGCGGCTTCAGCACATCCCAGCTATGGGTCCCGGCCAGCAGGGTTCCGTTCAGCGCGAAGCTGGGCGTGCCCTCCACGCCGAATTCCCGCGCGCTGGTTTCGCTCTGCTCGGCGAGCTGCCGCGCAAAATTCTCGTCGGCCAGGCACTTGTCGACCGCAAGCTGGTCGTAGCCGCGCCGGGCCATCAGATCGTAGAAGCCGAGATCCTTGGCGATGGCGCGGCGGCGGGCCGCATAATTGCTGGCCACCCAGCGGTTGCGCTGCGCTTCGCTGAGATTGGACATCTTCTTCAGCCATGTGCCCTGGTTGCGGAGCAAGGTCGAATGATTGAGGAAGAACTTCTCCTTCGGGCCGCATTCCGCGAGCATGACGGCGGTCAGGTCGACCGGGTCGCGGATGATGTGGCGGACCTCCACCGACACCTTGCCCTGGGCGATGTAGCCCACCCGCAGCGGATCGGCGGCTTCCGTCTCGAAATGGGCGCAATGCGGGCAGGTATAGCTTACGAATTCCATGAGCTTGACCTTGGCGGCGGGGTTGCCCAGCCGATGGCCGCCGCCTTCCGTCTGCGCCACCGTGATGTTCCAGTTGGGAGCGGCGCCCGCGCTGACGAAAGCGATGCCGAGCAGGGCGACGGCAAGCCGGGTGCTGCGGGCGAGACGGGCAATCTTCATTTATCCTCCTTGCCGCCCAGGCTGCGGGCGAGGGATTCAAGCACGGTGCGCAATTCGGGATCGCCGATGTCGCGCAATGATTCCCCCAGTTCCAGGGGAATCGGCTTGAGCGACGGCGGCGCGCCGGCGCGGCTTTCACCACCGGCCTGCTTAACCGCGCCTTGCCGTATCTTCACCTTGGCGACCGCGCGATAGCCGAAGAAGCGATTCACCCGTTCCATGATTTCCGGAAACAGATGCTGGATCAGCGGGGCATGAGCCGGAACCACCACCAGCTGCAGGATGCCGTCGCTCTTTTCCCCCGGCGGAAACCTGATCGATTCCGGCAGGCACACCTTCGCATGGGTTTCGCCGACGATTTCAGGCCACCGGCTGACGACGCTCGATTGCACGAAGCCGAACCGGCGGAAAGCCGTGCGTCCGACCTGGGGCATCAGATCCCCAATGGCGCGAGGGCCGCCGCCACGGGGGCGCTCATAGGCGCGCGCCGCGCCCTTGCGGGTCTTGGCGCCCGCTTTTTGCGGCCGATCTGTCGGGTCCCGTTCCATTCCGCTTTCCGCCATGCCATAGCGGGCGCGTGGACGCCAGCGAGGACGAGATCGCGAGCAGCTTGCTCGGGTGGTACGGGAACCACGCGCGGGTTCTGCCGTGGCGCAGCCCGCCCGGCCAGGAGCCGCCGGAGCCTTATCGCGTGTGGCTGTCGGAAGTGATGCTGCAGCAGACCACGGTTGCGGCGGTGATCCCTTATTTCGAGCGCTTCACGGCGCGCTGGCCCGATGTCGAGGCGCTGGCCGCCGCCCCGGAAGAGGAGATCATGGCCGCCTGGGCGGGGCTGGGATATTATGCGCGCGCCCGGAACATGGTCGCTTGCGCCAAAGCGGTGGCCGAACTGGGCGAGTTCCCCCGGACGGAAGAGGAACTGCGCGAGCTGCCGGGGCTGGGCGCTTATACCGCCGCCGCGGTCGCCGCCATTGCCTTCGGTAGAAGGGCGGTGGTGGTCGATGCCAATGTGGAGCGGGTGGTCGCCCGCCTCTTCGCCATCGATGAGCCTCTGCCGGGCGCGCGCAAGGCGATCCGCGCCCGAACGGAAGAGATTACGCCGCGCCAGCGAGCGGGGGACTTCGCGCAGGCCATGATGGATCTGGGGGCGACCATCTGCACGCCGAGGGAACCGCACTGCCTGATCTGCCCGCTTTCGATGCAATGCGTAGCGCGTCTCGCAGGCGATCCGGCACGCTATCCGGTCAAGCTGCCCAAGAAGGCCCGGCCGGAACGGCGCGGGCGGGCTTTCTGGATCGAGCGGGACGGCGCGGTCTGGCTGGTCCGGCGGGCGGGGGAAGGCATGCTCGGCGGAATGCGCGCCTTGCCCGACGATGGCTGGTCCGCCCGCGCCGATGGATCGGGCGGCTCCCCGCTGGAAGGGCAGTGGGAGACGGGCGGCGTCGTTCAGCATGGCTTCACCCATTTCGGGCTGAGAATGGAGCTTGCGCTCTACAGAGGCCGGGACTGGGCTGCGCTTGGCCGGAGTGCGGGGGAATGGTGGCCGCTTGGCCGGCTTGACGAGGCGGGCCTTCCCACGCTCTTCGCGAAGGCGGCCCGTCTGGCTCTGGCCACGAGGGATTGATGATGCCGCAGCAAGCTGGCCCGGAACTGCTCCTTTCACGCCGCACCATTCTGGCGGGCTTCGGCGCCAGCCTCGCCGCAATGCCTTTCTTCCCCGCATGGGGCCAGACCCAGGCCCGCGCCGCCCCATGGCAAGGCGTCGGCCGCATGGTTTCGGACTATGTGACGTCGGGCAGGCTGGCGGGGGCCGTGGCGGCCATGGGGTTCGCCCAGGACGAGGCCGAAATCCTGGCCAGGGGCGCCCGGACGCTGGGCAAGCCGGGCGCGGTGGGGGCGGACAGCCTGTTCCGCATCTATTCGATGACCAAGCCGATAACCGGCATGGCGGCGATGATCCTGATCGACGAGGGCAAGCTGGGGCTGGATCAGCCGGTCGCGGAGATCCTGCCCAAATTCGCCCGGATGAAGGTCCAGCGCCTGCCCGACGGGCCGATCGACGATCTGGTCCCGGCCGCGCGGCCGATCACCATCCGCCACCTCCTGACCCATACCGCGGGGCTTGGCTATTCCATCATCCAGAAGGGGCCGCTCAAGGCTGCCTATGTCAAGGCGGGGCTGGTCCCGGGGGAGATCAGCCGCCTGCCGATCGCGCAGGTGTTCGGCGCCGGGCCGACCGCGCCGAGCCTGACGGCGTTCGCCGACCGCCTCGCCGAAATGCCGCTGGTCTATCAGCCCGGCACGAAGTGGAGCTATTCGACCTCGCTGGACCTGATGGGGCGGGTGATCGAGGTCGTCTCCGGCAAGAGCTTCGACCGCTTCCTGCGGGAACGGCTGTTCGATCCGCTGGGCATGACCAGCACCTTCTTCCGGGTGCCCGCAAGCGAAGCGGGCAGGCTGACCACCAATTACGGCATCATGCAGGGCCTTCTGATCCCGCTCGACCCCGCCACGGCATCGGTTTTCCTCGATGAGCCGCCCTTTCCCTTCGGCGGTTCGGGCCTGATCAGCAGCCCGCGCGATTACGACCGCTTCCTGCGGATGCTGCTCGGCTTCGGCAAGCTGGACGGCAAGCGCGTGATGAGCGAGGCGGCGGTGCGTCTCGGCACCTCGAACCTGCTGCCGCCGGGCGTCGGCACGGCTGGCACGCTGGCCAATGGCGGCGGCTTCGGCGCGGGCGGCCGTTCCGGGCTGGGCGAGGAGGAAGGAACCTTCGGCTGGGGCGGGGCCGCCGGCACAATCGCCTTCGCCGATCTCAAACGTGGTTGGCGCGGCGGCCTCTATACGCAATATATGCCGGTGGAAGCCTATCCCCTGCAACGCGATTTTCCTAAGGTGGCCATGAACGACGCAATCCTGATGATCGGAGTCGAGCGGCCATGAGCTATCCCACAATCAGCTTTTCCGGAGGCTCGATCGACCGCGCGGACTATATTCGCACCGATCCGGCGAAGCTGGAGGAGTTGAAGGACTGGCGCGCGCGGCTGGTCAAGCTCGACGGGCTTGACCCTGTCCTGACCCCGCAGAACGAGCTGGAATGGGGCAGCCTGGCCGATTGCCCGCCGGGTGCCGATCTGGTCTTTCTCGGCCTGCGCGACGGGCGGGCCTGCTTCGCCGCGGTGCCGGAGGCGGGCGACGCGGGCGCCCTGCAGATGGGCAGCCGCGCCCGCGCGGCCATGGGCATCCTGGGCCACGACGATCTCGGCATCTACGGAATGGCGCGCAGCCTGGTGGACTGGCACGCGCGCCACCGCTTCTGCGCGCAATGCGGCGCCCCGACCCAGCTCGCCAAGGGCGGCTGGCAGCGCGATTGCGGCGCCTGCAAGGCGCAGCACTTCCCCCGGGTCGATCCCGTCACCATCATGCTGGTGGAGCATGGCGGCAATCTGCTGCTCGGCAGGCAGCCGCGCTTCCCGGCCGGTTTCTATTCCGCGCTGGCGGGCTTCGTGGAGCCGGGCGAGACGATAGAGGGGGCGGTCGCGCGCGAAGTGCTGGAGGAAGCGGGCGTGACGGTGCGCGACGTTTCCTATGTCGCCAGCCAGCCCTGGCCGTTTCCGTCCCAGCTGATGGTGGGCTGCCATGCCTTCGCCAATGAGACGGAACTGACCGTCGACCGGACCGAGCTGGAGGACGCCCGCTGGTTCAGCCGCGCCGAGGTGGTGGACGCGCTGACCGGCGCGCAAGGAGCGGCGTTCACCCCGCCGCCGCCGCAGGCGATCGCCCATCAGCTGCTGAAATGGTGGCTGCAGCGGTGACGTCCCGGGTCGTCATCGACATCTGGTCGGATGTCATGTGCCCATGGTGCGTGATCGGCTACAAGCATCTCGAGCAGGCGCTGGCGGAGCTGGATGGCGAGATCGTCGCGACCCTGCGCTGGCAGCCCTTCGAGCTTAATCCGGACATGCCGCCGCAAGGCGAGCCGCGCGACGCGCATATCGCGCGCAAATATGGCCGCAGCCCGGAACAATTCGCGGAAATCTCCAACAGGATATCCACGCTGGCGGCGCAGGCCGGCTTCGACATGGGTTGGCAGGGGGAAGGCCATCCGCCGCCGGCGATGATGTGGAACACGCGCCGCGCGCATATCCTGCTGCGCTGGGCGCTGGAAACCCACGGGCCGGACGCGCAGACGCGGCTCAAGCTCGCGCTGTTCCGCGCGCATTTCCAGCAGCGGCGCAATGTGTCCGATCCGGTGGTGCTGCTCGACATCGCGGCCGAAGCCGGGTTTGATCGCGGCGGTGTGGAAGCGGCGCTGGCGGATGACGGCCTCGACGGCAAGGTTGCCTGGGAGGAGGATCGCGCCTTCCAGATGAACATCACCGGCGTTCCGGCGATGGTGGTGAACGGGCGGATGCTGATCCCCGGCGCGCAGGACCCGGCGACCTATGCGGCCATCCTGCGGCAGGCTGTCGAGCGTGCGGGCGACGGCGCTTCCGCCTGAAAAGGGCGGGAGAAGGAATGGGCTAACTCGGTCCTCGTTTGCACGGGGGTGACGAAAAGGGGACTTGAACAGCGGGCCGGGCTTCTCGCCGGAGCCTTTCCTACATCGCGTAAATCTGCCTTATCCTGCCGGATGACGCGCAGGGCATCCCGCATCCTTACTTGTCGCTCCATTCGTCATGGATGGCGATCTGGACGGGCCGTGAGGCTGCTCCGCGAAAGGTCACACCGGATGAGCGCCGGTTCTGGCGTGCGAAGGGCTGTTCATAGCGGGGATGCGGGGCGCAGTGGGCCGAAATGCAAATGCACATTTCGGGCGTTCTGCGTCAACCGGCTGGCCCTGCGCCCATGACGAGGAGAACGGGGGTAACGAAAAAAGGGCGGGGGCGCTCCGGCCTCCCCTATCCGGCGCAGGTGCCCGGCAATTCAGCGCCGGGCACCTCGCCTGTCAGGGGCCGGTCAGAAACGATAGTTCGCGCTGATGCTGAAGTTGCGCGGGGCGCCGTAGCGATATTGGCTGTAGAAGCCCATCTGGCTGTAGAACTTCTTGTTGAACAGGTTTTCGACATTGGCCTGCAACTGGAGGTTCTCGTTCACCGCAAGGCGAGTCATCAGGCTGACCAGCGCATAACCGTCCTGCTGGAAGCGGAAAGGCGCGGCCGTGACCGGATTGGTTCCTTCCGAATAAGCCTTGCTGCGGTAATTCACGCCGCCGCCGAAGGTCAGCCCGCCGAGAATATCCGCGACGGTGTAGGTGGTGAACAGCTTCAGCAGCTTGCGCGGCTGATCGGTATTCGCGGGAGTGCCGTTCTCGTCATCCGCCTTGAACTGGCTGTAGCTGGCGTTGATGTTCCAGCCGGGAAGCACCTCGCCGGTAAGCTCCAGCTCGAAGCCCTTGCTGGTCACGCCTTCGGCCGCGATATAGGTCTGCTGCGGCAGACCGCCGCCGGGCGGGATGACCATGATGTCGGGCTGGCCGACATTGTCCTGTTCGATGCGGAACAGCGCGATCGAGGTCTGCAGCGCATTGTCGAAGAAGCTGCTCTTCAGGCCGATCTCATAGGCTTTGCCGTTGAGCGGATCGAGCAGGTCCAGGTTCCGGTCGCGCAGGTTCTGCGGCTGGAAAATCTTGGTGTAGCTCGCATAGAGTTGATGGTTGGACGTGATGTCGAACAGCGCGCCGACATAGGGGATGAACACATCGTCATCGCCATATTCGCTTGGCCCGCTCCAGGCGAAGCCCTTCTGCTTCCAGCTTGCCAGGCGGCCGCCCAGGATGAGCTTGAGCGGGTCGGCGACGTCGAGGCGGACCGCGCCGTAATAGCCCGTCTGCTCGATCCGTTCCTCCTCGTTGCGGATCGGCGTGGTGCCCCACACCGGCTCGGCGAAGGTCGCGCCCTCCAGGCCGACGAATGGAACGTCGCTCGGCCATGGGAACGGCGCCTCGAAATTGTCCGTATGCCGCTTGAGCACACTATGCAGTGCGCCGAGTACGACCTCATGATCGCGGCCGAACAGGGTTACGGCGCCCTTCAACTGTCCGTCGAAGCTGTTCTGGACGCTCTGGCCAGCGGATTTATAGGGATTGCTGAAGGCAATCGTGCCGGCCGCCTTGTCAACCTCGCCATAGAGATAGAGCAACTGGGTCCGGGACGTGTTCTTCAGCCGGTTGTAGTTGACGGTGATGCTCCATTTGTCGCCCAGTTCCTGCCGGACGGTCGCGAAGATATTCTGGTTGGTCGTGTTCCAGTATGTCCAGTCGGCCGCCACGCTCTGCGAACGGGCGAAATCGGTTGCGCTGCCATCGGTATAGAAAGTGGGCAGCGCGCCCCACAGCGCGCCCTTGGGCTTGCCTTCCTGATGGCTGATACCGGCGCGGACCAGCGTCGTGTCGGTCAGATCGGCGTCGACCACGCCGTAGAGCACGAACTTCTTGTTGTCGTAGAGGTCGATATAGCTTTCGCCCTCTTCATACCGGCCCACCCCGCGCACGCGGATGCGGCCGTCCGCGGTGAGCGCGCCACCCACGTCGGCCGAGACGCGCCATGTGTCCCAGCTTCCGTAGCTGGCGTTGACATAGCCGGTCCAGTCGGTGCTGTCGGCATGCTTGCGGACCAGGTTGACCGAAGCGGACGGATCGCCCGCGCCGCTCAGCAGGCCGGTCGCGCCGCGCACGATCTCGACGCGCTCGAAGACCGACACGTCGATATTGGTCTCGCCATTGGAGCCGGCCAGCGTCCAGGCCGCCGGCACGCCATCGATCTGCGTGTTCCTGATCTCGAAACCGCGCGCGTAGAACGAGTTGCGCACATCGTCGACTTCGTTGACCGCCACGCCCACGCTGTTCACCAGCACGTCCGCGACGCTGACCAGATTCTGGTCGAGGATGCGCTGGGCGGTCATGATGCTGACGGATTGGGGCGTTTCCCGGACGGTAAGGCCGAGCCCGGTCGCCGTGTCGATCTTGTCGGGCAGTGTGTAGATACCGGTAACGACGATGTCGTCCCCGGGATCTGCTCGGTTTTCACTCGTCTGGGCCGCGGCCGGTACAGCGAGCACGGCGAGCGAGCCACCGATCAAGAGTGAGAATTTTGATATCATTTGAGCAACCCTCAATTGCTGATCCTGATCCTCCCGCCCTGGATTCGGCCAACCCTTTTGGATCTCGACTCAAACACAAAGCGAGCCGCAATTAATGCAATTGATAATAACTTGCAATTTACTTTGATGCAAATGAGTGGCGGCATTCGCCACAACGCCTCTCACTTGAGGGGAAGAGGGCCGGTTGCGGGGAAGGGAGGCAGTAGGGCGCAAACCCGGAAAGCCTCACCCGTGGGGGCGAGGCTGGGTGGGGCCGGGTGGGGCGGCAGGTCAGTGAGGGCGGAAAAGCCGGGTGGCTATTTCAGCAGCTGTGGCGGGAAATCCAGCACGAAATCGGAATAGCGGGCGGGGGCGCCGAACGTCTTTTCTCCATTCCGGCCCGCATAGCGGTCCAGCAGCGTAGAATAGGTATAGAAGTGAATCTTGCGGCTGTCGGTATCGAACTCGATGAAGCGCAGCCAGCCCGCGCCGCCATTGTCGGAACCCGGCTTGCCATCCGGGCCGATGGTGTTGCCCTGATAGTCCTGCAGCACCTGATAGACCGGATAACCGGCATCGTTGCGGTCGATCCGCAGATTTTCGCCCTGCGAGACGCCATCCACGGTGGGCGTCCAGTTATGGCCGCACAGAACCAGGAAGATCGCCGGATTCTTGCGGATGAAGCGGTCCCATATCTCATCGGGGGGCAGATGATCGCTGCCCTCGAAATAGAACTGGTAGCCATTGGATCGCTTTGTCTCGCCGGGAAGGACGGGGTGCAGCCATTCATGCGTGGTGACGATGACCGGCAGGCCGGGATTGGCGTCGATCGCCTCCTGCGCCCAGGCGAGGGCGGCCGGGGTCGGCTGCATCTCCAGCGACAGGTGCAGGAAGCGTTTGCCGCCGCCGGTGAAGAGCTGATAGCTGTTCAGCCCCTGATTGAACGATCCGCCATACCAGGGCTTGCCCGCGAAATGGCGCGACTGCGGACCGAAATAAAGGTCCCACGTCCGCCCGCCGGAAAGTGGGCGGGCGGCGCCGGGGCTGTCCGGCCCGTCCCACCAGCTGTAATTGTCATAGTCGTGATTGCCGGGCGACATCCCGAAGGGGATCGGCGAGCGGCTGAGGATCGACACGGCGCGATTGGCATTGTCCCATTCGGCGCGGGTATCCCAATAGCGGAACTGGCCTTCGGCGGCGCCCTCGATTTTCTGGCGGAACTGCCCGTCGCCATGCTGGACGATGTCGCCGACGAAGGCGGCGAACACCAGATTCTTTTCTTCGCGCTTGTCCACCAGATATTGCATCTGCTGCGCGAAGGTATCGGCCCCGCGCGGCTGCGGAAGGGCGGCATCGGCATAATTCTGCGTATCCGGCACCACCGCCACGGTAAATCTCTCGGCCCATGCGGGAGCGGCGACGGTCAGCAGCGCCGCGCAAAAGGCTAAGGCGAAATGGCGAAGGCTAAACGCTTTCATATGACCCTCGTTCGGTCGGGAAAGCCTTTCCTTGCCTCGGGTCTGTTGCCCGATTGTGACGGCCGCCGGGCGCCTTGCCACGGACCTGTGCCGCAATGCAGGCGGTCGTTTCCGACCCTTGCGGGCAACAGCAGGTCAGGCCAGACCCAGCTTCGCCAGCTCGCTCACCAGCCTGGCGGGCAGAGGCTCCCCGGCCAGCGAACCTTCCGCAAGATCGGGCGGGGCGTCCTTTTCGTCCAGATAGCGCCAGCCCTGATGGGCGCGCCGGGCGCGCGGCTCCACCCTGACGAGGACGGGTTCGAGCGCGATGGTCCAGCGCCCGTCGTCCCGTTGCGAGAATCGCCTGATCGGGCTGCGGCCGACCAGCACATGCTCGTGAATCCAGTAGAGCGAGCCGCCCACCATCTCCTCATGCCGCTTGGGCAGGTAGCGCGTGGTCAGTTGCGGTTCGTCGCGGCTTTCCAGCCAGTCGCGCAGGCTCTCCACGCTGGCGGCCCCGAAGGCGATCTTGGTCATGTGGAGCGGCATGGGAATGAGATAGGGCCTGCGCCGCGCAGGGCAAGGGCGCCGTCAAACCAGCCCGCTCGCCACCGCCAGGCTGAGGAAGGCGAAGAAGCCCATGGAATTGGTAATCATGGTGACGAACACCGTGCTGGCGACGGCCGGGTCCTGCTTGAGCCGGTCGAACAGCACCGGCACGATCACCCCCGCCATTCCCGCCGTGATGATATTGATGATGACCGCGAGCGCGATCACCGCGCCGAGCAAAGGGGAGAAGATCACGGCGGTGGCAAGGCCGATCAGCGCCGCGACCGTGCTGCCGTTCAGCATCGCAACCCGCAGTTCGCGCCACAATATGCGCCGCGTGTTGGTGCGGGTGAGCTGGTTCATGGCAATGGCGCGCACCGCCACCGCCATGGTCTGCGTGCCCGCGTTGCCGCCGACCGAGGCGACGATGGGCATGAGAATGGCGAGGGCCACCAGCTTTTCGATGGCCGCGCCGAAAGTGGCGATAATCAGGGACGCGATCATGGCCGTGCCGAGATTGGCGATCAGCCAGCGGACCCGGGCGGCATAGGCGTCGCGCAGCGGCTCGTTGATGTCGCCTTCGCCCGCGCCGGAAAGCAGCAGCACGTCTTCCGATGCTTCTTCCTGGATGATGTGGACGATGTCGTCGACCGTGAGCTGGCCGACCAGCCGCCCGCCTTCATCGACCACGGCCGCGGAGATCAGCGCATATTTCTGGAAGCGCAGCGCCACTTCCTCCTGATCCATCGTCACCGGGATCAGGGTCTGGTCGCGCTTCATCACATCGGCCAGGGCAACATGGCGCGGGGTGCGCAGAATCCACGACAGCTGGCAGGTGCCGACCGGGCGATGCTGCGGATCGACCACGAACACTTCCCAGAATTCCGTCGTCAGATTGCCGTTCTCGCGCAGGTAGTCGATCAGGTCGCCCACGGTCATATGCTCGGGCACCGCGACGAGGTCGCGCTGCATCAGGCGGCCGGCGGTTTCCTCCGGATAGGCCAGCGCGCTTTCGATCGCGGCGCGGTCTTCCGGGTCGAGTTCGGCAAGGACGGCGGCCTGATCTTCCTTGTCGAGATCCTCGATCAGCTGGACGGCGTCATCGGTTTCGAGCTGTTCCGCGATCTCGGCGACGGCCTGCGGCGGCAGCGCCTCCATCATGTCGTCGCGGACGTAGTCGTTCAGCTCGGCGATCACGTCGCCGGTCATCAGATCGGTGATGGCGGCGGCGAGGTGGAGGCGTTCCTGAGGTTCCAGCAGCTCGAACAGGTCGGCGATGTCGGCCGGATGGAGCGGCTCGACCAGATCGTAGACCAGCCCGCTCTCGCCTTCTTCCAGCGCGCGGCGGATGCTGCTGACATATCCGGACTTGAGCCGGTCTTCCTCGTCCATGCGATCGGCGCGCGTGCTTTCTCCCGCTATCGCGCGGTCGGCGGCCGACTCGGCCAGCAGCGTTTCGTCATGTTCCTCGCTCGCCATCGCGCGTGGTGTATAATTGTGCGGCGCAAAAGCAACCGGCGAGAGCCGTGGCGCGTGACTTTATTCCTCGCATCCCTATAGCAGCGGCAACACATCAAGGAGTTTGCATTATCATGGCTGACGAAAAGCTGACACTTTCCCTGGAATCCGGCGATGTCGTAATCAAGCTGCGCCCCGATCTGGCGCCCGGCCATGTCGAGCGGATCGCCGAGCTGGTGCGGGAAGGCTTTTATGACGGCGTCGTGTTCCACCGCGTGATTCCCGGCTTCATGGCGCAGGGCGGCTGCCCCAACGGCACCGGCACGGGCGGCTCCGACAAGCCGGACCTGCAGGCGGAATTCAATGACGAGCCGCATGTGCGCGGCGTGTGCTCCATGGCGCGCACATCCTATCCGCACAGCGCGAACAGCCAGTTCTTCATCTGCTTCGACGATGCCCGCTTCCTCGACAAGCAATATACCGTGTGGGGCGAGGTGGAATCCGGCATGGAGCATATCGACGCGCTTCCCAAGGGCGAGCCGCCGGCCAATCCGGGCAAGATCGTCAAGGCGACCGTCAACTGAAGGCGGGCAGGCACCCGTGAATTGATTCCGGGCGGATCGGAGTCCGCCTGGCGCCCTCGCCGCCGATGGCAGGGCCTCAGAGACGGGCCTGGGACAGCCAGTCGTGAAACAGCCGGACCGGGCGCGTTTCCAGCGCCTTGGGCCGGCAGACGAACCAGTAGCTGTAGGGGCTTTCGACCGAGACATTGTAAAGCTGGGTGATCCGCTTGTCGGCCGCGCGGCGGAAATGGTCGTCATGCATGATGGCGATGCCCAGGCCCTGTGCCGCGGCTTCGAGGATCAGCTGGCCCGAATCGTAATGGTCGATCGCGGCCGGTTCCAGATTCGAGATGCCCAGCGCCTCCTTCCATGCGCCGAAACTGTCCGGCAGCTCGTTGTGGATCAGGAAGGTCTGCTTCGCGAGCTTCTCGACATCGGGCACATTGCCAAGCTCCGCCGCCAGTTCCGGCGAACAGATCGCATGGACCAGATTATGGTCCAGCTGCACCGAGTGGAAGGATTCGTCCGGGGTGCGGGTCAGGATGATCGCGCAATCCAGCGTATCGCCCACCCGATTTTCCAGATGCGGGCCGGTGTCGATATCCAGATGCAGGCGCGGATGCAGCTTGCGCAGCTCGGGCAGGCGGGGGAACAGCCGCTGGCTTCCGAACAGCGGCAGGACGCCGAGGTGGAGCCGCAGGAGCGAATGGTTTTCGGACTGCCCTTCCACCGCCAGCGCCAGCGCTTCCAGATGCGGGGCCACCGCGTCGTAGAACACCCGGCCGTCGTCCGTCAGCTTCATCGTCTGATGGGCGCGGGTGAACAGCTTCTTGCCGATGAAATCTTCCAGATTGGCCACACGGCGGGAAAGCGCGGACGGAGACAGGCCGAGTTCATCCGCCGCCGCACGCGCGGAACCGAGGCGCACGATACGCACGAAGGCTTCGAGTGCGCGGAGAGGAGGCAGGCGGCGGACAGGCATCGCGGTAAGTTACAGAGTGTCTGATCCCAGAAGGATGGCTGCTTTGCAGTTCCCCATAGGCATTCGGGCCGAAGGTGGACAAGATTAATGAGCTTACAATACCCTGTCACTGCCTCAATCGGACTTATCGACGCCTATCCGTCCTCTCCCTCGGGCCTGCCCGGGGCGGGCGGATGCAGCCGCAATCGCGTGACGTGGCGTTCATTCCCGCCGATGATTTCGATCCGCCAGCCGCTTTCATGGGTCAGCACCGTTCCGACCGGCGGCACCTGGCCTGCCAGCACGAAGGCCAGCCCGCCCAGCGTATCGACGGATTCCTCGACCTCGCCCAGCCGCTCGTCGATCCTTTCGGCGACATCTTCAAGCTCGGCCCGCGCGTCGGCTTCCCATATTCCGTCGCCGATCGGTATAATCAGTTCCTCGGGCGCGTCGTCATGCTCGTCCTCGATGTCGCCGACGATCTCCTCGACCAGATCCTCGATGGTGATGATCCCGTCGACCCCGGAATATTCATCCACCACTATGGCGAGATGGGTCCGGCGCGCGCGCATGTCGGCCAGCACGTCCACCGCGTTTCGAGCCTGCGGCACGTAAAGCGGCTGGCGCATCAGCGTGGTCCAGTCGGCGGGCGGCTGCTTGCCGGTCGCCAGATAGGGAAACACATCCTTGATGTGGATCATCCCGATCACTTCATCGAGCGTGTCGCGATAGACTGGCAGGCGCGAGTGGCCATGTTCGGCGAACAGCCCGACCAGCTCTTCCCATGACGCACAGGCCGGCGCGGCGATGATCTCGCTGCGGGGAATCGCCACGTCGTCGGCGTCATGCTCGCTGAAGTGGAGGAGATTGCGCAGCATCTGCAATTCGACCTTGGAAAGGTCGCCATTGCTGTTGCCGGCATCGTCGCCGCGATGCTCCTCCTCGTGCTCGTCGATCGCTTCTTCCAGCTGCTCTCGCAGGGATTGCTCATCGCTTTCCCCCTCGAAGAAGCGCCGGATCACGCGCCAGAGACCGCTGCTACTGTCCGCGTCTCCCGCGCTGGCTTCGCCATGTCTTTCGTCGGGCATCGCCCGTTACTCATCCCCCTGAGGTTGTGTATGGTCCCCATATGGGTCGGCGATGCCCAGTTGTGCAAGCGCCTTTATTTCGAGTTTTTCCATAATCCGCGCATCGTCCGCCGAGATTTCATGATCGTGGCCCGCCAGATGGAGCATCCCGTGGATCACCAGATGGGCGGCGTGATCGGCCAGCGGCACTCCCTTCTCGGATGCTTCGCGCGCGCATGTTTCCTGCGCCAGGGCGATGTCTCCCAGCAGAACGGGCGGGCCGGAGGCAGGCAATGCAAGCAGTTCTTCACGTTCGACCATGGGAAAGGACAGCACATTGGTGGGCCTGTCCTTTTTCCGCCATTCCCGGTTCAGTGCGTGGATTTCGCTGTCGCTGGTGAACAGGATGCTGGCGACCAGGCGCGGATTGGCAAGCTCCGGCGCAATGGCCGCGAGCGCCTCCGCCGAACGGCAGGCCAGCCCCTCCCAGTCCACCACGGCGGGCCAGGGGTCCTCAATGTCCGTTTCCAGTTCCATTGCCAGGGGTGCGGCTGAACGGTTCAGTTGTCCTTGCCTTCATAGGCTTCGACGATGCGGCCGACGATGGGATGGCGCACGACGTCCGCCGCGCTGAACCGGATCATGCCGATGCCCTGTATCCCTTCCAGGCGGTTGACCGCATCGGCAAGGCCGCTCTGCGAGACGCCACCCGGAATGTCGACCTGTTTCGGATCGCCGCAAATGACCATGCGGCTGTTCTGGCCGAAGCGGGTGAGGAACATCTTCATCTGCGCCGGGGTGGTGTTCTGGGCCTCGTCCAGGATCACGAAGGCATCGGCCAGGGTGCGGCCGCGCATGAAGGCGATCGGCGCGATCTCGATTTCGCCCGAGGCCAGGCGCCGTTCCACCTGCTCGGGCGGCATGCAGTCGTAAAGCGCGTCGTAGAGCGGACGGAGATAGGGATCGACCTTCTCCTTCATGTCGCCCGGCAGGAAGCCCAGCCGCTCCCCTGCTTCCACTGCCGGACGCGAGAGGATCAGCCGCTGCACGCTGCCGGTGATGAGTTGGCTGACAGCCTGGGCGACGGCAAGATAGGTCTTGCCCGTGCCTGCGGGGCCGAGCGCGAAGATGATCTCGTCCTTGGCGAGGGACCGCATATATTCGATCTGCGTGGCCGAGCGGGGCACAATGGTCTTGCGCCGGGTGCGGATCATGATGGGGGGGCTGCTTTCCTTGCCGGAAATGATCCCTTCGAGCGTAGGTTCGCTGGACATGGCGATCAGGGCTTCGATCGCGCCGGCGTCCAGCTCCTGCCCGGCCAGCAGGCGTTGGTGCATTCCCCGCAGAACCTCGCGCGCGCGCGCGACGCCATCTTCCGGCCCTTCGATCTGCACCCGGTTGCCGCGCGCGGAAATATAAATGCCGAGACGGTTTTCGATCTGGACGAGATTGGCATCGAATTCGCCGAACAGCGCCCCAAGCACCGTCTGTTCGTCGAATTCCACTTCAACCCGGGCGCGGCGCGATGCGTCGCGGCGATCCTCGGGATGGGCGAGCGCAGAATGATCTGCGCGGGAAGCTTTGCGGGCCATGCGCTCCTTTCGTGTGGTGAGTTGCAGGATAAGCGCGCCGTATTCAGGCGCAAGCGCTTCTGCGCCATGCGCCGGTGGAAAAAGCGTCAGGCCGCCGCTTGTGTGGCCAGGATGCCGCGCAGGGAATTGGGGCCTGCTTCGGCCAGGTCGACGGTAACCATATCGCCGATTTTGGCATCCCCTTCGAAATGCACCGATTGCAGCCAGGGCGACTTGCCCAGCCATTGCCCGGGATGCTTGCCCTTGCGCTCCACCAGCACGTCGCAGCGCAGGCCGACCGATTTCCGGTTGAAGGCATATTGGTCCCGGTTGATCGCGGCCTGGAGGCGCTGGAGCCGCTCATCCATTACCCCGGGTGCGATCTGGTGCTCCATCGTGGCTGCCGGAGTGCCGGGGCGGGGGCTGTATTTGAAGCTGAAGGCCTGCGCATAACCCACGGAATCGACGAGTTGCAGCGTGTCGGAAAAATCCTGCTCGGTTTCGCCGGGGAAGCCGACGATGAAATCGCCCGAGAGTGCGATGTCCGGCCTTGCCGCGCGGAAACGCTCCAGCAGCCGGAGGTAGCTTTCGGCCGTGTGGCTGCGGTTCATTGCCTTGAGGATGGGATTGCTGCCCGATTGCACCGGCAAGTGCAGATAGGGCATCAGCTTGCTCACTTCGCCATGCGCGGCGATCAATCCTTCGGTCACGTCATTGGGATGGCTGGTGGTGTAGCGTATGCGCTGCAGGTCCGGCAGCTTTGCCAGTTCGCGGACAAGGCCGTCGAATGCGATCGCCCGGCCCTTCGCATCTTCTCCGGTCCAGGCGTTCACATTCTGCCCCAGCAAGGTGATCTCGCGCGCGCCGGCTTCGGTCAGTCTCTCCGCCTCGGCCAGCAAATCGTCGAAAGGCCGGGAGATTTCCGCGCCACGGGTATAGGGCACCACGCAATAGGTGCAGAACTTGTCGCAGCCTTCCTGAACGGTGAGGAAAGCGGATGCGCCAGCCCTGCGGCGGGCGGGAAGGGCGGCGAACTTGGCGGCCGCGGGCATGTCGGTGTCGGTTGCGCGCTGCCCGGCCGCGGCCCGCTCCACCATTTCGGGCAGCCGATGATAGGCCTGCGGGCCGACCACCATGGAGACCGATGGCGCGCGGGCCATGATTTCCTCGCCTTCCGCCTGTGCGACGCAGCCCGCCACGGCGATGAGCGGGGTGGTGCCATCCTCGCGGCGCAGGCGGCCGATGTCCGAATAGACCTTGTCCGCCGCCTTTTCCCGGATGTGGCAGGTATTGAGGACCACCAGATCCGCGTCCGCCCCGTCGGCAGCCGGAGTCAGGCCCTGCTCGGCCAGCAGCTCGGACATGCGCTCGCCGTCATAGACGTTCATCTGGCAGCCGAAGCTCTTGACCCGATAGGTCCTGGGGGGCGAGGTGGAGCGCATGGGTCGCGCCCTTAGGTCAAAACGCTCGGTTTTTGAAGAGCGGACCTCATGCCTCCTGCAATCGGGCGACTATGGCGGTCCAGGCGACGGCCGCCATGGTCTTGCGATTGTGCAGCGCTTCTCCTGAAAGAGGTTCCAGGAACCATGCGGTGACATGGACGGGGCGCAGGCTGCCGACGATCCGCTTGAAATTGTCCAGGCCGGACTCCTCGCCCAGCCACGCAATCCGCCGCGCTTGCCTGTAGAGGAGCAGGACCGGCTGCACGGCGATGCCTTCGGGCAATGGCTCGATGGCGGAAAGCAGCGCCGATTTGAAGGGAAGCAGGCTTTCCCCATCGCCGGTCGTGCCTTCCGGAAACAGGGTGATCGCCCCGACATCATCCAGCGCGAAGCGGATCGCCTCGGCCTGCCCCGACACACTGCTGCGCCGGTGCCGGGCAACGAACACGGTGTCGTTCATTCGGCACAGCGATCGCAATATGGGGTTCGCCGCCAGCCCGTCATGCGCAACGAATGCGCTGCCGCTGGCGGTGGCGATCGCGGGGATGTCCAGCCAGCTTACATGGTTGGACAAATACAGGGCATTCCGCCTGGGCGTGCCTTTGATGGTCAGCCGCATGCCTGCGATGCGGCCGATACCTGAAAGGAACATGCGGGGCCAGAAGCGGCGCAGGCCGAGCAATCGCCAGAGATAATAGAACGGAAGGCAGAACAGCAGCAGGGCCAGCATCAGCATGACCCTGGCAATCAGCACGGACCAACCCGTCAGCCCGATGCGGGGAGACGGCGCTGACATGGCGTGGCTCAGCCTTCGCGGTCGATCTTGACGCCGTATAGTTCCATGCGATGATCGACCAGCCGGTATCCCAGCTTTTCGGCAATCTGCTTTTGCAGGGCTTCGAGTTCGGGATCGACGAATTCGACGACCTTGCCGGATTCGACATCGATCAGATGATCGTGATGCGCTTCCGGCGCGGCTTCATAACGGGCGCGGCCATCGCCGAAATCGTGCCGGTCAAGGATGCCGGCTTCTTCGAACAGGCGGACGGTTCGATAGACGGTGGCGATCGAGATGCCCGGGTCGATGCTGGATGCACGTTCGTGCAGCTTTTCGACATCGGGGTGGTCATCGCTCTCCGAAAGGACGCGGGCAATGACGCGTCGCTGCTCTGTGATCCGCAAGCCGCGATCATGGCACAATTGTTCGATGTCGATAGCGTGTGGCAAAGTTTGTCTCGTCGAATAAAAAAGCCCCACAGAGCTTAGCGCCGTGGGGCTTTTTTCACAAGTCGTCGGCTTGACGTAAATCAGGCCTTCGCGCGCGGCTTGCGGCCCCTGCGCTGGCCCGGCTTGCGGCCGAGGCCGATCTTCTTGGCGAGTTCCCGGCGCTTCTCCGCGTAATTCGGGGCGACCATCGGATAATCGGCGGGCAGGCCCCAGCGCTGGCGGTATTGCTCCGGCGTGAGATTGTAATGGGTCATCAGATGGCGCTTCAGCATTTTCAGCTTCTTGCCGTCTTCCAGACACACGATGTAATCGGGCTTCACCGAAGAGCGCACGGCGACTGCCGGCTTGGGCGCTTCTTCTTCGATCACTTCGGTTTCGCCGAGGTCGGCCAGCGCCGAATAGATGCTCTTGATAAGCTGGGGCACCTCTTCGACCGCAACATTATTGTTGGCGACGTGAGCGGCGACAATATCAGACGTCAGCGTGATCAATGTTTCTTTCATGTCGATCTCGATATTTTCCATCTTTTCCTCAGCATAGTGCTTTGAGCCATCCAAGGTGAATTGGCTTAATATTATAGTTTTATGGATGGCTCGGAAATCGCGAGTCGCGCCATGCATCGGACTTATCATATTTTCAAGCATAAAATGCTTCGGCAATAGATCGAAGGCGAAAATATTTAGTCCGATCAGCCTTGCAGAATCTTTTCGAAGGTAATCGCGTCGATCCGCTGACCGTTTTCTCCACGGTAATAATTCGGACGCCTGCCGACGGCTGAAAAACCCCACGCCGTGTAAAGCATTTCCGCCGGGTTTCCTTCGCGCATTTCCAGGAAGATGCGCCGAACACCTCTTTCAAGCGCGCCGCCCGCAAGATCTTCCAGCAGTTTGGTGGCGATGCCGCGCCGCCTCGCTGCCGGGCGAACGGCAAGCAGAAGCAGTTCCTCCTCGTCATAGGCATTGCGGGACAGGCAGAAGCCTGCCGCGCCGGAACCGCGCCGGGGCGGCTGGCCGGCCTCATCGAGAATGCCGCAATGACAATTGTCCAGCATCAGCGAACCCCTCAGCTGCGGCCGGGTCCAGGCTTCGCCGAAGGCCGGGTCGAAGGCGTCCTGCATGACGCCCATGATGTTATCGATCATTTCTTCAGCGAGCGGGTCGAAGATCATGCGGTTGATTTCACGATTGGCTGGAAGGAATACGCGCATCCGGCCCGCGCCCGTAAACTGGGCTGTCGGCAGGTTGCAGGAGGCTTTCGGACAGTAGCGCAAAATATCGGGCATCCGGCCATATTGCCAGCGCCTTGCCCGAGCCGCGCGCCTTGACGAGCGCTTCGGCCTGGCTGCCGGCGACCAGCGGCGATCGTGCCGCCTTTGCGGCATCATCGGGCTTGAGGGACGCCAGCGCGGAAACGGGCTGCCCGCCCGCGTTGAAATCCTGGACGAACCATTCGCCGTGGCCGCCCGTCATCGCAACGCTGACCGCCTGCGCGCCCGCTCGTTCGCGCGCTATCGCCGCCACCAGGGCAAGCGTCGGAAAACCCAGGGCCGGAACTTTCCAGGCCAGCGCCAGCGCCCGTGCCGCCGCCAGCCCGATCCGCACGCCGGTGAAACTTCCCGGGCCAAGGGAGACGGCGATCCGGTCGGCGCGTCCCTGGCCCGGCAGTGCGGAAATCATCGGGATCAGGTGTTCGGCATGGCCGCGGCCCAGCATCCGGCATTCGCCGGCGATCACGGTATCGCCTTCCAGCAAGGCGACGGAGCAGCTTTCCGTGGCGCAATCTATCGCGAGGGTATGCACCGCAAGCGCCGGAAATCAGATCACGCTATTGAATGTGCCGAAATCCGGACGAGGGCTGCGCGGAAAGATCGTGGCGTCGTCGCCATATCCCAGCGTGGAGACGAAATTGCTCTTGATATTGGGCGTGTCGCCAAAGAATTCCTTGTCGACGCCATCATTGTCGAAACCCGACATGGGGCCGGTATCGAGGCCCAGCGCGCGGGCCGCCATGATGAAATAGGCGCCCTGAAGCGTTGAATTGCGCATTGCGGATACTTCACGCAACTCCAGGTTGTTCTCGAAGATCGGCTTCATGTCGGCATGGGGGAACAGCCAGGGCAGGTTCTCGTGGAAATCGATGTCCATGCCGATAATCACAGTGACCGGGGCCTTGAGCACCTTGTCGACATTGGTGCCGGAACAAAGCCGGGAAAGCCGTTGCTTCGCGTCCGGCGTGGCGCACCAGACCAGCCGCGCGGGCAGCTGATTGGCGGAAGTCGGCCCCATCTTCATGAGATCCCAGATTGCGTGCAGCGTTTCTTCGCGCACCGGCTTGTCGAGATAGCCGTTATAGGTGCGCGCCGAGCGAAAAAGCTGGTCCAGCGCCGCATCCGGCAGGGGCGATTTATCGGTCATGCGGAGCTTTCCTCTTTTTTCTGGGTGATTTATGTGATTTTATGCGGCGCGCACTTCAGTCACTTCGGGAATATAGTGCTTGAGCAGCGCTTCTATCCCGTTCTTCAATGTAGCGGTGGACGAAGGGCAGCCGGAGCAGGCGCCTTGCATGGAGAGATAGACCACTCCCTCGCGAAAGCCGCGATACTGGATGTCGCCGCCGTCGCCGGCCACCGCCGGCCGGATCCGGCTTTCCAGCAGGTCGTGAATCTGGGTGACGATCTCCGCATGTTCAGGATCGTCGCCGATCATGTCCTCATCCAGCGGCACGGAAATTCCGGCTGCGTCCCCGCCTGTGAAAAGCGGAGCCTGGCTGACGAAATGGTCGAGCAGGACAGAAACGACCTGCGGCTTGAGCTGCCCCCAGTCCACGCCGGGCGCGGCGGTGACGGAGATGAAATCCGACCCGAAGAACACGCCCGTGATTTCGCCCGTGTCGAAGAGGGCGCCTGCCAGCGGCGAGCTTTCGGCGGCTTCCGGCGAGGTGAATTCGCGCGTGCCGGCTGGCATGACCTGCCGGCCCGGCAGGAATTTCAGCGTCGCGGGATTGGGCGTGGTTTCGGTTTCTATATACATGATGCTGCATGTAGGCGCACCGGGCGCATGGTCAAGGCGCGTCGGCGGGTGAGGGCGGCAAGAATGGGGCTATCGTTCACTGGTCCTTCATCCCTTGACTATCTATAGCGATGTTCATGAACCTGTTTTCCAAGATCGCCCGGCCGTTCGCCGTCCTGCTGCTTGCCGTCGCGACGGTGTCCAGTCCGGTGGCAGCCGAACAGGCGCCCCGATCCATCCAGCAGGACGATCCGTGGATCTATAGCGGGACCGACATTCCGCGCGATCCGGAATGGGTGTTCGGCGCCCTGGACAACGGGTTGCGCTATGCGGTGCGGCGCAACAACGTGCCCCCCGGGCAGATTTCGATCCGTATCCGGGTCGATGCCGGCTCTCTCTATGAGACGCGCAGCGAGCAGGGCTTCGCTCACCTGCTGGAGCATTTGCTGTTCCGCCAGTCGAAATATCTGGCGGAAGGGCAGGCTATTCCGACATGGCAGAGGCTAGGGGCGACATTCGGCAGCGACACCAATGCCGAAACGACGCCTACGCAGACGGTTTACAAGCTTGACCTTCCCAATTCGACCGCCGCCTCGCTCGAGGAAAGTTTCCGCCTGCTGTCGGGCATGGTGCGCGAGCCTGCCCTGACCCAGGCCAACATCAACACCGAAGTGCCGATCGTGCTGGCCGAGAAGCGCGAGCGCGGCGGAGCCAGCCAGCGCGTTTCCGAAGCCACCCGCAAGCTGTTCTTTGCGGGCCAGCCACTGGCGGAGCGCAACCCGATCGGTACCGATGAGACGCTGCGCGGCGCCACGCAGGATGCGGTGCGGGCTTTCCATGCGCGCTGGTATCGCCCTGAGAATGTCGTGATCGTTGTTGTGGGTGACGCCGAGCCGGCGATGCTGGCCACTCAGATCGAGAAATGGTTCAGCGATTGGCGCGGCAAGGGCGCCCTCGTTCCGGCTCCCGATTTCGGCAAGCCCGAGACGCCCCAGGGCAGCGATCCCGCCAATCCGGTGGGCGAGGCGCAGGTCCTGGTGGAGCCTGACCTGCCGCCTATGATCAATTACGCCGTGCTGCGGCCCTATGAGCAGGTGCTGGACAATCTGGAATACAATCGCGGCCTGATGCTGGATGCGGTGGCGCAGGCTATCATCAACCGGCGGCTGGAAGCGCGCGCCCGAGCAGGGGGCAGCTATCTGTTCGCCCAGGTTTCGCAGGATGATGTCAGCCGTTCCGCGGATGGAACCTTTGTTTCGATCACCCCGCTTGATGGCAATTGGCAAGCAGCGCTCAAGGATGTCCGCGCGGTGATCGCCGATGCCGTGGCCGCGCCGCCGAGCGAGGCGGAAATCGCCCGCGAAGTGGCTGAACTCGATGTCGCTTTCGCCAGCCGCGTGGAAGAGCGCGCGGTGATGGCCGGGGCGCAACTGGCGGACGACGTGGTTCAGGCGGTCGACATCCGCGAAGCGGTGGCGACGCCGGAAACCGTGCTGGAAGTGTTCCGCGACATGCGGGCGCGCTTCACGCCTGAGGCCATCCGGGACCATACCCGGGCGCTGTTCAGCGGAGCCGTCATCCGGACCCTGATGGTCGAGCCGGGCGGTTCGGCGGCGGATGCGCAGGCGCTTCAGGCGGCCATGCTGGCGCCCGTGATGGCGGACGGTTCCATTCGGGCCAAGGCCGATCCCGTCTCCTTCAAGGAGCTGCCGCCCGTCGGCAAGCCGGGCAAGCTCGTTTCCGCCACGCCCACCGGCCTGCTCGGCATCGAGCAGCTGGAATTCGCCAATGGCGCGCGCGCGCTGATCTGGGCGAACGATGCCGAACCGGGGCGCGTCAATGTCAAGGTCCGCTTCGGGTCGGGCTATCGCGCCTTTTCCACGGAGGACGCACCCTATGTCACGCTCGGCCAGATGGCGCTGGTCGGCTCCGGTGTCGGCCCGCTCGGCCAGGATGAGCTGGACAATATTTCCACCGGCCGCAAGATGGGCTTCGAGTTCGGCATCGATCCGGCGGTTTTCACCTTTACCGCTGAAACCCGCGCCGCCGACCTCGACGATCAGCTTTATCTCTTCGCGGCCAAGCTCGCGCTTCCGCGATGGGACGCCAATCCGGTGCTGCGCGCCAGGGCCGCGGCCAAGCTGCAATATGAAAGCTATGCGACGTCCCCGGCCGGCGTCCTGCAGCGCGATCTCGATTGGCTGTTGTCGGATCGCGACGCGCGCTTTGCCACGCCGACCCCGGCCATGCTGGACAAGACCACCCCGGAAGGTTTCCGCAAGGTGTGGGAGCCGTTGCTGAAGCAGGGGCCGGTCGAGGTCATGATTTTCGGCGACTTCAATCGTGACAAGACGATTGCCGCGCTGGAAAGGACATTCGGCGCGCTTGCCCCGCGCCGGCCGATCCCGCCCCAGGCCCAATCGCGCCTTCCGGCATTTCCGGTGCCCAATGCGCAGCCGCAAGTGCTCCATCATCGCGGCGACGCCAATCAGGCGGCGGCGGCAATCGCCTGGCCGAGTGGTGGAGGCGCGGAAAATCTGCGTGAATCGCGCCAGCTCGAAATCCTGACCCAGCTGTTCAACAATCGCCTGTTCGATGCGATGCGCGAACATGCCGGGGCCAGCTATGCTCCGCGGGTCAGCAATGACTGGCCGGTCGATCTGGCGAAGGGCGGCAAGATCATCGCGATGGCCCAGCTCGAGCCCGAAGCCGTGCCCGCCTTCTTCGAAGCGGCGGAAAGGATCGCGGAAGATCTGGCTGCTACCCCGCCCAGCGAGGACGAGCTGGCCCGGATCACCGAGCCGTTGCGCCAATTGGTCAGCCGTGCCTCCACCGGCAACGGCTTCTGGATGTACAATCTGGAAGGGGCCAGCTTCGATCCGCGCCGGGTGGCGGCGATGCGCAGCCTCCTGTCCGACTATACCCAGACCACGCCGGAAGCCATGCAGGCGCTTGCCAAGCGCTATCTGGCCAGCCGCGATGGATGGCGGGTGGCGGTATTGCCGCAGGAAAACGGCGCCGCCGCCTCAGCCGGCCGATGATGGCGGCGGTGTCCACTGCAATGCCGCGATTACACTGAACGCATTTCCGCATTGGCAATCTGCGGCCGAGCCAGCTATGGGCCGCAACCTTGAAGCTCCACGAATGTGGACCGGCCCTGGCCATTCCCCTTCCAAATCGCGCGTTGGGGCACCATGTCCGGGTGATCGAAGAGGAAGTGGGCTTGCGCCCGAGCCCGTTTCAGCAGGCTGTAGGGAAGCCTAGGAGATTGGAAGTGGCACAGAATTGGACTCCGGACGGGTGGAAGGCTTTCGAAGCCAAGCACTTGCCGAGCTATATCGATGCGGCGGCGCTGGAAGCCGCGGAGAATACTCTTTCGAGCTACCCTCCGCTCGTCTTCGCCGGTGAAGCGCGCGCGCTGCAGGCCGAACTGGCCGAAGTATGCGCCGGTCGCGGCTTCCTGCTGCAAGGCGGCGATTGCGCGGAAAGCTTCGCCGAGTTCCATCCCAACAATATCCGCGATACGTTCCGCGTGCTGCTGCAGATGGCGGTGGTGCTGACATTCGCCAGCAAGCAGCCTGTCGTCAAGGTGGGCCGCATGGCGGGCCAGTTCGCCAAGCCGCGCTCCGCCCCCACGGAAACCCAGGGAAGCACGGAATTGCCGAGCTATCTGGGCGACATCATCAACGGGATCGAGTTCGACGAAGGCGCGCGCGTCAACGATCCGCAGCGCATGATCCGCGCCTACAGCCAGGCGGCGGCGACGCTCAACCTGCTGAGGGCTTTCGCCACCGGCGGTTATGCCAATCTGCGCCAGGTCCATCAGTGGACGCTCGATTTCATGGGCCGCAGTCCCTGGGCGGGCCGGTTCTCCGACATTGCGGACCGGATCGGCGAGGCGCTGGACTTCATGGCCGCTTGCGGCATCGATCCCGGAAGCGTTCCGCAACTGCAGGGCACCAGCTTCTATACCAGCCATGAAGCCTTGCTGCTGCAGTATGAGCAGGCGCTGACCCGGCAGGATTCCCTGACGGGCGACTGGTATGACACCAGCGCCCATATGCTGTGGATCGGCGATCGCACCCGGTTCGACGGCTCGGCCCATGTCGAGTTCCTTCGCGGGGTGGATAATCCCATCGGCATGAAGTGCGGCCCTTCGCTGGAGCCGGATGCGCTGCTGCGGATGCTCGATACGCTGAATCCGGGCCGCATTCCGGGCCGCATGACGCTTATCTCCCGCTTCGGACACGACAAGGTCGAGGCCGGCTTGCCGCGCCTGGTGCGCGCCGTTCAGCGCGAAGGCCATCCGGTGGTGTGGTCGTGCGATCCGATGCATGGCAATGTGATCAAGTCGGACAGCGGCTACAAGACCCGTCCGTTCGACCGCATCCTGACCGAGGTGAAGGGCTTCTTCGCCGTTCACCGCGCCGAAGGCACCCACGCCGGCGGCATCCATATCGAAATGACCGGGCAGGACGTGACGGAATGCGTGGGCGGCGCCGTGGCCATCACCGATGATGCGCTGGGCGACCGCTATCATACGCATTGCGATCCGCGTCTGAACGCGGCGCAGTCGCTGGAACTCGCCTTCCTGCTTGCGGAAATGCTCAATCTCGAGGCGGCGCAGCGCCCGGCTCACGCAGCCTGATTTCCTTCGGATAAAGGAGAATGCCGGACGTGCCCTTGCGCGCTCCGGCATTTTTCATTTCCGCCCAAGGTTTTGCCCTTGGGAAAGGGAACGTTCCCAATCGCGCTGCGTAATCCCAGCATCATCACGCTTGTAATGATCGTCCGCCAAAGCGCGGATCGACATTGGAGTATTGCTGGGAGAATTTTATGGCCGAGGCGGACCGCCAGGAGAATGGCAGCGGTCATCGCTCGCTGGCCGGCCGTTTCCTCGCCACGCGCTCGCTCAGTCTGGACCTGATCGCCCGGCTCAGCGATGCGGATGCCACCATCCAGTCGATGGAGGATGCATCACCGGCGAAATGGCATCTTGCCCATACGACCTGGTTTTTCGAGACATTCCTGCTGCGGGACGGGTTGCGGGATTATCGCCTGTTCGATGCGGAATGGCCGTTCCTGTTCAATTCCTATTACGAGGCGGAAGGGGAACGGATTGCCCGCTGTTCCCGTGGATTGCTGTCCCGCCCCTCGCTGGACGAAGTGCTGGCCTACCGGGCCCATGTCGATGCCGCGATGGAACCGCTCTTGGGTGATCCGGCCCATGCCGGGCTGGTTGCGCTTGGCATCGCGCATGAACAGCAGCATCAGGAACTGCTGCTCGCCGACATCAAGCATGCGCTGTTCCAGAACCCGCTCGGACCTGCGATGTGGCCAGCCCACACAACCGCTCCCGCGCCGGCGCCCGACGGCGGGTGGGACGAATATCCGGGCGGGATGGCGATGATCGGCCATGCCGGAACGGAGTTCGCTTTCGATAATGAAGGGCCGCGCCACCGGGTGTTGCTGGAACCTTTCGGACTGGCGCGAAGCCTGGTCACCAATTGCGAATGGGAGGCTTTCATCGCGGATGGGGGGTATTGCGAACCTCGCCATTGGCTGTCGGATGGCTGGGCGTGGGTATGCCGCGAAGGCATATCCGCGCCGCTCTATTGGCGCGAGGACCGTCAGTTCACCCATTCCGGCTGGCGCGAGCGTGATCCCCATGCTCCGGCAACCCATATCTCCTATTATGAAGCCGATGCGTTTGCCGCCTGGGCGGGGGCACGGCTGCCGACCGAATTCGAGTGGGAGGCGCTGGCGCAGGGCGGTGACCCCAGGGAAGGCAATCAGCTGGATCGCGCTGCCCCGCCCATGCCTGCAGGTGGCGGTGGATATTTCGGAGATTGCTGGCAGTGGACCCGCTCCACCTACCTGCCTTTTCCGCGATTCCGTGCGGCAAGGGGGGCAGTGGGCGAATACAACGGCAAGTTCATGTCGGGCCAATTCGCGCTTCGCGGTGCGAGCTGCGCCACGGTACGCGGCCATTCGCGCGCGAGCTACCGCAACTTTTTCTACCCCCATCAACGCTGGCAATTTACCGGCCTGCGCCTGGCCAAGGATTTGTAACGCATGGCCGCCGAAGCCTGTATCGCACTGGTCGAACGTGACGAAGGCGGAGTGGATCGCGCCTTTCGCGCTGATGTCCTGGAAGGGCTGTTGCAGCAGCAGAAGGCGGTGCCTGCGCGATGGTTCTACGATGCGCGCGGTTCCGAACTGTTCGAGAAAATCACGCGGTTGCCGGAATATTATCCGACCCAGGCCGAGACGGAGATACTTCAGGCGCGCTCGCGGGAGTTTGCCGAGCTGATCGGGACAGGGCGGGCCGTGGTCGAGTTCGGATCGGGCAGTTCGGTCAAGACGCCGCTGCTTTTGCGTGCGATCGATCCGGCCGCCTATGTGCCGCTCGACATCTCAGGAGATTTCCTGCGCGCGGCCGCCGCCGATCTTGCCCGGGAATTTCCAGATATGCCGGTCGTTCCGGTCGAGGCGGACTTCATGAAGCCGGTGATCTTGCCGGCGGTTGTGGCCGATTTGCTCAAGTTGGGCTTCTTTCCGGGTTCCACCATCGGGAATATGGTGGCGCGAACCTCGGTCGATCTGCTGCGGTCCATGCGGGCAACGCTGGGCGGCGATGCGATGCTGCTGATCGGCATGGATCTGATCAAGGATGTGTCGGTGCTGGAAGCCGCCTATGACGATGCCGCAGGCGTGACCGCCGCATTCAACCGCAATCTGGCCCATCGCATCAACCGCGAGCTTGATGGCACCATTCCGGTCGATGCCTTGCGGCATGTCGCCTTGTGGAACGATGAATATGCGCGGATCGAGATGCATCTGGAAGCGGTGCGCGATATTGTGTTCCAGGTTTCGGGGCGCAGCTTCGCGATGCGCAAGGGCGAGACGATCCACACGGAAAACAGCCATAAATTCGATCGCCGCAGCCAGATGACGCTCCTGCTGGCAGGGGGCTGGACCCCGATCGGGCGGTGGACGGATAGTGAGAAGCGCTTTTCCCTGCTCCTGGCGGAGGCGACGCGTCCGCGCAACGCACCCTGACGGCGCGCCGCTCATCGCGTGGAAAGGCGAGGGCTGCTATGCAGGGCCGCAATGGAATTTCTACCGTTTTCCGATCCGGCCGAATGGCTTCGCGCTCTGCCTCGATCAGGCCTGCTGCTGGCGGCAGCGGCGGCGATGCTCGCGGGCGTGGCGGGATCGGTCCTGATCCGCCACGTGCCGCGCCTGGGGCGGCTTTTGCGCGCCGCCAGCACGCTCAGCCTGATGGGGATATTGGTGCTGGTCGTGGTTCAGATCGCCCGGTTCGACTCACGCTTCGACATGGTTCTGCCCCAGATTGGCCTGCCCCGGCAGGAGGTCGTCGGCGAGGAGACCCGGATACCGCTCGCGCCGGACGGCCACTTCTGGATAGATGCGCGGGTCGATGGCCGTCCTGCCAGATTCATGGTGGACACCGGGGCGACGCTGACCGCGATCTCCGGCGATACCGCGCGGCAGGCGGGCCTGGAACCTCGGCCCGGCGCGATACCGATCACGCTCACCACGGCCAACGGTCCCATCTCGGCCGATCTTACCACCATCGATCTGCTGAAGTTCGGCAATATCGAGGCAAGGCGGATCGATGCGGTGATCGCGCCCAACCTGGGCAAGGTAAATGTGATGGGGATGAATGTCCTGTCGCGCCTCGGTGGCTGGCGGGTGGAGAACAATGTCCTTATCCTCTCGCCCAGGCAGGCGGAGGAAGCGGTTCCCCGGAGCTAGGTCCGCGCTCCAGCGCCGAAGACTGGCTGGGGCGGCAGGATTCGAACCTGCGAATGCCGGTACCAAAAACCGGTGCCTTACCACTTGGCGACGCCCCAGTGCTTCGCGCGCCTCTATAGCGGGGCAAAGCGGGAAGGGAAGGGGGCGCGCGCGTTAATTCTGTTCGCCCGCCGGCTCCAGCTTGTCCTGGGTGCGCAAGGCGAAATCGCTGGCATCATGCCGTTCGTGCAATTGCTCTTCCGGCTTGCCGCTGGTGCGGTTCACCATCCTGCCCCGCCGTGCCCCGGGCCGCGCGTCGATCTCGCCGACCCAGCGCGCCACATGCGTATATTCGTTGAGCGACAGGAAGGCGGCGGCGTTGTCATAGGCTTCGCCGGATTGCAGCACCCGCAGCCAGGGATAGGCCGCCATATCCGCGATAGTGTAGTCGTCGCCGGCCAGATAGCGGCTTTCGGCGAGGCGCCGATTGGCGACGTCGAACAGGCGTTTCGTTTCCATCGAATAGCGATTGATGGGGTATTCGAGCTTTTCCGGAGCATAGGCGTAGAAGTGGCCGAAGCCGCCGCCGATGAAAGGGGCGCTGCCCATCTGCCACATCAACCAGGACAGGCACCGGGCGCGTTCCGCCGGGGCCGTGGGCAGGAAAGCCCCGAATTTTTCCGCAAGATAGATCAGTATCGCGCCGGATTCGAACACCGGCACCGGCGTTGGCCCGCTATGGTCCGATAGCGCCGGAATCTTGCTGTTCGGATTGATCTCGACAAAGCCGGAGCCGAACTGGTCGCCCTTGCCGATCTGGATCAGCCAGGCATCGTATTCCGCGCCGCCGTGGCCAAGCTCGAGCAGCTCTTCCAGCAGGATGGTCACTTTCTGGCCGTTGGGTGTCCCTAGCGAGTAAAGCTGCAGGGGATGCTTGCCGACCGGAAGCGCCTTGTCATGCGTGGGGCCGGCTATCGGGCGATTGATGTTGGCGAAGCGTCCCCCGCTCTGCGTATCCCATGTCCAGACCTTGGGAGGAATCCAGCCGCCATCCGTCATTCGATTTTCTCCTGCTCTGCAACAGGATCAAGGATGGGGACGATGCGACGGAACCGCAAGGGCGGATCATGCGTTCGCAGGTCATGCCGCCCGACGCCCCTAAACTCATACATGTCGACGACAGTCTGCCGGGCATCACGAGGCGGCGTTCGGGCAGAGGCTGGGCCTATTACGATCCGGAACGGCAGCTCATCAGGGATCGCGATGAGATCCGGCGGCTCAACTCCGTGGCTCTGCCCCCGGCCTATCGGGATGCGTGGTTCTGCCCGGCTCCCAATGGCCACATCCTCGCCACGGGCATGGATGCGCGCGGACGCAAGCAATATCGTTACCATCCCGAGTTTCGGGTGTGGCGGGAGAGCTGCAAGTTCGATGGATGCCTCGCTTTCGGCAAGCTGCTGCCCCTTGTCCGCAAGCGGGTCCAAGCCGATCTGACGAGCCATCGCACGGGCAGGAACGAGGCGGTCGCCAGCGTGATCCGCCTGCTCGATACCGGCTTCCTGAGGATCGGCAATGAAGCCTATGCGCGCAGCAACCGGAGCTTCGGCGCAACCACGTTGCGAAGGCGGCACGCCGCGGTAAGCGGCAATACGCTGCGCCTGCGGTATCGCGGAAAATCGGGGCAGGAGCGGGAAGTGAAACTGACCGACCGCAATCTTGTCCGGCTGGTGAAGCGCATGCAGGATCTGCCCGGCCAGCATCTGTTTCAATATATCGACGAGGCGGGCATCCGCCATCAGGTCGGTTCGAGCGATGTGAACGATTATCTGCGCGAAACGATGAACGACAATTTCACCGCCAAGGATTTTCGCACCTGGCACGCCAGCGTCCTTGCATTCGGGCTGCTTGCGGCGAGTTCCGAGCATCTGACCATGGCCGCCCTGCTGCAGCATGTGGCCGACAATCTGGGCAATACCCCTGCCGTCGCGCGCAAGAGCTATGTGCATCCGGCGGTGCTGGATCTGCTTGATCGTCAGCATGAATGGAGAGCCGGCCTCGTCCTGCCGCGGTCGACCAAATGGCTGACGCGTGAGGAGCGCGGCCTGGCCGAATTGCTCGAAGGAAATCCGCGCTCCAGGCGATTGCTGGCCGCCTAAGCGCGATTTACGCATAAACGCGATCTTAAGTTGCCTTTGGCAAGGCCGGGGCATGTTGCCTGTCCTCATCACGATCGACACGGAATATTCGCTCGGCTTGTTTCAGCAGGGACCGGGGCGGGATCAGGCGTTCAACTTCGCACGTTCCATCGCTTGTCACGGCAAGCAGGGGGATACGGGGATCTTCTATCAGATGGACCGGTTCGACCGGAACGCCTTGAAGGGAGTCTTTTTCGTCGATCCAATGCCGGCCCTGATCTGGGGGCAACAGGCGGTGGACGCGATCGTTCATCCGATCCTCGAGCGCGGGCACGGGGTTCAATTGCACATTCATACCGAATGGCTTGAATTTGCCGGGCGCCAGGCCCCCGTGGGGCGGACGGGGCGGAACATGGCGGATTTCACGCTGGAAGAGCAGTGCGCCCTGCTGGATTATGGGATCGAACGGCTGATGGAAGCCGGCGCGCCGCGCCCCATTGCGTTCCGGGCAGGGAATTATGGCGCCAATGACGATACCTTGCGGGCCTTGGCTTCGCTTGGCGTGATCTATGATTCAAGTTTCCCGCCAGGCATAGCCAATTCGGATTGCCGGATTTCGCTGCCATCTGACCAGATCGCGCCGATCCAGCATCATGGAATCACGGAAGTTCCCATCGGAGCCATCGCGGGCGCTGGGAAATCGCTTCGCCATGCACAGATCACAGCCCTGTCGAACTGGGAGCTGAAGCGGGCGATCGGCCACGCTGCAACTGCCGGCTGGCCCTCATTCGTGATCGTGTCGCACAGCTTCGAACTGTTCGATCGTTCGAAAGGTATCCAGAACTGGCTGGTCCGGCGCAGGTTCGATCGCTTCTGCGACTGGCTGGGCAGGAAGCAGGATGCGCGAACCACCACTTTTCGCAAGCTTGCCGGAAAGGCTGCCGATCTGCATGCATTTTCTCGCTGCAAGCTGCATGTGCTGCCGCATAATCCGGTCAGGACCGTTCACCGCATGGCGGAACAATTCGTGGTCAACAAGCTGCACGGCTGGAACCGGGCCAGCGCGTTCATCCTGTATATCAGCGCAGCTTTGTAACCCAGCCGTGCCGGTCTTCCACGGTGCCGCGCTGGATGCCGACGAGCTTCTGCCGCAGCTTCTGGGTCAACTGGCCGGGGCCGCCTGAGCCGATCACGAATTCCCCGTCATGGCCGGCCACCTTGCCGACCGGAGTGACCACGGCGGCCGTGCCGCAGGCGAAGGTTTCCACGAGCTTGCCGCTCCCGGCATCGTCGCGCCACTGTTCGAGGCTGTAGCGTTCTTCATGCACGTCCAGCCCTTCCTCGCGCGCGAGAGTAATCAGGCTGTCGCGCGTGATGCCGGGCAGGATGGTGCCGGTCAGCGGCGGTGTCACCATCCGCCCGTCATCGAATACGAAGAACAGGTTCATGCCGCCCAGTTCCTCGATCCACTTGTTTTCCGCGCCATCGAGGAAAACGGCCTGATCGTGACCGCGCTGGATCGCTTCCGCCTGGGGAACGAGGCTGGCGGCGTAATTGCCGCCGCATTTGGCCGCGCCGGTGCCGCCGCGCGCGGCGCGCGTGTAATCCCGGCTCACCCAGATCGAAACCGCCGGAGCGCCGGACTTGAAATAATTGCCGGCCGGGCTGGCGATGACGAGATACTTGTATTTCTTCGCGGGACGAACGCCGAGAAAGGCCTCGCTCGCGAACATGAAGGGGCGCAGGTAAAGCGATCCGCCTTCGACAAGCGGAATCCACTCCCGGTCGATATTGACCAATTGGCGAACCGATTCGACGAAAACATCTTCCGGCAGTTCCGGCATCGCCAGGCGGCGGGCCGAGGAATTGAAGCGGGCGGCATTTGCCTCCGGCCGGAACAGGGCGATTCCGCCGTCTTCCTGCTTGTATGCCTTGAGGCCTTCGAAGATTTCCTGGGCGTAATGCAGGACAGCGCAAGCCGGATCGAGCGTAAGCGGAACGCGCGGCCCGAGAGTGGCATTGTGCCAGCCGTGCGCCTCGTCCCAGTCGATCGATACCATGTGATCGGAAAACAAAGTTCCAAATCCGGGATTGGTGAGCGCCTGCGCGCGGGAATCCGCGTCAGTGGGGGACGGATGCGAAATCCGTTCGAACGAGATGCCGGGATTGTCGGCCATGCGCGTCTTACCTCTCTTGCTGGGGCGCGCGTAAGGCGAAGCCGGGATTTACGCAAGTGGCAGGTTGGGTTGCGCGGCCGGGGATGCGATCGAACGCCGGATGCGTTTAACGCATCTTTCGGAATAAGGAGCGCGGTGTCGGGCAGAAGCAGGTCGCTCCTGCCTATCCTTGGAAATGAGAAGGGTTTCGGCAGGAACCGGACCGCCCCCCGCTTATCCTCGAAATGAGAAGGGCGGCTTCGGCAGGAACCGGACCGCCCCCCGCTTATCCTCGAAATGAGAAGGGCGGTTTCGGCAGGAACCGGACCGCCCCCCGCTTATCCTCGAAATGAGAAGGGCGGTTTCGGCAGGAACCGAAACCGCCCTTCGCATGGTCAGCGGCCGGAAGCGCCGCTTACGAAGCCTTTATCGTCTACGATGGATGCTTAACGATAATGCTCCGCGCGGAAACTAACCGACCTCCCTGCTGAACCATGAGACATCGGATCACCTCCTTTCGCGCTGTTGAGCCAAAGTCGCCGTTTTTTGCGGCTAAGGCGGCATGCTTGCCAACCTTGTGTGCAATGTGATTCATGCGGCGCTGCAACACAAGACTTGCATTGATTTTTTTTGTCGTCAGAATTGGCGCTTCGGGCCGGTTATCCACCGGCCTTTTCATTTCTGCGATAATGTCGCCTGGATGGGCGAAATCGGCGGATTAGCGGCAATCTTCGATGACTCGTGAGACTTCGGCCCAACTCGGCAGATAGAGAGTGGGCAGCCCTGCCGCCTCGACCGCGAACCGGCCCCGGCTCAGCGCGATCGCGTCGAGCAGAGAATCGCGGGCGGAAAGATTGGTGGCCAGATCGGCCGATTGCGCGCCCGTGGGACGGGCATCGAGCAGGCGCGTTGCCGTTTCCGTCATGATTCGCATCGGCGCCGGGGTTCCGCTGCCGCCCGACCGCGCCAGGGAAACAACCCCGCGAGCGCGGTCGCATGTCACGGAAAACAGGGTTTGCCCATTCGGAGCGGCATATGTCGCCGCTGTGCCCGCATAGGACCAGTCCCCGGGAGTGCGGGGCGCATCCATCCAGCTTGTTGACGCCGGTGCTGGAGCGGGCCTCGGCGCGGAGGTGGGAGCAGGCGCGGGCGCTGGTGCAGGTTGCGGCGTTGCCGGGGGCACGGCCGTGCATCCGCTTACGGCCAGCAGGCAAGTTGCGGAAAGGGCGGCGGCAAGGACGTTCCATGAATTCATGGCATGTAGATGGCCGGAAGGCGGGGCTGGCTCAAGAGGCATGATCGGGTTATCGGCTTATTCCGTGGCAGGAAAAATGCGGATCGACCAATTGCTTGTTGCCCGTGGCTTGGCGGAAAGCCGCGCGCGCGCGCAGGCTCTGGTCATGGCCGGGCTGGTCTTTTCAGGCGAAAGGAAAATCGAGAAACCGGGCCATCAGGTGAAGGAAGATGTGGCGCTGGAAGTGCGCGGGCGCGATCATCCCTGGGTGTCGCGAGGTGGAATCAAGCTGGCCCATGCGCTCGATGTCTTTTCGCTCGATCCCGCGGGCGCAATCGCGATGGATATCGGCAGTTCCACCGGGGGCTTCACCGATGTGCTGCTGACGCGCGGCGCAGAGCGCGTTTTCGCGGTCGATTCCGGCACCAACCAACTCGCCTGGAAATTGCGGCAGGACAGCCGCGTAACAGTTCTGGAGCAGACCAGCGCGCGGGTTCTGACCCCTGAATCGATCGATGCTCCGTGCGATTGGGTGGTTTGCGACGCAAGCTTCATTTCCTTGCGCAAGGTATTGGAAGTGCCGCTGAAACTGGCTACGACGCAATGCCGGCTGGTGGCGCTGATAAAGCCGCAGTTCGAAGTGGGGCGCGCCGAAGTGGGCAAGGGCGGCGTGGTGCGCGATCCCGCATTGCATGAGCGGGTTTGCGCGGAAGTGCGAAGCTGGCTGGAAGGCGAGGGCTGGCAGGTGCAGGGGATCGCGGAAAGCCCGATCACCGGCCCCGAAGGAAATATCGAGTTCCTGATTTCGGCATCCCGGGGATAGTCGGGCGCCTGCTGTTTGCGCAAAGTGAAAGGATCGCGCTTCGCGTCGTTGCCAGCGCTGGCTTGGCCCGTCAATATCACTTCCGAATCATAGGGAATACGCGATGAATCTTCTTGCTTCGCGCGGCCAGTTGCGGGCGAGTTTCGTCCGCTGGGCGCTCCTGCTCGTGCCAGCCGTGCTTCTGGCAGGCTTTCTGTCGGGACAGCTGGCAGGGAGCGGGCCGGACAATCCGTGGTTCGCGTCGCTCGTCAAACCCGCGACCTATCCGCCCCCCGCCACATTCGGAATAGTGTGGTCGATCCTCTACATTATGATGGGACTTGCCTTCGCCCTGATCTGCTCGGCCTGGGGGGCGCGTGGGCGCAGCTTCGCGATCGCGGCCTTTCTGGTGCAGCTCGCGCTCAATCTGGCCTGGAGCCCGGTTTTCTTCGCAGCCCATCAGATAACCGGGGCCCTGGTGCTGTCGGTCCTGCTGGTGGTGGCAGTGATCGTCACCATCGCGCTGTTCTGGCGTATCCGCCCGGTCGCTGGCGCGCTGCTGCTGCCTTATCTCGCATGGCTCCTGTTCGCTTCGCTGCTCAACTGGCAGATCCTGCAATTGAATCCGCAAGCGGATGGGGCGGAGGTTTCAGGCGCGGTCCAGCGCATCGAGTTGTAAGGGAAGGTCTGGACAAGCCCCGGTTCGCGCACCAAATAGCCTTCATGCAGAGCGAGAACCCCATCATTTCCGATTTCGTCAAGCTGATGAACAGCGCGGCGGGCACCTTTGTCGGCATGACCCGCGAGGCGCGCGATTCAGCCCGGGAACGCGTCAAAGAGGCGATGGGCGGGCTCGATTTCGTGAGCCGCGAGGAATTCGACGCGGTGAAGGATATGGCCGCCAAGGCCCGGGAAGAAAACGAAAAGCTGGCGGCGCGGATCGAAGCATTGGAAGCCCGGCTGGGCAAGTAGCCGCTTCGCCGCGTGGGCCGGCTCGATCCCTATCGCCTGCATCAGCATTATCGCTTCATCCGAATCGTTCCCCTGATGGATGGCGGGTATCGTTTCGGTTCGACTGCCCGCTTGCTCCCGAGTTCTCGGCGGGCCACATGGGGGCGATGCATATTCGCGGACATGCCGTTCTCTGCGCCTCTCGCCCGCATGGCGAAGCGGCTGTGATTGCGCGGCTGCTGACTGCGGACCATGGGCTGGTGGCCGGCTATGTGGCGGGCGGGCGCGGGCGGAACCTGCGGCCGGTCGTGATCCCGGGCAATCTGGTGGATCTGGACCTGCGCGCCCGGTCCGAAAGCCAACTGCCTTTCGCAAAGCTGGAACTGGTGGAAAGCCGTGGTCCCTGGCTGGCGGAGCCATTGCCCGCCGCCGCCATCGGCTGGGCCTGTGCGTTGACGGCTTGCGCCCTGCCGGAACGCCATGCCTATCCGGCGCTGCATGATGCCTTGGTTGCCCTGCTTACCGCGATTTGCCATGCGCCCTCGGCGCGGGGCTGGACGGGCGGCATGCTGGCCTATGAAACATTGCTGCTGCGCGAGCTTGGCTATGGCGTGGGCCGGGTGGAACCTACGGGAGACTGGCAGGAAATGCTGGCTGCGTTTGACAGGATGGGCGGGCGGATCGAACGCTACCTCCTTGCCGACCGCCGTGGAGACGTTATGGCGGCGCGCGAGCGATTGCGCGCGCGCCTTGCGCGTATTCCGGTTTAGCTGAAAGACGAGGAAAATCATGAAGATTGCAGTCCTGCCGGGTGATGGAATCGGCCCCGAGATCATGCGCGAGGCGCTGCGGGTGCTCGATGCGCTCGGTCTGGAGGGGCTGGAACTCACGCAATGCGATGTCGGCGGGGCCGGTTACAAACAGCATGGCCATCCGTTGCCGCCTGCCACACTCGAGGCCGCGAAGCAGGCCGATGCCGTGCTGTTCGGGGCGGTGGGCGATCCCGATTGCGACAATCTGGAACGGGCGCTGCGCCCGGAGCAGGCGATCCTCGGCCTGCGGCGCGAGCTGGAGCTGTTCGCCAATCTCCGCCCGGCCACCATGTTCAGCGGGCTGGAAGACCTGTCTGGCCTGAAGCCGGAGATCGCGGGCCAGATCGACCTGCTGATCGTGCGTGAGCTGAATGGCGATGTCTATTTCGGCGAGAAGGGCATCCGCACGCTGGACGATGGCCGCCGTCAGGGCTGGGACATGATGGCCTATGCCGAGGATGAGGTGCGCCGCATCGCCCATGTCGCTTTCCGTGCCGCGCAGGGCCGCAAGAAGCGCCTGTGCAGCGTGGACAAGGCCAATGTGCTGGAGACGAGCCAGCTCTGGCGCGATGTGGTGGTGGAAGTATCCGCCGAATATCCCGATGTGGAGCTGACCCACATGTATGTTGACAATGCCGCGATGCAGCTGGTCAAGGCGCCAGGCCAGTTCGATGTGGTGGTCACGGGCAATCTGTTCGGCGACATCCTGTCCGATCAGGCCAGCATGTGCGTGGGTTCTATCGGCCTGCTCGCCAGCGCCTCACTGGGGGCACAACAGACCCAATACGGCACCAAAGGGCTGTATGAACCGATCCACGGCAGCGCGCCGGACATTGCCGGGCAGGGCAAGGCCAATCCCATGGCGATGATCCTTTCGCTGGCGATGATGCTGCGCCATTCCTTCGGGCGGGAGGCCGAAGCGGTGCGGATCGAGGCGGCTGTCTCCAGAGCATTGGCCGATGGCGTGCGGGGCGGGGATCTGGGCGGCAGCGACGGCACCGCGGCGATTGGCGACGCCGTGCTCGCAAGGCTTTAGGAGCCAAACCGCGCGTGACCCTGCGCCTCGCGATCATCCTCCCGACCTATAACGAGCGCAGCAACCTTGCCTCGCTGGTCGCGCGGCTTGGCGAGGCGCTCGAGGGGATCGAATGGGAAGCGATCATCGTGGACGACCACAGCCCGGATGGCACCGCCGACGAGGCGCGCAAGCTGGCGCTGGCGGATTCGCGGCTGCGGGTGATCGAGCGGATCGGACGGCGCGGGCTGGCTTCCGCCGCGATCGAGGGAATGTGCGCCACCGCGGCCCCCGTGGTCGCGGTGATGGACGCCGACCATCAGCATGATCCGGCCCTGCTGTCCGGGATGCTCGATGCGATCGAAAGCGGCGAATACGATCTCGCATATGCCTCCCGCTTCTGCGAGGGCGCAAGCACGGATGCCTGGAACCGGCCCCATCGGGTCAAGGCTTCCAGCCTCGCCAACCGGCTTGCCCGCAAGGTTACGGGCATGGAACTGAGCGATCCGATGAGCGGCTATTTCATGCTGCGCGCCGCGACCCTGCGCGCCGACGCGCATCGCCTGTCCGGCGTGGGGTTCAAGATCCTGCTCGACATATTGGCGACGGTGGATGCACCGCTCCGGATCAAGGAATTTCCGCTGGCCTTCGCGGCCCGCGCCGAGGGCGAGAGCAAGCTTGACCGCGCCGTGGTGTTCGAATTTCTTGTCGGACTCTACGACAAGTGGCTGGGCCGCTTCATTCCCACGCGCTTCGCCCTGTTCGGCACCATCGGCGCGGCCGGGGTCGTTGTGCATATGGCGGTGCTGTCCGTCTATCTCTCGATATTCGGCGGATCGCTGAAGGGGCATCTCGTTTCGGCCTTCGAGATCGGACAGACTCTCGCCGCGCTCGTCGCGATGACCTTCAACTTTCTGCTCAACAACGCGCTGACCTATGCCGACAAGCGCCTTGCCGGCTTTCTCGCGCTGGTGCGCGGCTGGGCCAAGTTTGCGCTGACCTGCTCGGTCGGGCTGCTGGCCAATGTCGGGGCGGCGGCGGTGCTCGTCCGCTTCGGTTTCCATGAATATCCGGCGGCGCTGGCGGGGATCGTGATCGGTTCCGTCTGGAACTACGCCCTGTCCAGCCGCTTCGTCTGGGGCCGCTACTCCTAAGTCCTGGCCCTAGGCCCTGATCCGGGGCATCCGGAACCGTCGGGCCGGTCGCCGGTTGAATGTGCAGGGGCCGCGCCGATTGTCGGCGGGCCGGCCAGACAAGGGTGAGGATCATGGAAATCTTCGGCATCATCCTGCTCGTGCTCGACATATGGGCCGTGCTGAGCGTGTGGCAGAGTTCCGCATCGGGTGGCGCGAAGCTGCTCTGGACTGTCGGGATCATCGTCTTCCCGCTGCTCGGCTTCATCGTATGGTATTTCGCGGGGCCGAAGGGACAGGCTGCGGCTGCCTGATCGCGGGTCGTGCGGAGTGGCCGCCTAGCGCCAGCTGTGAAGCCAGGTATAAGTCTCGAAGGACTTCTGCCCGTCGTGAAGCGGCGCGGCGGAAAGGATCGGGAAGAACCAGGCGAACAGGCCCAGCGATAGCGCCAGTGCGCCGAGCGCCCACCATTTCCTGCCCTTCTTCCAGAATTCGTCCAAGGCCAGGGCCAGCGCCGCCATCAGGAAGAAGCTGGGCACCATATAGTGATAATAGAACTGGATGGGCTTGGCCGCGATCATCCAGAAGCCGATGGACACCGCATAGAACAGCGCGATGGCGAGGGCATCCCATCGTTTCCGGAACACGCCCACGAAAGCGCACCATGCGAAGGCGGGCAGCCCCGCCAGCATCGTGAAGGGATTGCCCAGCAGCAGGACGCCGCGCTGCGCCCCGTCCGCCTGATCGTAAAGATACCAGATCGGCCGCCAGTTGAAGATCCACTGCGGCCATTGACTCTGATAGGTATGCGGCTTCTTCACGCTTTCCTGCAATTCCATCATGGTCATCTGGAAGCGCAGCAAGCCGCTGAGGGGGATGCGTTCGTTCTGGTAGAACAGCATGGGGGCGAAGGTCGCGAAATAGACCGCGATCGGCACCACGCCCAGCCAGAGCGCCGCTTCCGGCAGGCTGATTCCGGGGATCGGGCGGCCGTGCCGGGTGAAGAGGAAGCTGCTTCCCTTGTCCTCCACCCGCATGATGAAGAATCCGAAAGCCAGCAGGAATGCCACGGGCGCCGCGTTCCACTTGCAGGCCAGGGCGCAGCCGAGGAAGATGCCGGTGACGGCAAGCCGCCAGCGCGCCGTTGGTGGTTGCCGCATGGCTGCCGCGCACTGCCATACCGCCAGCATCAGGAACATCGCCATGAAGATGTCGAGCATGGCGATGCGCGACTGGATAAAGAGGGGGAAGGCGCTGACGGTCAGCACCCCGCCCGCCATGGCGGCGAAGCGCGAAAGCGTGGTGAACCACATCGCCCGCATGAAGGCGAAAAGGGTTATGGCCCCGGCGATCAGCGAGAAGAAGCGCCAGCCCAGCGGCTTGTCTCCGAACAGCGCGATCCCGGCGGCGATGATTTCCTTGCCCAGCATCGGGTGCTCCGGGTTCGCGGGGCCGGAAAGCTCCAGCAGGATGCGGGCAGCGGGCACGTAATGGATTTCGTCGAAATAGAGATGCGACGGGATGGTGAGCCGGATCAGGCACAGCAGAAGGAACGCAAGGGAAAGGGCCGCCGTCCAGCCGACAGGATCGCGGGGATGCTCTGGCGCAGCGCTCATCGGGCGGGACCGATACTGCGCGCGCGGCCCGGAAGCAAGCTTGCCGCTTGCACCCGTGCCGTGCCGCCCGTAAACGCGCGGCCATGAAGAAAACCACCGGCACAGACCGTTCCATCACCCGCAAATGGCGCCCCGCGACTCGGGCGGTGCGCGGCGGCACCTGGCGTTCGGAGCATGGGGAGACCAGCGAAGCGCTGTTCCTCACCTCCGGCTATACCTATGACGATGCGGCGACCGTGGCCGCGCGTTTCGCCGGCGAGCAGGAAGGAATGACCTATTCCCGCCTGCAGAACCCCAGCGTGGCCATGCTGGAGGAACGCATTGCGCTGATGGAAGGGGCGGAGGCCTGCCGCGCCCAGGCAACCGGCATGGCGGCGATGACCACGGCCTTGCTCTGCCAGCTTTCGGCGGGGGATCATATCGTGTCGGCGCGCGCGGCGTTCGGTTCCTGCCGCTGGATCGTGGACAATCTGCTGCCGCGCTTCGGTATCGAGAAGACGATCGTGGACGGTGCCGACAATGCTGCGTGGGAAGCCGCGATCCGGCCCAACACCAAGGTGTTCTTCTTCGAGACCCCGGCCAATCCGACGATGGAGCTGGTCGACATGGAATATGTCTGCGGCCTGGCCAGAGCGCATGGCATCGTCAGCGTGGTCGACAATGCCTTCTGCACCCCGGTGCTGCAGCGGCCGCTCGAATTCGGCGCGGATGTGGTCGCCTATTCCGCCACCAAGCTGATGGACGGCCAGGGCAGGGTGCTGGCGGGCGCGGTGTGCGGCAGCGAAGCCTTCATCAACGAGGTGCTGCTGCCGTTCCAGCGCAATACCGGCCCCAATTGTTCGCCCTTCAACGCCTGGATCGTGTTCAAGGGACTGGAAACGCTGGAACTGCGCGCCCGGCGGCAGAGCGAAAATGCGCTCAAGCTGGGCCAATTCATCGAAGGGCGGGTGCCGCGCATGCTGCATCCCGGCCTGCCGAGCCATCCGCAGCACGATCTGGCCGCCAGGCAGATGGATGCCTGCGGGCCGATCTTCAGCTTCATCCTGGATGGCGGAAGGGCGCAGGCCCATGCGGTGCTGGATGCGCTGGAGCTGATCGACATCTCCAACAATATCGGCGATTCCAAGAGCCTGATGTGCCACCCGGCATCCACCACCCATCACAATGTCGGGCCGGAAGGGCGGGCCGAGATGGGCGTCGAGGAAGGAATGCTGCGCATCAATGTGGGGCTGGAGGACATCGACGATCTGATCGAGGATATGGACCAGGCGCTGAAAAAGGCCGGGCTGTGAAACAATTTACCCGCGCGGTGCGTTGAGGACGGACCATGGATCATTATCGCTGACGCGGCGCGCGGCCCATGCCGGGAACCGCAGCGCGGCGGCCAAGGAGAGTGCAGCTCGGATGAAAGGGGAGGAGCATTATGCCGCGCTGGTCGAATCCTCCGAGGATGCGATCGTCGCGAAGGACACCGACGGCATAATCATCAGCTGGAACCCCGCCGCCGAACGTATCTTCGGCTATTCGGCGGAGGAAATGGTCGGCCAGTCCATTCGCCGGCTGCTCCCCCCGGATCGTCAAGGGGAAGAGGATGAGATCCTGGCCCGCATTCGTTGCGGCGAGATGGTCGGGCAATTTTTCACCAAGCGGTTGCACAGGGACGGCACGCTTATCGATGTCTCGGTGACGGTTTCGCCTGTTCGCAATGCCGATGGCGAAATCGTCGGGGCCAGCAAGATCGCGCGGGACGCGACTCACTATCTCAACACGATCTGGCGGCTGGAGGAGAGCGAGAAGCGGTTCCAGTTGCTGGCCAACAATATCGCCCAGCTCGCATGGATCGCGCAGGCCGATGGGGAGATCGTCTGGTATAATCAGCGCTGGTTCGATTATACCGGCACGAATTTCGAGGATATGCGCGGCTGGGGCTGGCGCGGGGTGCATCATCCCGATCATCTCGAACGGGTGGAACGGCGCTTTCGCCATTCCCTTGAAACCGGCGAGTTGTGGGAAGACACATTCCCGCTGCGGAGCAGGGATGGCGATTATCGCTGGTTCCTCTCCCGGGCGGAGCCGATCCGGGACGAGCAGGGTGCGATAAGCCAGTGGTTCGGCACCAATACCGACATTACCGAACAGCGTGAGCAGGCCGAGCAGATCAAGCTCCTGCTGGCTGAGGTCAACCATCGCGCCAAGAACATGCTGGCGACCGTGCAGGCCATTGCCCGCCGATCCGCCGGCGATGGAACGGTGGAAAGCTTCATCGACCAGTTCGAGCGGCGTGTCGCCAGCCTTGCGCTCAATCAGGATATTCTCGTCAATCGCAACTGGGGCGAGGTTCCGCTGACCGAGCTGGTCGAACGCCAGCTTGCCTTTGTCAGCGAAGTGGCGGACCGGATCGAAGTGCAAGGCCCCGATATTTCGATCAAGCCCAGGGGGGCGGAGATCATCGGCATGGCCCTGCACGAACTGGCGACCAATGCGCTCAAGCATGGCGCGCTGTCCGTGCCCGCCGGCAAGGTCACGATTCTCTGGAAGCATGTGGAGGACGGCAAGGCGCTTTGCATCGAATGGCGCGAGCGGGATGGGCCGCCGGTGGCCGCGCCCACGCGCAAGGGTTTCGGCACGCAACTGATCGACTGGGTGCCCCGGCACGGCCTGGATGCCGAGGTTTCGCTGGAATATCATCCCGAGGGCGTGGTCTGGTCGTTCACCAGCAAGACCACTCTTTCGGATCAGGTTGTCACCGCCTTTCCTTGAAATCGTTCGCTATCCCCCCTTGCCAAGGAATGGTTTGGGATTAGGCTGGACGCGCTATGGAACAGCTTTTCCAGCACGCAGCCTTCACAGATGGCATCGCCGTCCGCGTGGCGGTCAACTTCATGCCCGAACAATCCCACGTCGCCGCCGGGAAGTGGTTCTGGGTCTATCACATCCGGATCGAAAACCATTCGGACATCACGGTGCAGCTCATTTCGCGCCACTGGCGGATCACGGACGGGCAGGGCCTCATCAATTACGTCGATGGTGAAGGGGTGGTGGGCGAGCAGCCGGTGCTGGAACCGGGCAAGTCGCATGATTACGTGTCGGGCTGCCCGCTCAATACGCCGCATGGCAGCATGGAAGGGCATTACACCTTCCGCCGGGAAGATGGCTCGCTGATGGAAGTGGCGATTCCCTTCTTCTCGCTGGCGGCGCCGGCCACCGCCGGCTGATCGGCGGGACTTTGCCGGTCCTTGCGAGCCTGCCCCGGCGATGCATTCCGGATCGAGAGAGATTGCCGCTGCCCACCCGGCGGACTAAGGGAGCCGCATGAAGCGCACTCATCTTCCGCTCAATGCCCTGCGTGTGTTCGATGCGGCGGCCCGGCACCTTTCGTTCACGCGCGCGGCCGACGAACTGGCGGTGACGCCGGCGGCGGTCGGCCAGCAGATTCGCGCGCTGGAGGATGTGCTCGGCGTCGTGCTGTTCCGCCGCACCAGCAAGGGCCTCGAACTGACCGAGGAAGCCATGGCCGGGCTGGACCCGTTGCGCGAAGGGTTCCTCCATTTCGAGGAATCGGTGCGGGCGATGCAGGCTGGGCAGGCGAGCCATCGCTACACCATTGCCGCGCCCCGCGATTTCTTCGAATCCTGGCTCGGGCCTCGCCTGGCGGCATTCCGCGCCGCCAATCCGGAAGTGCATTATGCCTTGCTGGATGGGGAAGCCGCGGATTTCACCAGCGCCAATCTCGATCTTGCCGTGCTCTGGGCGGAAGGCCCCGGCGATCTGGAAGGGGTCATGATCGGGGAGCCGGCAAGGTGGCGGGTCACCGCCGCGGGGAAGACGGAGGATGACGAGGCTACCTGCATCCTGTGGCCGGGCGATCCCGCTGCCGAGGGGGTGGATGAGCCTGCCCTCAGCGTTGCCGATGCGGGGCAGGCGCTGGCCGCCGCGGCGGCCGGGCTGGGCGTGGCCACCGTGCCCGCGCTGCTGGCCGAAAGCTGGATCGACGCCGGACGAGTGGAGCCGCTGGGCGAGCCTGTCGCCAGCCGCCGCGCCTACTGGCTGGTCGCGCCGACGCCGCAATGGCGGCAGAAGAAGGTGAAGGCCCTGGTTGCCCATCTGACCTCCGCCTGAAGCCGGGCGGTCAACTTGCCGGTTCGAACTCCAGGATGCCGCCGTCGGCCTGCAGGGTGAGGAACAGACGCCCGTCCTTGATCTGGTAGCTGGCGACATGCGGCAAGTGTTCGACCAGGACGGTGTCGAGCCGGGGTTCGGGGCACAGCGCGCGGGTGAGGGTCATCGGCGTGATCGAAAGCCCGTTTTCGCCGCTGGTGGTCCAGCGCCCGGCCGCGCGATTGCAATCCAGCGCTCCGTTCAGGGTGCCATCCACATTGAAGGTGAGCGCATAGCTGCGTTCGCCCGGCGTCTTCACGCCCTGCGCATCGTCCGTCGAAGCGATACTCACCAGCTTCCAGGTGGAGCCGGACAGGCCGGTGATGGGAGCGGGCTGCTCGTAGGTCGCGCAGGCGGAGAGCGCCGCTGCTCCAACGATTGCAAGCGCGAGCGGGAAATGCGTCTTCATGGCAGGAGTTCCTTCCGCGAACTGCTTCGATTGACTGGCAGGCTGTGTTCCATGTGCAATCCGCCTATTGGCGCCGATCCTTCGAGCTGATCGGAAGGCTGAAACCATCTTCTTCCGGCGATACGTAAACGGCCATGCCCGAAAGCAGGCCGAAGCCGTCCTGCGCGTCGAAGCTGTGCGCGGTCCAGGCGGGCCAGAACAACAGATCCCCGGCCGATACCGGAATGCGCGCCAGGGTGCTTGAATCCCGGCTGCCCGGCTCGCCCATGATGAAGGTGGCGGCCCCATGCAGGATAAGCGCCATCCTCCCGGAATCATGGAGGTGAAGCGGGCGATTGAGTTGAACCGGCGATCTCGGCGCGGGCATCCGTTCCGCTGGCGCATCGATATAGATCGCGCCGGGGCGGCCATGTTCCCCTGCGAGCCAGAGGCTGCGGAAATTGAGTTCGGGGCAATCCACTCCATACCGGCCGTCGATCCGGTGGGCTTCCTCTATGTAACGCAGCGTTTCTTCAGCCGCCGCCGGGGCGGACAGCTTGATGCATCCGCTCGCCGCGAAGCTGTCCACTACCTGCTCGAAATCCGCGGTCGACAACATGCCGCCCAGCATGGCGCCGATAAAGGGAGACGCCCAGTCATCGGCTTCACTTTGGCGATGGAGATCAAGGCGCAAGAATTCTGTTGCGTTTTCCCGCCGCAATCGGCTCTCAACCGCAAACATGAACCCCCGCCCCCCTGCAAGTGATTCTCAACGCTGGAATCCGCAAGAGCTTATCGGTAAATCCTGGCCGGAGCCACTGCAAACTGAGCGCGGCGGATATACCGTCACGATGCGCGAGGATGAGGGAGCGGAGCAGGCGCTGGCGTTGCTGCGGAGGCCCGAAGATGCGGGGAGGAACCGGCTCCACCTTGGCTGGGGGAGCTTTCGCAATCTCGACATCGTGGCCGCCCGGCAATCGCGCTGGGCTTTGCTGATGGACATCAATATCCATCAGTTTCGCGTGTGGGATGCCGTGCTGTCGGCCCTGCGCACCGCCGCCAGCGCGGAGGAATTCATCGAGCTTGCGGTCGCCGCCTTGCCGGCCCGGCCGCGATTGCGCCAGTTCCTGCCGGATACGGGGGAATGGCTCCGGGCCGACCGGGCGCGCGATGGCAGCTGGCTTGCGGAACACGCGCCGGAGCGGTTCCGTCACGTCAGCCGGATGGCGCGCGAAGGCCGGATAGAACTGGCCTGCGTCGACATGCGGGGCGGCATGGACCGCGAGTGCCCCTTTGCGGCGCTATCCGGCGGAATGAGCGAGGCCCGTGCCGCCGGCGTCGTCCCGGACAGCTTGTATGTCTCCAACGTTGCCTGGATGCTGGCGCAATCCAACGGTTTCTTCGGAGAGGAGCATGGGCCGGATTCGGCCTGGCGCTGCGCGCGGAGCAATCTCGCGCTGCTCGCTCCGCATTTTCGCCATATCGTTTGCGCCATGTCTCTCGCCCCTCATGCCCGCCCTGACGACCTGCAATGGGAGACGCGGGTTTACGATCCCGTCGAGTTCATCAGGGCAGAGCGATGGGAGAGGATGGCCGGCGATGGGCCTCGCCCGGCGGCGCGCTTCCCGTCTCCCTGAGGGACCGTTTCCCGCCTTACACGGCAAGCTCCGTTTCATGGGGATAGACGCCTTCCAGCACGCGGTCGAAATGGCGCTGGACGAGTTCGTTGCAATCGCAGGAAAGGCAGCGAAGCCGTTCCAGCTCTCCGGCCCTGATCTTGCCTCGGCGCGTCTCGATCAGCGAATCCGTGCGCATTCCACCTATGACCCGGCTGATATAGCTGCGCCCCACGCCCAGCATGGAGGCGAGCTGTTCCTGCGTCAGCGGCACTTCCTGGCTGCCGGTGCGGTCTATTGCCGCGAGCAGCCATTTCGCGGTCCTCTGCTCGATCGTATGCACGGCATTGCAGGCTATCGACTGGAACATCTGCGCCACCAGGCAATCGGCATAGCGCGAGAACAGATGACGCAACGTCATCGACTGATGCTTGGCAACTTCCAGTTCGGTGGAATCGATCATGAAGGCCGGGCCGGAAAACTGGACCACGCAGCGCGCATAGGCGGGAAGGTGCCCTTGGCTGACGATCCCTCCGACAGCCCCTTCTCGCCCCACCAGCACAGTTTCCACCGCCCGTCCGTCAGCCAGTTCGATCACGAAGGAAACCAGCGTAGGGCCTTTGGGGAAATAAACCGTCCGGACATTGTCGCCCGGTTCGTAAAGCACTGTTCCCGCTTCGAAATGCTTTTCCTTGAGATATGGGCCAAGCAGTTCCAGATCCTTCTCCCGAAGCGAATGGAGAAGATTGTTGGTGTTGAAATCCAATGGGTTAGGAACGTTCATGGGAGTGGCCGCCTTTCCTTCTTGAAAAAGACAACGCAGCGCGGCCATAAAGGTTCTCTGTGCAGAAGTGTGCAGACGTAGGCGATAGTTGTGTTTACTCCCGCACAGACATCGCGGCAGTCTGCACAAGACTTCGCTTGATAAAAGGGGGAGAAGCCGGGTGCCGAGTTCTCGGGAACAGGATCATTCCCGCTTTTTGCTGGGGCTGGATGACGGCCGCATCCGCGGGATTCTCGACACTTTGCCGCAAATGGTCTGGTCGACGACGCCGGCGGGCATGGCGGATTTCTTCAATCGGCAATGGTATGAATTTACGGGGTTGAGCCACGGAGACACGGACGGCGAAGCCTGGATCGACGTGCTCCATCCGGAGGACCGGCCGCATATCGCCGCCGCCTGGCGCGAATCCGTGACGAGCGGCCAGCCCTATGAGGTCGAATACAGGATGCGCCATCACGATGGCGAATATCGCTGGATGCTTGCCCGGGGCGTGGCCTTGCGGGACAGCGAGGGGGCGATCGAGCGGTGGTTCGGCACCTGCACCAATGTCGACCAGCAGAAATGCACGGAGGAGAGGCTGGGCCTGATCTCCCTGGAATTGTCCCATCGCATCAAGAATATCTTTTCCGTGGTAGGCAGCATCATCAGCCTTTCGGTGCCCCGCCGCTCGGAATTTCGTCCGCTGGCCGAAAGCATCATGGCCCGCATCACCGCGCTTGCCCGTGCCCACGATCATTTCCGCCCCGATGTCGGGGACAACGGCATTGCAGGCGCGCGCGATCTCAAGGGCCTGATCGCGGTGATCATGGCACCCTATCAGAATTCCGGCTCCAGCGAGCAGCGGCTTCTGGTGGAAGGGGACGATGTCGATATAGGGACTTCCGCGACCACGGCGCTGGCGCTGCTGTTGCATGAGCTGGCCACCAATTCCGTGAAATACGGCGCCTTCTCCAACGCTGGCGGGCAAATATCGATCGCGCTGGAGAATCGCGGCGGGATAGTGATGATACGCTGGCGCGAACGGGGCGGCCCCGCCATTCTCGAAAAACCCGAAAAGCGCAGTTTCGGGACGAAGCTGGCGCAGCGCGCGGCCACGGCGCAATTGCGCGGCGAGATCGTCTATCGCTGGGAGCGGGCCGGGCTCGAGGTGGATATATCCATTCCGGCAGAGAGCATGGGATAGAGCGCCACCTCGGTCGAAGGGGCCTTGCCCAGTTCGTCCAGGATCAGCTTCCGGCCCGCGCCATTCCATATGAAGATCGCGATCTCGCGGTCGATCCTTTGGCGGTTCTGCTGGAAATACGGCTGATCATGGAGCGCGCGGGAGACGCTCCTGCTGATTATCGCCATGTTTCCCTTCGCGTCTTCGATCGGCAATGAATCGGCGATCTGCTTGGCGGTGCCGGTATCGCCAATGGCGAGCGTGGCCAGCATCAGATGCATCTTCAGCAGGGGATCGGGGTCCGGATTCGCTCTCGCCAGGCTGCGGATCTGGCTCGCCCATTCGGTTCGCGTGCGTCCGCCGCCGCCACAGGCCGCCGCCTCGGTAAGCGTGGCGCCCAGCAGGGCGGGGTAGGACGTGCTCCGTTGCAGGACGCGATCCGCGAAGATGTCCGCCCGTTCGCAATTGCCCCGGGCCGCCTCGACCTTCGCCGCCAGATAGTTGGCGAATGCATTGTAGCGATCCAACTGCATCGCTTCCTGCAACGAGATCCAGGCGGGCGTATTTTTCTCGATCGGCACGCCGCGCCTCAACCCCCGGGCATATTGGGAAAGAGCCTTCCTGGCATACCAGTAGGGGCGATATTCGCTGTCCTCGAACCGGTCGAGGCATTTCTCGACCAGATCCCGGACGCTGGTGCCTTCGGACCGGCCGATCTCGATCATCAGGAAGCAGCGATAATCGGTTTCCGGGGAGAATTGCTGATCGGCTATGCGATCGTGCGCCAGGGCGCCGGTGGGCGACAGAAGATAGGTGAGGTTGGCGTTGACCTCGTCGATGAAGAATTCCTTCGCCGGCGGGTTGGCGCGGATCGTGCTGGAATAGATCATCCGTCCATCCCTATTCCGCATCGTCAGCTTGAGATCGGGCGCGTCCGACAGATTCAGCCCGAAATTCATGGCAATGACGTAATCCGGCTGGGGAACGTCCACGGCATCCTTGCTGTAGCTGGCAATGAAGGATTTGGAGACGTAGTTTTCCGCCTCCCGCATGACGTCCGGCGCGAAATCATGCCATCCGGTATGTTTCGCGAAGCCGTCGCTCACCGATATATCCAGGCCGACCGCCGGTTTCACCAATGCCCGGCTCTGGTATTCGTTGATCGCCAGGGCGAGGATCGAGAGGAAGAGCGCGATTGCCGCGAGAACGGCCACCATCTGGCTGTTTTCCAGCCCCGCCCATTTCTTGCGCGGTTCCTTGCGGCTCGCTTCCGCGGCGATCTGCTTGCTTTCCGCCGAGAGAATCGGGCGGGCTTGCTTGAACAGTTCGGGATAGGCCGTCTCGGGCGGCGCCAGCCGCAGGCGATATTCGCCCGGCCGGATATAGACGCAATGGCCATCGCCCGGCGCGTTGCGCGAGTAATAGCTGAGAAGGTTGCGGCGCAGCCTCGACATCTGGACGCGCGGATAGCTGTCGCTGGTGAGGTCGTAGTCCTCGGGCCGCCCCAGCCCGTCGACCGCGATGGAAAACTGGGTGAGGCTGCCGGGATTGGACAGGGTCTGCTCGGCTAGGAAAGAGAGTAGCCGACGTTGCGTCGGCGCCCTCTCGAGCGCCGGATCGGAAAGGATGCGTTGCACCTCGCCTGTCATTCGATCGGCAAAATCCTGCCGCCCGGCCATGCTTTCCGGCATTTATTATCCTGCTGTAACGGTGTTAAATTCCCTTAAGGAAATGTCCCGCCTGCTTTTTGACCCGTATCGTTAAGTGCGCGAAATACTGCGATTTCCTTTACGTAACGTTACATTCCCGGTTTGTCACTGCCGGGCAGGTTAAAAATCAGGGAACTTACGTTTCAGCAAATCATTACGTGCATTAGCCGGAATAGCCTGCGGGAGGCAGGTTGGCGGCAAAACATCCAGATTAAAGATACCACCCCAGGAATATTGGGTCCAGGAGAACGATAATGTCCGGTCCTGAGGAAAGCGGGGGCACCACCCCCCGGCCAGGAGAGGAAGACCGCCGCCAGCAAGCGCGTCATGTCACGACCTTTCGTGCGTGCCGGGTGGAAAGCGGGGGCAGGGTCCATATCGGGATCGTACGCAATATTTCTCCGGGCGGGGCCCAGATCGAGACGAAGCTGAATCTCTCCATGGGCGAAACGCTTTCCTATTGCTGGGAAGGTATCGAGCCGATCGAGGCGGACGTGGTTTGGCGCGAAGGCGACCGGGTCGGGGTGAAGAACCGCGTTCCCGTGGATGGGTGGGAAACCAGCCATCCGCCGCGCGCCGTGCGCATTCCCGCCGATCTTTCCTGCCGGGTGTGGGAAGGGGACATTATCCACCGGGGGCGGGTGGCGAATATCTCGCAGACCGGCATGCGCTGCGAAGGAGAGTTCGACATCGCCGCCGGGACACAGGTTACAGTGGAGGTTGGGCCGCTGGTCCTGCCCAACACCACAGTGCGCTGGTGCGCGGATGGGGCGGCAGGGCTGCGGTTCGGCACGCCGATCCGGATGGAAATGCTGATAACCCTTCTTTCTGACCAGACGAAGCCGGAGAGCCCGCAGACGGGCAAACTGGCTTCCTGACGTCCGGTTCTGCCGGACGGGCGCCTCCGTCACTCCCCAGACCCCGACGGAGGCGCCCATTTTTCTTTCCCATCCAGCCGGCCCATCAAGCCGGATGGCGGCTCAGATGTCGGTGCCTTCGGGGAATTCCAGGATGACCACCGGAATCTCGCGGCTGGTGCGGGATTCGTAGGTCTTCTGCATCGGCTGTTCCTCGCGGATCTGTGCCCACCATTCGGCGCGTTCGGCCCCCGTCGCGGTGCGAGCCACCGCCGGAGACGACTTCGCCCCGATACGGACATAACAGTTCGGGTCGGCCTGGAGATTGAGATACCATTGCGGGTTTTCCTCGATCCCGCCCTTGGAGGCGACGATGGCGACCTTGCCGTTCCGGCGGTAATACTGGATCGCCATGCTCAGCTTCTTGCCGGATTTGCGGCCGGTATATTCGAGCAGCAGGCATGCGACCGGACCGCCGGGCACGCCGATCACCCCCGGGTCCCAGTAATGCGCCTTTTCGGGATCGGTCAGGTAAAGCTGCTTATGCGCTTCCAACTCCGCCACCACCTGCTCGGGCAGGGCCTTGAGTTCGTCCACCCCGACGTTGGCCGCGCCGGTATATTTGTCCATATCGTTGCTCATCTGTCCTGTCCCTTTCTTGCGATGCTGTCCGGCGCGACGGTTCCGGCCGACCCGAAACGAGTCTAGAGCCATTTCGCGCGCTTGAAGCGGATATATAGCCCCATGCACGATATTGCGATCACTCCCAGCACGACGAAATAGCCGTATCGCGTGCCGAGTTCGGGCATGTGCCGGAAATTCATGCCATAGATGCCGGCGATGGCGGTCGGCACGGCGAGGATCGCGGCCCAGGCGGCGAGCTGGCGGGTAATCGCGCCCTGGCGTTGCGATTCCAGCAGATGGCTGACCTCGAACACGGAGGTCAGCACGTCGCGCAGGCTCTCCACCCGCATCGCCACCCGGCGGACATGATCCAGCACGTCCTGGAAATAGGGCCGCACCTCCGCGTCGAGGCAAGGCAGTTCGAGATGGATCAGCTTGGTGCACATCTCCGACATCGGCTCCAGCACGCGGCGGAAGCGCATCAATTCCCGGCGCAGGCCGAAGATCCGCATGATTTCCGCCCGGTCCAGGAAATTGTCCAGCGCGCGATGCTCCATCTCCAGCACGTTTTCCTCGATCGTCTCGACGATCGGGAGATAGCCGTCGACGATGAAGTCCAGGATCGCGTGCAGCACGTAATCCACCCCGTGATTCAGCAGGGAAGGGGCGGCCTCGAGTTGCGCGCGAAGCTGGGTATGCGCGCGCGCCGATCCGTGACGCACGGTGATGATATGGTGCTGGCCCACGAAGATCGCCGTTTCGCCATAGAGGATCTTGTCGCCTTCGAGATGCGCGGTGCGGGCCACCACGAAAAGCTGGTCGCCATAGACATCGACCTTCGGCAATTGATGCGCCATCAGCGCATCCTCCACCGCCAGCGGATGCAGCCCATAGTGCTGCTGGACGGCCCGCAGTTCCGCGTCGGACGGTTCGAACAGGCCGATCCACACGAAATCGGAAGGGCTGGTGAAGACGGGCGCATTATCCAGCGAAACCGGCTCCACCGGCTTGCCCTGGCGATACAGATAGGCGGTGACGACGCTCATGCATTCTCCCCACGGCGCGGATCGGGCGGGCGATAGCAGATCGCGCCGCCGCCCACCAAGCGCAGGTTTTTCCATGCCACCCTTGTTCGTCATTCCCGCGAAAGCGGGAATCCAGAGCGACGTGGCAACTGGCTCCCCGTTTGCACGGGGATGACGAAGAATGCGGAACAGCATGTGCCGGTTGACGCAGAACGCCGGAAATGTGCATTTGCATTTCGGTCGGCCTCATGCCCATAAGTCGTGCCGCCGCAATGCCCTGTCATAGGAAGCCAGCAGGCTGAGCAGCGCGGAAGTGCTGGGCTTGCGCCATGCTGCCAGGAAACGGCCCCGCCGCATCCGCACCACGAACCCGCCTTCCATGGCGAGCATCCAGCGCTCATCCAGTGTGACCTTTCGCCGGGGCGCTTCCCCGCCGCCGCGGATGGTCATCACCGCATCCCAGGCATGGGCGAAGCTGCCCGCGCCTTCCCGGCGGCGCAGGCGATAGGCAGTCTCGCGCGCCATGCCGAGCTTGGCCGCGGCCTTGGCGACGCAGCCGGTCTGGGCCAGCCAGCCGAGGAAGCGGGCCTGCCGCTCGGGCGTCCAGCCGTCACGTCGGGCGCGGACGGGAACCGGGGTGAAGCAGGGAATCCGCCGGTAGGCGGGCCAGCGGGCGGTGCGATGTCGTCTGCGTTTCATCCGGCAGGATAAGCCAGATTTCAACCGTGTAGGAAAGGTGGAACGCTTACTCCGCCTCCCTCTCTCACTCCCTCGTCATTTCCGCGAAAGCGGGAATCCAGGCAATGTTGTGCTGGCTCCCCGTTTGCACGGGGATGACGAAGAAGGGCCAAAAGGCTTAGGACGAATAGGGACGAGCGGGGATGGGCTGGCTCGATATGACGGACGTTGAAATATCGGGCCGCTTGATCTAGGCTTCCCTCGCGGCGACCACGTTCCCGCCCCGCTTGGGGTATCAAGACCGGGACGGCCCGGCAGCACAATTTGCTGGAGGCTGTCATGGCATGGGTCGTTCTGTTTATCGCCGGTCTGTTTGAAATCGTCTGGGCCGCCGCCATGAAGCAGTCGCATGGCTTTTCGCGCTTCTGGCCCAGCGTCGTCACCATAGCCGCCATGCTGGTGAGCTTCGGGCTGCTCTCGTGGTCGATGCGCAGCCTGCCCCTGGGCACGGCCTACACCGTGTGGACGGGGATCGGAGCGCTCGGCGCATTCGCCGTCGGGATTCTGGTGCTTGGCGAAGCGGCCACCCCGCTGCGTCTGCTGGCGGCGCTCCTTATCGTAAGCGGCCTTGCCTTGATGAAGCTGACCAGTTCGTAAGCCGCGAATATTCGCAATCGGCCGGAAAGCATTCGCAGGCGAATGACCGGCAAGCCCGAGGATGTGCCGCCCGGCCCTATCCGCTATGCATCCAGATTCACGATGTCCATCGTCAGCGGGTCGAAGCCCAGGCGGCCGTCGTCCCGGTCCAGCGCGGTGAGCGCGGCCATGTCCTCCGCATCCAGCTCGAAGCCGAAGGATTCCATGTTTTCGACCAGGTGAGGGGTGCTGGTCGCCTTGGGGATCGCCGACACGCCGCAGGCGATGTGCCAGCGCAGGATCACCTGGGTCGGCGTGCGCCCGTGCTTTTCCGCGATGCTGGCGATCACGGGATCGGCGCGCATGTCGGATGCGCCGTCCCAGCCGCCGCCGATGGGCGACCAGGCCTGGGTCACGATGCCGTGCCGCTCATGGAAGGCGCGCAGGCTCCGCTGCTGGAAATAGGGGTGCATCTCCACCTGGTTGACCGCGGGCGCGACGCCGGTTTCGCCGATGATCCGCTCCAGATGCTCCTCGGTGAAATTGGACACGCCGATCGAGCGGACGCGGCCTTCCTGTTGCAGTTCGATCAGCGCGCGCCAGGCTTCGACATAGCGGTCGAACATCGGCAGCGGCCAGTGGATCAGGTAGAGATCGAGATATTCCAGCCCGAGCCGGGCGAGGCTGTCGTTGAAGGCGGGGATGGTGCCGCCGCTGCTATGGTCGCCGTTCCACAGCTTGGTGGTGATGAACAGCTCCTCGCGGGGCACGGCAAGCTGCCGCAGGCCATCGCCGGTCTGCTGCTCGGTGCCGTAGACGGCGGCGGTGTCGAGCAGGCGATAGCCGGCATCGACGGCCCGGCCGATCACCGCGGCGGTCTGGCCTTCCTCGCCGAAGCGCATCAGGCCAAGGCCCAGCTGCGGCATGGCCCAGCCGTCGTTCAACTGCAGAATCTCGCTCATACGCCTGCCATGCCTCTGCTTTCGGGAATTTCCCTCTCTATGATGGCGTCCGTTAGTAAGGCGGGCGCGGCGGATGGCAAGGCGGCGTTTGCCGTGCCGCGCGGCCGCGCGGCGGAATGGGCGAATGCTTCCGGACATTCTTGACCCGAATCCGACATTGTCCTAAAGGGCCGGCCGAGCCGGTGCCGAGTCCGCTTGGCGCCGACGGAATACGAGCTGAACATTGCCGGTCTTGTCCATGGGGCCTCGGGCGTTTCGCCAGGCCCTTTTTCCATTGGGCAGCCGTCAAAGTAACCCGGCGTTCCGGCCGGGTGGAGCGTTTCAGACTCGCCTGTCCGGGCCGCTGCCGGCGGCCGCGATTCCCGCCGTGGCGGGAATGACGGATGGGCGCACGGTCTTTCACTCTTCACCCTGTAGGTGCCGCCATCAACCATGGTGAAGAGTAACTCATGCCAACGATCAACCAGCTGGTCCGCAAGGGCCGCGAACCGCAGAAGGCCAAGAGCAAGGTTCCTGCGATGGACCAGAACCCGCAGAAGCGCGGCGTTTGCACTCGCGTCTACACCACGACGCCGAAGAAGCCGAACTCCGCTCTGCGCAAGGTGGCGAAGGTTCGCCTGACCAACCAGCGCGAGGTCATCTCCTACATCCCGGGCGAGGGCCACAACCTGCAGGAGCACTCCGTTGTGCTGATCCGCGGCGGCCGTGTGCGCGACCTTCCGGGCGTGCGCTATCACGTGCTGCGCGGCGTGCTCGATACGCAGGGCGTCAAGGATCGCAAGCAGAGCCGTTCGAAATACGGCGCCAAGCGGCCGAAGTAAGGTTTTAGTTGGGTGCGCCTTCGACATCCGTCGAAGGCTTGCGGCACCGGCCCGCTCCCCCTCCCAGCCACCCGATGATCCCCGATCGCGCTATCGGGTGGCTGGGAGGGGGAGAGGGCGGGAACCGCCCCAAACTCCAGAGGAGTTCGAGGAAATGTCACGTCGTCGTCGTCCCGAAAAGCGGGAAATCCTGCCCGATCCGAAGTTCGGAGATCAGGTTCTGTCCAAGTTCATGAACAACCTCATGCTGGACGGGAAGAAGTCCGTTGCCGAACGCATCGTCTACGGCGCGCTGGAAACCATGGAATCGCGGGCGAAGTCCGATCCGATCCAGCTGTTCCACGATGCGCTGAACAATGTGAAGCCGCAGATCGAGGTCCGCAGCCGCCGCGTCGGCGGCGCCACCTATCAGGTGCCGGTCGAGGTTCGCCCCGAGCGCGCCCAGGCTCTCGCCATCCGCTGGCTGATCAACGCCGCGCGCGGCCGCGCCGAAACCACCATGTCCGCCCGCCTTTCGGGCGAGCTGATGGATGCGGCGAACAATCGCGGCAACGCGGTCAAGAAGCGGGAAGATACCCATCGCATGGCCGACGCCAACCGCGCGTTCAGCCACTATCGGTGGTAAGTCACACGGCTGTCACGAATTTAAACCTATGGGCGGGGGCCGCGCACCGGCCTCGCTCATGACCCGAAGGAAACTATCATGGCCCGCAGCCATCCGCTCGAAAAATACCGGAATTTCGGTATCATGGCGCATATCGACGCCGGCAAGACCACCACGACCGAGCGCATCCTCTATTACACCGGCAAGTCCTACAAGATCGGCGAAGTGCATGACGGCGCCGCGACGATGGACTGGATGGAGCAGGAACAGGAACGCGGCATCACCATCACCTCGGCCGCGACGACCTGCTTCTGGAACGATCACCGCCTGAACATCATCGACACCCCGGGCCACGTGGACTTCACCATCGAGGTGGAGCGCTCGCTGCGCGTGCTCGACGGCGCGGTGGCCGCGTTCGACGGGGTCGCGGGCGTGGAGCCGCAGTCCGAAACCGTGTGGCGCCAGGCCGACAAATACGGCGTGCCGCGCATGTGCTACATCAACAAGCTCGACCGCACCGGCGCGAATTTCTATTATTGCGTGCAGACGATCATCGACCGCCTCGGCGCGACGCCGCTGGTGCTGTATCTCCCGATCGGCGCGGAGAGCGACTTCGTCGGCCTGGTCGACCTCGTCAACGACCGCGGCATCGTCTGGAAGGACGAGAGCCTCGGCGCCGAGTTCGAATATGTCGATGTTCCCGAGGATCTGAAGGACAAGGCCGCCGAATATCGCGAGAAGCTGATCGAGCTTGCCGTCGAGCAGGACGATGAGGCGATGGAAGCCTATCTCGAAGGCAATCCGCCTTCCCCCGAGCAGCTCAAGGCGCTGATCCGCAAGGGCACGCTGGCGCAGGCCTTCGTGCCGGTGCTGTGCGGCTCGTCGTTCAAGAACAAGGGCGTGCAGACGCTGCTCGACGCGGTCGTGGACTTCATGCCGTCGCCGCTCGACATTCCCGACGTGCAGGGCGTGAACCCCGACACGGAAGAGCCGGACAGCCGCAAGACCGCCGACGACGCGCCGTTCTCCGCGCTGGCGTTCAAGATCATGAACGACCCGTTCGTCGGCTCGCTCACCTTCGCGCGCATCTATTCGGGCACGCTCTCCAAGGGCAGCTACCTGAACTCGGTGAAGGACAAGAAGGAAAAGATCGGCCGCATGCTGCTGATGCATGCCAACAGCCGTGAAGACATCGACGAGGCCTATGCCGGCGACATCGTCGCGCTGGCCGGCCTCAAGGAAACCACCACCGGCGACACGCTGTGCTCCGAAAAGCAGCCGATCATTCTCGAGCGGATGGAATTCCCCGAGCCGGTGATCGAGCTTTCGGTGGAACCGAAGACCAAGGCCGACCAGGAAAAGATGGGCCTCGCGCTCAATCGCCTGGCCGCCGAAGACCCCTCCTTCCGCGTCTCCACCGATCACGAATCGGGCCAGACCATCATCAAGGGCATGGGCGAGCTTCACCTCGAAATCCTGGTCGACCGCATGAAGCGCGAGTTCAAGGTCGAAGCGAATGTCGGCGCGCCGCAGGTGGCCTATCGTGAATCGCTGGCCCGCGAAGTCGAGGTGGATTACACCCACAAGAAGCAGTCGGGCGGTTCCGGCCAGTTCGGCCGCGTCAAGATCCGCGTCGTTCCGGGCGAGCGCGGTTCGGGCATCCAGTTCTTCGACGAGATCAAGGGCGGCAATATTCCGCGCGAATATATTCCGTCGGTCGAGAAGGGCATGCGCGAAACCGCCGAGACGGGCAGCCTGATCGGCTTCCCGATCATCGACTTCAACATCCACCTGACGGACGGCGCCTATCACGACGTCGACTCTTCGGCGCTTGCGTTTGAAATCGCCGGTCGCGGCGCCATGCGCGAGGCTGCCCAGAAGGCCGGGATCAAGCTGCTCGAGCCGATCATGAAGGTGGAAGTGGTGACGCCGGAAGAATATCTGGGCGACGTGATCGGCGACATCAACTCGCGTCGTGGCCAGATCCAGGGCACCGACAGCCGCGGAAATGCCCAGGTTGTGGAGGCCATGGTTCCGCTGGCGAACATGTTCGGCTATGTGAACGAACTGCGTTCCTTCACCCAGGGCCGTGCGCAATACTCCATGCAATTCTCGCATTATGACGAAGTGCCGGCCAATGTGGCGGCCGAGGTCAAGGAGAAGCTTGCCTAACCGGCAGGTTCGGTCTAGGGGCGGCGCCTGATTCAGCGGGTGCCGCTTTCCCGCAGTAATCAAATCCAAGCGAACAGAGGTTACATAAGATGGCTAAGGCTAAATTCGAGCGGAACAAACCGCACTGCAATATCGGCACCATTGGTCACGTCGACCACGGCAAGACCACGCTGACCGCTGCGATCACCAAGGTTCTGGCTGAATCCTTCGGCGGTGAAGCCGTCGATTTCGCCAATATCGACAAGGCTCCGGAAGAGCGCGAGCGCGGCATCACCATTTCGACCGCGCACGTCGAATATGAAACCGGCGCCCGCCACTATGCGCACGTCGATTGCCCGGGCCACGCCGACTATGTGAAGAACATGATCACCGGCGCCGCGCAGATGGACGGCGCGATCCTGGTGGTGAACGCCGCCGACGGCCCGATGCCGCAGACCCGCGAGCACATCCTGCTCGCCCGTCAGGTCGGCGTGCCGGCCCTGGTCGTGTTCATGAACAAGGTCGATCAGGTCGACGACGAGGAAATCCTCGAGCTGGTCGAACTCGAAGTTCGCGAGCTGCTCTCCAGCTACGATTTCCCGGGCGACGATATTCCGATCGTCAAGGGTTCGGCCCTGGCCGCTCTCGAAGGCCGCGACGACGAGATCGGCAAGAACGCCATTCTCGAGCTGATGCAGGCCGTCGACGACTACATCCCGCAGCCGGCCCGCCCGGTCGACAAGCCGTTCCTGATGCCGGTCGAAGACGTGTTCTCGATCTCGGGTCGCGGCACCGTGGTGACCGGCCGTGTCGAAACCGGCATCATCAAGGTCGGTGAGGAAGTCGAGATCGTCGGTCTGAAGGACACCCAGAAGACCACCGTGACCGGCGTCGAAATGTTCCGCAAGCTGCTCGATCAGGGCGAAGCGGGCGACAACATCGGCGCTCTGATCCGCGGTGTCGCGCGTGAAGACGTGGAACGCGGCCAGGTGCTGTGCAAGCCCGGTTCGGTTACGCCGCACACCGAGTTCAGCGCGGAAGTCTACGTGCTGTCGAAGGATGAAGGCGGCCGCCACACGCCGTTCTTTGCCAACTACCGTCCGCAGTTCTACTTCCGCACCACCGACGTGACCGGCGAAGTGATCCTTCCCGAAGGCACCGAGATGGTCATGCCGGGCGACAATGTGACGATCGGCGTGAAGCTGATCGCTCCGATCGCGATGGACGAAGGCCTGCGTTTCGCTATTCGCGAAGGCGGCCGCACCGTCGGTTCGGGGGTTGTCAGCTCGATCACGAAGTAATATAGGCGCCGCTCTGGCCGGGTCCCGACGGATTCGGCCAGTCGGTATTTTTGAAGGGCCGCCCCTTCCCGAAACTTCCTTCGAAGATCGGTGAGGCGGGGCGGTTCTTTGCTTTTATAGGGAAGCCTCGGCTTTCTTCGGCTCTTTCGCATCGGTATTGGACATGGAAGCTCAGAATATCCGCATTCGCCTCAAGGCGTTCGACCATCGCGTGCTTGACCAGGCAACTGGTGAAATCGCGGACACCGCCCGCCGCACGGGTGCGCTCATTCGGGGTCCCATTCCGCTGCCGACGCGTATCGAGAAGTTCACCGTCAACCGCGGCCCGCACATCGACAAGAAGTCGCGGGAGCAGTTCGAGGTTCGCACCTACAAGCGCCTGCTCGATATCGTGCAGCCGAATGCCCAGACCGTCGACGCGCTGATGAAGCTCGATCTGGCCGCTGGCGTAAATGTAGAAATTAAGCTGGCCTAAATGCCAGTTGGGCTGTAAGGGCCCGCCAACGGTTTTCCGCATCCCGATTCAATTGCGGCAGGGCAGGGTGCTTCAAGGCTTCCGCCCGCAGACATAGGGATACCTCCGGTGCAGTTCTCCCGCGTGGCGGGGTGAATATTTCCGGGCAAGCGTCCCCCGTCTTGCTGATGGCGCCGCGTTGCGTTCTTCAGCGTTCAGCCCGGACGGGGCTCGCTTCAAATTTTGGGCTGAACACGCCTTTCGGGGATGGTCCTCGTCAGGCCTCTGTTAGGAGTTTGGATCATGCGCACTGGCGTGATCGCCAAGAAAGTCGGGATGACCCGCTTGTTCCAGGAGGATGGACGTCACGTTCCCGTGACCGTCCTGGCGCTGGAAGATTGCCAGGTTGTTTCCCACCGCACCGCCGAGCGTGACGGCTATGTCGCGCTGCAGGTCGGTTCGGGTGAGGCGAAGCAGAAGAATGTGAACAAGCCGCAGCGCGAGCATTTCGCGAAGGCGCAGGTTCCGCTGAAGCAGAAAGTCGCTGAATTCCGCGTCGAGAGCGAGGAGGCCCTGCTTCCCGTCGGCGCGACGATCAGTGCCGATCACTTCGTGGCGGGCCAGAAGGTGGACATCACCGGCCACACCCAGGGCAAGGGTTTCGCCGGTGCGATGAAGCGCTGGGGCTTCGGCGGCATGCGCGCCACCCATGGTGTCTCGATCTCGCACCGCGCTCACGGCTCGACCGGCAACCGCCAGGACCCGGGCCGCGTGTTCAAGAACAAGAAGATGGCCGGCCACATGGGTGACCGCCAGCGCACCCAGCAGAACCTCGAGGTCGTGCGCACGGACGCCGATCGCGGCCTGATCTTCGTGAAGGGTTCGGTTCCCGGCGCCAAGAATGCCTGGCTGCTGGTCAGCGATGCCGTGAAGCTGCCGTTGCCCGAAGGCGTGCCGTTCCCCGGCGCGGTCCTAGAGAAGGCCAATGGTGTTCCCGAGAACGATGCCGCTCCCGCCGATGTCGTCGTGAACGAAGCCGAAACCGCGGTCGATGCGGCGCCGGCCCAGGAAGCTGGCGGCGAAGCGGCTGCTCCCGAAAACAATTCCGCCGCCACCGGCGATGAAGGCCAGGAGGGCTAAGTCGTGAAGGTCAAGCTACAGACCCTGGATGGCGGTAAGGCCTCCGGCGACATCGAATTGTCGGATGCCGTGTTCGGCGTGGAGCCGCGCACCGACATCCTGCACCGCGTCGTCACCTGGCAGCTCGAAAACCGTCGCGGTCCGGCTCGTCCGACCCGCGAGCGTTCCGATGTTGCCCGCACCGGCAAGAAGTTCGGCCGCCAGAAGGGCGGCGGCACTGCCCGCCACGGTGACCGCAAGGCGCCGATCTTCATCGGCGGCGGCAAGGCTCACGGTGCGCGTGCCCGTGATTTCGGCCAGTCGCTCAACAAGAAGATCCGCGCGCTGGGCCTCAAGATGGCGCTTTCCGCCAAGGCCCAAGACTCCTCGGGGAACGGCCTCGTGGTTGTCGACAGCCTCGAGCTGAAGGACGCCAAGACCAAGGCGCTGGCCGGCCAGCTTGCAAAGGCGGGCTGGGGCAAGAAGGTTCTTGTCATTGATGGCGACGGCGTGAACGAAGGTTTCGCCCGGGCGGCGGGCAATCTGCCCAACATCAACGTGCTCCCGGCCGTCGGCGCCAATGTCTACGACATTCTCAAGCATGACACGCTGGTGCTGACCCGTGCTGCGGTCGAAAAACTGGAGGCGCGGTTCAATGGCTAAGACTCAGGAAGTGGACGTGCGTCACTACGACGTGATCCTCGCTCCCCACATCACCGAGAAGGCGACCCTGCTCTCCGAGCATAACGCGGTCGTGTTCAAGGTGTCCGACGATGCGACCAAGCCGCAGATCAAGGAAGCGGTGGAAGCGCTGTTCGACGTCAAGGTGACGGGTGTGAACACCATCGTCCAGAAGGGCAAGGCGAAGCGCTGGAAGGGCAAGCCCTACAAGCGCAGCGATGTGAAGAAGGCGATCGTGACGCTGGCCGAGGGCCAGTCCATCGACGTCACCAGCGGTATCTGAGGCGCGTAAGATGGCACTGAAGAATTACAAACCGACGAGCCCCGCGCGCCGCGGCCTGGTCCTCGTCGACAAGTCGGGCCTTTGGAAGGGCAAGCCGGTCAAGGCGCTTACCGAAGGCAAGCGCAAGACGGGCGGCCGCAACAACAAGGGCCATGTGACCTCGCGCGGCATCGCGGGCGGCCACAAGCAGAAGTATCGCTACATCGACTTCAAGCGTCGCAAGTGGGATGTTTCCGCCACTGTCGAGCGGATCGAATACGATCCCAACCGCACCGCGTTCATCGCGCTGGTGAAGTATGAAGACGGTGAGCTGGCCTATATCCTGGCTCCGCAGCGCCTCGGCGTCGGCGACACCGTTGTCGCGGGCGAAAAGGTCGACGTGAAGCCGGGCAATGCGATGCTGCTGTCGCAGATGCCGGTCGGCACGATCTGCCACAATATCGAGATGAAGCCGGGCAAGGGCGGCCAGATCGCCCGCTCGGCCGGTGCTTACGTCCAGCTCGTCGGCCGTGACCGCGGTCTGGTGATCGTTCGCCTGAACTCGGGCGAGCAGCGCTACCTGCGCGGCGATTGCATGGGCACGGTCGGCGCGGTGTCGAACCCCGACAATTCCAACCAGACGCTGGCCAAGGCGGGCCGCAATCGCTGGCTTGGCCGTCGTCCGCTTACTCGCGGTGTCGCCAAGAACCCGGTCGATCACCCGCATGGCGGTGGTGAAGGCCGGACTTCCGGCGGTCGCCATCCGGTCACGCCGTGGGGCAAGCCGACCAAGGGCGCCCGCACTCGCAACAACAAGCAGACGGACAAGATGATCATCCGTTCGCGTCACGCCAAGAAGAAGAGGTAAGCCATGGCTCGTTCCGTCTGGAAAGGCCCGTTCGTCGACCTTCACCTTCTCAAGAAGGCGGAAGACGCTCAGGATTTGGGTGGCCGCGCGCCGATCAAGACCTGGTCGCGCCGTTCGACGATCCTGCCGCAGTTCGTCGGCCTGACGTTCAGTGTCTACAACGGCCAGAAGTTCATTCCGGTCTCCGTCAATGAAGACATGGTCGGCCACAAGCTGGGCGAGTTCGCGCCGACGCGCAACTTCCCCGGCCACGCCGCCGACAAGAAGGGTAAGCGCTGATGAGCAAGCAGAAAGCTCCGCGTCGCGTCGCCGATAACGAGGCGCTTGCGGTCGGCACCACGATCCGTGGTTCGGCGCAGAAGCTGAATCTCGTCGCTGCCCTGATCCGTGGCAAGAAGGCCGAAGATGCGTTGAACATCCTGACCTTCTCGAAGCGCGCGATGGCCCAGGACGCGAAGAAGGTTCTCGCCTCCGCGATCGCCAATGCGGAAAACAACCACAATCTCGACGTCGATGCGCTGGTCGTTGCAGAAGCCAGTGTCGGCAAGTCGATCACCATGAAGCGTTTCCACACGCGCGGCCGTGGCAAGTCCACGCGCATCCTGAAGCCTTTCAGCCGGCTGCGCATCGTGGTCCGCGAAGTCGAGGAGGCCTGATCGATGGGTCACAAGAGCAATCCGATCGGCCTGCGCCTGCAGATCAACCGCACCTGGGATAGCCGCTGGTACGCCGAAGGGCGCGACTACAGCCGGCTGCTCAAGGAAGATATCGAGATCCGCAAGTATATCGTCGAGAATCTTCCGCAGGCCGCGATCTCCAAGGTGGTGATCGAACGCCCGGCCAAGCTGTGCCGCGTGTCGATCTATGCCGCGCGTCCGGGCGTCATCATCGGCAAGAAGGGCGCCGACATCGAGAAGCTGCGCCAGAAGCTCTCCAGAATGACGGAGAGCGAGGTGAAGCTGAACATCGTCGAGATCCGCAAGCCGGAGATCGACGCCAAGCTCGTCGCGCAGGGCGTGGCCGATCAGCTCATTCGCCGCGTGGCGTTCCGCCGGGCGATGAAGCGCGCCGTGCAATCCGCCCTGCGTCTGGGCGCCGAGGGGATCAAGATCACCTGCGGCGGCCGTCTGGGCGGCGCGGAAATCGCGCGCGTCGAGTGGTATCGCGAAGGCCGCGTGCCGCTGCATACGCTGCGCGCCAATGTCGACTATGCCGAGGCCGAGGCGCTGACCGCCTATGGCATCATCGGCATCAAGGTGTGGATCTTCAAGGGCGAAATCCTCGGCCATGACCCGATGGCTCAGGATCGCCTGATGATGGAAGCCCAGACCTCCGGCGTGCGTCCCGCGCGCTGAGGATTGGCTAGGATAGAGTAAGCATCATGCTGCAACCGAAGAAAACCAAGTTCCGGAAGGCCTTCAAGGGCCGCATCCATGGCAATGCCAAGGGTGGCACCAGCCTGAACTTCGGCTCCTATGGGCTGAAGGCGATGGAGCCGGAGCGCATCACCGCGCGCCAGATCGAAGCTGCTCGCCGCGCCATCACCCGCCATATCAAGCGCCAGGGTCGCTTGTGGATTCGCGTTTTCCCGGACGTGCCGGTTTCCAAGAAGCCCGCCGAAGTCCGTCAGGGCAAGGGCAAGGGCTCGATTGAATACTGGGCCGCCCGCGTGAAGCCGGGCCGCATCCTGTTCGAGCTTGATGGCGTGCCTGGTCCGCTGGCTGCCGTGGCGTTCGAGCGCGCCGCGATGAAGCTGCCGATCAAGACCAAGGTGGTTGCCCGTCTCGGCGACTCCTCGCACCTGGGAGGTGAATGATGGCCAACACTGAAGACCTGCGCGCCAGGACCGACGATCAGCTGACGGCCGATCTGTCCGAGCTGAAGCGGGAACAGTTCAACCTGCGCTTCCAGGCCGCGACCAACCAGCTTGAGCGTCCTGCCCGGATCCGTGAGGTCCGCCGCGAGATCGCCCGCATCAAGACCCTGCAGGGCGAGCGCGCCCGCGCGAAGGCTTAAGGAGCGAAACGATGCCGAAACGTATCCTGATCGGGACCGTCGTCTCCGACAAGACCGACAAGACCGTGACCGTGAAGGTCGAACGGAAGGTGAAGCACCCGCTCTACGGGAAGATCATCCGCCGCTCGAAGAAGTATCATGCCCACGACGAGGACAACGCCTACAAGGCCGGCGAAACCGTGCGGATCGAGGAGACCCGCCCGATTTCGAAGACCAAGACCTGGCGGGTGATCGATCGCGTGCAGGCTGGCAAGGGCACGGCGGTCGAAGCCGACGTCTGAGCATAGCCACGAGTAGTTTGGAACTGCCGGACTGGTTTCGGCAAGCCGATTGAGAAGGAACCGGATCGATGATCCAGATGCAATCCAACCTCGACGTCGCGGACAACAGCGGCGCGAAGCGCGTCCAGTGCATCAAGGTGCTGGGCGGCTCCAAGCGCCGCACCGCCGGCGTCGGCGACGTGATCGTCGTCTCCGTCAAGGAGGCGCAGCCCCGCGCTCGCGTGAAGAAGGGCGACGTTCACCGCGCGGTTATCGTGCGCACCCGCAAGGACGTTCGCCGTCCCGACGGAAGCGTCATCCGCTTCGACAGCAATGCCGCGGTTCTCGTCAACAAGAACGAGGAGCCGATCGGCACCCGTATCTTCGGCCCGGTGGTTCGCGAGCTGCGTTCCAAGGGCTTCATGAAGATCATCTCGCTCGCTCCGGAGGTGCTGTGATGGCTGCCGCGAAGATCAGGAAGGGTGACAGCGTCGTCGTCCTGTCCGGCAAGGACAAGGGCCGCACCGGGACGGTGGTTCAGGTGCTGCCCAAGGATGGCAAGGTGGTGGTCGATGGCGTGAACATCGCCGCCCGTCACCGCAAGCCGAGCCAGCTCAATCCACAGGGCGGCATCGACCGCGCGCCCGCTCCGCTCGCGATCTCCAAGGTCGCGCTGGCCGATCCCAAGGACGGCAAGCCCACCCGCGTGCGGTTCGAGGTGAAGGACGGCAGGAAGACCCGTGTCGCCGTGAAGTCCGGGGAGACGATCGATGGCTGACAAATACACTCCGCGCCTTCGTCATCGCTATGACGACGAGATCGTCAAGGCGATGACCGAGAAGTTCGGTTACAACAACCGCTTCGAAGTTCCGAAGCTGGAAAAGATCACGCTGAACATGGGCGTGGGCGAGGCCAGCCAGGACAAGAAGAAGGTCCAGACCGCAGCCGAGGAAATGGAGCTGATTTCCGGCCAGAAGCCGGTAATCACCAAGGCTCGCAAGTCGATCGCGCAGTTCAAGCTGCGTGAAGGCATGCCGATCGGCTGCAAGGTCACCCTGCGCCGTGAGCGCATGTATGAATTTCTCGATCGCCTGGTCACGATTGCCATGCCCCGTATCCGCGACTTCCGCGGTTTGAACCCGAAGAGCTTCGACGGTCGCGGCAATTATGCGATGGGCATCAAGGAGCAGATCATCTTTCCGGAGATCAGCTACGACAAGATCGAGAAGGTTCGCGGGATGGACATCATTGTGACCACCACCGCGAAGACCGATGAAGAGGCCCGCGAATTGCTGCGCCTGTTTGGTTTCCCGTTCCCTGCCGAGCAGGAAGAGAAGGAAGCGGCGTGAGCCGCCGAAGGAAGAGAGCTTAAGTCCATGGCGAAACTGAGTTCCATCAACAAGAACGAGCGTCGCAAGAAGCTTGTGAAGAAGTATGCGGGCAAGTACGCGAAGCTCAAGGCGATCGCGGACGACAAGTCGCTCGATGAAAGCGAGCGTCTGATCGCGCGCCTCAAGCTGGCGGAAATCCCGCGCAACGCTAACCCGACCCGGGTGCGCAATCGCTGCACCACCACCGGCCGTCCGCGTGCCTATTATCGCAAGTTCGGGCTTTGCCGTATCGAACTTAGGGATCTCGCCAACAAGGGCTTGATTCCGGGCGTGACCAAGTCGAGCTGGTAAGGATCTCTACATGGCGATGACCGATCCCCTGGGTGATATGCTCACCCGTATCCGCAACGGCCAGCAGGCGAAGAAGGATTCCGTCCTTACGCCGGCTTCCAAGCTGCGTGCCAACGTGCTCGAGGTTCTCCAGCGCGAAGGTTACATTCGCGGCTACAGCGAAGACCTGACCGGCAAGCACAAGACGCTGCGGATCGAACTGAAGTATTTCGAAGGCGAGCCGGCGATCAAGCATGTCGCTCGCGTCTCCAAGCCCGGCCGTCGGGTCTATTCGGGCAGCAAGGAGCTCCCGATCGTGCGCAACGGCCTGGGCATCACCATCGTGTCGACGCCGCGCGGCGTGCTTTCGGATGCCGAAGCGCGCGCCCACAACGTCGGCGGCGAAGTGCTGGCGGAGGTGTTCTGATGAGCCGCATCGGCAAAAAGCCGGTTACCATCCCGAGCGGCGTCACCGCCGATATCGCGGATGGAACCCTCACCGTGAAAGGCCCGAAGGGCACTCTCACGCTGAGCCTCGCAGATGACGTGACCTACGAGATCGGCGAAGGCAGCATTTCGGTGCAGCCCGCCAACGACACCAAGCGCGCCCGCTCCTTCTGGGGCATGCAGCGCACGCTGGTGCAGAACCTCGTGACGGGCGTGACGGACGGTTACACCAAGGTCCTTGAGATCACCGGCGTCGGTTATCGCGCCAATGCCCAGGGCAAGACCCTGAAGCTGCAGCTCGGTTACAGCCATGATGTCGATTTTCCCGTGCCGGAAGGCATTGAGGTGAAGACGCCGGACAACACCACCGTCGAGATCAGCGGGATCGACAAGCAGAAGGTCGGTCAGGTCGCTGCGGAAATCCGTCGCTGGCGCAAGCCCGAGCCTTACAAGGGCAAGGGCATCAAGTATCGCGGCGAGTATATCTTCCGCAAGGAAGGGAAGAAGAAGTAAGATGGCCAAGCTTTCCCTTTTCGAACGTCGCCGGCGCCGTGTTCGCACGGCGTTGAAGGCTCGCGGCGGTGTGCGCCCGCGTTTGTCCGTCCACCGCTCGGGCAAGCATATCTATGCGCAGATCATCGACGATGCGCAGGGGCGGACCCTTGCCGCTGCGTCCACGCTGGGCGGCAAGTCCACCGGCGCGAATGTCGATGCGGCCGTGCAGGTAGGCAAGGACATTGCCGAGGCTGCCAAGAAGGCGGGCGTGACCACCGTCGTGTTCGATCGCGGCGGCTTTCTGTTCCATGGCCGCGTGAAGGCGCTGGCTGACGCCGCTCGCGAAGGCGGGCTGGAGTTCTGATGATGGCTGACGAAAACAATATCGAACAGACCCCGGCGGTCGAAGCTCCGGAAGCCGCTGGCATTGCCGCCGCTCCCCAGGAAGAGGCCCGTGAGGGCCGTGGTCGCGGCCGTGGCCGGCGTGACGACCGTGGCGAGCGCGGTGGCCGTGGGCGCCGCGACGACCGTCGCGGACGGGGCGGCAACGAGGAAGAGGGTGGCGAGGAGCTGATCGAGAAGCTCGTCCACATCAACCGCGTTTCCAAGACCGTGAAGGGCGGCAAGCGCTTCGGCTTCGCCGCGCTGGTCGTGGTCGGCGACGGCAAGGGCCGGGTGGGCTTCGGCCATGGCAAGGCCCGCGAAGTGCCGGAAGCGATCACCAAGGCGACTGCTTCGGCCAAGAAGAAGATGGTTCGCGTTCCGCTCAAGGAAGGTCGCACCCTGCATCATGACGGCAAGGGCCGTTTCGGCGCGGGCAAGGTCAATGTCCGTTCGGCTCCGGCCGGCACGGGCATCATCGCGGGCGGCCCGATGCGCGCCGTGTTCGAAAGCCTGGGCGTGGCGGATGTGGTGACAAAGTCGGTCGGCACCTCCAACCCCTACAACATGATCCGCGCCACCTTCGACGCGCTGGTCAGCCAGACCTCGCCGAGGTCGGTGGCGCAGCGGCGCGGCAAGAAGGTCGCCGACCTGCTCGGCCGTGGCGGCGCCAGCGAGGTCGAGGCGGAAGCCGAAGCCGCCGCGATTGTGGAGTGACTACGATGGCGAAGATCAAGATCAAGCAGATCGGCTCTCCGATCCGTCGCCCGGAAAGCCAGAAGAAGATTCTGGTGGGGCTTGGCCTCGGCAAGATGCACCGGGTCGTGGAAGTCGAGGACACCCCGGAAGTGCGGGGCGCGATCGCGAAGCTGCCGCATATGGTGGCGGTTCTCGATTGATTTCGGTGGCGTCCGGTTTTACGGGACGTCACTTCCTTTTCAGCGCGAATTAAAGCGAAAGCGAGTGCAACATCATGAAACTCAATGATCTGCGGGATAATGCCGGTGCCCGGAAGGGCCGCATGCGTGTGGGCCGTGGTATCGGTTCGGGCAAGGGCAAGACCGCTGGCCGCGGCCAGAAGGGCGCCAAGTCCCGTTCGGGCGTGAGCGTCAATGGCTTCGAAGGTGGCCAGATGCCGCTGCACATGCGGATTCCGAAGCGTGGCTTCAACAATCCGTTCGCCAAGGACTACGCCGAGGTGAACCTTGGCATGATCCAGAAGTTCATCGACGCGGGCAAGCTCGATGCCGGCAAGCTGATCGACCATGAAGCACTGCAGGCCGCGGGCCTGGCTCGTGGCGGCAAGGACGGCGTTCGTCTGCTCGCCAAGGGTGAACTGAAGGCCAAGGCCAGCTTCAAGGTGGCCGGGGCCAGCAAGTCCGCGGTTGCCGCGGTCGAGAAGGCTGGCGGTTCGGTCGAGGTCACTGTGCCTGCGAAGGCTGAAGCGGCAGAATAAATCCCCGGAGTTTTCGGGCGGGGGTTCTTGAATCCCCGCTCCATCGCTATATGGCAGGCCTCACTATAGGCGAGGCCAGTCCAAACGGGGTCGGGGCCTCAGCAAGGCTGGTTTATTTCCATGGCATCACGCGCGGACAATCTTGCGAGCAATCTGAGTCTCGCCAATTTCTCCAAGGCTACGGAGCTCAAGAAGCGCATCTGGTTCACGGTGGGCGCGCTCATCATTTTCCGCTTCCTCAGCTTCGTGCCGCTGCCTGGCGTTAATCCGCTGGTGCTGGAATCGCTCTACAACCAGACCAGGGGCGGCATCCTCGATATCTTCAATGCGTTTTCGGGCGGCAGCCTGGAGCGCATGAGCCTCATCGCGCTGGGCGTGATGCCCTATATCACCTCGTCCATCGTGGTGCAGCTGGCGGCGTCCCTGCATCCGTCGCTGATGGCCCTCAAGAAAGAGGGCGAGAGCGGGCGCAAGAAGCTCAACCAGTATACCCGCTACGGCGCGGTGTTCCTCACCATCGTCCAGGGATGGTTCCTGGCGTCGGGGCTTGAGGCATATGGCGCGCAGAGCGGGCTGCAGGCCGTGGTCCAGCCGGGCTACATGTTCCGCGTCGGCGCGGTGATAAGCCTTGTCGGCGGCACCATGTTCCTCCTCTGGCTGGGTGAGCAGATCACCAGCCGGGGCATCGGCAACGGCGTGTCGCTGATTATCATGGCCGGCATCGTCGCCCAGTTCCCGACATTCATCGCCAATCTTTTCGAAGGCGGCCGTTCCGGCTCGATCAGCACTTTCGTGATCGTGGGCCTGGTGCTCATGATCGTCGGCCTGATCCTTTTCATTGCGTTCATGGAGCGGGCGCAGCGCAGGGTGCTGATCCAGTATCCCAAGCGAGCGAGCCAGCGCGGCATGATGCAGGCGGATCGGAGCCACTTGCCGCTCAAGCTCAACACCGCGGGCGTCATTCCGCCGATCTTCGCCAGCTCGCTGCTGCTGCTGCCGCTGACCATCACCCAGTTCGCGGGCAATTCGGTCAGCCCGGACAGCACGACGGGCAGCTTCATCGTCCTGCTCAACCAGTATCTGCAGCATGGCCAGCCGATCTATATGGCGCTCTATGCCGCGGGCATCATCTTCTTCACCTTCTTCTATACGGCGGTCGTCTTCAATCCCGAGGAAACCGCCGACAATCTGAAGAAGAACGGCGGGTTCGTTCCGGGCATCCGTCCGGGCAAGAACACGTCCGACTATCTGGACTACGTGCTCACCCGCATCACGGTGATCGGCGCGGCCTATCTGACCCTGGTCTGCGTCATTCCGGAATATATGATCGCGCAGACGGGCGTGCAGCTCTTCCTGGGCGGTACCAGCCTGCTGATCGTCGTGAACGTGACTGTGGACACCATTACCCAGATCCAGTCTCACCTGTTGGCCCATCAATATGGTGATCTTATCAAGAAGGCTAAACTCAAGGGCCGCTTGCGCTGACAGATGGGCCGGGAGGAGAGCGAGAGGTGAATATCATTCTTCTTGGGCCGCCGGGGGCAGGCAAGGGCACTCAGGCGCAGCGTCTGGTGGACCGTCACGGTATGCGCCAATTGTCGACCGGCGACATGCTGCGCGCCGCGGTCAAGGCGGAGACTCCGGTCGGGCTTCAGGCCAAGGCGGTGATGGAGCGGGGCGAACTCGTTTCCGACGAGATCGTTTCGGCCCTGATCGACGCCGAACTGACTGCGCTGGGCGCTTCGGCAGGCGTGATCTTCGACGGCTATCCCCGCACGGTGGCGCAGGCGGAATCGCTCGATGCGATCCTCGCCAGTCACGACCGCTCGCTCGACTACGTCGTCGAACTCGATGTGGATGAGGATGCGCTGGTGGAGCGCATCACCGGCCGTTTCAGCTGTGCGACCTGCGGCAAGGGCTATCACGACAAGTTCGAGCAACCGGCGCAGCCCGGCACTTGCGACAAGTGCGGCGGGCATGATTTCAAGCGGCGGCCCGACGATAACGAAGAAACCGTCCGCACCCGCATGGCCGAATACCGTGCCAAGACCGCGCCGATCCTGCCCTTCTACGAGGCGCGCGGGATCGTCCGCCGGATCGACGGGATGGCCGATATCGACGCAGTGACGGCGTCGCTCGAAAGCATTGTCGCCGGGGCTCCTGTTTGAAGTTCGGTATCGGCGTTCCGGGGCATGGCGCCCATTCTCCGTCGACTCTGCTTTGACGGCGCCTGATCGATCGGCTATGGTGAATCCATCTTAAATACGCTGTGACCGCTGGTTTACGGCAGCGTCGGCATATATGCGATCTGATCGGTTGACGCGGCGCACGAATCGTTCTAACTGGCAATTTCATTCGAGAAGAGCGGGGTAGTCCGGCAGGCGGCATTTCTGGATGCGCCAACCGGACTTTTTGCCATTGCGCACCTCTTTCGGATCGGTGTGTCTAGCGCGTTGAGATAGAGATCGCGGCCTGTTCCTTCGGGATTGTCCGTCGCCTCTGTGGAGCAGGAGAAATAAGTGGCTCGTATTGCCGGGGTAAATATCCCCACCAACAAGCGCGTGATTGTCGCGCTCACCTATATTCATGGAATCGGTCCGGCCGCCGCGAAGAAGATCGCGGACAAGCTGGGCATTGACCACAGCCGCCGCGTTCAGGATCTGTCCGACGCGGAAGTGCTGCAGATCCGTGAAGCCATTGACGCCGATCATGTCGTCGAAGGCGACCTTCGCCGTGAAACCGCGATGAACATCAAGCGCCTGATGGACCTGGCCTGCTATCGCGGCCTGCGTCATCGCAAGGGCTTGCCTGTTCGTGGACAGCGCACTCACACCAATGCCCGCACCCGCAAGGGCAAGGCGAAGCCGATCGCCGGCAAGAAGAAGTAAGCGGCTGACTTCGGTCTTACGCTTCTCTTCCATTCTTACGACAGGATACGAACCATGGCACGCGAACCCCAGCGCATCAAAAGGCGGGAACGCAAGAACATCACCAGCGGCGTCGCCCATGTGAACGCCAGCTTCAATAATACCATGATTACCATCACCGACGCCCAGGGCAATGCGATCAGCTGGTCCTCGGCGGGGATGATGGGCTTCAAGGGCAGCCGCAAGTCCACTCCCTATGCCGCGCAGGTCGCGGCCGACGATGCTGGCAAGAAGGCCGCTGAACATGGCGTCCGCACTCTTGAAGTCGAAGTAAAGGGACCGGGGTCCGGCCGTGAAAGCGCGTTGCGCGCGCTGCAGGCGGTCGGTTTCACCATCACCTCGATCCGGGACGTTACGCCGATCCCGCATAACGGGGTGCGGCCTTCCAAGCGTCGCCGCGTTTAAGTCGAACCTGTCTGGCGGCCTGACGAGGCCGTCATCCTTCGGATCGGCCGCGGCGCTACGCAAGAAGCTCCGATGGCCGTTCCCGCCAGAATGAACCCTAGGGGAATTACATGTCCGTCAACATCAAGAACTGGCAGGAACTGAAGAAGCCCAACAGCCTCGACATCAAGCCCACTGGCGATGGCAAGCGCAAGGCCACCTTTGTAGCTGAACCGCTGGAGCGTGGCTTCGGTCTGACGCTGGGCAACGCCCTGCGGCGCGTGCTGCTGTCCTCGCTGCAGGGCGCCGCGATCACTTCGATCAAGATCGAAAACGTGCTGCACGAGTTTTCTTCGCTTGCGGGCGTGCGCGAAGACGTCACCGACATCGTCCTCAACGTCAAGCAGATCGCGCTCAAGATGGAAGGCGAAGGCCCGAAGCGGCTTCAGCTTTCGGCGACCGGCCCGGCCGAGGTGCGCGCGGGCGATATCGCGGTCAGCGGTGATATCGAGGTGATGAACAAGGATCTCGTGATCTGCCATCTCGACGAAGGCGCGACGCTGAACATGGAACTCACGGCCGATACCGGCAAGGGTTACGTTCCCGCGGTTTCCAACCGCCCGGTCGATGCGCCGATCGGCCTGATCCCGGTCGACTCGCTGTATTCGCCGGTTCGCCAGGTCAGCTACAAGGTCGACAATGCCCGAGTTGGCCAGGAGCTGGACTTCGACAAGCTGAGCCTGACGGTCGAAACCGATGGCACCGTCACCCCGGAAGACGCCGTGGCCTATGCCGCGCGCATCCTGCAGGATCAGCTTGCCCTGTTCGTCCACTTCGAGGATGCGATCCCGCAGGGCGCTTCTCCGCTGATCGGCGTTGCGGCGCAGCCGGAAGAGAGCGACACCAATCAGCTCAACCGCTATCTTCTCAAGAAGGTGGACGAGCTTGAGCTGTCGGTCCGTTCCGCCAACTGCCTCAAGAACGACAACATCATCTATATCGGCGATCTGGTCCAGAAGACCGAGGCCGAGATGCTGCGCACGCCGAACTTCGGCCGCAAGTCCCTGAACGAGATCAAGGAAGTGCTGTCGAGCATGGGGCTGCGCCTCGGCATGGATATTCCGGGCTGGCCGCCCGAGAATATCGAGGAAATGGCCAAGAAGCTCGAGCAGGAGCTTCTCGGCTGATAACGGGTATCGGCGGCCGCCCCATTGGCCGCCAGGACCGGGCTACCTCATACGGGCCCCTTACGAACGAAGGAATGAGATATGCGTCACAAACTCGCCGGGCGTAAGCTCCAGCGCAAGAGCGGCCACCGCCGCGCTCTTCTGCGGAACCTTGCCGCCGCGCTCATCAAGCATGAGCAGATCCAGACCACCACGGCCAAGGCGCGCGAATTGCGGCCCTATGTCGAAAAGCTGATTACGCTGGCGAAGCGTGGCGGCCTTTCCAACCGCCGTCTGGCCCACTCGCGCCTGATGGACGAGACGCAGGAGCGCAAGCTGTTCGAAGTTCTGGCCGAGCGCTACGCCGGTCGCGAGGGCGGTTATACCCGCATCATCAAGGCCGGTATCCGCGCTTCCGACGCGGCCTCGGTTGCGATCATCGAGCTGGTCGACCGCGATGTGGACGCCAAGGGTCAGGACAGCGGCCCGGTCCAGAACGCAGAGGAATTCGAGGCGGCCTGATCGCTTGCCGATCCGATCCGCCGGCTTATTGAAAGGGCGGTTGCGAATGGTAAGTTCGCAGCCGCCTTTTCCTTTGGGAGCCGCCTTATGTTTCGTTGCGCGAGCCTCGCTTTGGGGGCCGTTTCGGTTCTCTTCTGTGCCTCTTCGAACGCCATGGAAACAGAGCAGGAAACCGTGAGCACGCTGTCCTATCCCGAAACCCGCCGCGACGAGATCGTGGAAACCATATTCGGGGAGAAGATCGCCGATCCCTACCGCTGGCTGGAAGGGGATGTGCGCAGCACCCCGGAAGTGGCGGACTGGGTGGCGCGCGAGAACGCGGTAACATATGCCTATCTGGACAAGCTCCCCGCGAGAAGCTGGTTCAAGGCGAAGATCGCGTCCTTGCTGGATTACGAGCGGTTCTCCATCCCGGAGAAGGCGGGAAAGCGCTATTTCTACACCCGCAATTCCGGACTGCAGAAGCAGTCGCAGCTTTATGTCCGCAACGGCCTGAAAGCCGAACCGCGCCTTCTGCTCGATCCGAACGAATGGTCGGCGGACGGCACCACCGCGCTCGATGCGTGGAAGGCGTCCCCCGATGGGCGCTATCTGGTTTACAGCATTCAGGAAGACGGCAGCGACTGGCGCCGCCTGAAAATCATGGATGTGAAAAGCGGCCAGGATCTTCCCGAGGAGCTGCGCTGGGCCAAGTTCACCAATCTTGCCTGGGCCGGGAAGGAAGGCTTCTTCTATTCGCGCTTTCCGAAGCCGGAAGAAGGGCAGGATTTCCAGAGCCGGAACTACAATCAGGCAATCTGGTTCCATCGCCTCGGAACCTCGCAGGATCAGGATGAGCTGGTCTTCGCCACTCCCGATCATCCCGAGCGCAGCCATCAGGCCGAGGTCACGCATGATGGCCGATGGGCGGTGATTACAAGCTCTTTGGGCACGGACGCGCGCTACGAAGTGCATGTCATCGATCTGGCGCAGCGCGGGAAATCGGGCTGGGCGGCGCGCACGCTGGTGAACGGTTTCGACAATGCCTGGAATTTGATCGACGGCGTGGGCGGGGCCTTGTGGTTCGTCACCAATCAGGATGCGCCGCGCTATCGGGTGATGGTGATAAATCTCGATGCGAAGAAGCCCGAATGGACGCAGGTCATCCCGCAGCTGGAAGAAACGATCGTCGGTGCGTCGCTGGTGGGGGATCGCCTGGTGGTGTCCTATCTCAAGGATGCGGCATCGCGCGCGCTCATCTTCAATTTCGGCGGGAAGGGTGTCGACGAAATCCGCCTGAATGGCCTCGGAACGGCGAGCGGCTTCAAGGGCAAGCCCGGCGATCCGGAGACATTCTTCAGCTTCGCCAGCTTCAATCGGCCTGCCGGGATCTACCGGATGGACCTCACCACCGGCAAAACGAGCGCGTTTGCGGAGCCGAAGCTGACTTTCGATCCCGAGGAATACGCGGTCGAGCAGCGTTTCTACACCTCGAAGGATGGTACAAAGGTGCCGATGTTCCTGGTGCGCAAGAAGTCCGTGGCGGCGGCGGGCATTCCGGTGCCGACCATGCTTTACGGCTATGGCGGGTTCGACATCGCCCTGACGCCCGGTTTCTCGCCCTTGCGCATGGCCTGGCTGGAGGCGGGCGGCGCCTTCGCGATGGCCAATATCCGGGGCGGCGGGGAATATGGCCGGGCCTGGCATGATGCCGGCCGGCTTGGCAACAAGCAGAACGTGTTCGACGATTTCATCGCCGCCGGCGAATATCTCAAGCAGGAAGGCATCGCCTCGCCGCATGGGCTTGCCATCGAAGGCCGGTCCAATGGCGGCCTGCTGGTGGGCGCGGTCGTCAATCAGCGCCCTGATCTGTTCGATGCCGCGCATGCGTCCGTGGGAGTGATGGATATGCTGCGGTTCGATCGGTGGACCGCCGGGCGCTATTGGGTCGATGACTATGGCTATCCGTCAAAAGAGCGGGATTTCCATGTCCTGCGCGCCTATTCGCCCTATCACAATATTCGCAATGGGGTGGACTATCCGGCGGTAATCGTCAGCACCGCCGACACCGACGACCGCGTGGTGCCGGGGCATAGCTTCAAATATGCGGCGGCTCTCCAGGCAGCCGATATTGGCGGCAAGCCGCATATCATCCGCATCGAGACTGGGGCCGGGCATGGTTCCGGCAAGCCGACCGACAAGGTGATCGGCGAGGGGGCCGATATTCTGGCGTTCCTTGCGGAGTGGACGGGATTGGCCTTGCCGGCAACGGAGCAATAAGGGTGTTCATAAAAGAAACGCTTTTTATGAACATTGGCTGTCAGCGAGGTTCAGTCCGATCTCAGTGACGATTCGATAGACCATCCTCATCCGGAGCAGTTCCGCTCCGATTGAAGAGGATGATGCCATGAAGACCATTTCCAAAGCCCTGGTCGGAACCGTCGCGGCTGGCGCGATGGCGATGACTTCGCTCTCCCCCGCCTATGCCCGCAGCGGCGACGGCATCGGCGCGGGCGAGATTATCGCGGGCGCCCTGATTATCGGCGGCATTGCCGCGGTCGCGGCTTCCGCCTCCAAGAACGATCGGGACCGTTATGATTATGGCGGCAACCGCTACAACTACAATGATCGTTACGGGCGGCGCGACAACTCGCGCCAGGCCGTCGATATGTGCGTCCGCACCGCCGAAAATCAGGCGAGCCGCTACAGCTATGGCCGCGCCAAGGTGACCGACGTTCGCCAGATCAACCGCAAGCGCGATGGCTATGACGTGAAGGGCCGGATCGCGGTGAACAATATGGGCCGCGCGTGGCGCAGCGGCGATCGCCAGTATGGCCGCGGCTGGAACAATGATTACCGTGGATGGAACGCCAACTATCGCGGTTACGATGCCGGCAGCTTCACCTGCAAGGTTCGTTATGGACGCGTTGTAGACGTGGACTTCAAGAATATCCGTGGTCTCTGACAGGCTGCGCGATCTTGCAAAGATCCAGGCGGTTCAGGCTCAAGCAAGCCTGGGCCGCCTATTTTCCACCCCAGAGCGCGGTATCCTGCCGCGCTCCATTTGAAGGACTGCCCATATGGCGCGTCTTCTTTCCCGCTTCGCTTCCGCAACAGCCCTGATCTCAGCCTTCTCGATGGCGGCTGCGCCGGCTTCCGCCGCTCCGCTTCCGGCAGCCCAAGGCGGATTGCCAAGCCCCGTCGCTGCGCAGGGCTGGGACGTTCGGCATGAAACCGCCAACAATTATCGCGATTATCGCCGCTGGGGCAGGCATCGCGGCGGCGGTATCGATACGGGCGATGTCATCGCCGGCGTGCTGATCCTGGGCGGCATCGCGGCCATCGCCAGCGCCGCCAGCAACAGCAAGCGGCAGCGCGAGACCGAGCGCTACCCCGACTATCCGGACCGCGATTATCGCGCGGAGGACTATCCCTCGCGCGATCGCCCATACGATTATCGCGGGGATCGGGATGATCGGGGCGGGTATTCCGATGGGCGCGGCATGGATCGCGCCGCCGATATGTGCGTCCGCGAAGTCGAGCGGCGCGAGCAGGTCGATGATGTCGATAATGTCGCCCGCACCGCTGATGGCTGGCGGGTGGAGGGCACCTTGCGCAACGGACGGGAATTCAGCTGCGAGATCGGCAACGATGGCCGGATAGGCGACGTCCGGCTCGATAGGAGCATTGCGGGAGCCGGTTCCGACGATCGCCAGTGGCGGGACGGGGATTATGCCCGCGCGCGGGAGCAAGGCTCCGCTCGAAACGGCGATGACGGACGATACCGCACGGCCGATGTTCCGGATTTCGACGGCGGGGTTTAAGTCCGCGAAAACTCAGCGCGAATAGGGCGGCAGCTCGATCTTCCAGATCAGCGCCGCCCCGCGCAAGGCAAAGCCGGCGGCGGCGGCCACCGACCAGACGATGCCGTCCGGCAATGCGAGCAGGGTGCCGGTCGCGCACAGGGCTGCAGCAAGGGCGGCGGCTGTGACGTAGAGTTCCGGGCGCATGATGATCGATGGCAGTCCCGCCAGCACATCGCGGATGACCCCGCCGATGCAGCCGGTGAACACGCCCATGATGATGGCGGGGAAGGGGGCCACTCCATAGGCGAGCGCCTTGGCCGTGCCGAGCACGGAAAAGGCCGCCATTCCGGCGGCGTCCGCCCATTCGAGCAAACGGCCTTCCCACCAGCGATGCGGCGTGAACCAGGCCACCAGCACCACCGCGAAGATCACCGGCGCGATGTAAGGATCGTGCAGCCAGAAGACGGGCACGCCGATCATGGCATCGCGCACCGAGCCGCCGCCCACGCCCGAGGAGAGCGCGAAGAAGCTCATCGTCACGAAGCTCTGGCGCAGGCGCGCCGCCAGCAAGGCGCCCGACAGTGCGAACACCGCTGTGCCGGCGAGATCGAGAACGGGTGGAAGAACGGTCGGAGCCACCGGCCCGATCCCTCAGATATGGATGGGCTTGCCCCGCACCGCCATCGCCGCTTCCTTGATCGCTTCGGAATGCGTCGGATGGGCATGGCAGGTATAGGCGATGTCTTCGGACAGGGCGCCGAATTCCATCGCCTGGGCCGCCTGGGCGATCATCGTTCCCGCAAGGGAGGCGATGCACCACACGCCCAGCACGCGGTCGGTTTCGGCATCGGCGATCACCTTCACCAATCCTTCGGTATCGCGATTGGTCTTGGCGCGGCTGTTGGCCGCCATCGGGAACTTGCCGACCTTGATTGCGTGGCCGGCTTCCTTCGCGGCTTCCTCGGTCAGGCCGACACCGGCGATCTCCGGCATGGTATAGACCACGCTGGGGATCACGGCATGGTTCACGATGCCGTGCTGGCCGGCGATATTCTCGGCCACGGCGATGCCTTCGTCTTCCGCCTTGTGCGCCAGCATCGGGCCGGGAATCACGTCGCCGATGGCCCACACGCCATCCACCCGCGTGCGGAAATCATGATCGGTTTCGATCTGGCCGCGCTGATTGGTTTCCAGTCCGATCGCTTCCAGGCCCAGCCCTTCGGTGTTCGGACGGCGGCCGATCGCCACCAGCACGCAATCGGCTTCCAGCGTTTCCGCGTCGCCGCCGGCAGCCGGTTCGATGGTCAGCGTGGCTATCTTGCCCTTCACGGCTGCGCCGGTGACCTTGGTCGAAAGCCTGAGTTCCAGGCCCTGCTTCTTGAACAGCTTGCCTGCTTCCTTGCGGATTTCGCCGTCCATCCCGGGCAGGAGCTGGTCGAGGTATTCGACCACCGTGACCTTCGCGCCGAGCCTGCGCCAGACCGAGCCGAGTTCCAGGCCGATCACCCCGCCGCCGATGACGACGAGATGGTTCGGCACCCGGTCCAGAGCCAGCGCGCCGGTGGAATCGACGACGATCCCCTTGGCGTTGTCCACTTCCACGCCCGGCAGGGGAGTGACGGAAGAGCCGGTGGCGATGACGATATTCTTCGCCGTCACCGTTTCGCCCGCCACATCCACGCTATGCGCGTCCTTGAACGCGGCCTTGCCCTTGAGCCAGGTGACCTTGTTCTTCTTGAACAGATATTCGATGCCGCCGGTCAGTTCCTTGACCGCGGTCGCCTTCTCGCCCTGGAGCGTGCCGAGATCCAGCTCGACCTTGCCTGTCCTGACGCCGAACTTGGCCAGCGTGCCATGGGCCGCTTCCTCGAACAATTCGGAGCCATGCAGCAGGGCTTTCGAGGGAATGCAGCCGACGTTGAGGCAGGTGCCGCCCAAAGTCTCGCGGCTTTCCGCGCAGGCCGTCTTCAGCCCAAGCTGCGCCGCGCGGATCGCCGCGACATAGCCGCCCGGACCGGCGCCGATGACGAGGACGTCGTAATCGTAGTCAGCCATTCCCAACTCCTCAGAGATCGATCAGCAGGCGCGTCGGATCCTCGATCGCATCCTTGATGATCTTCAGCGCGGTGACCGCCTCGCGGCCGTCGATCAGGCGATGGTCATAGCTGAGCGCGAGATACATCATCGGCCGGATGACGATCTCTCCACCCACCACCACCGGGCGGTCCTCGATACGGTGAAGGCCGAGCACGGCGGATTGCGGCGGGTTGATGATCGGCGTGGACATCAGCGAACCGAACACCCCGCCATTGGAGATGGTGAAGGTGCCGCCCTTCATGTCTTCCATCGTCAGGGTTCCCTCGCGGGCCTTGGCGCCATATTCGGCGATCGCCTTCTCGATGCCCGCGAAAGACAGCTTGTCCGCATCCCGCACCACCGGAACGACCAGGCCGTTGGGCGCCGAAACGGCGACGGAGATGTCCACATAGTTGTGATAGACAATCTCTTCGCCGTCGATCTGGGCATTGACGGCGGGGATGTCCTTCAAGGCGAGGCAGGCCGCCTTGGCGAAGAAGCCCATGAAGCCCAGCCTCACCCCATGCTTCTTCTCGAACAGGTCCTTGTACTGATTGCGGGCGGCGATCACCGCCGACATGTCGACATCGTTGAAGGTGGTCAGCAGCGCGGCGGTATCCTGCGCGCTCTTGAGCCGCTTGGCGATGGTCTGCCGCAGCCGGGTCATCTTGACCCGTTCCTCGCCCCGTCCGCTGCCCTGGGCCGCAGCCGGGCTTTCAGCCGCGACGGTTGCCGGCGCGTCGTCCGATTTCTTGGCCTGGGCGGCGGCCAGCACGTCTTCCTTGGTCAGGCGGCCATCCTTGCCCGTTCCCTTCACGACCGAAGGATCGATGCCATGCTCCAGCACGGCGCGGCGAACCGCGGGGGAGAGGGTGGTGGCGGAATCCGATGCTTCGGCAGCGGCCGGGGGCATCGAGCGGGAAGCGGGTTCGATCGGCGGCTGGGTCCGCTCCGTCACCGGCTCCGCGCCGGCGGCGGGAATCCCATCCTCGATCATGGCGATGATCGTGCCCACTTCCACGGTGTCGCCCACCGCGAACCTGTATTCGCCCATGACCCCGGCGACCGGAGCGGGAACTTCCACCGCCACCTTGTCCGTTTCCAGGCTGGCGACAGGCTCGTCGAGAGCGACTGCCTCGCCTGGCTTCTTGAGCCATTCGCCGATCGTGGCCTCTGTGACCGATTCACCGAGCGTGGGGACTTTTACTTCGCTGGACATTTGCGATTACCTTTGAGGATCAGCGCTTGTTCTTGGCTTCCTTGCGGCGGATTTCACCGCGCACGGAAAGGCCGAGGGCATCGGCGACCAGGGCCGCCTGTTCGTGGGCATGACGGGTCGCGAAGCCGGTGGCCGGCGAAGCCGATGGCGCGCGTCCCGAATAGCGAGGGCGCGCCACCTTGCCGTTCGCAACGGCCAGCGCCTGCTCGATCTGGCTTTCCACGAAGAACCAGGCGCCGTTGTTGCGCGGTTCCTCCTGGCACCATACCACTTCTTCCAGATTGGTCATCCGCGCGAGGCGCTGGGCAAGCGGTTCACCCGGGAACGGGTAGAGCTGCTCCAGCCGGATGATCGAAATATCCTTGAGATCGGCATTGTCGCGCGCTTCGATAAGATCGTAGGCGACCTTGCCCGAACACAGCACAAGGCGCCGGACATCCCGGTCGTCGATCTCCCTCGTATCGGACACGATCCGGCGGAAGTGGCTTTCGCCCAGGAATTCCTGCGTTTCCGACCGGGCCATGGGGTGACGCAGAAGGGATTTCGGCGTCATGATGACCAGCGGCTTGCGGAACGGGCGAAGCATCTGCCGGCGCAGAACGTGGAAGTAGTTGGCCGGAAGAGTGATGTTGCAGACCTGGATATTGTCGTTCGCGCAAAGCTGCAGGAAGCGCTCCAGGCGAGCCGAGCTATGTTCTGGCCCCTGGCCTTCGTAGCCATGCGGCAGCAGCAGCACGAGGCCGTTGGCGCGCAGCCATTTGGCCTCGCCGGCCGCGATATACTGGTCGATCACGATCTGCGCGCCATTGGCGAAGTCGCCGAATTGCGCTTCCCAGCATACCAGCGATTTCGGGTCCGCCAGCGCATAGCCATATTCGAAGCCCAGCACGCCATATTCCGAAAGCGGGCTGTCGTAGACTTCGAACCGGCCGTGCGGGAGCGTGCACAGCGGGATGAACTTGCGCTCGTCCTTCTGGTCGATCCACACGGCATGGCGCTGGCTGAAGGTGCCGCGCCCGGAATCCTGCCCCGACAGGCGGACATTGTAGCCTTCCGACAGCAGCGAGCCGAACGCCAGCGCTTCCGCCGTCGCCCAGTCGAAATCCTTGCCGTTCTCGAACATCGCGCGCTTGGCGTCGATGACGCGGCGCAATGTCCTGTGGATCTCGAGATCTTCGGGAACCGTGGTCAAGGTGCGGCCCAGGCTCTCGAACAGCTTTTCCTCGATGCCGGTGTGGACGTTGCGCCGCGCCGTTTCCGGATCGGCGGGCTTGTGCAGCCCGCTCCAGCGCCCGGCGAACCAGTCCACCGCATTGGGCTTGTAGCTCTTGGCCGCCTCGAACTCCTGTTCGAGAAGATCGTTGAACTCCGCGCGGGAGGCTTCGGCGAAATCCGGCTCGATCACGCCTTGGGCAAGCAGCCTGTTCCCGTAGATCTCGCTGACCCGGGGATGCTGGCGGATTCGCTCATACATCAGCGGCTGGGTGAAGCTCGGCTCGTCGCCTTCATTGTGGCCGAAGCGGCGGTAGCACCACATGTCGATCACGATGTCGCGGCGGAAGGTCTGGCGATAGTCGATCGCCAGCTTGCAGGCGAAGGTAACGGCTTCCGGATCATCGCCATTGACGTGCAGGATCGGGGCCTGAATGCCCTTGGCGACGTCGGATGGATAGGGGGATGAGCGCGCGAATTGCGGGCTGGTGGTGAAGCCGATCTGGTTGTTGATGACGAAGTGGATGCAGCCGCCGGTATTGTAGCCGCGCACGCCCGAGAAGCCGAGGCATTCCCAGACGATGCCCTGGCCGGCGAAGGCCGCGTCGCCATGGATGAGCACGGGCAGCACCTGCTCGTGCTTGCCCAGATCCTCGCGGAACGCCTGCTGCGCGCGCACCTTGCCCAGCACCACCGGGTCCACCGTTTCGAGGTGGGAGGGGTTGGGCACCAGGCTCATATGCACCTTGATGCCGTCGAACTCGCGGTCGGTGCTGGTGCCGAGGTGATACTTCACGTCGCCCGAGCCGCCGACATCGTCCGGATTGGCGGAGCCGCCCGAAAATTCGTGGAAGATGACCCGGTAGGGCTTGGCCATCACATTGGCGAGCACGTTGAGGCGGCCGCGATGGGCCATGCCGTAGACGATCTCGCGCACTCCATACTGGCCGCCGTATTTGATGACGGCTTCCAGCGCGGGAATCATGGATTCGCCGCCGTCCAGGCCGAAGCGCTTGGTGCCGACATATTTCTTGCCGAGGAATTTCTCATATTCCTCGCCACGGATCACGGCGGACAGGATCGCCTTCTTGCCGATGGCGGTGAAGTCGATCGACTTGTCCGCGCCTTCCATGCGGTCCTGCAGGAAGCGCCGTTCGTCCACATCCGAGATGTGCATGTATTCCAGGCCGACCTTGCCGCAATAATTCGCGCGCAGGATTTCGACCAGCTCGCGCACGGTGGTCCATTGCAGGCCCAGGCTTCCGCCGAGATAGACCTTGCGGTCGAGCGCCTCGTCTGAAAATCCGTTATATTCAGGGGTCAGGTCGGCGGGCAGTTCGCGATGGCTGAGGCCCAGCGGATCGAGATCCGCGGCCAGATGGCCCCGCACCCGATAGGTCCGGATCAGCATCATGGCGCGGATCGAATCCGCGGCCGCCGTCTCGATCGCGGCATCATCCAGCGGCGCGCCGGCCTTGGCCGATGCCTTGCGGATGGTGGCGGCGATTGCGGTGGGGTCGAGCGCGGGGGTGAGGTCGTCGCCCGCGGAGGTTTCGCTCAGCGGCCAGCGCGGGTTCTGCCAGCTTGGGCCGGGTTGCGGGCCGTCCTGTGCCTGGTCGGGAAGAAAATCGTGCAATTCGTTACCCATCGGGGTCACCTTCAATCACCGGCTATTCGCATTCCCATTCCCGACCGGCGGCCGGCGCCCTTGCGGAGCGCCGGCCATGCCCGGTCAGGCGATTTCCTTCAGCAGCGCATCCAGTGTGGTGCCCAGTTCGCTGGGGCTGGGGGACACGCGGATGCCTGCCTCTTCCATCGCCGCGATCTTGTCCTCGGCGCCGCCCTGGCCGCCGGACACGATGGCGCCGGCATGGCCCATGCGGCGGCCCGGAGGAGCGGTGCGGCCGGCAATGAAGCCCACCATCGGCTTCTTGCGGCCGCGCTTCGCCTCATCCTTGAGGAATTGCGCGGCTTCCTCTTCGGCCGAGCCACCGATTTCGCCGATCATGATGATCGACTTGGTGTCGTCATCGGCCAGGAAAAGCTCCAGCACGTCGATGAAGTTGGTGCCGTTGACGGGGTCGCCGCCGATGCCCACGGCCGTGGTCTGGCCCAGGCCGATGTTGGTGGTCTGGAACACGGCTTCATAAGTCAGGGTGCCGGAACGGCTGACGACGCCGACCGAGCCCTTCTTGAAGATGGAGCCGGGCATGATGCCGATCTTGCATTCCTCGGGCGTCAGCACGCCGGGGCAGTTCGGGCCGATCAGGCGCGACTTGGAACCGGAAAGCGCGCGCTTCACGCGGATCATGTCCAGCACAGGGATGCCTTCGGTGATGGCGACGATCAGTTCCATCTCCGCGTCGATCGCTTCCAGGATCGAATCCGCGGCGAATGGCGGCGGAACGTAGATGCAGCTGGCGGTGGCGCCGGTCGCAGCCTTGGCTTCGGCAACGGTGTTGAAGTTGGGCAGGCCGATATGGGTGGTGCCGCCCTTGCCGGGAGTCACACCCCCAACCATCCTGGTGCCGTAGGCGAGCGCCTGTTCGGTGTGGAAGGTGCCGGTGGCGCCGGTCATCCCCTGGGTGATGACTTTGGTGTTCTTGTCGACGAGAATGGACATGGAAAACTCCTGGGACGGGGGGATCAGGCCAGCGAGCCGTCGATGCCCTTGCAGGCGTCGAGCAGTTCCTTGACCGCGTCGACCGAAACCTGGAGGCCGGCCTTGTCGGCATCGTCCAGTTCGATCTCGATGACCTTTTCCACGCCATTGGCGCCGATCTGCACCGGCACGCCGACATAAAGCCCGTCGACGCCATAGGGGCCGTCGACATAGGCGGCGCAGGGCAGGATGCGCTTCTGGTCGTTCAGATAGGCTTCGGCCATGGCGATGCCGGATGTGGCCGGTGCATAGAACGCCGAGCCGGTCTTCAGCAGGCCCACGATCTCGCCGCCGCCCGAACGGGTGCGCTGCACGATGGCGTCGATCTTCTCCTGGGTGGAGAGGCCCATCTTGATGAGATCGGGCACAGGGATGCCGTTGACGGTGGAATAGCGCACCACGGGAACCATGGTGTCGCCATGGCCGCCCAGCACGAAGGTGTTCACGTCGCGGATCGAGACGCCGAATTCCCAGGCGAGGAAGGTCGAGAAGCGGGCGGAATCGAGCACGCCGGCCATGCCGACGACCTTGTTGTGGGGCAGGCCGGAGAATTCGCGCAGCGCCCAGACCATCGCGTCCAGCGGGTTGGTGATGCAGATCACGAAGGCGTCCGGGGCATTTTCCTTGATGCCTTCGCCTACCGACTTCATCACCTTGAGGTTGATGCCGAGCAGATCGTCGCGGCTCATGCCCGGCTTGCGGGCCACGCCGGCGGTGACGATGATGACGTCCGCGCCCGCGATGTCCTTGTAATCGTTGGTGCCGGTGATGTTGGCGTCGAAGCCTTCGATCGGGCCGCATTGCGACAGGTCGAGCGCCTTGCCCTGAGGAACGCCTTCGACCACGTCGAACAGGACGATGTCACCCAGTTCCTTCTGCGCCGCGAGGTGGGCCAAGGTGCCGCCGATGTTGCCGGCGCCGATGAGGGCAATCTTCTTGCGAGCCATAAGTCGACGAATTCCTTCCCTTTTGCGGGAGCTGGCGGCTGGCAAATGGCACAACCCCACGTCCCGCAGTGGGGAAGGCGCCGATGGACGGGGTTGCCCTAGGCTCGCCCGGACCCGATTGCAACCGCCAAAGCAAGAGGTTTCCAACTATTTTAAGATAATGGTTCGCAATATCTATAAGGGCGTGGGAAAACCCTTTTTCCGGGCCTGTGGGCGGGCGGGAACGGGCAATTTTCCTGTGTTGCGGCTACGCATAAAGCTGCCGGCGACGGAAAGGAATATCCCGCGAGCGGCGCCGGGTCGGCCGGGTCACGCGGCGTCCTTCTCCCGCTCCTTCACCAGCAGCATCGAGGCAAGGTAGTCCGGAACGGCGCGGCTGAAGTAATAGCCCTGGCCGAGGGTGCATCCCGCATTGCGGACCGCGCGGACCTGCTCGATCGTCTCGAGCCCCTCGGCGACGATGTCGAGTTCGAGGGTGGAGCCCATCCCGGCGACGGCCCGGAGGATGGCGTCGCTCTTGCGCCCGACATTGGCGCCGGACACGAAGCTGCGGTCGACCTTGATCTTCTTGAAGGGCAGCTTGTTGATATAGCCCAGAGACGAGAAGCCGGTGCCGAAATCGTCCAGCGCGAAGCGGATGCCGATCGAGGACAGCTCTTCCATGAACTGGGTCGTGTGGCTGTCGTCGTCCAGGAACAGACTTTCGGTGACTTCCAGCTCCAGCCGCCTCGGGTCGAGCCGCGCATCCTTGAGCGCATTGAGGATGCCCAGGGCCGCGCCGGGCGCCTTGATCTGCAGCGGCGAAAGATTGACGGCCACCGTGACGTCCTCGGGCCACTGCGCGCAGGCGCGCGCCGCCTGGCCGGTGATCCAGTTGCCCAGCGTGATGATGAGGCCGGTTTCCTCCGCCACCGGAATGAATTCGTCCGGGCGAAGCTCTCCCTTTTCCGGGTGGAACCAGCGCACCAGCGCCTCGAAGGTCCGAATGCGGCCGGTTTCCAGATCGACGATCGGCTGGAAGAAGACCGACAATTCGTTGCGCTGGATCGCGCCGCGCAGCTCCGCCTCGATCTCGCGGCGGCGAACCAGGTCGCGAGTCATGGATGCCGTGAAGAAGCTGGCCTGCCGCCTGCCGCTGACCTTGGCGTGATACAGCGCCAGGTCGGCGCTCTGCATCAATGTATCTACGTCGGCGCCGTCTTCGGGCAGCACGGCGATGCCCATGGATGCGCCGATCTCCAGGCGATCTCCATCGATCCGGAAGGGGCGCGTGATCTCGTCGAGAATCCGTCCGGCCAGTTCCTCGCACTCCAGCCTGGTATTCAGGTCGCAGGCGACGATGAATTCGTCGCCGCCGAAGCGCGCGACGGTCGCGTCCTGCGGAACCGAGTTGCGAAGCCGCCTGGCGACCTCCGCCAGCAGCTTGTCGCCCACGGGATGGCCGAGGGTGTCGTTGACTTCCTTGAAGCGGTCGAGGTCGATCCACAGCAGCGCCAGCCGGTGATCGTCGGGCAGAGTCATGAATTTCTCGGCTAGCTCGTAATTGAGGCCGGCCCGGTTGGCCAGCCCCGTGACGATGTCGGTCCGGGCAAGGACCTGCATTCGCTCGGCGAGCCGCGCGCTGGTTTCCGCCTCGGCCACGGACTTCCTCAGCGCGTCGTTCACATTCGCGGTGATCTCCATCATTGCCGGCAGCACCAGTACCAGCGCCACGGCGAGGGCCAGATAGGCGAGGTTGAGGTCGATCAGGGCATTGAAGCTGGCGAGCGAGATCAGCGGAATCAGCGAAAGGAACAATTGCCCGATGGCGATGAAGGGCCGGCCCGCATTGCGCGCGGAAATGCCCACGCCATAGATGATCGCGTTCGCCACCAGCAGGATCAGGATCTCGACTTCGACATGCCGCGCGATCGCGAACGCCGCGAGCACGCCGACGGTGAGGGCGTAGCTGAACGCGCCCACTTCGTAGAGCTGTTCGAGCCGCCTGGCATTCTGTTCGTTGCGGTTGCGCGCCAGCCAGAGCGCGTTGGTGACGCGCGCGATCGCGATGATCGTGAGCGCGACGCAGCCGTAGATGAGCCAGGGATCGTTGCTGACATAGGCGCCGATGCCGCTGGTCGAAATCCCGCAGATCGCGCCGATCACGAGGCTGCGCGGCTGCGAATAGAGCGTATCCACCATCAGGCGCCGGACCCGATCGTCGATCGCGTCCGTGCCGTTCAGGCCATTGAATATGCGCCGCAACCTTTGAATAGGTCTGCTCCTGAGAGAGTTCCCAGGGAGCATTTACCGGGAAAGCGTCACCGATTGGTTAAGAGCGCGCTAACGGCGACGATGGTGATATGCCGGACTGGATGGGCCCGAGGCCGGCGAATGCGATGCCGTTCAGCCCCGGCCGTTGCCGTCGCCCAGGCCGCCTTCGATCACTTCCCGGGCCAGCTGGCGGGCAACGCATTTGTCCAGGGTCCGGCAGATCGACATCCAGCGGTCATAGGATTGGCGATCGTTGGAAAAGAAGGCTTCCTTCGCTTCGTCCCGCGCCTGCTTGGCCGCGCCGAGCCCGTGCCGCGCGAAATAGCGCAAGGCGGTGTGCAGCAGCTGCTCGGCGTTCTCATCCGGATGATTGTCATTCGCCGCAATCGAGAACGCCGCTCTGGCGGCGAACCGGGTGGAGGGCATGAACCTGCTGTTCCGCGCCGCGGCGAAATGAATCGTCATTGGGGCTCCGTTTTCGGGTATACCGTGGGGAGCGCCAGTGTAGCGGGGCTTGGCTAATCCTTTCTTTGGAGTCTTGGTTTCGAAAACCGCCTCTGGCGTTAACCCTGTTCCCGCGAGCAGCTCCGGCACCCAGTGATTCACGGCTTTACGATCCATTCGCCGCTGCGCGCATATTCGGGCCGGACGCTTCCGGCAGTGGGCAGGTTCGATCCGGCGTAGAGATTCTCGCCGCCACGGCTTCGGACTGCTTCTGTATAGTCCGGCGCAATGGATTGATTGGAAATGCTTTCCCTGGATACGACGGCGGTGGATGCGGCCTGCGCAAATGCGGCCGGATCGGGAGCGGGCACATCGGCAGCGTCAGGGCGCAGCAATGCGGATGCCGCGGGTTCGGCGCCGAAATAGACGTTGCGGAATGCGGCGGGCCGGCCCGCCGCGCCGCCGAAGCGGTAGAAGATATGCGCCCCGATGATGCCCACCTGGGTCAGGCTGTCGGCCCAGTAGGGATGGACGGCGATGGTGTGGTAATGGGTCGCCAGCCCGATCGGCGCATAGACCGAACCGGAAAGGGCGGCTTGCGCGACGGCCCGCGCGCGATCCCAGCCGAAGCGGGAAGGAGTCCGCGCCAGGGCGCCGTCGCAGGTGAAGGTGAACTGGCAGCCGGTCTTGCGGGTGGAGCCCTGATACACCACGCCGCAGACCGTGTCGGGATAGGCGGGATGGGCCACGCGGTTCAGCACCACCTGCGCCACCGCTCTTTGCCCGGGGTCGGATTCGCTGGCGGCTTCGTAATAGATCGCCTGCGTCAGGCAGTGCAGGGCGCGCTCCTGATCGGTGGCGGTGCCGCGCGGGACGAGCGGCATGGCGGCCGGGCCGGCGATTGCCTGCTGGCTGCGCGCGTCGATATTTTCATTGTCCCAATGCGCGCCGGGCGCCAGCGGATCGCGCAATTGCGGAAGCGGGGCCTGGGAATCTTCCGCCAGATAATAGAAGGCGGAGCCGGGGAAACTTTCACCGGCTTTTTCAAAGGGCATCGCGGCAGCCGCCGCGGTGGTTTCGTCCTGCAGCAATGCCCAGTCGCCCGGCGCGGCGAAGGCCGGGACGGCCACCGCCACGGCCAGCGCGACAAGACGCCGGCCGCGATGCTTCACCCGCTGGCGCGCGGCCGCAGGGCGCGCGCGCCGCGAGAAGCGGGCACGAAATTCCCCGGGGCGTTCGTCTTGGATGGAAGCAGAAATTGTCACGCGATTCCCTGGATACATATCTGCGCTGAACGGCGCGCCTCGGCGCGTAATCCGGGACGGAAGCGGAAGCACTCCGTAATTTCGATCCGTGCCGAAGCGGCACAGCTCTCTCGAAAAGCCTTAATGATGCGGCTCTTGCACCGGCTGCCCGGCGCGCATATGGGCCGGGGCATGTCACGGGTGTCCGCTTCGGCGGGCCTAAGAGGGAAGCAGGCCTGATTCCTGCGCTGCCCCCGCAACTGTGACCGGGGAGCGCCTTGCCTCCAATGCCACTGGCCTCAGGGTTGGGAAGGCTGTCTCGGCGCGATGATCCGGGAGCCAGGAGACCTGCCCGTCGATGGTCGTTCAAGCCGCCGGGCGGGGTGTACCGATGGCAGCGATCCGGGATGGCGTCTGACATGCGCCAGCCTCTCGCCAGGAACGACGTTTCGTTCAAGGCAGGAGGTTCAATGCGCAAGTCACTCTATTTTCTCGGGACATTCCTTTCCATGGCCCAGCCCGCATGGGCGCAGGACCATCCCTCGGATGCCGTTCCGGATACTTCCTCCCGCCCCGATATCACGGTGACGGCCACCGGCCTGCCCCAGTCGATCGACCATACCGGGCAGCCGGTGACGATCATCGGCAGGGATGAGATCGCTTCCGTCCAGGGTGCGGATATAACCCGTATCCTGCGCCGTCTTCCCGGCACCACCTTCACCCGCAATGGCGGGCTTGGCAGCCTCACCCTGGTGGGCGTGCGCGGGGCATCCGCCGGGCAGACCCTGGTGCTGGTGGACGGGGTGCGGCTCAACGATCCGGCCAATGCCAATGGCGAATTCGACGTGTCGCAGCTTGCGGCGGGGACGGTGGAGAGCATCGAACTGCTGCGCGGCCCCAACTCGGTGGTATGGGGCTCGCAGGCCATGGGCGGCGTGATGAACATCGCCACCCGGCTGGAGAACGGGGTTTCCGCCAGCATCGAATATGGCGGGGAGGAGCAGGTGACGGCCACTGCCGCCGCCGGGGTGGTGAACGATCGGCTGGAGGCCGGGATTTCCGCCAGCTTCATCGATTCCCAGGGTTTCTCCACGGCGGCCGGCGGCGCCGAGGACGATGGATACCGCCAATACAATATCGCGGGCCGGGCCAGCTATCAGCTCACCGACGCCCTCGCCTTGACCGGCAGCGCCCGCTATGTCGAAGGGAAGGTCGATCTCGATGGCTTCCCGCCGCCGGATTATACCTTCGCCGATACCGACGCGACCGAGAAGCTGCGGGTCTGGTCCGGCCGGGTCGGCGCGCTCTATCAGGCCGGCGGGCTGACCCTGAACGCGGGTTTCGCCCTATCCGACACGCAGCGCGATGGGGACGATCCGTCCTTTCCCTACAGCATCGACGGCCGCTCCGAACGGGTCGAATTGCTGGGCCGGGTGGAACTGCCCGGCAATTTCGCGCTGGATTTCGGCGCCGACCACGAGTGGACCCGCTTTTCCAACGCGCCCGACAGCGGCAAGGCGGAAACCAGCAGCGGCCATGCGCTGATCGGCTATTACGGGCAGGCCCTGACGCTGACCGCGGGCGTCCGTTATGACGATCATTCCGAATTCGGCGACGAATGGACCTTCGGGGCCAATGGCGTGCTGGAATTTGCCCCGGACTGGCGCATTCGCGCTTCCTATGGCGAAGGCTTCAAGGCCCCCACGCTGTATCAGCTGCTGTCGCAATACGGCAATCCGGGCCTCGCCCCGGAACGGAGCAAGGGCTATGACGCCGGCATCTCCTACGGCCAGCGCGGCGATCCGCTGTATTTCTCGCTCTCCGGGTTCCGCCGGGATTCCCGCAACCTGATCGACTTCTTCAGCTGCTTCTCCGGCACCGATCCGCTTTGCGATACCCGGCCGTTCGGCTTCTATTTCAACCAGGCGAAGGCGCGGGCCGAAGGCTTCGAGGTCGAGGGCGGCGTTGCCATTGCTCCCGGCCTCTACGCGGGGCTGGTCTACAGCTACACCGATACGAAGAACCGCACGCCGGGCGACATCAACGAGGGCAATGAGTTTGCGCGCAGGCCCAAGCACATGGCCACCGGCTCGATCGACTGGACGAGCGGTTTCGGCCTTTCGCTCGGCGCCGACATCCGGATCGTGGGCAAGGCATGGGACAATGCCGCGAACACCGTCCGGCTGAAAAGCCATGCCCTTGGCGATGTGCGGGCCAGTTTCGCGGTCAGCGAGAATGTCGAGCTGTTCGGCCGGGTCGAGAACGTCTGGAACGAACGCTATGTGATCGCATCCGGCTACAACACCGAGGGGCGTGCGGCCTATATCGGGGCGCGGCTGAAGATGTGACGATGCGGGCGCTTCTCGCGGCGGCGCTGGCCGCCCTGGCGGGCTGCACTGGCCCCGGGCCGGCGGAGCAGCCGCGGGAGCACCCCACTATCGTCTCGCTCAACCCGTGCAGCGACGCGATCCTGGCGGATGTGGTGGACCCATCGCAGATCCTTGCCATTTCGCATTACAGCCATGATCCGCGCTCCAGCTCGATTGATCTGCGCGTTGCCCGCCGCTTCCCGGCCACGGGCGGCACGGTGGAGGAAATCCTCGCGCTCAAGCCCGATGTGGTGGTGGCGGGCACCTTCATGCCGTCGGCGACCCGGATCGCGCTGGAGCGCTTCGGCATCCGGGTGGAGAGCTTCGCCATCGAGCACGATGTCCCGGAAAGCATCGAGCAGATCAGGGGGCTGGCGCGCCTCACCGGCCATCCGGAAAGGGGAGAACGGCTGGTCCAAGGGATCGAGCGGGCGCTGGCCCGGGCGGCGCCAGCGGCAAGCTCGCCCGCCATTCCCGCGGTGGTATGGCAGTCCGGCGGGATCGTGCCCGGTCCCGACGCGCTGATTTCCGACATCATGCGCCGGACCGGTTTTTCCAGCCACAGCGCCGCGCGCGGGCTGCGCCAGGCCGACTACCTTCCGCTGGAGGAGATGCTGGCCGATCCGCCCCGCCTCATCCTGGCGGCGGGGGATTCCAGCACCGGCGAGGACAGGATGCTGCAACATCCCGCGCTGGAAAGCCTGGCGGATACGCGCCGCCATGTGCTCGATCCCAGCCTCATCTTCTGCGGCGGGCCGACCATCATCCGCGCCGCCGAACGGCTGCGCGAGATAAGACAGGCGATGGCCACAGGTGGGACTCAGGCGGAGGTCGCGGGATGAACCGGCTCAGCCTGATCCTCGCGCTGCTGCTGGCCGCCGTGCTGCCGCTTTCCCTGCTGGCCGGGCGGATCTGGCTCGATCCGGCGGATACGCCCAATGCCGCCGTCATTCTGCTCGAATTGCGCATGCCGCGCGGGCTCCTCGCGATCGCGGTGGGGGCCGGACTGGGCGCGGCCGGCGCCGCGATGCAGGGCTATCTGCGCAATCCGCTGGCCGATCCGGGCCTGTTCGGCATCGGCCCCGGCGCGGCGCTGGGCGCGGTTGTCAGCTTGGCGCTGGGGCTGGCGATCCATCCCTGGGCCTTGCCGCTCTTCGCTCTGGCGGGGGCTGCGGGCGCGATGGCGCTGCTGGCGGCGATTGCCGGGCGCACGGGCGGCATCGCCCTGTTCACGCTTGCCGGACTGATGATCGCGAGCCTTTCCGGCACCTTGACGTCGCTCATCATCAGCTTCGCGCCCAATGCCTTCGCGATGAGCGAGATCGTGACCTGGCTGATGGGGGCGCTGACGGACCGGGGCTGGCAGGAAGTATGGCTGGCCGCGCCGCTGACCGTAGCGGGCATCGCCTGCCTGGCGGCGGCGGGCAGGGGGCTGGACGCATTGACCCTGGGCGAGGCGGCGGCGCGCTCCCTCGGGATCGATCTGCCGCGGTTGCAGGCCTGGCTCATCGCGGGGGTGGCGCTGACGGTGGGGGCGGGCGTGGCGGTGGCGGGGATCATCGGCTTCGTCGGCCTGATCGTCCCGCATCTGGTTCGTCCGCTGACCGACAGGCGCCCGTCCAGCCTCATCCTGCCCAGCGCGCTGGCCGGGGCCTTGCTGGTGCTGGTGGCGGACAGCCTCTGCCGCATCCTGCCGCTCGTCACCGAACTGCGGCTCGGCATCGCCCTCAGCTTGCTCGGCTCGCCCTTCTTCCTGTTCCTGCTGCTGCGCATGCGCCGGGGGATCGCCTGATGCTGGCGGCGCATGGCCTTTCGCTCCGGCTGGGCACGACGCCGGCATTGCATGATGTCGCGACGGAACTGCGCCGTGGCGAGATCACCGCAATCTGCGGGCCCAATGGGGCGGGAAAATCGACCTTGCTGTCGTGCCTCGCGGGTTTGCTGAAGCCGGATACGGGTACCGTCACGCTCGATGGTTCCGCCTTGATTGGCATGGCCATCAAGAGCCGGGCGCAGGCCATCGGCTATCTCCCGCAGCACGGGGCGATTGCCTGGGATCTGTCAGTGCGCAATCTGGTCGCGCTCGGACGCCTGCCCCATGGCGACGCGGCAGCGGGCGGGGCAGAGGTGGTGGAGCGCACGCTTGCCGCGCTGGATCTCGCCGCCCTCGCTGATCGCCCCGTATCGGCGCTGTCGGGTGGCGAACGCGCCCGGGCATTGTTCGGACGGGTGCTGGCGGGCGAGCCGCACTGGATCCTCGCGGACGAGCCGCTGGCGGCGCTTGATCTCGCGCATCAGCTTGCCATGCTGGCCCGGTTGCGGGAAGCGGCCCGGCTCGGCGCGGGGGTGGTGCTGGTGCTCCATGACCTGACGCTGGCGATGAACCATGCCGACCGGGTGCTGGTGCTGTCGGAAGGGACGCTCGATCAGGACGGGCCGCCGGAACGGGCCTTGTCCCGCTCCGCCATCCGCGAGGTCTGGAACGTCGACGCCCAATGGCTGGGCGAGCCGGGCGCGCGCGCTTTGTCGACCCGCTGACGAAAAGCGCGCCGCCGGTTGGGTGGCACGCCGTTCAGCCGGTTACGGCTGCTTGTCCTCGCCTGAAAGGCCGCGTTCTTCCAGCATCGGCTCTATGCTCGGCTGACGTCCGGCATAATCCTGATACATCGTGGCATAATCGACCGTATTGCCGCGCGAGAGGATCTTCTCGCGGAACAGCTCTCCACCGGCGCGGGACACGCCCTCCGGGCTGTCCTTCATATGATCGAACGCGTCATGCGCGATCATCTCGGTCCAGATGTAGGAGTAATAGCCCGCCGCATAGCCATGGTCCCAGATATGCCGGAAATAGGGGCTGTGATAGCGCGGCGGGACGACATCGACGCGCAGCCCCAGGCTGCCCAGCGCGGATTTCTCGAATGCGTCCCCATCGCGCGGCACTTCCCCCGGCTTGAAGGCGTGCCATTTCATGTCGAGCAGGGCGGCCGCCATCACTTCGCCCAGCGCATAGCCCTGATTGAACTTCCTGGCCCGGTCGATCTTCGCCATCAATTCGGCCGGGATCGGCTCGCCGGTTTTGTAATGCCGGGCATAATTGGCGAGGATCTGCGGCTGGGTGGCGAAATGCTCGTTGAACTGGCTGGGGAACTCCACGAAGTCCCGCGCCGTGTTGGTGCCGGAGATCGAGGGATATTTCTGGGCGGCGAACAGGCCGTGCAGGCCATGGCCCATTTCGTGGAACATGGTGATGACATCGTCCCAGCTCACCAGTTGCGGTTCCCCGGCGGGAGCCTTGGCGATGTTGAGCACATTATAGACCACGGGCCTGGTGCCCATCAGCCCCGATTGCTCCACGAAATTGCCCATCCATGCGCCGCCCTGCTTGTTGGGCCGGGCGAAGGGATCGAAATAGAACAGCCCAAGCTCCGAGCCGTCCTTGTCGAACACGGTGTAGGTGCTCACATCGGCCTGATAGACCGGCAGATCGGTGCGCTTGACGAAGCGGATGCCGTAGATCTGGTTTGCGGCATGGAACACGCCGTCCTCCAGCACCCGGGTCATCTCGAAATAGGGCTTCACCGCGCTGTCATCGAGATCGTATTTCGCCTTGCGGACTTTCTCCGCATAGAAATCCCAATCCCACGGCTGGACGGTGAACTTGCCGCCGGCGGCCTTGATCGCGGCGTTCAGCTCGCTGGCCTCCTCGGTTTGCTTGGCGGCCAGGGCTGGAACCATCCCTTCCATGAAATCAATTGCTTCCCCCGGCTTCTTCACCATCCGGTCGAACATCGCATAGCTGGCATAGTCCGGATAGCCGAGCAGGGCGGCCTTCTCCGCGCGAAGCTCCGCGATCCTGACGGTGATGGCGCGGGTATCGTTCGCATCGCCGCGTGAGGTTCGTGTCACGCTGGCCTCATAGAGCTTGCGCCGCGTTTCACGATTGGTCAGCTTGGCCAGCGCGGGCTGCTGGGTGGTGTTGATGAGCGAGAGGACGTATTTGCCCTTCAACCCGCGCTCCTGCGCCTCCTTGGCGGCGGCCTCTATCTCTCCATCGGAAAGCCCGGCCAGCTCGGCCTTGGTGTTGACGACCAGCGCCGCCCGCTTGCTCGCCTCGGTCAGCTTCTGGGAAAATTCCGTGCCGAGCGTTGAAAGCTGCTCGTTGATGGATTTGAGCTTTTCCTTGTCGGCATCGTTCAATTGCGCGCCGGCATTGACGAAGCGCTCGTAAGTCACTTCCAGCAGCCGGGCGTCTTCCCCGCCAGGGGGCAGCGCGGCGCGATTGTCATGCAGCGCCTTGATCCGCGCGAACAGGCGGGAATCCAGCACGATCGCATCGCCATGGGCGGCCAGCCTGGGCGACACCGTCTTCTCGATCGCATCGAGCGCGTCGTTGGTGTTGGCCCCGACCACGGCATAGAAGGCGGCCAGCGCCCGGGTGAGCATCTGGCCCGACCGTTCCATCGCCGCCAGCGTGTTCTCTATCGTCGGTGTGGCGGGATTGCTGGCGATGGCTTCGATTTCCGCCCGCTGGATCGCCATGCCCTGCTCGATGGCCGGAAGGTAATCGGCATCGGTTATCTTCGAGAAATCGGGGGCCTCGAACGGCAGGGGCGAGGTTTCCGCGAAAATGCCGGTTCCCTGCGGAATGGCGACGGCCGGGGTGGCGGGTGCGGGTTCGATCTGGGCGGCTTGGTTCATGGTCGTGCAACCTGCGAGCAGTGCGGCGGGGGATACGGCGAGAAACAGACGGGCGACAGTCACGGTCACTTACACTCCTGTAACTTTCTGTTTCGGCTTTGCCCGATCCGGGGCCGGTTGAACAGGGCTGTTTGGCCTGGCGCATTCGCCTGCTTATCCCTCGAAAATGGAGCCAAATCCCGTGTCTGGCAAGGGATGGCTTGGCAGGTTTCCATGGACGGCCTGCCTCGCCGTGTGTTAACGAATGCGTTGATAAATATTCGATGGATAAAAGTGGGAGAGGAATCAGGATGCATCTCGCATATCTCGATCAGGAAAGATCGCCGCTTGACCGGCGGACCATGCTGCGCGGCGGAATATTGGGGGCAGGGTGCCTTGCCGCCGCCGGGTTGACCGGCGCCGCTTCGGCCGCGACCGGCGCCCCTTCCGGGGCCGGAACCCGCAGCCTTGCCACGGGGCAGAAATGGATCGACGCCTTCTTCCATGAAGGCGCGCAGGGGGTGGCGGCTTACTATGCCGACGAGTTCGTGTTCGAGGACATCATCCTGGGCCAGATGATAAACACCAAGGACGACCTGCTCCGCGCGTTCGAGCCGTTCGACAATTACGGCCCGGATTCGCCGCTCGGCGTGCATCAGTTCGACATCATCCGCTACAATGGCGGGGTGCGGAATAACCAGGCCGACGAATTTCAGGTCGGCACGCCTCAGGGTTACGACGCCGCCTATTGGGACGAGAAGACGCGCGACGCCCGGGCGGGCGCCACTATAGATTATGATGAATGGTCCATCATGCACTGGCTATGGAAGGTGCAGCACAATGCCGATTTCCTCGGCATGCCGGCCAAGGGCAAGACGACCCATACCCGGGGCGTGACTCACCACCTCTACAGGAATGGGAAGATCACGCAGGAATACAGCTACTGGAACTATCGCGACGTGGCGATCCAGCTGGGCGTCCTGCCCCAGCCGGCTTCGCGGCACGAGCTTTCCTTCGACAAGAAGGAGTGATCCCGCTTCCCGCCGCCGCGCCTCACCGCAGCGGATAGCGCACCACCGGCTCGTAGATGGAGCCGGTTTCTCCGAGGTGGCTTTCGTAGAGGGTGAAGCCGTCCACCGTGAAGGGCGCGCTGGCGAGGCCTGAGCGTGCTAGCAGGAACGGGGCAATCGGGCCGCTTGCGCTGTTCAGCCGGGCCAGGGTGACATGCGGGGTGAAGCGGCGGTGCTCCGGCTCCAGCCCAACCTCCTGGCAGGCGCGCTCGACCTTGCGCTGCAGCACCTCCAGTTCCGGCGAAGGCGCGATCCCGGCCCAGACCGCGCGGGGGTGGCCCTTGCGCTCGAAATGGCCCACGCCCCGGATCGCGAGCGGGAAGGGTGGGCAGGTCAGCGTGCCGAGCCGGTCCGCCAGATCGTTGGCCAGCGGCGTGTCGACCTCGCCCGCGAAGCGCAGGGTGAGGTGCAATTGCTCCTCGCCTTGCCAGCGCGCGCCCTCGATCCCTTCCATGCAATCCACCAGCAGGTCGCGGATCGGCTCCGGCAGGGCGATGGCGATGAACAGGCGATGCGATATGATGCTGCTCCCGCGATCCGTGCGGCGGCCGGGCCTTCAGCCTGCCCGCTTGCGCAGGCGAAGCCCCAGCATCAGCAGCATCACGCCGGTCATGATGGCGTAGAAGCCGATCAGCCAGGCCACGGAGAGGATGGAGAGGGTGGGCTGCAGCGCCGTCAGCGTGATGAGGGCAAGGCCGAGCACCACGCCGAACAGCCCCGCCAGCCCCAGAATCCATTCGCCCTCGATCTCCTCGCGCAGCCGGATGGCGGCGGCGATCTGCAAGGCCCCGGTGACGATGGCCCAGCCCGCCACCAGCAGGACCGTGGCAATCGCATAGGCCAGGGTGGAGAGCAGGGGCCAGAACAGGAAGATCACGCCCACCGCTATTCCCGCGAGGCCGGGCAGGATCATGGTCCACCACGGCGCATGGCCGGAACCGGCGCGGCGAATGCCGGTGATGAGCATGGCGATCCCGTCGGCGAAGCAGAAGGCGGCGAAGACCAGCGTGAAGGCGAACAGGGTGAGGCCGGGCGCCAGGAAGGCCGCTATCCCGAGCAGGATCGCCAGCACCCCGCGCAAGGCGAACCAGCCCCAATTATGCCGCGCCATGCCGATCACGACAAAGCCGGCGGACGGCGATTGCCGATCATGCTGCCCGGACTGCCCGGATGGGCTTTCGGTCGTTTCCGTCATTCCTGCCTCCGTTGTCTTGTTTTTCTTAGAAGGACCGGGGGTTGGCCAAAGCCTTCGTCTCAGCCCTGGCAGGGCTTGCCGTCATACTGATGCCGGTCGAGCTTGTATTCCTTCCCGTCCCAGCGCAGCACCGGGAAGCAGAAGCCGGGGCCGCCGACCTCGATGTCCGGCCAGCCGTCCGCTCCCCGCGTTCCGAGGAAAGTGGGGATGCCGCCCCGGCCATCGAGCAGGCGCCAGCTCTCGTCGGCCTGCTTGCTGACCAGGGAATAGCCCAGCCCGGTCATGCCGAAGCAGAATGCGCTGCCTTCGGTAATCACCGCTTCCGGCAGGCCATCGTTGTTCAGGTCCAGCACCTGCGAGATTTCGCCGGGGGTGTAGCCCGCCGTGCCCGGATCGCCGCAGCCGCGCCATTCGCCGCCCGCCTGCTCGAACCCGGCGGCGCGGAAGGCGGCCGATTCATCCTGCGGGGACAGCGGCGCCTGGTCCGACGGCGGCACTTCGAGCGCGAGCGCCGGCGCAGCGGCAAGCAGCGCGAGCAGGGCAAGGGGGCGGGCAATGAGCATGGCGGAATCCTCCTGTTGGAATATCGGAAGCTATACCAAGCCGGGGGTGACGAAAAGATCGCCGTGCCCACTTGACCATTGCGAACATTTAAGGAACAAATGGCGATCCAGGGCGCGCCATGAGGGCGCCTCTGGACTCTCGCCACACGAGCCTCCACATCCCGCCCATGTCCCTCACCACCATTTCCGTCCGCGGCGCCCGGGAGCACAATCTCAAGGGCATCGACATAGACCTGCCGCGCGATGCGCTGATCGTCATCACCGGCCTGAGCGGCTCGGGCAAGTCCAGCCTCGCCTTCGACACCATCTATGCGGAGGGGCAGCGGCGCTATGTGGAATCGCTTTCGGCCTATGCGCGTCAGTTCCTGGAGATGATGCAGAAGCCGGATGTCGAGCATATCGACGGCCTCAGCCCCGCCATTTCCATCGAACAGAAGACGACCAGCCGCAATCCGCGTTCCACCGTGGCGACGGTGACGGAGATCTACGACTACATGCGCCTGCTGTGGGCGCGGGTGGGCGTGCCTTATTCGCCCGCCACCGGCCTGCCGATCGCGGCGCAGACGGTCAGCCAGATGGTGGACCGGGTGATGGCCCTGCCGGAAGGGACGCGGCTCTACCTGCTCGCCCCGGTGGTGCGCGGCCGCAAGGGCGAATACCGCAAGGAGCTGGCGGAATGGCAGAAGGCCGGCTTCACCCGCGTGCGGATCGACGGGGAAATCTACCCGATCGAGGAAGCGCCCGCGCTCGACAAGAAATACAAGCACGACATCGAAGTGGTGGTCGATCGCCTCGCCGTGCGCGAAGGGATCGAGACGCGGCTGGCGGATTCCTTCGAGCAGGCGCTGAGGCTGGCGGAAGGGCTGGCCTATGTCGATCTGGCGGATGGGACTGTGGCGGAGGCTCTTGCTTCCGCTCGCCCTGAGCCTGTCGAAGGGCAGCCCTCTTCTTCGGACGGGCAGGACGGGGCTTCGACAAGCTCAGCCCGAACGGGAAAAGGGGAATCCCTCGGTTCCATGAAAGGCGCCGGCATTCCCGCCAACCGCATCGTGTTCAGCGAGAAGTTCGCCTGCCCGGTCTCCGGCTTCACCATCGAGGAGATCGAGCCGCGCCTGTTCAGCTTCAACGCGCCGCAGGGCGCTTGCCCGGCCTGCGACGGGCTGGGGGAGAAGCTGCTGTTCGACCCGCAGCTGGTCGTCCCGAACGAGAACCTGACGCTCAAGCAGGGCGCGGTGGTGCCGTGGGCCAAGTCCAACCCGCCGTCGCCCTATTACATGCAGGTGCTGGAAAGCCTGGCCCGCGCCTATGGCTTCGACCTGACCACGCCGTGGAACGCGCTGGAACCGGACCAGCGTGCCATCATCCTGCACGGCACCGGCGGCCTGCCGGTGGAACTGACCTTCAAGGACGGGCGCAAGAGCTACACGGTCCAGAAGCCGTTCGAGGGCGTGATCGGCAATCTCAACCGCCGCATGCTGCAGACCGACAGCGCCTGGATGCGGGAGGAGCTGTCCCGCTACCAGACCGCGCAGCCCTGCGAGACTTGCGGCGGCAAGCGCCTCAACGAGAAGGCGCTGGCGGTGAAGGTGGCGGGGCAGGACATCGCCGGGCCGACCAAGCTGTCGGTGGCCGACGCGCTGGCGTTCTTCGCCACGCTGGACGGCAGGCTGACCGAGCAGCAGAACCAGATCGCCCGCGCCATCCTCAAGGAAATCAACGAGCGGCTGGGCTTCCTCAACAATGTCGGGCTGGACTACCTCAATCTCGACCGGACCAGCGGCACGCTGTCGGGCGGGGAAAGCCAGCGCATCCGCCTTGCCAGCCAGATCGGCAGCGGGCTGTCGGGCGTGCTCTATGTGCTGGACGAGCCGAGCATCGGCCTCCACCAGCGCGACAACGACCGGCTGCTGGAAACGCTCAAGCGCCTGCGCGACCTCGGCAACACGGTGATCGTGGTGGAGCATGACGAGGATGCGATCCGCGCCGCCGACCATATCGTGGACCTGGGGCCGGGCGCGGGGGTGCATGGCGGGCAGGTGGTGGCGCAGGGCACGCTGGCGCAGATCCTCAAGAGCAGGGACAGCCTGACCGCCGCCTATCTCAACGGCACGCGCGAGATCGAAGTGCCGAAGCAGCGGCGCAAGGGCAACGGCCACCACATCACCGTCCACGGCGCCCGCGCCAACAATCTGCGCAACGTCACCGCCGCCATCCCGCTCGGCACCTTCTGCTGCGTCACCGGCGTCTCGGGCAGCGGCAAGTCCAGCTTCACCATCGACACGCTGCACGCCGGGGCCGCCCGCGTGCTCAACGGCGCGCGGGTGATCGCCGGCGCGCATGACCGGATCACCGGCCTCGAATATTGCGACAAGGTGATCGAGATCGACCAGTCGCCGATCGGCCGCACCCCGCGCAGCAACCCGGCCACCTATACCGGCGCCTTCACCAATATCCGCGACTGGTTCGCCGCCCTGCCGGAGAGCGAGGCGCGCGGCTACAAGCCGGGGCGGTTCAGCTTCAATGTGAAGGGTGGGCGGTGCGAGGCCTGCCAGGGCGACGGGCTGATCAAGATCGAGATGCACTTCCTGCCCGATGTCTACGTCACCTGCGAGGAATGCCACGGCAAGCGCTACAACCGCGAGACGCTGGAAGTGAAGTTCAAGGGCATGAGCATCGCCGACGTGCTCGACATGACGATCGAGGACGCGGAGGAATTCTTCAAGGCGGTGCCGCCGATCCGCGACAAGATGCATATGCTGAACGAAGTCGGCCTCGGCTATGTCAAGGTCGGCCAGCAGGCCACCACCCTGTCAGGGGGCGAAGCGCAGCGGGTGAAGCTCGCCAAGGAACTCAGCCGCCGCTCCACCGGGCAGACGCTCTATATCCTCGACGAGCCGACCACCGGCCTTCACTTCGAGGATGTGCGCAAGCTGCTGGAAGTGCTGCAGCGGCTGGTCGATCAGGGCAATTCCGTGGTGGTGATCGAGCACAATCTGGACGTCATCAAGACGGCGGACTGGATTATCGACCTCGGCCCCGAAGGCGGCGTGCGCGGCGGGGAGATCATTGCCGAGGGAACTCCCGAAGATGTCGCCGCAGAGCCACGCTCCTTCACGGGCGGTTATCTCGCCCCCCTGCTCAAGCGTTAAGGCAATGATAGCCTGCCCCTGCGCGGGCGGGATGGCGGAAGGCGCGCCGGAGGAAGTGGGGGCCAACCCGCGCAGCTTTACCGGCGGCTATCTCGGCCCGCTGCTGAGGCGGTAGATGAAAGATTTTTCAGAAAATTGAATTGTTAGAGTCGTTTAGATGATATTGACTAAGCCATTGATTCTGATAAATTAATAATCATGGATGCTACATATCACCTTAACGGCGGGTTCAAGCCGACTATGAAGCGGTTTGCTGATTTAGACGGTCCTGATTTCTTTCCTACACCCGCATGGGCAACCTACGCGCTCATCGATAACGAGAAGTTCGTCGGTGATATTTGGGAGTGTGCTTGCGGTGATGGAGCCATGTCAGAGGTGCTGGAAGCCACTGGCAATAGAGTCATTAGCTCGGATCTCGTTGATCGAGGCTATGGCGATGGTGATCACGATTTTCTTGAGAGTTGGCGCAAGGCATCGAATATTATTACTAATCCACCTTATAATGCAGCAGAAGGTTTCGTGCAGGCCGGCTTAAAGAAAGCCGATAAAAAGTTCGCGTTACTTTTGCGGTTGGCCTTCCTTGAAGGTGCAAACCGGCAGCGCACTATATTTTCGGAAGCGCCGCCGTCGCGTGTATGGGTTTTTAGTGAGCGGATCACATTCTATCCGGCAGGCGCTGTACAGAAGGGTACAGGCACTACCGCCTATGCTTGGTTCGTTTGGGATAAAGATGCGACCAGCGGAACAGAACTGAAATGGTTCAAGCCGGGTTATAAGGCGCTCTACTCATCTGCGGGAACTTGATCGAGAAATTTCCGCCCTAAATCGGTAATGCGAATAGATTCCGATTGAGCTATATAAATGGCATATCCCCGGGAGAATATGCTAGTACTGTTCTCTCTATGAGAGACTAGATTGCGTACCTTCTGGCTAAATTTGCTATCATTGCGATGTTCAATAATTTGGGCATCTTCACCTTCTGGCTCAAATTCATCAATCATCATATCAATCAACTTGGTCATGTGAATTTCACCGCCCATCTTAACGGCTGCGCGTAGTGCTGGAATTACAAGATCGCGCTCACGAATACGTCCGGCCATATCTTTCTCCCAAAGTTAGAGCAGGAAATCAGTTGGGCCTAATTCAGTAATCATTTTCCTACAGGCCCTCGCCTGACCTAGATGCCTTGATTCCCCTCGGTGCCCAGCACCTATCTTGCCGCCATTTTCGGCTGGAGGTGAATCATGTTCGATCCATTCCCGATACATCGTGTTTCCGCTGCTTCGTTGGAGGGGGACGTTCCCACTTTTGCTGGAGGGGAGTCTCTGCCGCCCCTCCCGGGCGCAAAACCGGTTCCCACTTTTGCTGGAGGGGCGGGTGAATTCACCCCGGACCGCCGCCTGCTGTTTTGCGACCGGCTTGCCGCCAGCGGCAATGTCCGCCTCGCCTGCAAGGCGGCGCGGATCTCCCCGCAGACCGCCTACAAGGCGCGGCGGCGCGATGCGGCCTTCGCGCTCGCCTGGGATGCGGCGCTGGCGCTCGCCCGCGACCATGCCGAGGCGGTGCTGGCCGATCATGCGCTGAACGGGGTGGATGAGCCGGTGTTCTATCACGGCGAGGAAGTGGCGCGCCGCCGCCGCTATGACGGCCGCCTGCTCCTCGCCCATCTCGGGCGGCTCGACCGGCTGTGCGATCGGCCGGAGGTGGAGGATGCCGCCGCGCGCTTCGACGAGCTGCTGGCCATGCTGGGCGGCCATCCGCCCGATCCCGGCATGATGGAGCGTGCGCCCGGCGCGGAGGATGGCCATGTGCCGGGCCTTGCCACTCCGCGCGAGGCATGGGTGGATTACCGCGGGCGCTGGACCGAGCTGGACGAGGAAGCGGCGCTGCTGGAGGAAGGGCTGGGTGAGGAGCAGGCGTTCGAGCTGGCGGCGGAGGCCGGCGAGGCCGCCCGGGAGGAAGCCGGGGCCGAATGGGACGCGCATCATGCCGAAGCCTGCGCCTTCGTGGATGCGATGGGGGAGGAGACGCAGGCCGGGGCAGGGGATTCCCGCGCAGCGGAGAATTTTTCTCCTGAACAGTGTCAACCCTGTCACCCCCTGCCGGAACCGGCGTGCGTTCGCCCTGCCGCCGCATCGCAACGGGCCGCCCGCCGCCCGCGCGATTGCTCGCTTGCCCGCCCCGGTCCGTCGCGCGCGGGGGAACGCGGGCGGGGGGATGCCATTCTTTCGGGTAAGGCCGGCGTCGAAACCCCTCCCTCGACAAAATCCCGTCCGGCGCCGGCCGATCCGCCAAGGAACGAGGGCAGCATGGGTATGGCGACCCACTTTCCCAAGGCGAGGCGCGACAAGGCGGATGGTCCGCGCCCGCCGGGCGGGGGCTTGTGAAGGCATGGCGTGTGCGGGCTGCAATACGCCTTTCGCGCGCGGCCGTGCAGGCATGAACCACAAGTCCCCGCCTTCCGCGCGTCCCTCCCTCACGCATCCATCTCTTACTGGGTCAGGCACCGTCCGGGCGCCGCCGTCCAAGCCCTATGGTGGCGGACGGATCAACTTGCTACGCTGCCTCTTCAAAAGAAACAGAGGGGGATTGAGGCCTGATGGAGGATCTCGCACGCTTGCTGGCGATAGAAGGCGTTCGCCGGACCAAGGCGCAATATTGGTATGCCGTGGACACGAAGGACCGGGCGCTGCTCGCCAGTCTGTTCACCGAGGATGCCCTGCTGGACGTGCGGCAGGACGCGGCGTTCGCGCAGGCGAAGGTGTTGCCGCCGCCGTTCCCGCTGGATGAGCCGCTCGATCCCGGCGATCCGGCGGTGGTGGGACCGGGCGGGGCGGTCATCGCGGACTGGATCGTCCATGTGATCGAGCCGCTGGTCACCGTCCATCACGGCCATGCGCCGGTGATCGACATTCTGGACGAGGACAGCGCCACGGCGATCTGGCCGCTGTTCGACTATATCGACAACCGCGCGGGCAATTCGCTGAAGGGCTACGGCCATTATCACGAACGCTATCGCCGGGCGGGGGACCGCTGGCTGATCGCGGAAAGCCGGGTGACGCGGCTGCGGCTGGACGGCAGGCACCCGCTGGGCGGCTGAGGCCCGCGCGCTTGAGGTTTGAGCGGCTGCGCCGGGAAGGGGCAGGTCAGGCGGAATACTGTTTCCGGCGGGCATGAAGCGGCGTAATCATCCTTTCCGGGCGCCAGGCCGGATCGAGTCCGGGGCTGCTCGAGGAGAGATGCGATGAAGAAATCCTTGCTTTTGGCTCACGCCCTGCTGGGCATGGCGATCTGTTCCACTCCGGCGCTGGCCGACGATATGGTTCAGCTCGGCGCCACGCTGGCCGGCGCCGAACAGACCGGCGGCGGCGACACCGACGGAACCGGGACCTTCGCGGCGGAGATCGACGCCGGGTCCGGCGATCTCTGCTACACGCTGGCGGTGGACAAGATCGCTCCGCCGACAGCCGCGCACATCCATCTCGGGGCGGCCGGCGCCGATGGCGATCCGGTGGCGACGATCAGCGTGACCGGCAAAGGCGGCGATGAATGCGTCGCCCTGCAGCGCGAGGTGGCCAAGGCGATCGTGACCAATCCCGCGGGCTATTACGTGAACGTCCATACCGCCGATTTCCCGAAGGGGGCGATCCGGGGGCAGCTTGCGAAGAAGGACTGATCGGGGTTCGGAAAAAACGGGGTGAGGGCCGGTTCGCGCCGGGATGGCGGATCGGCCCCGGACGGCGCATCGGCCTGTCTGTCGCCTAAAGAACAATAGGGCCGGAGAAACCGGGGGTAGCGAGAGGGGATGCGGAAGGTAGCGCAAGAAGATGCGAAGGGGAGACAGAGGGAAATAGAGTAATGGGGCCGACATTCCTGCCGACCCCACTCTCACCGGCTTTCGCACCGGCGGCTCACCCCAAAGGGCTCTGTCGCGCGGCGCTCGCGCCGGCATCCAGTCCCGTCAGGCGGGGCGGTATCCATCACGGGGATGGCACCTTCCGCCTGGCGGTTCCGCGGTCGAAGTTCGTTTCTTCGCTTCATCTGGTTCCGAACCGCGCGAAGCCGTTCGTTTCCATCACCGTCGATTCGTTCCTCGACCTGGCGACCGATCAGATCGCGACCTCTGCGGTTCGCCACTACCTCAGCCCTAGAGCGTCAGAGAGGCGTGTTTTCCGAGGGCGCGCAAATCTTGCCGCCTGTATCGATCCGTTAAACTTTTCCGTGCTCTTTCAAAGCTTTGGGCTTGTCCAGAGCGGGTTGGTTTCTCGTTTCGACAAGTGGATGCTGCGCCCGGACTCCGAGTCGTGGCAAGGAAAAAATGCAAAACTTATCCACAGCTTCCATTTTGGCGGTGGACAAAGGTGGATAAGTCCGTCAAAGGGCGCGGTTCGCCGCGCTTCCGGGTGACTTATCGGTCGCGCCGCGCCAGCAATTTCAGCCGCAATGCATTCAGCTTGATGAAGCCTTCGGCGTCCTTCTGGTCATATGCGCCGGCATCGTCCTCGAAGGTGACGTGCCGTTCCGAATAGAGGCTGTTCGCACTCTTGCGGCCCACCACGCTGGCCGAGCCCTTGTAGAGCTTCAGCCGGACCGTGCCGGAAACCTTCTGCTGGCTGTGGTCGATCGCGGTCTGCAGCATCTCCCGCTCCGGCGCGAACCAGAAGCCGTTGTAGATCAGCTCGGCATAGCGCGGCATCAGCTCGTCCTTGAGATGCGCTGCGCCCCGATCCAGCGTGATCTGCTCGATCCCGCGATGGGCGGCGGCATAGATCGTGCCGCCCGGCGTTTCATACATCCCGCGGCTCTTCATGCCGACGAAGCGGTTTTCCACCAGATCGAGGCGGCCAATGCCGTGCCTGCGGCCGAGTTCGTTCAGTTCGGTCAGCAGGGAGGCCGGGCTGAGTGCCTTGCCGTTCAGCGCAACCCCGTCGCCTTTTTCGAAGTCGATCGTGATATATTCCGGCTGGTCGGGCGCGTCTTCCGGATTGACCGTGCGCGAATAGACGTAGTCCGGCGTCTCTTCCCACGGATCTTCCAGCACCTTGCCTTCGGACGAGGTGTGGAGAAGGTTCGCGTCGGTAGAGAACGGGCTTTCCCCGCGCTTGTCCTTGGGCACCGGAATCTGGTGCTGCTCCGCCCAGGCGATCAGCGCGGTGCGCGACGTCAGCTCCCATTCGCGCCAGGGCGCGATCACGCGGATATCGGGATCGAGCGCATAGGCGGACAATTCGAAGCGAACCTGATCGTTGCCCTTGCCGGTCGCGCCATGGGCGATCGCATCCGCCCCGGTTTCCCGCGCGATCTCGATCAGGCGCTTGGAAATCAGCGGGCGGGCGATCGAGGTGCCCAGCAGATAGTCCCCTTCATAGCGCGCATTGGCGCGCATCATCGGGAACACGAAGTCCCGCACGAATTCCTCGCGCAGGTCGTCGATATAGATATGCTGATCGGGCACGCCCATCAGCCGCGCCTTGGCGCGCGCCGGCTCCAGCTCCTCGCCCTGGCCGAGATCGGCGGTGAAGGTCACGACCTCGCAATTGTAGGTGACCTGCAGCCATTTGAGGATCACGCTGGTGTCGAGGCCACCGGAATAGGCGAGGACGACACGCTTGATCTCTGAGCGCTGGATTTCGGACATGGAAAGCTCCGGCTGTGGGAATCGCGCGCCGCCTATCAGGCGCGCTCATGCGGCGCAACTTAGGAAGCGGTTCCGCTTGTCATCAGCAGCCTTTCCGCCTGTTGCATATAGTCGCGGCTGAGGGGCAGGGCGCGCCGGTCGCGCGCATACTGGATCTGGTAATTGCACATCCCCCCGCTTTCGAAAGCGGCGGTCGCCCCGGCCAGATAGAAGATCCACAGCCGGAAGAAGCGTTCGTCATACATCGCTTCGATTTCGCGGCGATGCGCCAGGCAGCGGGCATACCATTCGCGCAGGGTGAAGGCGTAGTGGAGGCGCAGGTTCTCCACGTCGGTGGCGATCAGCCGATGCTTCTCGCTTGCGGCGACCGTTTCGCTGAGGGCGGGAATATAGCCGCCCGGGAAGATGTATTTCCGGGTGAAGGCATCGGTGCTGCCGGGCGATCCCATGCGACCGATGGTGTGGAGCAGCATGGCCCCATCCTCCTTGAGCAGCCGTTTGGATGCCTGGAAGAAGGTTTCGAATTGCGGGCGCCCGACATGCTCGAACATGCCGACGGAGACGATCCGGTCGAAGCTGTCGCCCCGCTCCGCAAGGTCGCGATAATCGACCAGCTCGAAGGATACGCGGCCCGCCACGCCCGCCTGCTTCGCGCGTTCGCAGGCCAGCGCCAGCTGTTCGGTGCTCAGCGTGATGCCGAGAACCGAAACGTCGAAATGCCGGGCCAGATAGATCGCCATGCCGCCCCAGCCGCAGCCGATATCGAGCACCCGGTTGCCAGGCTCCAGACGCAGCTTGGCCGCGATATGGGCGAGCTTCGCCTGCTGCGCCTGTTCGAGCGTCATCCCTTCGTTGGGCCAGTAAGCGCAGCTGTATTGCATGTGATCCCGATCCAGCATCAGGCGGTAGAGATCATTGCCGATGTCATAATGATGGGAGACATTGGCCCTGGCGCGCGCTTGCCGGTTGACCTGATCCAGCAGGCTCGCCGCCTTCCCGGCCAGGCGATTGGCGGCGGACTTGCGGCCCTTGCCGTCCCGCTCGAACGGACGGTTGGCGCGCAGCAGCGTGACCAGGCCCATGATGTCGCCTTCCTCGATCACCAGCTGGCCTTCCATATAGGCTTCGCCCGCGCCCAGCGACTGATCGCGCAAGATTTGTTTGACGGCTTCCTGATCGGTGAAGCGGATGCGCACTTCCGGCCAGCCGGGAGCGGATTCGCCGAATTTCACGATCCGTCCATTGGCGTGGGTTATTTCCAGCACGCCCTGCTTGACGGTGCTCGCCAGCACGCGGTCGATCACTTTATCAAGCATGTTTCCCAACCTTCATCCTGTCCCTCATCTTGCAGATTGCACACCGGAGCCATGCCATCCCGCACAACACCGGCAATTAGGCCGATCTTCCGTATCCGCCCCTTCCGTCGCCCATAGTATCAGGCCTTGCAACCGCTGCGATAGCCTTGCGCCATTTTGCCTGCCAGCGATATGCCGCTTTATCCCTGCCGGCCTTCGCGTTCCAGGTAGATCACATCGCGCGGCTGGGCGAGCAGGTGCTGCCCGGAATCGACGAACAGGACCTGCCCGCTTTCGAGCCATCCTTCGGCCAGGAACAGCGCGGCCTGCGCGATCTCTCCAGTCCCGGTCAGCCGCTTGAGCAGGTTGAGCCGGTGGGAACGGGCCGCTTCCTCCGCCGTCTGGTCATGGCTCGGCAGGATCGCGCCCGGGCACAGGCCATAGACGCGATCGGCGGAACCGGCCGCCGCCATCGCCATCATCGGCACGGTGGCGGCGAGCGCGTGCTTGCTCATGGTATAGGAGAAGAAATCGGGGTTCGGATTGTCGAGCTTCTGATCGAGCATCTGGATCACCACCCGCTGCCCGCTGCCGGCCCGGGCGTGAGCGAGGAAGGCCTGCGCCATCCGCGCCGGGGTGCCGGCATTGACCTGCATGGCCTCGTCGAAAATCGCGGGGTCGAGAGCCTGGACGCTGTCGTGGTTGAACACCGACGCGTTGTTGATGAGCACGCGAAAATCGGGAAGCCGGGCGGCGAGCGCCCCGATCATGGCCGCGCCGTCGACCCAATTGCCGAGGTCGCCCTGGACGATCTCGGCGCTCGGCAATTGTGCGGCCAGCGCCTCGGCCTGATCGCGCGAGCGGCCGTAATGGATCACCACATGCCAGCCCGCTTCGCCGAAGGCCCGGCAGATCGCGGAACCGATGCGCTTCGCGCCGCCGGTGACGAGAACCGCCGGGCGAGTCATGCGGCGAAACGCCCGGACGGGGGAGGGGGGGTGACAGGGTTGACACTGTTCAGGAGAAAAATCTCCGGAGCGGGGCAAGAGGCTCCATGCCATCCGGCGAAACGCTGGAAATCAGAGGGAATATCGGCTGTCATCGAGTGGCAATGGAGCACATTTGCCGTGTGTAGGAAAGCCGACGCGGATTGCCCTGTCACCCGGGTTGTCGCGTCATCAGCTATCCTGTCGCCATCGCCCCGTCAGCGGCACTTCAGTCAGCGGCACTTCACATCGCCGCGGTCGATTGCCCGGCCGAGCAGGCCGCCGCCGACCGCGCCAATGATCGCGCCCAGGGTCTTGTCCCCGCTTCCGGCGATTTCATGGCCGGCAAGCCCGCCCACGGCGGCCCCGATCACCAGGCCCGTGGTGCCATTGTCGCGCTTGCAGTAATAGCGGCCGTCCCGGCCCCGCCAGATCCGGTCGGAACGGTCGAGGCGGCGCGGTTCGACATAGCGGCCGTGGGAATCATAGGCCTTCTTGTTATAGTAGCGGCGCGGCTGGTCCGCCATTGCCGGAGCCGTGGGGATAGCCAGCGAGGCCGCTACCGCTGCAAGAATGAATTTCCTCATGATCGAAGCCTTTCCAAGCCAATTTTGTTCCTGTCTCGATGGCCGATGATGGAAGGCGGTTCACAACTTCAGATGAACGAGCGGGATTTTCGCGAAAGCCGGGACGAGCGGTGAGATTCGGGCGGCGAATTGCCGCCAAGGGCAGGCTTCTATGTCCGAACGCCCCTCGATTGCGATGAATATCCGTTAATATTTGGGGTGTTAGAGTGATTTGGAGGCAAGCGGAATCACTTGCGGTCTCGGAACATCGCGCGGGCAAATTCCAGGCTGGTTCCGGCTCAACCGGAACGAGTTTAGCCGAGTGACGCCTGCTTTTCGGCATGGAGCCGATCCAGTTCGGCGCGGCTCTTTTTCTCGGCGGCGGTCTTGAGCTGGCCGCAGGCCGCGTCGATGTCCCGCCCGCGGGGGGTGCGCACCGGCGCGCTGATTCCGGCTTCGAACACGATGTCGGAAAAGCGCTTGATCCGTTCCGGCGTGGAGCATTCATAGGGCGCGCCCGGCCAGGGGTTGAAGGGGATCAGGTTGACCTTGGCGGGCAGCTTGTATTTGCGGATCAGGCGGACCAGCTCGCGCGCATCCTCGTCGCTGTCGTTCCGGTCCCTGAGCATCACATATTCGAAGGTGATCCGCCGCGCGTTGGAGGCGCCGGGATAGGCCGCGCAGGCTTCCAGCAATTCCTCGATGCCGAACTTGCGGTTGAGCGGCACGATCTCGTCCCGAATCTCCTTGGTCACGGCATGCAGGCTGACGGCGAGGTTCACGCCGATCTCCTCGCCGCAGCGCTCCATCATCGGCACCACGCCGCTGGTGGAGAGCGTGATGCGCCGCTTCGACAAGGCCAGCCCGTCGCCGTCCATCACCAGCTTGAGCGCATCGCGGACATTGTCGAAATTATAGAGCGGCTCGCCCATCCCCATCATCACGATATTGGTGAGCAGCCGGCCATCGGCGCTATAGGCGGCTTCGTCTTCCTCTTCCGCCACGTCCATCCGGCCTTTCGGCCATTCGCCCAGCGCGTCGCGGGCCAGCATCACCTGGCCGACTATCTCGCCGGGCGTCAGGTTGCGCACCAGCCGCATCGTGCCGGTGTGGCAGAAGCGGCAATTGAGCGTGCAGCCGACCTGGCTGGACACGCACAGGGTCCCCCGGTCGGCATCGGGAATGAACACCATCTCGAAATCGTGGCCATCCGCCGTGCGCAGCAGCCATTTGCGGGTGCCGTCGGTGGAGTGCTGGGCTTCCACGATCTCGGGCCGCCCGATGACGAAGCGCTCCGCCAGCCATGGCCGCATGGTCTTGGCGATGTCGGTCATCGCCTCGAAATCGGAGACGCCGCGATGATAGAGCCAGTGATATACCTGGCGCGAGCGCAGCTTCGCCTGCTTCGCGTCCAGCCCGGCCTGCTCGAACAGTTCCGCGATCCGCTTGCGGGGCAGGCCGATCAGGTCCACGCGCCCATCCTCGCGCGGGGTGATCTCGCGCGCCACCGGCACCGGATCGATCTGTCCGGGAATAGGCATGAGCGGGGTATGGGCCATGATGCCGCGCATATAGGTGCCCGCGCGGTTCAAGCAAAGCAAACTTGGCACGGGTCCCCGCGCGGCTGCATCGCAATGCAGCGGAAAACAGGGCGCCAACGTCCGTGCGCGGGTTGCGTTCCGGCAATTCGCCGCGTTGCAGCAACCGGCCATCGCGGCAAGTGTTGCCGAAAAACATCAATAATTTCGTTGTGTTAGGTTAAGGAAACCCCCTGCTGTCCCGATCATTCCAGCAGTCCGCACGGCAAAACTGCCGCGGAAGCAGGAATGAATGGAGTAGTTATGAGAAAGACAATCGCCATCCTAACCGCCGGCTCGGCAATCGCGCTTACTTCGCCCGCCTTCGCACAGGATACTGGCGAACCGACCTTCACCGGCCCGCGCGTCGAAGCGATCCTGGGCTATGACATCATGAAGGCCGGAAGTTCCATCGACGACACGCTTGGCGACGACGACAAATCCATCGACGGCCTGCTCTATGGCGCAGGCATCGGTTACGACATGGATCTCGGCGGGGTCGTGCTCGGCGTCGAAGGCGAAATCAGCGATTCCACCGCCAAGTCCAAGTTCTCCGGCGGCGATTTCGCCGGGTTCGGCTATGGCAATGTGAAGACCAATCGCGATCTTTATCTCGGCGCGCGCGCCGGTGCGAAGATCAGTCCCTCCACGCTGCTGTATGTGAAGGGCGGCTACACCAACACCAAGCTCGACATCATGTCGAACGACGGCACCACCGAGTTCAAGCAGGATTTCGATCTGGACGGCTGGCGTGCCGGCGCGGGTGTGGAACAGGCCTGGAACCGGAACATGTTCACCAAGCTGGAATATCGCTATTCCAACTACCAGAAGGCCGAGGTGGATTTTGAAGGTTCGATCCCGGACAGCGACCGCTTCGATGTCGATACCGACCGCCACCAGATCGTGGCGAGCGTGGGCTGGCGCTTCTGATCGGATCGTCCGCGAGGGAGCCTGCGCTCCCCAGCGGATGGATGCGGGCCGGGGGAAACTCCGGCCCGTTTTTCATGGTTCCTGGCCCTAGCGCAATTTCGCGCAGCCCAGCGTGGCGGCGTCCATCGCCGTCTCCGCCCCGGCCAGCGCATAGCTGTCGGTGAAGGAATTGCCCCGTTCGTCGCGCGCGCGCACCGTCATGCGCTCCGCCGAGCGGATGGCCGCGACGATGGCAGCATCCATCCGCCTGTCCTGCGCCCAGGCATCTCCGCCGCCCCCGGCCAGCTCGAAGCTCTGCCGGCCGATGGTAAGGGTGATCGGGCGGCTCACCATGATCCGGCGCGACAGCCGGATGTGGAACTGGTTGCGGATCTGGCGCTTGGGCCATGTCCCGACGCTGGCGTAGGGTTCGTAATCGCGCCTCAGCCTGCTGGGCGCGGGCATGGCGATCGCATAGCAGCGCGGGACCTTCGGATCGCGGAATGCCGCCCAGTCCGAAAAGACGCCGAGGCTGTCCCTGGCGGCGGCGGGCGCGGCGAGCGACAGCATGGCGCAGGCGCAGATCAGGCGAAGGAGCATTGCGGGCATCGGGAACCCATTAGCCGCTTGCCCGGCCGGTCGCCACTGCAATGCGCGCCGGATTTTCAGCCTTCGATCAGGTCGAGATAGGCCACCACATCGTTGTCGGTGGCGATGAACAGCCCATCCTGCACGGATTCGGGCTGGGCCGCCGCGATCCGCAGCGCTTCCTCCAGCGAACCGTAGAACAGCGTGCTGGCAGCGCCGCCCTCTGTCTCGGTGTCCAGCAGATAGAGCCGGACCGACGCATCCCAAAAGGTCGTGCGCACGGCTTTCCTACTCCTTGTCCCGCTTGGCGCCGTCCAGAGTGCGCTCCGCGCGGTCGGCTTCCAGCTGGCGAACGGCCTTGGCAGCCTTAGATTGGCCGAATTGCGCGCGATTGGCGGCCGCCGATTCCGCCTTGCCGGCGCGCTTCCTCGCCTTGCGCGCCATCCGCAGATTGACGATCTCGGCCATATCAGGCGGTTTCGGGATAGTGGATCGCGACCACTTCCCATTCCTTCTCGCCGCCGGGCAGGCGGACGATCCGCAGGTCCCCCAGGGCCGCGCCGCGCAAGGCCCGCGCCATGGGCGAACTCCAGCCGATCTTGCCGGCCGAGGCGTCCTGCTCGTCATCGCCCACCAGGGTGAGGCTGCGCTGGTCGTCATCCTCGTCGGCGATGGTCACCGTGGAGCCGAACCAGGCGCGGCTCCTGTCCGTCTGCCGGGCAGGGTCCACCACCCGGGCGGCCTTCATCCGCCGGGCCAGATGCGCCAGCTCCCGGTCGATCTCGCGCATCCGCTTGCGGCCATAGAGATAATCGCCGTTTTCCGAACGATCGCCATTGCCGGCCGCCCAGCTCACGATTTCCACGATCTGCGGGCGTTCGGTGCCGAGCAGCCGGTCATAGCGCGCCTTGAGCGACGCCAGGCCCGCCGGCGTGATCGGATTGCCTTCGATTTTCATCGCACGCCGGAAATCAGCCGGGCGTGGACTTGCCAAGCACCCGGCTGACCGATTTCGGACTGCCGTAGAGCACCTTGTCCGGGTTCATCGCCTCATAGACCACGGCATTCTCGATCACGCGCTGGACGTAGTTCTTGGTCTCGAAGATCGGAATCCGCTCGATCCATTCGACCCAGCCGACCCCGCCGTTGCGCGGGTCGCCATTGGCGCGCAGCCATTTGTTCACATTGCCCGGCCCGGCATTATAGGCCGCGATCGCCAGCGGATAGGCGCCGCCGTAATAATCCATCATCCGCGAGAAATAGCCGTCGCCGAGGCGGATGTTATAGCTGGCGTCGTTGATGAGCGAGGCGCTGAGATAGCTCATGCCCATCTTGCCCGCCTGTTCCTGCGCCGTGCCGGGCATCAACTGCATCAGGCCGCGCGCGCCGGCATGGCTGACCGCGTTCTGGGCGAACTGGCTTTCCTGCCGCGTGATGGCATGGACCATGGTCCAGTTGGTTCCGGCCGGCGCCGGGATGGTCGGGAAGGCGATCTTGTAGAAGCCGGCATGGCCATGCTCCTGTGCCTTTTCGCCCAGGATCACGGCCAGGTCGCGGCGGCCCAGGTCGCGCGCGAGTTCCGCGACCAGCGCATGCTCGCCCGGGGTCTTGGCCTGATCGGCGATTTCGCGGAAGAAACGGATCGAGGTGGTCCACGGCGCGTCGCGCGCGGCTTCGCGCACGGCGCCGGTGATCGGCTTGGAATAGAACGCGGCGCGTTCCGCCGAGCTGGGCTGGATCAGCGGAGCGGCGGTGAGATCGGGCACGGAGCGGCCCAGCCGTTCGAGCGCGAGCAGGCCGTAGAACTGCGCGGGATAGGCGGCCGCCATCTCGAAATGGCGGTTCGCCTCGGCCCGGTTGCCCGCCTGGCTATAGGCCAGCCCGGCCCAGTAAAAACCCTTGGAGCGGGTCTGCGGCGTCCGTGCCGCGGCGCCATAGCGGTAGAACAGCGGGGCGGCGGAGGACGGATCGCGCAGTTCCCACAGCGCGGTCGTGCCGCCGAGCCACACCAGCGAGGTGTAATCGTCGCGCAGGCCATAGGCCATCGAGCTGATGTCCGCGCCCGGCGCGAAGCCGTCGTCGATGGATGCCGCGATCCGCACCACATTGCTGCCGCCGCCCATCTTGGCGACGGTCAGCAGTTCCTTCACCCAGTCGTCCGGGTCGGCGGGCAGGCTGGCGAGCGGCGGGCGAGTGGCCAGCAGGCTGACGGCCGCATAGGCCTTCCCGCTTCGGCGCATCTGGCGCGACAGATTGTAGACATAGCCCGGATCGCGCAACGCGCCCGGCCCGGGCGAAAGGCCCTGCGAAGCCGGATCGCTGCCCTGCGCAGCGGCCAGGCGCGCCATGAAGATCGTGCGCTTCGCCGGCGAGACATAGGCGATCTGGCGCGCCGCGGCCGTGGTGTCCCCGGCCCAGAGCAGCGCGTCCATCCGCGCATCGTGATCGTCGGCGGTCAGGCTGCCGCCATAAAGCGAAAAGAGCGTGCTTTCCGTGGCGCTGCCCATCGACCCGCCGCGCCACGCTTCCCTGGCCGCGCTCGCCGCTTCGGGCCGCCGGAGCGAGGAGAGTGCGACCGCATATTGCGCCTTGGCCGGGTTGGTGAGCGGAGGGAACTTCTCGAAATAGGCGATCCGCCGGGAAGGCTCGGCATATTCGCGTTCCAGCGCGGCTTCCGCATAGCCCCGGATCTTGCCTTCCTGGGGAAAGCCCGGATAGCTCAGCAGGAAGCCAGAATATTCGGCGAAGCTGAGGCGGGAGGAGTTGTTCAGCTGCTCCCATCGCTTCACCGCATAGGCCATCTGGCCGGGCTGGCTGGCGACCAGCGAGGCGCGGGCGCGATCCCAGTGCGCGGCATCGGATGCGGCGCTCTGCGCGGCAAGCGGGGCGGATGCCGAAAGCGCGGGCAGCATGACGGCAAGGACGACAGGTATTCTGAGCATGCTGGACATAGTGCCCATTGGCTCCTTATCAGGCGCTGAACGAAATTCCCCCATTGGGACCGGCTCCTTGTGTCGCCGTGATTCTAGCATGGGGCAAGAGCAAGGGTGAAGTCCATGTTTTCCGGTTCTATTCCGGCTTTGGTGACTCCGTTTCGCGATGGAGCGTTCGATGAGGCCGCTTTTCGCCGCCTGGTGGATTGGCAGATCGAAAACGGGTCCAGCGCGCTGGTGCCCTGCGGAACCACCGGCGAGGCATCGACCCTGACCAATGAAGAGCATCACCATGTGATCCAGGTCTGCGTGGAGCAGGCGGCGGGACGGGTTCCGGTCATCGCCGGCTGCGGATCGAACGATACCAGAAACGCCCTGATGCATATGCAGTATTCCAGGAAGGTCGGCGCCGATGCCGCTCTTGTAGTCGCGCCTTATTACAACCGGCCGAACCAGGAGGGGCTGATCGCCCATTTCTCCCATCTGGCCGAGCATGGCGAATTGCCGATCGTGCTTTACAACGTGCCCGGCCGCACGGTGACGGACATCGCCCCGGAAACCGTGGTGGAGCTTGCCTGCAGCTATCCGGACAGGATCATCGGCATCAAGGATGCGAGCGGCGATCTTTCGCGCGTGACCGATCATCGCATGGGAATCGGCAATGGCTTCTGCCAGCTTTCAGGCGACGATGAACTGGCCCTGCCTGCCAATGCGGCCGGGGCCGTGGGCTGCATTTCCGTTACCGCCAATGTCGCACCCCGGCTTTGCGCCGATTTCCAGCAGGCCTGCGCCGAGGGTGATTTCGCGCGGGCGCGCGAGCTGAACGACCTGCTCTATCCGCTGCATTACGCCATGTTCGAGGATGCCTCGCCGGGGCCTTGCAAATACGCGCTGACCCGGGTCCACAACTGGCTGACCGAGGATCTGCGGCTTCCGCTCACTCCCTGCAATGCCGCCGCGCGCAAGGCGGTGGACGAGGCGCTGGATCACGCGGGGCTGATCTGATCGCGGCGCCGGTTTGCTTTCCGGCGTCCGGCTCCATACATGCCCCCAGATCATGGCCCGTCCCAAACCCACCACCTTCGACAAGAAGAAGACCGTCGCGGAAAATCGCCGCGCGCGGTTCGACTATCATATCGAGGATACGTTCGAGGCCGGGATCGCCCTGACCGGGACCGAGGTGAAGAGCCTGCGCTTCGGCGAAGGCTCCATCGCCGAAAGCTATGCCGAGGTGAAAAACGGCGAAGTGTGGCTTATCAATTCCAATGTTCCGGAATTCAGCCATGGAAACCGTTTCAACCACGAGCCGAAACGCCCGCGCAAGCTGCTGCTGCATGAGCGGGAGATCGCCCGCCTGCATGGCGCGGTGGAGCGCAAGGGCATGACCCTGGTGCCCTTGTCGGTCTATTTCAACTCGCGGGGCCGGGCGAAGGTGGAGCTGGCCCTGGCCAAGGGCAAGCAGGCCCATGACAAGCGCCAGACGATCAAGGACCGGGACTGGAAGCGCGACCAGGCCAGGATCATGCGGGATCGCGGTTGAGCGCGGCGGTGCGTAAGCCGTGAAAGAGGCTTGCCGACTCATGCGGGCTTCGCGATGGGCATGATGTTCAGCCACCGTTCGGCGACGGCCTTCCATATTCGGCCCATATTTCGGCATCGCGCCGCGACCCGGCGTGATACAGCTCATCGAAAGAAGTACGACCCAGCCGTGAAGACCCGTATTTTCAATTGGACCCGGCGCAATATGCCGACCCGCGAGCAGATGGAGCGCAGCCGCTGGATACGCCCTTTCGCAAATCGGGTGTTGCGCTCCGAACTGTGGCGCTTCACCCGGCGTTCGGTGCCGCGCGGCGTGGCGCTGGGCATGCTGGTGGGCATCATCATACCCTTTGCGCAGATTCTGTTCGCATCCCTGCTCAGCCTGACGGTCCGCGCCAATGTTCCGGTTGCCGCGCTGACCACTTTCGTTACCAATCCGTTCACCACGCCCTTGATCTGGGTGCTGTCCTACAAGGTCGGCAGCTGGCTGCTGCAGGTGGATGCGATGACGATTGTTGCTCCGGTCAATACGGCCATGGAACACACCGAACTGCAGGATGCCCTGCAATGGCTGACGGGCGCCACGCTCGTCACCGCCTTCGGCCTGGTGGTGGTGGCGGTCGTCGCGGCTGCCGTCAGCTATCTGGTGGCCAGCCTGTCGTGGCGCGCCTGGATCGCTCACAAGCGCAAGGTGCGTTTGGCCGAAGCGCGTGAGCGGATGCATGCGCGGATGCGAATGCAATGACGGCGCTGGGCGGTTCGCGCAGCCCTGCTTTCGGCGTCATGGCCGTTGGCGGGGCGCTGCTTGCCAGCCTTGTCCTGCTGTGGCTCGTCACCGGGCAGCCGCTGGTCGTCGCGGCCTATGGCGGCGGCCTGCTCAGCCTGGCCGCGCTGGTCGCGGTCCTTTCGCACCGCCGCTCCGCCCCGTTGATCCAGGAATTTCCGCTGCCGGACTGGTCGGTCACGGTCGCGGCGATCGAAGGGGACGGTGCGGCCGTCGTCATCACGGACCGGGCCAATCGCATGGTATGCGCGAACAGCGCCTTCAGCGAGGCTTTCGGGCTGGATTACGCTCCCCCTCTGCTCAAGCTCGCCGCCGGTTCCGCCGAGCGGCTGGAGCGGGCCGGGCGCGCCGCATGGCGCGATGGAACCGGCAGCGTGGCGCAGCTTCAGGATGAAGGCGGCGCGCGCTGGCGGGGCGATATCATGCGGGCCGGGCGGGGCGACGATTACCTGATCTGGCGATTTGCTCCGTTGCGGGAAACCGATCCCGTCGCGGAGCTGGGGGAGCGCATCACCGGCACGTTCGGCCGGATGCTGAGCGAAGGCGGGGTGGAAGCCGCGCTGGTCGGCCCGGAAGGCGCGATCCGCGTGGCAAGCAGGGGCTTCGCCTTGCGCGCGGCCGGGGATGAAGCGGCGACCATGGCGGGGCAGGATTTCGCCGGCCTGCTGCGCGCGGACAACCGGGACCGGATATTCTTCGCGCGTGAAGGGCGCAACGGATCTTCGCAGACCCTGGTGCAGATCGCCCTTGCCGATCCGGACGATCTCGATCCGGCGGCGCCCGGCAATGCGCCTTCGCTGATGCTGCTGCTCGATTCGGGCATCGGGCTGGGCGCTTCGGCGGGCATGGAGGGCCATGCCGGCACCAGCCAGCTGGAAGCCCTGCTGGCGCAATTGCCGGTGGGCCTGGCGATGGCCGACCGCGATGGCCGCTTCCTGTTCGCCAATCGCGCCTTCCTGCGCGCGGCCGGGGTGGATGGCAAGGCGCTGCCCCCTTATCCGACCGATCTGGTGGTGCGGGAGGACAAGGGGCCGCTCGCGGATTCGGTCCGGCGGTTCGCGCAGGGGCCGGCCAGTTCGGGCGACATGGCGATCCGCCTGCGCGACAATCCGGAAGAGCCGGTGTCGCTTGGCCTGGCCGGGGTGCGCGGGCTGGGCGAATCGGCCGTCCTGCTGAGCCTGGCGGACACGACGGAGGAGGCGCGGCTCAAGCGCCAGGTCGCCCAGGCCACCAAGATGCAGGCCGTCGGCCAGCTTGCGGGCGGGGTGGCGCATGATTTCAACAATGTGCTGACCGCGATCATCGGCCATTGCGACCTGATGCTGCTGCGCCACATTCCCGGCGACAGCGATTACGACGACATCCAGCAGATCAAGGCGAACTCGAATCGCGCGGCATCGCTGACCCGGCAGTTGCTGGCCTTTTCCCGCCAGCAGACCCTGCGGCCCGAAGTGCTGCAATTGCCCGATGTGGTCTCGGAGGTTTCCCAGCTGCTCAAGCGGCTGATGGGCGAGAAGATCGGGTTCCAGGTCCACCATGATCGCGATCTCGGTCCGGTTCGGGCCGACCCGCAGCAATTGGAGCAGGTCATCGTCAATCTCGCGGTCAATGCCCGCGACGCGATCCAGGCGCATGGGGATGGCGCCGGCCGCGTGACCATAGCGACTCGCCGCATCGCCTCCAGCGATGTGCGCCGGATGAAGACCGACATCATCCCGATCGGGGATTATACGGCGCTGATCGTCGAGGATACGGGCGGCGGCATACCGCAGGAGCATTTTGGCAAGATTTTCGAGCCGTTCTTCACCACCAAGGAAATGGGGAAGGGCACGGGGCTGGGCCTGTCCACGGTCTATGGCATCGTCAAGCAGTCCGGCGGCTTCGTCTTTGTCGAGAATGTGCCGGGCCCGGGCGGGCGGACCGTGGGCGCGCGTTTCGTGATCTATCTGCCGGTCTATGACGGCCTGGTCCCCACGGCCGCCCAGCGCGCGGAAGAGGTGACGGAATGGGCCGGTGGCGGCCGCCTGCTGCTGGTGGAGGACGAGGATATGGTTCGCGCGGTGGCGGAGCGGGCGCTGGCGCGCGAGGGCTACGATATCGTCACGGCCTGCGATGGCGAGGAAGGGCTGGAAAAGGTGAAGGCCGGGGAGGAATTCGATCTGGTCATCAGCGACGTGGTGATGCCCAGCATGGATGGCCCCGCGATGCTGCGCGAAATCCGCAAGCTGCGGCCCGGCCTGCCGGTCCTGTTCATGTCGGGCTATGCCGAGGAACAGCTGCGGCGCGACATCGACATCGAGAACATGCACTTTATCCCCAAGCCGTTTTCCGTGCAGCAGATCGCCCGGAAAGTGGCGGAAGTCCTGGGGGGAAGGGCCGCCTGATCCCTGTTGGGAAATTTTTTGTTCCGCTCTTGTTCCATGAGAACAAAGGTGATACATCCTCGCTCGGTTGACTGTTCCGTTCAGCCCGGTAGGCAGCGAGGAGGCCATCACATGGCGGCAAGTTTGAAGCTCGTGGATAAGGAAAACAACGTGGATCGTCAGAAGGCGCTCGAAGCCGCGCTCGCTCAGATCGACCGGGCCTTCGGCAAGGGTTCCGCGATGAAGCTGGGCAGCCGGGAAGCCATGCAGGTGGAAGCGATTTCCACCGGCTCGCTCGGGCTGGACATCGCCCTGGGCATTGGCGGGCTGCCGCGCGGCCGGATCATCGAAATCTACGGGCCGGAAAGCTCCGGCAAGACCACGCTGGCCCTGCATGCCATCGCGGAAGCGCAGAAGACGGGCGGCACCGCCGCCTTCGTGGATGCGGAACATGCGCTCGATCCGGTCTATGCCAAGAAGCTGGGCGTCGACATCGACGAGCTGATCGTGTCCCAGCCGGATACGGGTGAGCAGGCGCTGGAAATCGTGGACACGCTGGTGCGTTCCAATGCGATCGACGTGCTGGTGATCGATTCGGTCGCCGCGCTGGTTCCGCGGGCGGAAATCGAAGGCGAGATGGGCGACAGCCATGTCGGCCTGCAGGCGCGGCTGATGTCGCAGGCATTGCGCAAGCTGACGGGCTCCATCAGCCGTTCGCGCTGCATGGTGATCTTCATCAACCAGGTCCGCATGAAGATCGGCGTGATGTACGGCAATCCGGAAACGACGACGGGCGGCAATGCGCTGAAATTCTATGCATCGGTCCGGCTCGACATCCGCCGCACCGGCCAGATCAAGGACCGGGACGATATCGTCGGCAACGCCACGCGGGTGAAGGTCGTCAAGAACAAGGTTGCCCCGCCGTTCAAGCAGGTCGAATTCGACATCATGTATGGCGAAGGCATTTCCAAGATCGGGGAAATTCTCGATCTGGGCGTCAAGGCGGGCCTCGTCGAGAAATCCGGCGCCTGGTTCAGCTATGACAGCATCCGGATCGGGCAGGGCCGGGAAAATGCCAAGCAGTATCTCAAGGAAAATCCTGAAATTTGCACCCGGTTGGAAGCCGCGATTCGCGGCCGCACCGATCAGGTCGCCGAGGAGATGATGTCGGGTCCGGACGCGGACGACGATATCTGATCTTCAAGAAGCGCCGGCGGATCGGCGCTTGGGAACCGGGGCCGGCGCAAGCGACCTTCATGGCGCGCGCCGGCCTTTCCAGTCGAGCGGCGCGGGGATAGATAGCTCGAATGGCGACCAAGGCTGATTGGCAGGAGGCGACGGGGAAGGTCTGGGCGGAGAATATCCGCCTTACCGATCGTGCCTTTTCCGGATTGACGCAGATCATGCTGGAACGTCTGGCCGGCGTTCCGGGCGATCGCATCCTCGACATCGGGTGCGGCGGCGGCGAATTGTCCCTGGCCTTGGGCGAAGCCCGGCCGAATGCCGGGGTGACGGGCATCGACGTGTCCCGCGATCTGGTTGAGGCGGCGCAGCGTCGCGCGGGCGAATATCCGAATATCCAATTCGAGCTGGCCGATGCGGCGACCTGGCGGAAAGACGGCTTCGCGCCCGATCTGCTGGTGTCGCGCCATGGCGTGATGTTCTTCGACGATCCGGTTGGCGCCTTCGCTCATTTTTGCGAAATTTCGGCTGACGGCGCGCAGCTTTTCTTTTCCTGTTTCCGCAGCCCGCAATTGAATGTCTGGGCCAGCGAAGCGGTCCGATTGCTGGAGCTTCCGCCTCCGCCCGACCCTTATGCGCCGGGTCCGTTCGCCTTTGCGGAGGAGGATCATGTCCGTTCGATTCTCGCCAGGGCAGGCTGGCGCGATATTGCGGTTGATCCGGTCGATTTCCGATTTGTCGCCGGGGCCGGACCGGATTCGCTGGCGGAAGCGCTTGATTTCTACACCAGGATCGGCCCGGCCGCGCGCGCCATGAAGACCATGGAGGAGGGTGAGCAGGCCGAGGTCCTGCAGCGGCTCCAGCGCTGGCTGGCCACGCAGCGCGGCGATGATCTGATCGCTTTCCCCGCCGCCGCCTGGATCGTGACCGCGCGGAGGCGCGATTGATCGCGAACCTTGCTCACACTGGCGGAGTTAATGCGCTTGTCGCGGGCCTTGCCCTCGCCTAACTGCACGGCATGACTTCGACCAACGATATCCGCCGGTCCTTCCTCGATTACTTTGCCGCCAATGGGCATGAGGCGGTGCAGTCGGCGCCGCTCGTGCCCTATAACGATCCGACCCTGATGTTCGTGAACGCGGGCATGGTCCCGTTCAAGAATGTTTTCACCGGGCTGGAAAGCCGCACCGTTCCGCGCGCGGCCAGTTCGCAGAAATGCGTGCGGGCCGGGGGCAAGCACAACGATCTGGACAATGTCGGCTACACCGCGCGGCACCACACCTTCTTCGAGATGCTGGGGAATTTCTCCTTCGGCGATTATTTCAAGGAACAGGCCATCATCCATGCCTGGACCTTGCTGACGAAGGAGTGGGGGCTTGCGCCCGACAAGCTCACCGCCACGGTCTATCACACCGATGACGAGGCGTTCGACCTGTGGCGCAGGATTTCCGGCCTGCCGGAGGAACGGATCATCCGGATCGCGACCAGCGACAATTTCTGGTCGATGGGGGATACCGGCCCCTGCGGCCCGTGCAGCGAGATTTTCTACGATCACGGCGATCATATTCCGGGCGGCCCTCCCGGCTCTCCGGATGAGGATGGCGACCGCTTCATCGAGATCTGGAATCTCGTGTTCATGCAGTTCGAGCAGGCGGCCGATGGCAGCCGCAGCGAATTGCCGAAGCCCAGCATCGACACCGGCATGGGGCTGGAACGCATCGCCGCGGTGATGCAGGGCGTGCATGACAATTACGATACGGACACTTTCAAGGCCCTGATCGCGGCATCCGAAAGCCTCACCGGCGTCAGGGCGGCGGGCGATCATGTGGCGAGCCATCGGGTGATCGCGGATCATCTGCGCTCGACGAGCTTTCTGGTGGCGGACGGCGTACTCCCTTCCAACGAAGGGCGGGGCTATGTGCTGCGCCGGATCATGCGCCGCGCCATGCGCCATGCCCATCTGCTCGGCGCTTCCGAGCCTTTGATGCATCGCCTGGTTCCCGCTCTGGTTACCGAGATGGGGCAGGCCTATCCGGAGCTTGGCCGCGCGCAGCCGCTTATCCAGGAAGTGCTGGAGAGGGAGGAAACCCGCTTCCGCCAGACCCTCGACAAGGGCTTGAAGCTGCTGGACGAAGCGACCGGCGGCATGGCGGCGGGCGAGAGCCTGCCCGGTGAAACGGCATTCCGGCTCTACGATACCTATGGCTTTCCTTACGACCTGACCGAAGATGCGCTGCGCGCGCGCGGAATTGGCGTGGACCGCGAAGGGTTCGACGCGGCCATGGCCCAGCAGAAGGCGGCCGCGCGAGCGGCGTGGAAAGGCTCCGGCGCGGCGGCGGACGGCGAATTGTGGTTCGACATCGCCGAGCGGGAAGGGGCGACGGAGTTCACGGGCTATAGCTCGACCAGCGGAGAAGGCCGCGTGGTTGCCCTTGTCGTCGACGGCAAGGAAGTGCAATCGGCGGAGGCTGGCGCGGAGGTCATCGTGCTGACCAACCAGACGCCGTTCTATGGCGAAAGCGGCGGCCAGACCGGGGACGCAGGCCGTATCGGCAACAGCAGCGGGCTGTCCATATCCGTTTCCGACACGTCGAAGCCGCTCGGGCGGCTGCATGCCCACCATGGCAGGATCGAGGCGGGCCGGATCGCGGTGGGCGAAACGGTCCATCTCGAAATCGATGTCGAACGGCGCGATGCGATCCGCGCGAACCATTCCGCGACCCATCTGCTGCACGCCGCCCTGCGCAATCGCTTGGGCGATCACGTCACCCAGAAGGGTTCGCTGGTGGCCGAGGACCGGCTGCGGTTCGATTTTTCGCATCCCAAGCCGCTGACCGACGCGGATATTGCCGCGATCGAGGCCGAGGTGAACGCCGAGATCCGCCATAATGAGCCTGTCGTTACCCGCCTGATGAGCCCCGATGACGCCATCGCCGCCGGCGCGATGGCTCTCTTCGGGGAAAAATACGGCGAGGAGGTTCGCGTCCTTTCGATGGGCCGGGCGGACGGCGATGCGAAATTCTATTCCGTGGAACTGTGCGGGGGCACCCATGTGCGCGCGCTGGGCGACATCGCCTTGTTCCGCATCGTGTCGGAAAGCGCGGTTTCTTCCGGCGTGCGCCGGATCGAGGCGCTGACGGGCGAGGCGGCCCGGCAGTGGCTGGTCGCCCGCGAGGATGCGCTCAAGGCGGTTGCCGGGGCAATGAAAACCGCGCCCGAGGAAGTCGTGGGCCGGGTTGCCGCGCTGATGGACGAACGCAAGCGGCTGGAAAAGGAACTGGCCGAAGCGAAGAAGGCCCTTGCCCTGGGCGGGGGCGGCTCTGCCTCTCCGACGGCGTCGGTCGAACAGATCGGCGGGGTGAACTTCACCTATCAGATCCTCGAAGGCTTCGACCCCAAGGGGCTTCGGGCACTGGTCGACGAGAACAAGAAGCAGCTTGGCAGTGGCGCGAATGCCGTGATTTCCGTGGTCGATGGCCGGGCCACCATTGCCGTCGGCGTGACCGATGACCTTGCCGGCCGCGTCAGCGCGGTCGATCTCGTCCGCGCGGGGGTCGAGGCGCTCGGCGGGAAAGGCGGCGGCGGCAGGCCGGACATGGCCCAGGGCGGCGGCCCGGATGGCGGCAAGGCTCAGGATGCGATAGCGGCGGTCAAGGCCGTGCTCGCCGGCTGAAGCCCGCCGGTTCTCAGGCTCTGGCCCTAGGCGTTCAGCGTGCTGGTCCGCAATTGCGGCTTGTGATCCAGTTCGCCCTGTTCCTGAATCTTTGCGCGGAATTCGTCCCGCTTTTCGTGGATGGACGCGATAACCGGCCCCATCGCCACGCCGAGATCGACCAGCACCGCTTCGGATAGCTGGAGCGAGCTTTCCAGCGTTTCCGGCACGGCATGGGTCGCGCCGCTGCGATAGAGCATGGCGGCGTGATCGCTGTCGCGCGCGCGGGCGATGATCGGCACGTCGGGATAGTTCGCGCGCAGCTTGCGGGTGAGGCCCTGGGCGAGAATGGGTTCGTCCATCGTCAGCACCACGGCGGATGCCCGGTCGATGCCGAGCTTGGTCAGCGCATCGCTGCGCGCGGCGTTGCCGAAGGTGGCGTTGTATCCCTTGCGCCGGGCCGTGAGGATCAGGTCGGCATCGGAATCGACGGCGATGTAAGGCTTCTTGTGGACGGTTAGCATGTCGGCGACCAGCCGGCCCACGCGCCCGAAGCCGACTATGATGACCCTGTGCTCATCGCTTCCATCGTCCAGTTCTGCCTGGGCCGGCGCGGGATCGACCCGCCGTGCCATCATCCGCCCCAGCGTGGCGAGCAGCGGCGTGATGGTCAGCCCGATGGCGGTCACGATCTGCCAGAATTGGGCGGTGCCCGGCTGGATCAGCATGGCGTGAGTCGCGGCGGCAAGGACGATGAGCGTGGTTTCGGAAGGGCTTGCCATCAGGATTCCGGTTTCCGTCGCGGTGCTGCGCCGCGCACCCATCATGCGCAGCAGCAGCCCGGTGACCACTGCCTTGAGCGTCAGCACCCCGACCACCGCGAAGGCGATGCTCCAAAGGTTTTCCCAGATGGTGGCGAGATCGATCCCCATTCCGACCGTAATCAGGAACACCCCGAGGGCCAGCCCCTTGAACGGTTCGGTGATCCCCTCGACTTCCGTATGGTATTCGGTTTCGGCGATCAGCAGGCCGGCCAGCAAGGCGCCGACGATGGGAGAAAGCCCGACGGCCGCCGTGGCCAGGCTGGCGCCGATCACGACCAGAAGGCTGGCGGCCATGAACAGCTCGGGGCTCTTGGTTCGGGCGGCCTGGGCGAACAGGTGAGGCAGTGTGAAGCGGCCCACCACCATCATCGCCACGATCACCGCCGCGCCGAGCCAGATGGTGCGCATCAGGTTGCCCACCCCGTCGCTCGCCGCATAGGGCGCCATGGCGCCCAGCATGAAGATGATGGGGACGATCGCGATGTCCTCGAACAGCAGCATCGAGAGCGCCGCCCGGCCCACCGGCGTCCTGGTTCCCGCAATCGGCAGGACCAGCGCGGTGGAGGACAGGGCAAGCGCCAGCCCCAGCGCCAGCGCACCGGTCCAGTATTGCCCGACCATGGTGAGGATCGCGGCGAGCAGCCCGGCGATGATGATGAGTTCGAGCGCCCCGAGCCCGAAGACCAGCCGCCGCATGGCCCACAGGCGATTGAAGGAAAGCTCCAGCCCGATCGTGAAGAGCAGGAGGATGATCCCGAATTCGGCGAAAGGAGCCAGTCCTTCCGGGTCGGTGATGGTGAAATGGGCGAGCCATGGATGCTCGTAGACCATCTGGCCAAGCCCGAATGGCCCGACCGCCAATCCGACCATTAGGAAGCCGATGATCGGCGTGATCCGGAACCGCGCGAAGACGGGGATGACGATCCCGGCCGCGCCCAAAATCACGAGCGCGTCCGACAGCAGGGGAGAGGCGTGAGTCAATTCGGCGGACATTGTTTCCAGACGCTATCTCGCAGCCACGGGAAACGCCAGCATTCCGGTGCTTTTGCCCGCTATTTTAACCGCCGCCCGGCCCGCCCTTGTGCGAGGGCGGCGGCCCGGCCGGATCGCGGCCCGCCGATCCCACGCGGCCATCCCATTCGATGCGGTAGAGATCGAAGCGCCGGTCCGCCAGGTTGCGCACGGTTCCTTCCGCCCTGGCCCAGCTGAGATCGGCCAGATTCACTTCGCTGATCGTCAGGGTTTCCACATTTTCGCTCGCCTCGGCGGCTATCCCGTCGCGCGCGAAGGGGAAGTCGCATGGCGTGAGAATGCAGCTCTGCGCATATTGGATGTCCATATTGCCGACATTGGGCAGGTTGCCGACATTGCCGCTCATCACCACGAAGCACTGGTTCTCGACCGCCCGGGCCTGTGCGCAGTAGCGCACCCGCATGTAGCCCTGCCGGCTGTCGGTGCAGAAGGGGATGAAAATGATCCGCGCCCCTTCGTCGACCAGGCGCCGGGCAAGCTCCGGAAATTCGCTGTCGTAGCAGATCAGCACCCCGATCGGGCCGCAATCGGTGGGGATCACGTCGATGGAATCGCCGCCCTTGATGTTCCACCAATAGGCTTCGTTCGGAGTGGGATGGATCTTCTCCTGCTCATGCACCGATCCGTCGCGCAGGCAGACATGGGCGACATTGTGGATGTCGCCGTCTTCCATCCGGGTCGGGTGCGATCCGCCAACGATGTTGATATTGTAGTTCAGCGCCATTTCCGACAGCGCCTTGCGTATGCGCGGGGTGTAGCGCGAGAGGGTTTCGATCGCCTCCAGCGGGGAAAGCTCCTGCTCCTCGAACGACAGCAGCATCAGCGTGAACAATTCGGGAAAGACTATGAAGTCCGACTCGTAATCGGATGCCACATCGACGAAATATTCGATCTGCCTGATGAACTCGTCGTAATCCGCCACGGCCCGGGCCTGCAACTGGCAGGTCGCGATCCGGACGCTTTCGACCCCGCGCGGAACCCGCTGCTTCTGCGGCTTGTCCGTGTCCACGAAAGGATTGCGCCACACCATGTGAACGGCGTAGCTCTTGGATTTCTTGTCCTCCGGCAGATATTTCTCGAGGATGCCGATCGGCTCGAACCCGTTGGCGAGCTGGAAGCGCAGGACCGGATCGTGGAGCTTGCCCGAGATCACCTTGTCCAGATAATCGCGCGGACCGTCCACCTTGCGCCACATGCGGCGCAGGTTCGGCATCCGGCCGCCGAAGACGATCCCCGAGAGTTCGAGCTGCTCCGCCAGGGCGCGGCGTTCCTCATAGAGCCTGCGCCCGATGCGGGTGCCGCGCACCTTCGGATCGACGCACATTTCATAGCCATAGAGCCAGTCGCCGGTCGGATCGTGACGGCTGCCGAAGCCATTGCCCGTGATCTCGTCCCAGCTATGCGGCTTCAGCGCCGTATTGCCCGAAATGCGCAGGGAAGCGCAGTATCCCACCAGCTTGCCATCGAGCTTGGCGACAAAGCAGCCTTCAGGGAAGTTGTTCAATTGCCCGCGGATTTCGCCAAAGGTGTAGGGCGGCAGGTCATCATAGGCGCGGCGCACCAGGGCCGCGATGGCCGCCACATCGCCGGGTCTGGCCTGGCGGACTTCGAGGCGGGCCTTGGCCTGGTTTGCGGGCATATCTTACTCCGGACGAGGAATTTCGGCTGGGCTGCCGGCCGATAGGCTTTGCGTGTAAACCGCACGAAGCGCATATGTCACGTCATGGATGACGGCGGCAGACCCGATGTGCTCATAGTCGGCGGCGGCCCCGCCGGGATGATGGCCGGGCTGCTTTTCGCGCGGGCGGGCGTTTCCACCCTGGTGCTTGAGAAGCATGGCGATTTCTTCCGCGATTTTCGCGGAGACACCGTCCACCCATCCACCATGGAAATCCTGCATCAGCTCGGGCTGCTCGAGCGTTTTCTCCAGAGGCCGCATGATCGCCTGAGCAGTGCGGAAATACGCATCGCGGGCCGCGACTGGGTCATTGGCGACCTTGCCCATCTGGCGACGCCTGCGCCTTTCATAGCCATGATGCCACAGTGGGAGTTCCTGGACTTTCTGCGCGATGAGGCTTCCCGTTTCCCGTTCTTCAGGCTGGAGATGGAGGCCCCCGTTGCCGATTTCATCATGGAAGGCGACAGGGTCGCCGGTGTCCGCCTGGCCGATGGCTCGGAACGCCACGCAAGCAGGCTGGTGATCGCGGCGGATGGGCGGTCGTCGCTGGTCAGGGCTTTGCAGCTTCTTCCGGTCGAAACGCTTGGCGCGCCGATGGACGTGATCTGGCTGCGCTTGCCGAAATCTTCGGCCAGCGGCGGCGTATTGCGTGGCTCGTTCGAGGCCGGGCGGCTGGTGGTGCTGATAGATCGCAGGGATTACTGGCAATGCGCTTTCGTCGTGGGCAAGGGGCAGGCCGATGATGTCCGCAGAATGGGCGCGGGTTGGGTGGTGGCCCGCATCGCCGAGGCGTTCCCCGATCTGTCGTTTCCCGGCACCGAAACGCTCGAGGCGGATGATCTGCACGTCCTCAACGTGGCCCTGGACCGGCTGACGGTCTGGCATCGGCCCGGGCTTCTGGCGATTGGCGATGCCGCCCATGCGATGAGCCCGATCGGGGGCATCGGCATCAATCTGGCCATTCAGGATGCGGTGGCCGCGGCCAACATACTTGCCGGCCCGCTGGCTCGCGGCGGCTCGATAGACGCGCTGCTGCCACGGGTCAGGACACGGCGCCTGTTGCCGACCCGCGTCATTCAGGCCGGGCAGAAGCTAGCGCAGGACCGGCTGATTGCGCCGCTATTGGAAAAAGGCGCGGAGCCTGTCGCCCGTGCGCCTTTCCTGGTCCGTGCTCTCGACCGTATTCCGCTGCTCCGGCGCATACCGGGCCGGATCATCGGCCTCGGCATACGCCGCGAGCATGTGCGGTCGCCTGCGAAGCTTTAGGCTTCTCAGGCCCAGGCGATCAGCCCTGCTTGTTCATTTCCCGCTCGAGATTTTCCACGATTGCCTCGAAGAATTTCTCGGTGGTCATCCAGCTCTGTTCCGGGCCGATCAGCAGGGCGAGATCCTTGGTCATCTGCCCGCCTTCGACAGTCTCGATGCAGACGCGCTCGAGCGTTTCGGCAAACCGCACCACATCCGGCGTATCGTCGAAGCGGCCGCGATAGATCAGGCCGCGGGTCCAGGCGAAGATGGACGCGATCGGATTGGTGGAGGTCGCCTTGCCTTGCTGATGCTGGCGATAGTGACGGGTAACGGTGCCGTGGGCGGCTTCCGCTTCCACCGTCTTGCCGTCCGGAGACATCAGCACCGAAGTCATGAGGCCGAGCGAGCCGAAGCCCTGGGCGACCGTATCGGACTGGACGTCGCCATCGTAGTTCTTGCAGGCCCAGACGAACTTGCCGCTCCATTTCAGGGCGCTGGCCACCATGTCGTCGATCAGGCGGTGCTCGTAAGTGATGCCCTTGGCCTCGAACTGCGCCTTGAACTCGTTCTGGTAGATTTCCTCGAACAGATCCTTGAAGCGGCCGTCATAGGCCTTGAGGATCGTGTTCTTGGTGGAAAGATATACCGGCCAGCCGAGGCCCAGGCCGTAATTCATGGATGCGCGGGCGAAGTCGCGGATCGAATCGTCCAGATTGTACATCGCCATGGCGACGCCGGAGCTGGGGAACTGGAACACCTCCAGATCGATGTTCTTGCCGTCATCGCCTTCGAACACGAGGCGCAGCTTGCCGGGGCCGGGGATAAGGGTGTCGGTTGCTTTGTACTGGTCGCCGAAGGCATGGCGTCCGACCACGATCGGGTCGGTCCAGCCCGGCACCAGGCGAGGCACGTTCTTGATGACGATCGGTTCGCGGAAGACCACGCCGCCCAGGATATTGCGGATGGTGCCGTTGGGCGATTTCCACATGCTTTTGAGGCTGAATTCCTCGACGCGGGCTTCGTCGGGGGTGATGGTCGCGCATTTCACGCCGACGCCGAATTCCTTGATCGCATTGGCGGCGTCGACCGTGATCTGGTCGTCGGTTTCGTCCCGCTTTTCAATGGAAAGATCGTAATATTTCAGATCAATGTCGAGATAGGGGAGGATCAGGCGCTCGCGAATCCATTCCCATATGATCCGAGTCATCTCGTCGCCGTCGATTTCGACAACGGGGTTCTTAACCTTGATCTTTGCCATATCCGTCCTGTCAATCCGCGATGATCTGCGGGCCTCTTAGCAGGTGCGCGGGCAGGCGCAAGGCGCGCAAGCAGCCGGGATGTTACGAAACATGGCCGACCAGGGTGGTGCCGGCCGGAAAGGCAGGATAGGTTTTTATGCTGACGCGTTGAAGCATCGAGAGGGCGGTAGTGCGCGATGAAACGGGATGACATGGAAGCCGGCAAGGGGGCTGCCAACCGCCCTCCCTTGAGCCTGCATGTTCCGGAACCGCATTTCCGCCCCGGCGACAAGGTCGATTACAGCTATCTCAAGATACCCGAGCCTGACGCGATCCCACGGCCCGACGAAACGGCCGAGGCAGGGGGGATGCATGCGCTGGCCTATGGCCTGATCCGCGTGCTGGACGACGGCAATCGGGCGGTGGGCAGCTGGAATCCCCGGCTCGATCCCGACACGCTGCTGCTGATGCTGCGCAAGATGGCGTTGATACGGGCGTTCGACGACCGGATGTTTCGGGCGCAAAGGCAGGGCAAGACCAGTTTCTATGTCAAGTCGACCGGCGAGGAGGCGGTATCCATCGGGGCCGCCCTGGCGCTTGACCGCGAGGACATGTGCTTTCCCAGCTACCGCCAGCCGGGAATATTGATCGCGCGCGATTATCCGATCGAGCGGATGATGAACCAGATCTATTCCAACCGGCTCGATCCGCTGATGGGGCGCCAGCTGCCGATCATGTATTCCGCGAAGAGCCATGGCTTCTTCACGATCTCCGGCAATCTCACCACGCAATATCCGCAAGCGGTCGGCTGGGCGATGGCCAGCGCCTCGAAGGGCGACACCCGCATCGCCGCCGCATGGTGCGGGGAAGGCTCCACCTCGGAAGGGGATTTCCACAACGGCCTCACCTTCGCCGCCGTCTACAATGCCCCATGCATTTTCAATGTAGTGAACAATCAATATGCTATTTCCAGCTTTTCAGGATTTGCGGGAAGCGAGCGGACCACCTTCGCGGCGCGGGCCATCGGTTACGGCATCCCCGGTTTGCGGGTTGACGGGAACGACATACTGGCGGTCTATGCGGCAACCCGCTGGGCGGCCGACCGGGCGAGGTTGAACCTCGGCCCCTCGCTGATCGAGCTTTTCACCTATCGGGCGGAGGCGCACAGCACATCGGATGATCCGTCCGCCTATCGCAGCGCGCAGGAACGGGAGGAGTGGCCGCTGGGCGACCCGATCACCCGCCTCAAGCGCCATTGCATCGCGGAGGGCATCTGGGACGCGGAACGGCAAGAGGCGATGGATCTGGAAGTGGCGAGGGAAGTGCAGGCCGCCCAGAAGGAGGCGGAGCGCAATGGCATCCTCGGCCATGGCCTTCACCAGCCCGACCAGACCATGTTCCAGGATGTGTTCGAGAAACTGCCGTGGCACCTGAAGGAGCAATGCGCCCAGGCCATTCACGAAAGGAAGCTGAAGTGGCCCGAATGACGATGGTCCAGGCTATCAACAGCGCGCTTCGCGTGATGATGGCACGGGATGATCGCATCGTCGTGCTGGGCGAGGATGTGGGATATTTCGGCGGCGTGTTCCGGGTCACCGCCGGCTTGCAGGCGGAATTCGGCAAGCAACGCTGCTTCGATACCCCCATCAGCGAATGCGGGATCATCGGCGCGGCAATCGGAATGGCTGCCTATGGATTGCGCCCCGTGCCGGAAATCCAGTTTGCCGATTACATCTATCCCGGCCTGGATCAGATCATCAGCGAAGCGGCCCGGATCAGATATCGTTCGGCGGGGGACTTCATCTGCCCGATGACGGTCCGCGTGCCGTTCGGAGGCGGCATTTTCGGCGGGCAGACGCACAGCCAGTCCCCGGAGAGCCTGTTCACCCATATTTCCGGCATCAAGACGGTTGTGCCGTCCACCCCCCGCGACGCCAAGGGCCTGCTGATCGCCGCCATCGAGGACAACGATCCGGTGATCTTCATGGAGCCCAAGCGCTGCTATAACGGGCCGTTCAACGGCAAATACGATCAGCCTGCGAGGAGCTGGGCCGATCATCCCGATGCCGATGTCGACGAGGAATATTTCAGAATACCGCTGGGGAAGGCGAAGATCGTGCGCGAGGGGGATGAATGCACGATCCTGACATATGGAACGATGGTGCATGTCGCCGGGCAGGTCCTCGAAGACCGTGGGATCAATGGGGAACTGATCGATCTCAGGACCCTGCTGCCGCTCGACATCGAAGCGATCGAGGCTTCGGTCAGGAAGACGGGCCGCTGCCTGATTATTCACGAAGCTACCCGGACGAGCGGCTTCGGCGCGGAGCTGTCGGCCCTGGTGCAGGAGCGCTGCTTCTATCATCTCGAAGCGCCGATCGAACGGGTGACCGGCTTCGACACGCCATATCCCCATTCGCTGGAATGGGCGTATTTCCCGGGGCCGATCCGGATCGGCGAGGCCCTGGATCGACTGATGCAGGATTAGCGCTATGCCGAGGTTCGAATTCAAGCTTCCGGATATTGGCGAAGGCGTCGCAGAGGCCGAAATCGTCGAATGGCATGTGGCCGTGGGCGACCGGGTGGAGGAAGACCAGCTGGTGGCTTCCGCCATGACCGACAAGGCCACGGTCGATCTGGAGACGCCGAGGGCCGGGATAATCACCGAAGTGGGCGGCAAGGTCGGCGATATCCTGCCGATCGGGTCCGTGCTGGTGGTGATCGAGACGGACGAAGACCAGGCGAGTTCCGCTGGGCAGGGAATGGAAGAACCCGCCGTGGCTGCCCGACCATCCGGGCAGTCCGACAAGCCGCCGCTGGATTCGGAGGATGCCTCAGAGGCAACTGTGCAATCCGAGACAGTCGGGACCTTCGGCGAGCGGCGCGAAGGACAGGTGCTGGCGTCGCCGGCGGTCCGAAAGCGGGCGAAACAGCTCGGCATCGAATTGTCGGCGGTCCCCGCGCCCGATGGGCAGATTCATCATGCCGATCTCGACGCATTTCTTCTCGGCGGCCGTGCCGCACGGCCCGATTTGCCTGCGGAGGAGCGTGCTGACCGGCAGTTTCCGGTTCAGGGGATGCGCAGGCAGATCGCGCTGCGCATGGCTGAATTGAAACGGCACATCCCGCATTTCACTTATGTCGAGGAGATCGATGTCACCGAACTGGAGCGCCTTCGCTCCGTCCTGAATGGCCGGGAAGAGAGTGCCCCCAAATTGACGCTGCTGCCCTTTCTCGTGCTCGCGATGTGCAGGGCATTGGGTGACTTCCCCATGATGAATGCGCATTATGACGACGATTCAGGCATCGTCACCCAATATGGCGCGGTGCATGCCGGCATCGCCACGCAGACCGACAAGGGCTTGATGGTCCCGGTCATCCGCGATGCGCACCAGATGAATATCTGGCAGCTCTCCGGCGCGATCTCTCATGTGGCGGCAGGCGCGCGCGCGGGCCGCCTGCGCAAGGATGAGCTGAGCGGTTCCACTATTTCCATCAGCTCGCTCGGGAAATTGGGCGGAATCGCTTCGACGCCGATCATCAACCGCCCCGAAGTGGCGATATTGGCGCCGAACCGCATTGCCGAACGGCCGGTCTGGGTGGCGGATCGATTCGAGCCGCGCAAGATCATGAACCTGTCGATCAGCTGCGACCACAGGATCATCGACGGACACGACCCCGCATCCTTCATTCAGGCTGTCAGGGAGATGTTTGAGACGCCGGCGCTGCTGTTCGCCTGATCCAGGCGAAACATGAACTTGCAGAGCCAAGCTGCTGGTTCCCGGAGACTTTTCGGAAAGAGAAGAATGGTGGGCGTAGGAAGGATTGAACTTCCGACCCCTGCGATGTCAACACAGTGCTCTACCACTGAGCTATACGCCCACGTCATTCTTGCGAGCCGGTGAAGAGACCTTCGTGTCCGGCAGGGTTGCGCGTTTAGCGATCAGCCCAGCGGGATGCAAGGAGCATTTATCGCGCTTTCGGCACGTCCGGCGCGGACCACTGTCAGATGCGCGCGGTCCACTGATCGTCGAAGATCCGCTCCACCTCCATCACGAGATCCTTGAGGTGAAAGGGCTTCGAAAGCACCTTGGTTCCCGGCGTTTCCCGGCTTGCCTTCATGGTTACGGCGGCAAAGCCCGTAATGAACATCACCTTGGTGCGTGGAGCGATCTCGGCGCAAAGCTGGGCAAGCTCGATCCCGTCCATTTCAGGCATGACGATGTCGGAAAGCAGCAGGTCGAAATGCTCCTGTTCCAGCAACGGCACCGCCGCAGTGCCGCGATCCACCGCGACAACCTCATAGCCGGCATTCTCGAGGGCGCGAGCAAGGTAGCCGCGCATAGCCTCGTCGTCTTCCGCCAGCAGAATACGGATCATTTACTTCCCATCCTTGTAGAGCGCCAAGCCCACTCGATAGCGCGAACCCTCTTAATAATCTCATGCCAAAAAGAGATTGGCCAGCTTTGACACAAGGCCCAAACGAAGCCAGCATCGCCTCATGCCCCGGAAACTTCAGAAAATCGGTGATTCGCGCATCGTGGATTGCGGATTCATACCGGGGCTCGAACATCAGCCGGCCTTTCGCATAGAGGCGCGCAGGCCCTTGCCGATCCCGATCGTCATCGCGGTGCCGCATGCCGGAAGGGCCTATTCCGAATCGCTGCTTGGCGAAATGCGCAATCCGGGGCTTACCTGCCTGCGCCTCGAGGATCGCCATGTGGATCGGATCGCCGTTGCGGTGGCGCGGCAAACCGGGGCTGTGCTGATTGTCGCCGATGCTCCTCGCGCGATGATAGATCTGAATCGCTCTCTCGATGACATCGATTGGGACATGATCGCGGGCGACACTCCATCCGATGACATCGCCAAGATTGGCGGCGTGCGTGTGCGGGGCGGGCTGGGGCTGGTTCCAAGGCGCTTGGGCGGAACCGGCGAAATCTGGAGAAACCCGCTCGAACGCGCGGCGCTCGACGCGCGAATAGCGGGCATTCACAGGCCTTATCATGATGCGCTGTCGAAGCTGTTGGCTTCCGTTGCCGCTCATTGGGGTGAGGCGCTGCTGCTCGATCTGCATTCCATGCCCCCGCTGCCGGTTGCCGCCGGCAGGAACAGGGCGGAACTGGTGGTGGGCGACAGATTCGGAGGGTCCTGCTCCGGTTCGCTGATCTCCTCGGCCTTCGATTATCTTGCGGGGGAAGGGGTCTTCGCGGCGTATAACCGGCCATATGCGGGCGGATATGTGCTGGATCGCCACGGTGATCCTGCCAGGGGGATTCACGCGATCCAGGTTGAAGTCTGCCGCTCGCTGTATCTGGACCATCGCCTTGCGGAACCATCGCCGCAGCTTCCCGCGATAGCCGACATGATCTCAGGATTGGTGAAAATTCTGGCCGAGGAAATCGCCGCGAGGAGCCGCGGGCGCAGCTTGCCGGGTGGAACGATGGACATCGCGGCGGAGTAGAATCAAAAAACCACCCCGTGAATTCTCACGGGGTGGCCAAGGTTCAGGGAGGAAGGTGCAACGAATGCACCCTGCCAACCGGGTCATGAGGGAATACCCGGCCAGCTTTGCCAAGATAGTTACTTCCGGGCCACCTTGCAAGTGCGCCCGCATGAAGTTGAACCAGCCCAGCTCAATTCTTGGCTTTCAATGCCTCCGCCAGCGGACCCTTGCCCTGATTCAGCTGGCGCGTGAACACGCTGCGCAGCAGGTCCAGCGAAAACAAATGGGCGTAGATCAGCGCCAGGGCGCCGCTCTCGTTGAGCTTGCGGAGCTGATCGCCGCGCACTTTGCGTAGCTTCTTCTCGTCGACCATCTGGAAGCCGCGATAGAGGAACGGCTTGTCTTCCGCGCCCGACTGGCGAATGGCGACTTCACCGTCGATCAGCAGGCCGTTGTCCTTCAATTCCTGAACGAAATTGGTCGTCCGGATGCCCGCCTGTTCGAACCGCTGGCAGAATTCGAGCATTTCCTTGGTGCGCTGACTCGGCTCGTTGGCTTCGAACAGCGCTTCGCCTTCCTTGAATTCGCCCACCAGCTCGCTGCCCGGATCGAAGCACAAAGATAGTTCGTCCGTGTTCGGCGTCAGCTTGGCGAGCAGGAAGGGATAGCGGCGCGCATAGGCCGGAACATAGGCATTATCCAGGATCGTGCCATCTTCTTCGACAAAGGTGTTCACCCCTTCATTGAGGCCCATGAGGCCGAGCGGAACAGGATTGTCGCCGATGCTGAAAATGATCGGATAATGGCGCTGCGCCTGGGGAAATTCCTCCACGGTGAGCGGAATGGCGTGCTGATTGACAAGCCATGCGGCCTTCTCGACCGAACGCGTATGCCATGTGCCGTGGTCACGGCTGTTGAGCGGGGTGAGATCCTTGTAGAACAGGGGCAACTGGTTGGACGGCGCGGTGGCCATGGAAACTCTCCAAAACTGGCTGTCTTACTAACGGCATGTGATATGACGTCGCTTGCACGAAGCGGCGGCTTTAAGGATTGTTCAAACCCGGTGCAAGAGGAACGAGCTTCCCCGGATTGAGGATATCCCCCGGATCCAGCGCTTGTTTGACCCGGCGCATCAGATCGATCGCAACCGGATCTCCCAGGCGGGAAAGCTCATCGCGCTTGGCTTGCCCGATGCCGTGCTCGGCGCTGATCGATCCGCCCCATCCGGTGACCATTTCATAGACATGGGCGCTGATGAGCTTGCCCGCGCCGCGTTGCCAGTCGCCATGAACCGCGCCTTCGGGCGCCAGCACATGCAGATGCACATTTCCGTCGCCCAGATGGCCGAATGCGATAACCCTGGTTCCGGCATGGGCCTGCTCGATCTCGCGCGCGGCATGATCGACGAAATCCGGCATCCGATCCACCGCGACAGAGATGTCGTGCTGCACGGCCGGCCCCAGCGCCCGCTCCGCCGCGGCGATGGAATCGCGCAGAAGCCAGAACGCCTCCGCCTGGGTTTCGTTCGCGGCGATGGTCGCGTCGCGCACCATTCCCTGCCGTAAGGCCGATGAGAGGGCGGCGCTTGCCAGATCGGGCAGATCCGCGGCGTTTCTGCCGTCGGCCACCAGTTCTATCAGGCAGTGCCAGGGATGATCGCCCGCCAGGGGGCTGCGCGTGCCCGGCACATGGGCGAGGACGGCGGAAAGACTATGCGCGGGCAGCACTTCGAAACCTTCCATCGCGGAGCCTGCCTCGGTTTCGAAATGCAGCAGAAGCGCCCGGGCGGCCTGCAGATCGTCGACGGCGGCCCAGAGCACGGCCCGATCCGCAACGGCCGGGAGCAGCCGCAGCGTCGCGGCGGTCACTATCCCCAGCGTTCCTTCCGAGCCGATGAAGAGCTGCTTGAGATCGAAGCCGCGATTGTCCTTTTTCAATGCCGTGAGGGCGTTGAACCGGCTGCCATCGGCCAGCACCGCTTCGATTCCCAGCACCTGGGAGCGCATGCAGCCGTGTCTCAGGACCTGCGTGCCCCCCGCATTGGTCGAGATCAGGCCGCCGACGGTGGCCGATCCCTTGCCGCCGAGCGTCAGCGGAAAGCGAAGATCGTGTTGGGCGGCCGCCTCATGCAGGGTTTGCAGCACCACCCCGGCTTCGCAGACCACCTGCCGGGCGGCGGGATCGAGTTCGCGAATCGCGTTCATGCGCCGCAGGGACAGCAGGATCGACTGGCCGCTGCGATCCGGCGTGGCCCCGCCGACCATGCCGCTGTTGCCCCCTTGCGGGACGATCGGAACGTTGTTTTCCGCGCAATACCGGACCAGCGCGCAGACTTCCTCGGTCGAGGCGGGCGAGGCGAGGGCAAGCGCCGCGCCGGTATATACCCCGCGCCAATCGGTCAGCCAGGATTCCATGATCTCCGGGTCCCGGGTGAGGCCGCGCGGGCCGAGGATCGCCGTCGCCGCTTCGAGAATGTCCGTCTCTGCCATGCCGATGCCTATGCACCCATCGCCGCCATTTCTCCAGCCCGATGCAAGGCCAGCCGCCGCTCGGCGAGGTTAAGCCGCCATTCAAGGATATGTGTTAGGGGCGATATATCGTCAGTTTCGTGGCTGGACTGCGCCCTCTGCCTTATGCCAATCCGGAGCTTCGGTTCGAACGGAATGCAAAGCTTCTCTTCCCTTGTTGCCCTTGCCCTGATGTTTGGCGCGGAGCCGGTGAGCCAGCCGCTTGCCGTCTTGCCGAACGGCGATGATGCCGGCCGCCGGCTGGCCGCCGAACAGGAAGCGCCGTTTCCCGAGAGGCTGCACGAATTCGGCGGCGGCGCCATGCAGGGCGAAGTGTGGCGGGGCTTGACCGAGGCCTATCGCCCATTGCCGCAGTCGCAGGTCAGGATCGAGCGCAGGGTCATCATCCGGATCGCGCCGCGCCGGCCGGTCGAGAACGGAGACATGCTGGCAAGCCTGCCGCAGAATGGGCTGCCGCCGCGCTTCAAGGAAAAAGGCATGGCGAAATGCGTGCCCATTCGCGAGATCGGCGGCGCGCAGGTCCAGGGAAGCAATCGCCTGATGCTGTTCATGCGCGACCGGCAACTGGTAAGCGCCACATTGGAGAAGGGCTGCAGCGCCCGGGATTTCTATTCCGGCTTTTATGTGGAACGCGGCGACGACGGGCTGATCTGCAGCGGCCGCGACGTTCTCCAATCCCGTTCCGGCACCAAGTGCGAGCTGCGCAAGTTGCATCGCCTCGTGCCGGTGCGCGACTGAGCGGAGCCGGCATCAGGCCGCCACGCGGCTTTTCTTGACTTTTGCCGCCGGTTGAGCAAATGGCGCGGCTGCCTTCGCGATGGCCTTTCGGCTTCGCGGCAACCGGGCCGCTGCTGTGACTGGCGGCCGCCCTATCCGGAAAATGCCACGCCTATGAAGTTTGCCGATCTCGGCCTTTCCAATGAATTGCTGCAGGCTGTGCAGGCAGCCGGCTATGACACGCCTACGCCGATACAGGCGCAGGCGATCCCGAACGTGCTGATGATGAAGGACATCATCGGCATCGCCCAGACGGGCACGGGCAAGACAGCCAGCTTCGTTCTGCCGATGATCGACATCCTTGCCCATGGCCGCCGCCGCGCGCTGATGCCGCGTTCGCTGATCCTCGAGCCGACCCGGGAGCTTGCCGCCCAGGTCGCCGAGAATTTCGAGAAATACGGCACCAACCACGATCTGCGGATGGCCCTGCTGATCGGCGGGGTGCAGATGGGCGATCAGGTCAAGGCGCTGAACGAGGGCGTGGACGTGCTGATCGCCACCCCCGGGCGGCTGATGGATCTGTTCGAGCGGGGGAAGATTCTCCTCACGGGATGCGATCTGCTGGTGATCGACGAAGCGGACCGGATGCTCGACATGGGCTTCATTCCGGATATCGAGCATATCTGCACCAAGCTGCCGTCCAATCGCCAGACGCTGCTGTTCTCGGCGACGATGCCGGCGCCGATCAAGAAGCTGGCGGATCGCTTCCTGACCAATCCCAAGTCGATCGAGGTCGCCCGCCCGGCGAGCGCCAACATCAATATCGCCCAGCACAAGGTGATGGTCTCGCCCCGCAAGAAGCGCGAATTGCTTCGCCACCTGTTGCGCACGGACGATGTCAACACCGCGATCGTCTTCGCCAATCGCAAGACGACGGTGCGGGAGCTGGCCAAGAGCCTCAAGCGCCACGGCTTCGCGGTGGGCGAAATCCACGGGGACATGGACCAGCCGGCCCGCCTGGCGGAGCTGCGGCGGTTCAAGGACGGCGAGATCAATATCCTCTGCGCCAGCGATGTCGCCGCGCGCGGGCTGGACATCAAGGGCGTGAGCCACGTCTTCAACTTCGATACGCCCTGGCATCCCGACGATTACGTCCATCGCATCGGACGGACGGGCCGGGCGGGCGCAACCGGGCGGGCCTTTACCTTCGTGGCCGAGGAAGACGCCGAGGCCATCGCCAATGTCGAGAAGCTGACCGGGATGCAAATCCCGCTCTTCACGGCCGGGGAGCCGGAAGTCGCCGAGGAACCCGCGCAATCCTCCAGACCGGCGGCAAGGGACAAACCCCGCCGCAGCGAGAAGGGCAAGCGCCCCGAGCGCCAGCCTTCGGGCGGACGGCAGCGCAAGGCCGCCGCTGAAGCCGAGCCGGACGATGCAGCAGGCGGATCGGAACCGGCCGGCTGGAATGGCCCGGTGCCCGGTTTTCTCAACATCTCCGCCTTGGTCTGAACCTGGGGTCTGAACCTGGGGTCTGAACCCGGCGCGTCCTTTCTCCGCCGGGGGGGGGGGGTGACAGGGTTGACACTGTTATAGCGAAAAAACCTCAGCCTCGGATCGAGGCCGGATCGGGCGCGCGCAATGCCGCCATTGCCGCGCCTTGCGGTGAATACAACGCTGGGAAAGAGCCGGGGGACAAGCCGTCGTTTCCATGGCAGTTCGCAGGCTTGTAGGAAACCCCCGGCCCGCACCCATGCCGCCTTGCTTGGCGTGGCATGGGCGTGCCGTCCCCCTCGGTTCGATCACCCCTCAGTCAGCGGGTTGTGAACAATCCGGCCGTCTGCGCCAGCAGCCAGATGCCGATGGCCAGGAACAGCAGCGCGGCGATGATCCGCACCGTCCTGAGCGGCACGCGCTTGATCAGTTCATTGCCCAGGAACACCGCGGGCACATTGGCCAGCATCATGCCCAGCGTCGTTCCCATCGTGACCCAGCCCACCGCCTGGAATTGCGCGCCAAGGGCCACGGTGGCGATCTGGGTCTTGTCGCCCATCTCCACCAGGAAGAAGGCGATCAGCGTGGTGAGGAAGGCGCCGAAGCGCCCCACCTGCTGCCCTTCCTCCTCGAACTTGTCGGGAATCAGCGTCCATCCCGCCATCAGGATGAAGGAGATCGCGACCGCATAGCGGAACCATTGCCCGTCGAGGATGTTCGCGACCATCCCCCCGACCAGCGCCGCCAGGAAGTGATTGCCCAGCGTTGCCGCCAGAATGCCGAGGATGATGGGAAGCGGGCGTTTGAAGCGGGTCGCGAGCACGATCGCCAGCAGCTGCGTCTTGTCGCCGATTTCCGCGAGCGCGACGACCGCTGTCGACGTGAGAAAGGCTTCCATGAAAAAGTCTCCGGGGCCGGGAAATCGACAAGACGAACGACATCGCGCGTCCCGCCCGGCCCGAACGGAAGCGCAATGCCATTGGTCTCGCCCGAACGGTGACCCGCTCCTCCCGCACCATGGCCTCTCGGCCAAGCATGTTGATGCGGGAGCCCGCTCGATCGAGCGGCTGGCTACTCCCCAGATGACGGCGCGCGCTTAGCCGGGCTGCGGGCCAAGCGCAAGCGGCAAGTAGGAGAGGGGATCAGGCCGGCTTCACGAAGCTGTCGAGAACCCGCTTGCGGCCGCTGCCCTCGAACTCGATCTCCAGCTTGTTGCCTTCCTGCGCCAGAACCTCGCCATAGCCGAACTTCTCGTGGAACACCCTGTCGCCCTTCCTGATGTCCATGCGCGGCTTGGCGGCGAAGCTCGCCGCGCTGCGGCCCGGCTCCGCCAGCCGCTTGGGCGTGGCGTCGTATCCGGCCGATGCGGCGCGCTGCCAGCCCGGCCCGCGCGTGGCGCTGCGCGCAGGCTGGCTGCGCGCGACATTGGCGAAGGGATCGTCATGTTCCGACCAGCTCGCCCGCCACAGCGAGGCGCCGCCGGTGAGGGTGGTTTCGCGCTCGACATGATCGTCGGGAAGCTCCTCCACGAAGCGCGAGGGGATCGAGCTGGTCCATTGCCCGTAGATGCGGCGGTTGGCGGCATGGAGAATGGTGCAGCGCCGCCTGGCGCGGGTGATCGCGACATAGGCGAGGCGGCGTTCCTCCTCCAGGCTGGCCAGGCCGCCTTCGTCCAGCGCGCGCTGGCTGGGGAACACGCCTTCCTCCCAGCCGGGCAGGAAGACATGATCGAACTCCAGCCCCTTCGCCGCATGGATGGTCATGATCGTGACCTTTTCGTCATCGGCGGCGGCGTCATTGTCCATCACCAGCGCGACATGCTCCAGGAAATCGCCCAGCGTGGCGTAATCCTCCATGGCGCGGGCCAGTTCCGAGAGGTTCTCCGCCCGTCCGGCGGCTTCGGCGCTCCGTTCCGCCTGCAGCATGGCGTTGTAGCCGGATTCCTCCAGCACCGTGCGCAGCAGCTCGGCGGGGGAGACGCCATCCGCCATTTCGCGCCATCGCAGGAAATCGCGCATCAGCGCCGCGATCGCTCCGCTCGCGCGTTTGGGCAATTCGTCGGTCTGGGCGAGTTCGAGCGCGCCCGCCGCCAGCGGCATTCCGCGCGCCCGGGCATGGCGATGCATCGCCTCCAGCGCCTTCGCGCCAAGCCCGCGCTTGGGCTGGTTGTAGATCCGCTCGAAGGCGAGGTCGTCGCTGGGCTGGGCGATCACCCTGAGGTAGGCCAGCGCATCCCGGATTTCCGCCCGCTCATAGAAACGGAAGCCGCCGACGATCCGGTAGTTGAGGCCGATCTGGATGAAGCGGTCCTCGAATTCGCGCGTCTGGTATTGGGCGCGGACGAGGATCGCGATCCGGTCGAGCGGCGCGCCTTCGCGCTCCAGCCGCTCGATCTCCTCGCCCACCCGGCGGGCTTCCTCCGGCGCGTCCCACACTCCGATGACCTGAACCTTGTCCCCGCCGTTCCGCTCGGTCCACAAGGTCTTGCCGAGCCGCTGGCTGTTCGCGCTGATAAGGCCCGACGCGGCCGCCAGGATGTGGGGGGTGGAGCGATAATTCTGTTCCAGCCGGATGATCTTCGCGCCGGGGAAATCCTTTTCGAACCGCAGGATGTTGGCGACCTCCGCGCCCCGCCAGCTGTAGATCGACTGGTCGTCGTCCCCCACCACGCAGATGTTCTTCCGTTCCTGCGCCAGCAGGCGCAGCCAGAGATACTGGACGGCGTTGGTGTCCTGATATTCGTCCACCATGATATATTTGAAACGCTGGCGGTAATGCTCCAGCACGTCGCGTTCGCGCCGCAGGATATTGAGCATGTGCAGCAGCAGGTCGCCGAAATCGCAGGCGTTCAGCGCTTTCAGCCGGTCCTGGTAGAGCCGGTAGAATTGCTGGCCGCGCCCATTGGCATAGGCTTCGTTCTCCACCGCATCCAGGTCTTCCGGGTTGATGCCGCGATTCTTCCAGCGGTCGATCAGCCCGGCCAGCTGGCGCGCGGGCCAGCGCTTCTCGTCCAGATCGTTGGCGGTGATGAGCTGCTTCAGCAGGCGAAGCTGATCGTCCGTGTCGATGATGGTGTAGTTGGATTGCAGCCCGGCCAGCTCCGCATGGCGGCGCAGCATCTTCGCCGCGATCGAATGGAACGTGCCCAGCCAGGGCATCCCCTCGACCGCCGGGCCGATCAGCTGGCCCACCCGTTCGCGCATTTCCCGCGCCGCCTTGTTGGTGAAGGTGACGCACAGGATCTCGCTGGGCCAGGCGAGGCGGCTGTGGACGAGGTGGGCGAGACGGGTGGTGAGCGCGGCGGTTTTCCCCGTGCCCGCGCCGGCCAGCATCAGCACCGGGCCTTCGGTGGCCAGCACCGCTTCACGCTGCGACGGATTCAGGCCTGCCAGGTAAGGCGGCTCTGCCGCTGCTCCGGATGCGGCGAGGGGGGGTGTTTCATCCTGCATGATCTGGCGAACAGCTAGGGAACGCGGCGTATGGAAGCAAGAGCGCGTCGGGCGGAGGGCAAAAAAGGAACCCGGCCCATCGCAATGCGTAATTTAGCCAAATGGAAACGGGAACAGGAGTTCTAGATGCGTAGGCTGTTGCTGGGCAGCATGACTGCCCTTGGAATCATTGCCGCTCCGCTTGCTCTCCATGCGCAGGAGAGCACCCCGCCTGCCGATGCCGCGCCGGCGGGCGATCATGCCATGAGCCCGGAGCAGCAGGCGGCGTTCGATGCCTGGACGCCGGAAGAGCAGGCCCAATATGCCGCGCTGGAAGCCGCGCAGAAGCAATATTTCTGGACGCTGCCGCCGGACCGGCAGCGCGGCTACTGGATGCTGACCCCGGATCAGCGCACGCAGATCTACAACATGACGCCGGAGCAGCGGGAACTGGCCTGGCAGTCCATCTCCGCGCAGCTCGCGGGGGCGGCTCCGCCCACTCCGGCCACCCAGGCGAACCCGCCGGGGCAGGGCATGCCGACCGATACGGTGCCCGAGCCGAGGACCGCCGCCGAGCCGGTTCCACCCGCCATGCCGGCCGATGAATCCTATCAGGGCGGTCCCTACAAGGGGGCGCTCACCCCGCCGCCGCCAGCGGAAAAGGACTATCCGGTCTGCTCCAGGACCGTGCAGGACGGCTGCCGCAATCCCGGCGGGAAATAACCCGGCTTGCCGCAAGGCAGGAGAGGAGAAGAGCGCCACAATCGTGGCGCTCTTTTCGTTGGCCCTTGACGTGGCGGCGCTGGTGCCCAAGCAAGCCGCTCCATGAACCCGATAAGACAGCATCGCCGGATATTGGCGGCGGCCCTGGCCGGCACCGCCGTGGAATTCTACGACTTCTACGTCTACGCCACCGCCGCGGCGCTGGTGTTCGGGCCGCTGTTCTTTCCCGCCGAGAGCGAATCCGCGCAATTGCTGCTCAGCCTGATGAGCTTCGGCCTCGCCTTCTTCGCCAGGCCGGTCGGGGCGATCGCCTTCGGCCATTTCGGGGACCGCATCGGCCGCAAGTCGACGCTGGTGGCGTCCCTGCTGCTGATGGGCATATCGACCCTGCTGATCGCCTTCCTGCCCACCTATGAGATGGTGGGCTGGGTGGCGCCGGTGCTCCTGTGCATCCTTCGTTTCGGCCAGGGCTTCGGTCTGGGCGGCGAATGGGGCGGCGCGGCTCTGCTGGCGGTGGAGAACGCGCCCAAGGGCTGGGAGGCGCGCTTCGGCAGCGCCCCGCAGCTGGGCGCTCCGCTGGGATTCCTGGCCGCGAACGGGCTGTTCCTCCTGCTCGGGGTGTGGCTGCCAGAGGATGCTTTCAACGATTGGGGATGGCGCATTCCCTTCCTGCTCAGCGCGGTCCTGGTCGGGTTGGGGTTGTGGGTGCGCCTGCGGATCGGGGAAACCCCGGCCTTTCGCGAAGCGCTGGAAAGGGAAGCGCCGCCCATGGTTCCGCTCGGCAGGCTGCTGCGCAATCACTGGGGGCCGGTGATCGCGGGCAGCGCGGGGGTGATCGCCTGCTTCGCCATCTTCTATCTCTCCACCGCCTTTGCGCTGGGCCATCTGACCACCGGGCGCGGCATGGTGCGCGAGCTTGTCCTTGGTGTGCAACTGGCCGCGAACAGCTTCCTGGCCATCGGGATCGTCGTCGCGGCCATCTGGGCCGACCGGACCAACCCGAGGCAGGTGCTGGCGGCGGGCGCCGTCGCGACGGCCCTGCTCGGGGCGGTGTTCGGCCCGGTGCTCGGGGGATCGTCCCTGCCGATCGTGTTCGTGACGCTGGCGGCCAGCCTGTTCGTCATGGGGCTGGTCTATGGCCCGCTCGGCGCCTGGCTGCCCACGCTGTTTCCCCCGCTGGTGCGCTATACCGGCGTATCGGTGGCCTTCAACGCGGGCGGGATCATCGGCGGCGCGGTGGTGGCGGTGGAAGCGCAGAAGATCACCATGCAGGGCGGAATCGCGCTGGTCGGGCTGTTCCTGACCGTCGCGGGGATGCTCACTTTCGCGGGCGTGTTCATGGCCAGGCCCCTGCGCGCCGAAAGCCCGGTGGCGGAGCCGCTGATCCCCTGAAAGGACGGGACGCTATTCCGGCCGCAGCAGGTGCAGCCGCGCCTTTCCGCAATCGCGCGTGGCGTCGACGGTGAAGCCCCTGGCGTCCAGCTCTTCCCTGCGCGAGGTTTCCACGCTGATCCACGCGCCCGGAGCGATCCAGCCTAGCCGCCTGAGCTTGTCCAGCGCGACGGCGCCCGCGCCGGTTTCATAGGGCGGGTCGAGCAGGAGCAGATCCGGGGCGCGCTTGGCCGGGCCGAGCGCCAGGACGGACACCGCGCGCACGTCGCAGCGCGCCTGCGCGCCCAGGGCCGCGATATTGGCGCGCAGGACCCGCAGGGCGGCCGCATCGTTCTCCACGAAAATCGCTTCGGCTGCCCCGCGCGACAGGACTTCCAGACCCAGCGCGCCCGAACCGGCGAACAGATCCGCCACCAGCAGCCCCTCGAAACTGCCGATCCGGCTGGTCAGCATCGAGAACAGCGTTTCCCGCGTGCGGTCGGCCGTCGGGCGCGTCGTTTCCCCCTGCGGCGCATCGAGCTTCCGGCCGCGCCATTCCCCCGCGATGATCCTCATTTGCGCGGAGCCGGGCGGGATGGCCGGCCCGAACCACGGCCCTCCGGGCGGGCCTTGCGGGCGGCATCGCCGGGGCCGCGGTCCCCCCGGGCGGGATGGGGCTTTGCGCGGGGGGGCGGTTGTCTGGCGCCCTCGGGCGCGGGATTGACGCGTGGCTTCGGCCCCGCCTGTTTCAGCGACTTGCGGAAGCGTTCGACATCGCTTTGGCGGATTTCGGCGGTTTGCCCACGCTGCAGGTCGAGCAGGTGGAACGGGCCGTAGGACGTGCGCAGCAGCCGGCTCACTTCCAGCCCGAGATGCTCCAGCACCCGGCGCACTTCGCGATTCTTGCCCTCGGTCAGGGTCAGTTCGATCCATTGGTTGCGTCCGGTGCGCCGTTCCATATTGGCGTCGATCCGGCTGTAATACATGCCGTCGATGGTGACGCCTTCCATCAGCTCCTCGAGCTGGCTCTGGGACACGTCGCCATAAGTGCGGGCGCGATAGGTCCGGGGAATGCCGCTGGACGGCAGTTCCATCGCCCGCTTCAGCTCGCCATCGTTGGTCAGCAGCAGCAGTCCCTCGGTGTTGAGGTCGAGCCGCCCGATCGGCATGAGCCGGGGCGTTCCCGGCGGCAGGGCGTTGCGCAGCGCGGTATAGATCGTCGGCCGCCCGGCCGGGTCGCGTTCCGCCGTAATCAGCCCGGCGGGCTTGTGAAAGCGGAACAGGCGCGGCGGTTCGGGCCGGGCCACGGGCTTGCCGTCCACCGTCACCCCCGCCAGGCTGGGCAGGATGGTGGCGGGCGTATCGAGCACATTGCCGTTGAGCGCGATCCGGCCTTCGCCGATCATGCGCTCCACCTCGCGGCGGCTGGCGACGCCGGCGCGAGCCAGCAGCTTGGCGATCCGTTCGCCGGATCGTTCGACAGGCGGTGCGCCCGCGCCCTTGGGTTGCTTTTCGGCCATGACCTGCCCTTAGCGATCCGGCCTGGAGTGGGAAAGCGGGGACAGGATGTTTCTGCCGCCTTTCCAATGGAGATTTCCGCGCTAGACCTTGATCGTCCCGGCTTGACTCAGCCTGGGGCGATCAAGGTCTAGACTGTTGGAATAGAGCCTGATTCACGCCATCGGCGGAAATGCAAAGCACTTCCGCCTCAAACGATCAGGCTCTAGTTTCCCCGCAATTCGCGTGATGAGGAGTATGGGATGGGCGAAGCAGCCGAAAACAGCGGCAAGCCGGGGTGGCGCAGGGTTCTGGCATCGCTCGGCAACCGCAAGACCGGCTTCATGGCCCTGTTCGGATTTGCCAGCGCGCTGCCCTATGCCTTGCTGCTCGGCACGCTCTACGCATGGCTGTCGGACGCGCAGGTCGATCTGGAGACGATGGGCGTCTTTTCGCTGATCGGCCTGGCCTATTCCTTCAAATTCCTGTGGTCGCCGCTGCTCGACCGCATCAATCTGCCGCTGATCCGCAGGCTCGGGCGGCGCAAGCAATGGATCGTCACCGCGCAATTCCTGCTCGGCGGAATCCTGCTGGTGCTGTCCACGCTCAATCCGGGCGGCTCGATCGGCTGGTTCTCCCTGCTGGCCGGGATCGGCGCCTTCGCCTCTGCAACCCAGGATGTGGTGGTCGATGCCTGGCGCGTCGACGTGGCGGACGAGGTGGCGACCATCGACATGCTCTCCACCGTCTATCAACTGGGCTACCGCTCCGCCGTGCTGGTGGGCGGGGCGCTGGCCCTGTTCCTGGCCGAAGGGCTGGGCTGGCCCACGGTCTATGCGATCATGGGGTGCCTGATGCTGGTGGTGGGCGCATTCAGCCTGTTCGCGCCCGAAGGGCCGCAGTCGGTGGCCAGTATCGCGGCCGACCACGCGGCATTGGCCGAATTGCGCGAGGCGGGGGAACTGGAGCCGCGGGTGAGGGCGATCGCCCTGGCGATCGTCGGCGTGCTGTGGAGCTGGGCGCTGATTACGGTCGGGATATTCATGGTCCGCTCGCTGGGCAGCGATCCGGAAGCGCGGCCCGATTCCACGGCCTTCGTGGCCCAGCAAGGCCCGCTGATCGTGATCGCGACGGTGGTGATTCCGGCCTTGGTCGCGGCCTGGCTGGTCCGGCAGAAGCAGCATGGCCGCCGCGTGCTGGCGCAGCCCGCCCCGGCGGTTTCGCGGGCGGACAATGTGCTGGATCATGGCTATCGCGCCCTGATCCTGCCCTTGACCGATATTGTCGGAAGGCTCGGGTGGGCGACGATACTGGTGGTCGGGCTGGTGCTGTCCTACCGCATAACCGACACGATCTGGGGCACGTTCGCCTATCCGTTCTACCTTGGGGAGCTTGCCTATTCGAAGGAAGAGGTGGCGGTCGCCTCCAAGTTCTTCGGCGTCGGCGCGCTGATGTTCGGCGTGGCGCTGGGCGGGGTGCTGTTCACCTATATCGGGCGCATGGCGGTGATGACGCTGGGCGCGTTGACGGCGGCCCTGACCAATCTGCTCTATGCCGATCTGGCGACGGGCGGGGCGGTGATGTCCGCCGGGGCGAGGGCCATCGGCTTCACCTGGCTGGTCGAGCAGCTTGGCGGGGATGACCGTCTGGCCAAGCTGATGTTCGCCATTGCCGGGGAGAATGTCGCGGGCGGCATCGCCGGGGCCGCGCTGGTCGCCTATCTCTCGTCGATCACCTCGAAGAAATACAGCGCCGTGCAATATGCGCTGCTGTCCTCGCTCACTTTCCTGGTCGGCACCCTGGGGCGGGGGGCGCTGGGCAAGATGATCGAGACGCGCGGCTATCACGACGTATTCCTGCTGACCACCGGGATCGGGTTCGTGGCGGTCGTCCTGTGCCTGGCCGAATGGGCGCGGATACGCCGTCAGGGCAAGGCGGCGGGGCTGGACGAGGCGGCGCTGGCGAATGCCTGACCGGGGGATGGGTCAGTCCGGAATCTCGCGGTTGAGGTGCAGTACTTCGCCGGCAAGATAGAGCGAACCAGCGATCAGCACGTCGCCGCCGGGCGGCAGCGCGAGCAGCGCCTGCTCGACATCGGGAAAGCTCCTGACCGGCAAATGCGTATGCGGCGCGAAATCCTCGGGCTTGTGGGCTTCATGGCCCGGAGCCGGAACCACCGATACGCTCGACAGCTTGCCGGCCATCGGCGCGAGAATCGCCGCAGGGTCCTTGTTCGACAGCATGCCGATGACAAGGTGAAGCGGTGCATCGCCGGAGAAATGTCGGGCCAACGCCGCGCCAGCATCCGGATTATGCCCCCCATCCAGCCAGACCGCGCGGCCCGGCGCCAGATCGGCAAGCGGCCCGCCCGCCAGCAATTGCATCCGGGCCGGCCACCGCGCTTGCACGATGCCGTCGGATATCGCGTCTATGGTCACGGAAACCGCGCGCTGATGCCGCAATATCGCGACGGCCAATGCCGCATTGTCCGCCTGATGCGCGCCGGGGATGGTGGGCAGGGGCAGCTGGATGGAACCCGCGGCATCGGTGTAATCGATCAGCCCGCCATTTATCCGCGCCTTCCATTCGAGGCCCCGCATCGCGACCGGGACCTTCAGCCTGCGCGCGATCTTGACGATCTGCTGGGTCGCTTCGGGGGGATAGGACTGGGTTATCAGCGGACAGCCCGGCTTGGCGATGCTGGCCTTCTCGAACGCGATCCGCGCGAGCGGATGGCTGGGCGCGCCCATCTCCTCCTGCAACAGGAACGCCTCGTGGTCGATCCCCAGCGAGGCGATCCCGCAGGCCGCCGGCTGCTCCAGCACATTGGTGGCGTCGAACCGCCCGCCCAGGCCGACCTCGATGACGCAGGCGTCTGCTGGAATCCGCGAGAAAGCCAGAAAGGTTGCGGCTGTCGTCACTTCGAAGAAGCTCGGCGCCAGATCCTCGCCGGCGTCGAGCACTTCCTCAAGGAGTTCCGCCAGCAGGGCGTCGCCGATCAGCTTCCCCGCCAGCCGGATGCGCTCGTTGTAACGGACGAGGTGAGGCTTGGTGGCCGTATGGACCGTCAGGCCCTGCGCTTCCAGCATCGCCCGGAGATAGGCGCAGGTCGATCCCTTGCCGTTGGTGCCCGCGATGTGGAACGCGGGGGGTATCCGCCTTTGCGGATCGCCCAGCCGCGCCAGCAGCGCGTGGATCGTTTCCAGACCGAGGCGGCCCTGCGGCAGCGACAGGCGAGCGAGGCGGTCCAGCTGGGCCTGGACCCCGGGATCGTCCGACGTGGCGAAATCCTTCACCGGCCGGCGCGGGCCTCAGGCCGCCGCTGCCGGTTGCAGATAATCGAGCAGCCGGGCCAGCGTTTTGCGAATATCCTTTCGCTCCACCACCATGTCCACCATGCCGTGCTTGTGCAGATATTCGGCACGCTGGAAACCTTCCGGCAGGCTTTCGCGGATGGTGTCCTGAATCACCCGTTGCCCGGCGAAGCCGATCAGCGCCCCCGGTTCGGCGATATGGATATCGCCCAGCATGGCATAGCTTGCGGTGACGCCGCCCGTGGTCGGGTCGGTCAGGATGACGATATAGGGCAGCCCCGCTTCCCTCAGCCGGCGGGTCATCACCGTGGCCTTCGGCATCTGCATCAGGCTGAGAATGCCCTCCTGCATTCGCGCGCCGCCCGCCGCGGTGACCACGATATAGCCGCATCTTTCGTCGAGCGCGCGCTGCGCGCCGGTGACGAAGGCCTCGCCCACCGCCATGCCCATCGACCCGCCCATGAAGGAGAAATCCTGCACCCCGACCACGGCCTTGCGGCCTTCGATGCTGCCGCTGGCGACGGTGAATGCGTCGGGATGCGGGCTATTGGCGCGCGCCTGCTTCAGGCGGTCGGTATAGCGCTTGCTGTCCTTGAACTTGAGCGGGTCTTCCTTGACCCTGGGCGCATCCAGCAGGGTAAACCCCTCGTCCAGCACCTGGGCCAGGCGCGTATCCGCGCCGATCCGCCCGTGATGGTCGCAGCGCGGGCATACGGAGAGGTTTTCCTCATATTCCCGGGTGAACAGCATTTCGCTGCAATTGGGGCATTTGACCCAGAGATTGTCCGGGGTCTCGCGCTTCGGCCGGAACGGCAGCGATTTGCGGATTCGGGTAAGCCAGCTCATGCCAGGGCTTTTCGCGCATCATGGACGGCGGAGGCAAGGGCCGAGGTGAGATCGCGCACCGGGGCCGCGGCTTCCGTTCCGAATTTTCCGATAAGTTCCACCAGCGCGGAACCGACCACGACACCATCGGCGACCCCCGCGATGGCGGCCGCCTGCTCGGGCGTGCGGACGCCGAAGCCGACGGCCACGGGAATGGAACTTGCCGCTTTCAACCGCGCCGTGGCGCGTTCGATCGATTCGATTCCCGCTTGCTGCATCCCGGTGATGCCGGCCACCGACACATAATAGAGAAAGCCCGCCGAACCTTCGAGCACGGCGGGAAGCCGCGCGTCATCGGTGGTGGGCGTGGCCAGCCGGATCGGCGCAATTCCCGCCGCGCGCAGTTCCGGACCGAGCGAATCGTCCTCTTCCGGGGGAATGTCGACGCAGATCACCCCGTCCACGCCCGCCTTGGCGGCTTCGGCGGCGAACCAGTCTGCCCCGCGATGGATCATGGTGTTGGCATAGCCCATCAGCACCAGCGGCACGTCAGGGTGGCGAGCGCGAAAATCGGCCGCGATCTTGAGGATGTCGGCGGTCGTGGTTCCGGCGCCGAGGGCGCGGAGATTGGCTTGCTGGATCGCGGGGCCGTCGGCCATCGGATCGGTGAAAGGCATGCCCAGCTCGATCACGTCCGCCCCGCCTTCCACCAGCGCGTCGAGAATGGCGGGAGTCGCCTGCGGAGTGGGGTCGCCCGCCGTCACGAAACAGACGAGCGCCGGATGCGGCTTGCCGAAGGCGGCGGCGATGCGGGCGTGCGGGGTGGTCACAGTTCTACTCCCAGCGCGCCGGCCACGGTGAAGATGTCCTTGTCGCCCCGGCCCGAAACATTGACCACGATGATCCTGTCGCGCGCCAGCCTGGGCGCTTCGGTCTTGAGCGCAGCCAGCGCATGCGCGCTTTCCAGCGCCGGGATGATGCCTTCCGTCCGGCAGCAGAGCTGGAAGGCCTCGAGCGCTTCATTGTCGGTCACGGGGATATATTTCACCCGGCCGCTTTCATGCAGCCAGCTGTGCTCCGGCCCGATGCCCGGATAATCCAGCCCCGCCGAAATCGAATGGGCGTCGTTGATCTGGCCATCCTCATCCTGCAGGAGATAGGTCTTGTTCCCGTGCAGGATGCCGGGCGAGCCGCCCGCGAGGCTGGCCGCGTGCTGGCCTGTCTCGATCCCGTGCCCGGCCGCTTCCACGCCGACCATCGCGACCTCCGGATCGTCGAGGAAGGGGTGAAACAGGCCGATCGCGTTGGACCCGCCGCCCACCGCCGCGACCAGCAGATCGGGGAGCCTGCCTTCGGCCTGCATGATCTGTTCCCGGGTTTCCTTGCCGATCACCGACTGGAAGTCCCGCACCAGCTCCGGGTAGGGATGCGGGCCGGCCGCGGTGCCGATGATGTAGAAAGTATCGTGCACATTGGCGACCCAGTCGCGCAGCGCGTCGTTCATCGCATCCTTGAGCGTCTGCGCGCCCGAGGTCACCGGCTTTACCTCGGCCCCCAGCAATTTCATGCGGAAGACGTTGGGCTGCTGCCGCTCCACGTCCTTGGCGCCCATGAAGATCGTGCAGGGCAGGCCGAACCGCGCCGCGACGGTGGCGGTCGCGACCCCGTGCTGGCCCGCGCCGGTTTCGGCGATGATCCGGGTCTTGCCCATCCGCCGGGCCAGCAAAATCTGGCCGATGCAATTGTTGATCTTGTGCGCGCCGGTGTGATTCAGTTCCTCGCGTTTGAAATAGATTTTGGCGCCCATGCCTTCAGGCGCGCTGGCGCGAAATTCCTCGGTCAGCCGCTCCGCATAATAAAGCGGGCTGGGCCGACCGACATAATGCTTCATCAGCCCGTCGAATTCCGCCTGGAACTCCGGATCGGCCTGCGCCGCGCGATATTCGCGCTCCAGGTCCAGGATCAGCGGCATCAGGGTTTCGGCGACATAGCGGCCGCCGAACTGGCCGAAATGCCCGCGCTCGTCCGGCTGTTTGCGCAGGCTGTTGGCGGTGGTGGTGGTTGCAGACATGTCGCTGCGCGATTGGCAGAGCGGATCGCGTAAGTCCAGCCCGAGACTCCGCGCAACGCTGGCCGGCGACGCTGCCGGGGGGCGTCGAACCGATGCTCGAAAGTTGCAAGAAGGCAACACTCGCAGGTGCAATATGTTGTCTGAATGCAATGTTCACAGCAGCGCAAGATTGCGAATCCTAGATCTCGCTTCGCCCCAAATGCAAAGAACGGGCAGTGTTTTCAGGAGTTTATTTATGCGTCTCGTATTTCTTTCGCTCGCCGCCGCTACGCTTGCGGCAACGCCCGCCTTGGCCAATGAAGGCCGGATCGAAGCTCGCGGTGGCGTGATTTGGAACGGCAGCGACAGCGAGGCAATTGCCGGTGTCGCTGCAGGCTATGACTGGGATCTCGGCGAAAAGAGCTTTGTCGGCATCGAAGCCTCGGGCGACAAGATTCTGGAGTCGAACACCCGGGTATCCTTCGGGGGATCACTCCGCGCCGGTTTCAGGGCTTCGGAAGCCGGCAAGCTCTACGCGGTCGGCGGTTACGCCACGAAGCCCTGCAAGTTCTGCGAGGATTCCGTCAATCTTGGCGCGGGCTACCAGCACAGCTTCGGCCAGAACTTCTACGGCAAGATCGAATATCGCCATAATTTCATCGGCAAGGGCATCCCGGACACGGATGTCGCGGGCGTCGGTCTGGGCGTGAAGTTCTGATCTGGCGGCATCCGCCGGATTATTCGAGGGCGGTCCGCACGGGCCGCCCTTTTTTCATGCAGCGCGGGCCGCGCGGCAGAATGCCGCGATCCTGTCCAGATCCTTCACCCCAGGCGCGCTTTCCACGCCCGAGGAGGTATCGACCAGCGGGGTCCCGGTGATGCGGATGGCGTCCGCGACGTTTTCGGGATTGAGGCCGCCTGCAAGACCCCAGTTGACGGCCGCCCGGTAGCCGCCCAGCAGCGACCAGTCGAAGGCGAGGCCCATTCCACCCGGCAAGGCGCCCTTCGGCGTCTTGGCATCGAACAGGATCAGGTCGGCCGCTTCCCTGTAGGCCAGGGCCCGATCCACATCCGCCGCGCAAGCGACGGGAAGGGCCTTCCACACCGGCTTGCCGAACCGGGCCTTGATCCGGGCCGCGCGCTCGGGCGTTTCATTGCCGTGCAGCTGGATGGCGTCCAGCCGGGCGGCATGGACGGCTTCCGCGATCTCGAGGTCGTCCGCGTCCACGAACAGGCCGACCTTGCCGATGCGGGTGCCGGCGCGCGCCGCCAGCTTCGCCGCCTCGCTCGGGGTCAGGTGGCGGGGCGAGGGCGGGTAGAACACGAACCCGGCGTGCCGGGCCTGGGCGGTAATGACCGCTTCGAGAGCCTCGGCGGTGGTGATCCCGCATATCTTGATTTCGGTGCTGGCCATGACCGGCCCGTTACGCCAACACGGCGCAAGAGCAAAGAGCCTGCGCGGGCGCTTGTGGGATGCAAGCGGCGGCGATACGGTTCGCGCCCGAGAGAGATGAAGGAAAAGGCCCCCGGATGATAACGCTGTATTATGTCGCCAGCCCCAATGTTCACAAGATCTGCATCGCGCTGGAGGAGATGGAGCTTCCCTATGAACTCTCTCCGGTCGATCTCAGCAGGAACGAGCATCGCGATCCGGCCAAGGTCGGCGGGGCGAAGAACGGCCGCCTGCCCATCATCCGCGATGATGAACCGGCCGATGGCGGGGAACCGATAGTAACCTTCGAATCCGGCGCGATCCTGCAATATCTTGGCGAAAAGACCGGGCGCTTCCTGCCGGCAGAACGGCGCGCGCGGCAGGAGGTGCTGCAATGGCTGTTCTGGCAGATGGGCGGGCTTGGCCCGATCGGCGGGCAGTTGTTCCACTTCATGGCCTTCGCCCCGCAGATCGCCCCGGATTTCGACAACAGCTATTCGCTCAGCCGCTATCGCAACATGTGGATCAGCCTGTGGGAGCTGATGGACCGCCAGCTTGGCGAAACGCAGTTCCTCGCGGGCGATTACTCCATCGCGGACATGGCCTGCATCCCGTGGATTCAGTATATCCCCCCGCATGACGGGGAGGAGCGCTACCCCAATGTGGTGCGCTGGCGCGATCAGGTCGGCTCGCGGCCCGCGGTCAAGCGGGCCTATGAGCGGGCCTTTGCGCTCGACACCGGCTACGAACGCAACGAGCTGGGCGCGACGCTGTTTCCGATCGACGGGATACTCAAGCACGTCATCGTGACCTGAGCGGCCCCGATGCCTTGATCCTATAGCGTCGCCTCGATCGCCCGTGCCGCAGCCAGCGGATCTTCCGCGCGGCTGATCGGGCGGCCGATCACCAGCACGCTGGCCCCGTCGTCGCGCGCAGAGCGCGGGGTGGCGGTCCGCTTCTGGTCGGCCGAAGGCTTCCCGTTCCCGGGGCGCAGGCCGGGGACCACGAAGAATCCGTCCTTCCATTGCCGGTGAACGGCGGCGACTTCGTGGCCGGAGCAGACGATTCCGTCCAGCCCGGCGGCATGGGCCAGGTCGGCCAGGCGCATGACCTGATCGTGGGCCTGACCGCTGATCCCGGTCGCGGCCATGTCGTTTTCGTCCATGCTGGTCAGCAGGGTGACGGCCACGACTTTCGTTCCGGCGGCGGCCGCCGCCTTCGCGTCTTCCATCATCGCGCGCCCGCCGCCCGCGTGGATGGTGACGATGGCAGGTTCCAGCACATGGATCGCCTGCATGGCGCCCGCGACGGTGTTGGGAATATCGTGCAGCTTGAGATCGAGGAAGATCGGCAGCCCGACATGGGCGATCTCATGCACGCCGTGATGCCCGTGGGCGCAGAAGAATTCGAGGCCGAGCTTCAATCCCCCGATATGCGACTTTACACGCTCGGCCAGCGCCTTCGCGGCTTCGAGCTGCGGCAGATCGAGAGCAAGATAGATCGGATTGCTCATGGATTCTCGCTTGCGGGCTTGCCGGTATCGGCGGCGGGCAGGGCGGCGGCCGCTGTGTCTTCGCTGGCTTCCGGCGCGGACGGCCGTTCGGCTTCCGCCTGCGCCAGGCTGGCCGCGGCATTGCGGGCGGCGCTTTCCAGAATGCCGATCCGCCGGTTGAGGCGCCAGACCTTGCCGCGATGAAGCAGCCACATCGGCACCAGCCCGATCAGGAACGACAGGATCAGAAGCGCGGGAAGTTTGGTTTCCAGCACGAAGCCTTCCCAGACCTTCACCTCCACCGGGCGCCAGTTGTTGATGGCGAAGATGATCAGCGCGATCACCAGCACCACCCATACGATGGTTCTCACGATTTGCATGGATCGCAGGCTCCTTCCCCGTTGTTGGCGCCATTGCCGCGGCTGGCGATGCTAGGCTGCTCCGGCCGTGAAGGAAAGAGCGAGGATCATGCGAAAATACGGGCGAAGATGCGGTCCACCTGCGCGAAATGATAGTCGAGGTCGAATTTCTCTTCCAGTTCCGCCGCGCTGAGCGCCGCGGTGACTTCCGGGTCCTGCTTGAGCAGTTCGAGCAGGGAAAGCTGCCCATCGGATTCCCACACCTTCATCGCGTTGCGCTGGACGATGGCATAGGCGCCCTCGCGGCTCACCCCGGCCTGGGTCAGCGCCAGCAGCACGCGCTGGGAGTGGACGAGGCCGCCCATGCGGTCGAGGTTCTTCTGCATCCGCTCCGGATAGATCAGCAGCTTGTCGACCACGCCGGTCAGGCGGGCCAGCGCGAAATCCAGCGTGATCGTGGCGTCCGGGCCGATGTAGCGCTCCACCGAGGAGTGCGAGATGTCCCGCTCGTGCCAGAGCGCCACGTTTTCCAGAGCGGGAGTGACGGCGGAGCGGACCACCCGCGCAAGCCCGGTGAGGTTTTCGGTGAGCACCGGGTTGCGCTTGTGCGGCATGGCCGAGGAGCCCTTCTGGCCGGGGGCGAAATATTCCTCCGCCTCCAGCACCTCGGTGCGCTGCAGGTGGCGGATCTCCACCGCCAGCCGCTCGATCGAGCTGGCGATCACCCCCAGCGTGGCGAAGAACATCGCGTGCCGGTCGCGCGGGATCACCTGGGTGGAGATCGGTTCGACGGAAAGGCCCAGCTTCTCCGCGACATATTCCTCCACCGCCGGGTCGATATTGGCGAAGGTGCCCACGGCGCCGGAAATCGCGCAGGTGGCGATTTCCGCGCGGGCCGCGACGAGGCGGGCCTTGCAGCGCGCGAATTCGGCATAGGCCTGGGCCAGCTTCAATCCGAAAGTGGTCGGTTCCGCGTGGATGCCGTGGCTGCGGCCGATGGTGGGCGTATATTTGTGCTCTTCCGCGCGGCGCCGGAGCGCGGCAAGCAGCGCATCGAGATCGGCGAGCAGGAGATCGGCGGCGCGGGTAAGCTGCACCGCCAGCGCCGTGTCGAGCACGTCGGAGCTGGTCATGCCCTGATGCATGAAGCGCGCTTCATCGCCCACCTGCTCCGCGACCCAGGTCAGGAAGGCGATCACGTCATGCTTGGTGACGGCTTCGATCGCGTCGATCGCGGCGACGTCGATGGCCGGTCCGGTCGCCCACCAGTCCCACAGCGCCTTGCCGGCGGACGGCGGCACCACGCCCAGTTCGCCCAGCTTGTCGGTCGCATGGGCCTCGATCTCGAACCAGATGCGAAAGCGCGCTTCCGGTTCCCAGATCTCGGTCATTGCGGGGCGGGCGTAACGGGGGACCATGTTCGACTCCGGTAATTCTGGACGGGCTGTGCGCTAGGGACAGGGGGCGCCGAAGGCAACCCCGATGGGAGTGAAGGGGCCAGCGCGAATCCCCTTCGGTTCAGGAAAGGCAGGCTTTCCCTGACGCAGGTTGACACAGTTGACACTGTTCAGGAGAGAAAATCTCTTTTCATCCGAAGACGGGCGAAACCTTTTCAGGACAAGGGGTTGGAGCAGGGAGCACAGCGCAAGGCATGCCGTTTCCCTGCCATCTTTTGGCGCTGTAGGAAATCCCGATCCGTTGAGGGCGGCTGAGGCGAAGGCTGGCTAGTCGATCGGCGGGGGCACTGTGATGCGCAGGCCGTTCGGCACGGCCTCGTAGGAAAGCTGGCAGGACAGGCGCGATTGCTCGACGCTGTTCTCGATGCCGCTCAGCAGTTCTTCCTCCTCGATCTCGATTTCGGGCAATTGCGGCATGAACAGGCGGTCCACATAGACGTGGCAGGTCCCGCAGGAGCAGTTCCCCCCGCACAGCGCCGCGACGCCATCCGGCTCCGCTTCCCGGATCGCTTCCATCAGGCTCTGGCCCGGGCTGATGGTGGCGTCGCGCCTGTCTCCATTCGCCAGGGTCAGGATCACATCTTTCACGGGTCCGAACTCCCCTTCCGGTTCGATGATCGCTTTCAGGCGTGGGCGCTGGCGAGCCAGGCCTCGACCGCCTTCCGCTGCGCGCCGCCATGCCGGTTGAGCGGCTTGCCCGGCTTGAAATGGACAGGCACCGAGGAGATTCCGGCGATGGGGCCGGGAATCCAGTGAATGTCTTTCCCGCTGTCCACTTCGTAATCCGGCATCCTCTGCAGGAATTCCTCCAGCAGCACGCGCGCTTCCAGCGTGATGAGATTGGCGCCGAGGCAGCGATGGGTTCCGTTGCCCAGGGCGAGATGCTGGTTCAGCTTGCGGTCCAGGCGGAACTCATCCGGGTTCTCGAACTTGCGCGGGTCGCGGTTGGCGATGGGGATGACGCATTGCATCAGGTCGCCCGTTTTCATCTCGCAGCCGTGGAAGGTGACGTCCCGGGCGATCATCCGGCCGACGCAGGCGGGGGAGTAATAGCGCAGGAATTCGTCCACCGCCGCCGGGATCAGCGCGGGGTCCTGCCGCAGCCCGTCGCGCAGTTGCGTATCCCGGCCGAGATGCCAGAGGATGGCGGAGAGCAGGCGCGCGGTGTTGTCGATGCCGCCCACCATCAGCAGGGTGCAGTAGCCGCGCAATTCGTCATGGGTGAACTTGCGACCCTCGAATTCCGAATTGACCACATGGGACAGCACATCGCCGCCGGGGTCGGCCTGGTAGCGCGCGATGGTCTGGTCGAAATAGGCATACATTTCGTCGATATTCGCCTCGCTCTGCTCCACCGTCATGGTGTGCGCTTCGGCAAGGGCCGCCACCCAGCGGGCGAACCTGGGGCCTTCTTCCGCCGGAAGCCCCATGATGATGGCTGTCACCAGCGCCGGGATCGGCTTGGCGATGATCTTTGCGAGATCGGCCTGCCCATCCTCGATGAAACCGTCGATCAGCAGATTCACATTCTCGCGAATCTGCGCTTCGTAGACCTTCACCCCCACCGGGTTGAACGGGCGGTTGACCAGGCCGCGCTGCAGCCGGTGGTCGGGATCGTCGTAGGAGACGATCATGAACGGCTCCTTCACCGGATAGGGCGGGAAGGTCGGCTCCTTGTTCGAGAAGAACTCCGGCTGCCGCGCCAGCTCCATGAACTCCTCATAGCCGAACACCGCCCAGAACCCGCCGTGGCGTTCCGCCCAGCCGACCATGCGGCCTGCGGCCAGCGCTTCGTCGCGCACCCGGCGATAATAATCGTAAGGCGTTCCATCCGGCCCGATCTGCGGATCGACATGATCGAATTCCCGCATCAGCGGGCCGGATTGCGGGCCTCTTGCGACAGTGGACGACGCGCTCGTCATCATGCTCTCCGATTTTATTTTGGTCTGATGTTTTATTCCATGTTTGGTATCATCGTTTCAAGCCCGGCGATGCGCTTTTTTCCGCCTTTTCCCGATTCGGCGCAGGCGGCGGCGCAGCTTGCCGAAACGCGGGGGAACTTGCCTGGCGCTGACATTTGCATCATTGTATGGCATAAGTTGCGAATGCCCCCGAAAGGGGAAGATGCCGGGGCCTTAATCGTGGATCACAGCGTGGCATTGCGGGAATTCCGGGCCGATCCCTTCGTCAGGGAGATGGCCCGCACGCCGTTCCTTGCCTGGCCGACCTTCCTGATCGGCGCGGGCTATCTTTCGCTGGTCGCATGGTGCTGGTATCTGGTCCTGACGGACCGGCACGAGCCGCTGTGGGTCATCCTCTCCATCGGCGTGGCCGGCTTCTATGCCATGACCCCTGTCCATGAAGCGGCGCATGGCCTCATCAGCCGCAACAGGACCTTCAACGACGTGTTCGGCAGCATCGTCAGCGCCACCGTGCTGCCCTGCCTCACCAGCGTCTATTATCGCTGGGAGCATAACCAGCATCACCAGTATCTCGGGGACCGGGAGAAAGACCCCGACGCCTATGTCTTCGAATATCCGTCATGGGCCAAGTTCTTCACCTGGATGTTCGTCGATTACCATCTGGCCTTCGCCTATGTGAAAGTGTTCCACACCCGCCCTTTGCGGGAACGAGCCTTCACTTACGCGGCGGTGGCGGCGACGCTGCTGATCCTGGCGCTGGCCGCCGTGACCGGCCATCTGCTCGACATCTTCCTCTACTGGTTCATCCCGTCGCGCATCTCGCTGATGCTGTTCGTGCTGCTGTTCGGCTACATGCCGCACGCCCCCGGCTTCGTCACCTTGCGGGATGACGGGGCGTTCAAGGCCTCGCGAGTGTTCCTGGGGTTCGAGCGGTTGCTGACGCCCGTCCTGCTGTTCCAGAATTACCATCTGATCCATCACCTGATCCCGACCGTGCCGTTCTATCGCTATGGCCGGATCTGGCGGGCGAAGAAGGATTTCCTGATCGCCAACGGGGCGGCGGTTTCCTATCTGGACGGGCGCGGGCGGCGGGCCATCCATCCACCGGCATTGCCGTCAGATCAGGCCCTTGGCCCGCAGTGAAACGTGGCCTTGGCGGCCGATGATGACGTGATCGTGAACCACTATGCCCAGCAGCCGCCCGGCTTCGGCGATGCGGTTGGTGATCTGGATGTCGGCCCGGCTCGGCTCCGGCGAGCCTGACGGGTGATTATGCGCGAGGATCAGCGCCGCCGCGCCGAGGTCGAGCGCGCGGCGGATCACTTCGCGCGGGTGGATCGCCGCTTCGTCGAGCGAGCCGTCGCAGACATGCTCGTCATGGATCAGCACGTTCTGCGCGTTGAGATAGAGCACCCGGACGCGCTCCACCGTGAGATGCGCCATGTCGATGTGGAGATAGTCGATCAGCGCCTGCCAGCTTCCCAGCACGGGTTGCCGGTCGACCTGCTCCCGGGCGAGGCGGCGGGTCGCCAGGGAAACGATCTTCAGCCCGGCGGCGCTGGTTTCGCCAAGCCCCGGATGCCCGGCGAGGGCTGCCGGATCGGCGTTCAGCACCCCGGCCAGCCCTCCGAAGCGGCGCATGAGCGCATGGGCGATGGGCTTCACGTCGCGCCGGGGAATGACCGTCATCAGCAGATATTCGATGATCTCGTGATCGGCCAGCGCGTCCGCTCCGCCCTGAAGGAGCCGGCGGCGCAGGCGCGCGCGATGGCCCGCCGTATCTTTCGGGTCCGCGCCGCTTTCCCCCACCCTGCAACTTCCTCGTTCATCTTGCGTTTCAGGCTTTGAACGCATTGCCTTTGCGGGCGCTTGCGCGCAAGTGTGAGAAGAGATGGCCGAACCGCAGGATGAAGGTGACGAGATAGCCGAAGGGGGGAAGGCTGGTCCGCGCAGGCGGCTATGGCCCAGGGTGCTGCTCGGCTTCTTCGGAGTTCTCGGGATCGCCGTGCTCTACGCATGGATCACGCGCGAGGACATCGCCGACAACATCATCGCGTCCCAGCTCGAAAGCCTCGGCATCCCGGCGACCTACAAGATCGAATCCATCGGCCCGGGCGATCAGGTCCTGAGCAATATCGTGGTGGGCGATGCAAGGCGTCCCGACGCCACCATCGAACGCGCCGAAGTCTCCATCCGCTATCGCTTCGGCTTCCCGCGAATCGGGCAGGTAAAGCTCACCCGGCCAAGGGTTTACGGTTCCTATCGGGAAGGGAAACTGAGCTTCGGCGCGCTCGATCCGCTGATTTTCGCCGGGGAGGAAGAGCCGTCGCAAGGCTTGCCGGACATAAATCTCGCGCTGGTCGATGGCCGCGGCCTGCTGGAAACCGATTTCGGCCCGGTCGGAATCAAGGCCGATGGCAAGGGCAATCTGCGCGGCGGATTTTCCGGCATCCTCGCCGTCAGCGCGCCCCACCTTTTCGGGGAAGGCTGCGCGCTTTCCCGGGCGACGCTTTACGGCAAGGTTTCCGTTCAACGCGCCCGCCCGCGCATATCCGGCCCATTGCGCGTGGCCTCGCTCGCCTGTCCGCAGCAGCAGATGCTGATGCGCGATGCGGCTGTCGCGCTCGACGTGAAGGGCGATGCCGATCTCGCGGGGCTGGATACGAAGTTCGATTGGCGCAATGGCGCCGCCGGATTCGGGCAAGCCGGCCTGTCAGGCATCAACGGGCAGGGTAGCGCAAGCTGGCGCAATGACACTCTGGCCCTGAATTACGATGTCGCCGCCCGAGGCATCGAAAGTTCCCAGATCGCCGCCGCCTTGCTGACCGGGAAGGGCAGCCTGCGCGGCAGGGCCGGGATGGCCCGGCTGGAATGGGAAAGCGATTGGGAGGCGAATGGCGTGCGTCTTGGCTCCGGCCTGGACACGGGCTTGCGCGATCTGGAACGAAGCAGCGAGGGCACGCTGCTGGCGCCGATGGCCGAACGCATCCGCCTTGCCCTGGTGCGGGAGGGGCGGGGAAGTCGCCTGGTTGCCCAGACCACGCTGCGCAAGACGGCGGATGGCTTCAGCCTGATCGTCCCCCAGGCCAGCTTGCGGGGGGGCAGCGGAGCTACTCTCCTGTCGCTGTCCCGATTCCTGATGGGCAGCGATGGCAAGGGCGCGCCACGCCTGGCGGGCAATTTCGTGACCGGGGGTATGGGCCTTCCCCAGATCACCGGCCGGATCGAACAGCAGGGTGCGGCGGGCACGCAATTGCGTCTGGCCATGGCCGAGTATCGCGCGGGCGGCGGCAGTCTTGCCGTGCCCGAGCTGTATCTCGTTCAGCATTCCGATGGCGCGCTTGGTTTTGCCGGGCAGGCCCTGGCCGAAGGAGCGTTGCCGGGCGGATCGGCAAAGGGGCTGGTCCTGCCGGTTTCGGGCAACTGGTCACCCGGAAAGGGACTCGCGGTCTGGCGCAAATGCACGGAGATCCGGTTCGACCGGCTGGCCCTTGCCGGCCTCGCGCTGGAGCGCCGGGGGCTGACCCTGTGCCCGCCGCGCGGAGGCCCCATACTGCTGAGCAATGCTGCCGGCACGAGAATCGCGGCCGGTTCGCCTGGGCTGGACGTGGCGGGCCAGCTCGGCGAAAGCCCGATCCGCATCCGCTCCGGCCCGCTTGGCTTCGCGGTGCCGGGCGTGCTGGCCGCCCGCGATCTCGATGTGGTGCTGGGGCCGGAGGAGACGGCCACCCGGTTCCGCCTCGCCAATCTGGACGCGAAGATCGGCAAGGATGTCGCCGGGCGGTTCGACGGGGCGGATTTCCAGCTTTACCAGGTTCCGTTCGATGTTCTGCAGGCGTCCGGGGACTGGCGCTTCGCCAATGGCCGCCTCAGTCTCGGCAACGCCAGCCTGCGGGTCGAGGACAGGGAAGCGCTGGATCGGTTCGAGCCATTGATCGCCACCGGCGCCTCGCTCGATCTGTCCGACAATGTGATTACCGCCGATGCCTTGCTGCAGGAGCCGAAATCCGGGCGGAACATCACGCGGATAGCGATCCGTCACGATCTCGGCTCCGGCGCGGGCCAGGCCGATCTGGCGGTGGACGGCCTGGTGTTCGACAACCGCTTGCAGCCGGATACATTGACCGGGTTGGCCCTGGGCGTGGTCGCCAATGCCAGGGGAACCGTCCTTGGAGACGGCCGGATCGAGTGGGACCAGTCAGCGGTGAGGAGCAGCGGCCGCTTCTCCACCTCCGGGCTGGATTTCGCCGCCGCTTTCGGCCCTGTGAAAGGTCTGTCGGGCACGGTGGTTTTCACCGATCTGCTCAATCTCGTCACCGCGCCCGATCAGCGTCTCAAGATAGCCAGCATCAACCCGGGGATCGAAGTCCTGAACGGGGAGTTGGTGTTCGCCCTGCGCCCGGGAAATATCATGGCGATAGAGAACGCGACCTGGCCCTTCATGGGCGGAACGCTGGTGATGCAGCCCGCCAGCCTGCCCATGGGAGCCACCGAAACGCGCCGCTTCGTGCTGCAGATCACCGGGCTGGATGCCGGCCAGTTCGTCGAGCATATGGAATTGGCCAATATCAGCGCCACCGGCACCTTCGACGGCACGCTGCCCCTGGTGTTCGACAAGGATGGCGGGCACCTGCAGGGCGGGATGCTGGTTTCGCGTTCGCCGGGGGGCAATGTCGCCTATGTCGGGGAACTGAGCTACAAGGATCTCTCGGCGATGGCGAATTTCGCCTTCGACGCCCTGCGGTCGCTCAACTACACCGACATGACGATCGCGATGGATGGCGAGCTGACCGGCGACTTCGTTACCCGTGTCCGCTTCGACGGGGTGAAGCAGGGAACCGGGACCACGCAGAACTTCCTTACCAAGCAGATCGCCAAATTGCCGGTGCGCTTCAATGTCAACATCCACGCGCCCTTCTACAAGCTGATTACGACCTTCAAGTCCATGTACGACCCTGCCTTCGTGCGCGATCCCAGGGAGCTTGGGCTGGTCGATCAGAATGGCCAGCCAATCGTTCCGGGCGCGACCCGGTCGCTGTCATCCGTGAAGCGGGAGGAGAAAACATCGCATGAATCCGCCATTCAGCCGTCAGACAGCGAGGGCCTGCCATGAACCAGCATGAATTGACCTCGAACATTCCGGCTGCAACAAGCGTGGCCATGAGGAAAGGTTCCGGAATGCTGGGGGGCACGCGTTTGGCCGGCGGGCTGGTCGCGATGTTGGTGATGGGCGCGGGGGCGCTGGGCGGGTGCATTTCCGTAAATGCGCCTGACAAGCCGATCGTCATCGAGCTTAACATCAACATAAGGCAGGAAGTGATCTATCGCCTGGCGGATGATGCCGCGGGCACGATACAGGACAATCCGGAGATTTTCTGATGAGGCGCATGAGCGAAAAGAAGCGGATCGGGAAGCTGGGGCTGGCGGCGGGCGCCGTGGCGCTGGCCTTGGCGGGCCTTGCCGGGACCGCGCTGGCGCAGCGCGATCCCGCCTATGAGGCGGCTCGCTCCGGAGGCAAGGTGGGCGAGAAGATGGACGGCTATCTCGGGATCGTCGGGGCGTCCACGCCGGATCTCGACAAGATGGTGAAGGACATCAACATCAAGCGCCGCGCGGTATATGCCCAGAAGGCGCAGGCGGCCAACGCCACGCTGGAGGAATATGCGCTCACCGCCGGCTGCCTGGCGATTTCGCGCACCGCGCCGGGCGAGAAATACCAGGCTCCGGACGGCAGCTGGCAGACCCGCGGCAGCGGCCCGCCGCAGCGGGATAGCCGCTGCCCCTGACGGCAGGGGCGCATTGTGGCTTATGATCCTCCCCATGGCAGATGGCTGTGGGGAGGATTTTTATTAAGTGGTTGAGTAATCGCGTTCAGTCGCGGTTGACTTGAGTTTACCCCCCGCCTAAGGGGTCGGCGCCCTTGGCGGGCAGCTATTGCCCGTGCCGCGCGACCTCTTGAATGGAGCATGGCATGAGCAATAAGCCGTCCGATCGGGAACCCATCGGTGAAGATGCGCGAATTGACGCGCTCGACCAGCGGTTGAAAGCCGCGCGCGAGCGAGAAGAGGAGCGCAGCAAGCCGCAGGTGCAGGGGGCCGATGCGAATTATCGCATGGGCAACCGGGTGCTGGCGGATCTCATCGGGGGTATCGGTGGCGGCGCGTTGATCGGTTGGGTAATCGACCGGTTTGCGGGAACGGCGCCCTGGGGCCTGTTGGTGATGATGTTCCTCGGAATCATCGTTGCCTTCAGGAACATTTTCCGGATGGCGAACCGGCCTCCCGATTGACCCTGTAATGGGGCAGGAAGGGGGCTTTCGCACATTCTCCGAGTTTGCTGGGCCGAATTTCAGGGCCGGATTGACAGGGACGGAACGCGTGGCAGCCGAGCAAGGCAAAGTCGACCCGATGCACCAGTTCACCATCGAGCCGTTGTTCGGCTCGAACAACTGGGAAATCGCGGGCTATAACATCGCCTTCACCAACAGTGCGCTATGGATGGCCTTCGCGGCGATCGCGCTCTGGGTCTTCGTGGCGGGCGGAATGAAGCGCCAGCTCGTGCCGGGCCGCTGGCAGATGGCCGTGGAAAGCTTCACCGGCTTCATCGACGATATGCTGGCCGCCAATGTCGGGAAGGAAGGGCGCAAATACGTCCCCTATATCTTCTCGATCTTCATGTTCATTCTGTTCGCGAACATCCTGGGTCTGTTGCCGATCGGCGTTCTGGGCCTTCATGCCTTCACCTTCACCAGCCATTTCAGCGTGACCGGGGTCCTTGCGATCCTGTCGTTTGCGATCGTGCTGATCGTCGGCTTCTGGAAGCACGGCCTTCACTTCTTCTCGCTGTTCGTGCCGCATGGCACGCCGCTGCCGATGATTCCGCTGATCTTCGTGATCGAGCTGGTCAGCTTCCTCGTGCGCCCGTTCAGCCTCGGCCTGCGGCTTTTCGTCGCGATGATGGCCGGTCACGTTCTGCTGGAAGTGCTTTCGGGCTTTGTCATCAACGGCTTCAATGCCGGGCTTGGCATCGGCCCCGTGGTCAGCGTGCTCAGCTTCGTGCTGATGGTCGCGATCTGCGCGCTGGAAATCCTGGTGGCGGGCATCCAGGCCTATGTTTTTGCGTTGTTGGCTTCGCTCTACATCAACGACGCTGAAAATCTTCACTGACAATCTGTTATTTTTACACGAGATTCTGAAAAGGAGTTATGGAAATGGAAGCAGAAAGCGCGAAGCTGATCGGTGCTGGCCTCGCTGCGATTGGCGCCGGCATGGCCGCCATCGGCGTGGGTAACGTCTTCGGTTCGTTCCTTGAAAGCGCTCTGCGCAATCCGGGTGCGGCCGACGGCCAGCAGGGCCGCCTGTTCATCGGCTTCGCCGCCGCTGAGCTTCTCGGCCTGCTCTCGTTCGTCGTCGCGATGATCCTGATCTTCGTCGCCTGACATTCCAGACTGAAGCCGGACCGGCCGGGGATAGCCTCCGGCCGGCCCAGATCCGTTCTCGCCTGACCCTCGGAAGCTGACGATGCCTCAGATTGCCCAACTCGCGGAAACCTATTCCAGCCAGATCTTCTGGGTGCTCATCTTCTTCGGGTTCATCTTCTTCGTCATCGGCAAGGGCATGGTTCCGAAGGTGATGGATACCGTGGCTCTGCGCGACAAGCAGATCGCGGACGATCTTGCGGCGGCGGACGCCGCCCGGACTCAGGCGGATGAACAGGAAGAGGCGTGGCGCAAGCGCGAGAATGAAAATCGCGCCTCCGCCCAGGCGCTGATCGCCAAGGCGAAGGCCGAGGCGGCGGCGCAGACCGAAAAGAAACTTGCCGCGGCGCAGGCCCGTATCGATCAGAAGCTGGCCGAGGCCGAGGCGGGTATTTCCCAGGCTCGTGCCGCCGCGCTTGGCGAGATCGAGGATGTGGCGAGCGAGGCCGCGCAGGACATCGTTCGCCGCCTGGCCGGGATCGATATCGCTCCTGCCTCCGCCAAGAGCGCTGTGAAGGATGCATTGAGCCATGGCTAATCCCGCCGCCGTCGAACATGCCGGACACAGCGAACCGGGCGAAATGAGCGCCACCGTCGAACATGATGCCGCTCACGGCGCGGGGCATGCCGCTCCCGTCGCGTTCGGCATCGTCGGGCCGGCTGCCTGGGTTTCGCTGGCCATGCTGGTTTTCATCGGCATTCTGGTGTGGAAGAAGGTGCCGGGCCTCATCGTGGGCGGCCTCGATACCAAGATCGCCGAGATCAGGAAGCAGCTCGAGGAAGCCAAGACCCTGCGCGCGGAAGCCGAGGCGTTGCGCAAGGAATATGCCGACAAGATCGCCAATGCCGAGAAGGATGCGGCGGCGATGCTCGACCATGCCAAGGTCGAGGCGGAACAGATCGTCGCCAAGGCCGAGGCGGACAGCGAAGCGATGATCGCCCGCCGCCAGAAGATGGCGGAAGACAAGATCGCCGCTGCCGAACGCGGCGCGGTCGACGAATTGCGCGCCAAGGCCGCGAGTGCCGCCGCCGCCGCCGCGCGGGGCCTCATTTCGGAAAAGCATGACGCGGCAGCGGACCGCAAGCTCGTCGACGAGGCTATTTCCGCGATCTGACGCGATCCCGCTGAACTGACGCGCTACAAGGCCCTCCGCATTGCGGGGGGCTTTTTGTTGTTGGGGATGAAGGATGCGCCACCGAGGTTTGCTAACGACTTGAGAACGGTAGCGTTATCATCCTGAAACCTTTTGTTGACGGGAACTGATGCCAAGCTACTTTTGCTGGGATGAGGGGAGCCCTGCATTTTTTCGCGTTGCTGATGTGCAGTGGATGTTCCGATGCTTGCCAAAATGCGGTTGTATCTTGCATTTTATCGCCTGACCGCTCTCATGTTGCGACCTTGTTTCAGCGTGATTGTGGAGCAACGACCGGTTTCTCAACCCAAATCTCTGTCTTGGAGCTCGGCGAAACTCCCATAGGTAGCGGCAACACCTATCGAGCGGACGACAATAACGGGGCAGCTTCGTTGGGCGATTGGCGGGGGCCTTGGGTGGATATGAGATGGCTGGGGCCGGATCATCTTCTGATCCGCTACGCTGCCAAGTCCCGCATCTTTCAACAGGGAAGCAAAGTGAGTGGGGTCAAGATCGAGTACCAGCAAGTAGACCACTAGAGAGGCGCAGTAATGCTCGCAATCGCGATCATCGTTGGTTGACTGCATTCCACCCCGTTGCGTTTCAAACCGCTCCCCAATCCATCCTCCATTCCCCAAGAAAAAGCCCGCCCGCTGCGAGAGCGGACGGGCCTTTTTCCTGCTTGGCGGGGGAGAACCCCGCTGCGATCAGTCTTTCTGCTTGAGCGCTTCGCCCAGGATGTCGCCCAGCGATGCGCCGGAATCGGACGAACCGTACTGTTCGACGGCTTCCTTTTCCTCGGCCAGTTGGCGGGCCTTGACGGAGAAGTTCGGCTTCTTCGAGCGGTCGAAGCCGGTGACCATGGCGTCGACCTTCTGGCCGGCCTGGAAGCGGTCCGGACGCTGCTCGTCGCGGTCGCGCCCAAGGTCCGAGCGCTTGATGAAGCCGGTCGCGCCATCGTCGCCCGCCTGCACCTCGAGGCCGCCATCGCGGACTTCGAGAACGGTGACGGTGACGACATCGCCACGCTTCAGGCCGCCCGAGCCAGCGCCGCCGGCGGCCGGAGCGCCCTTTTCAAGCTGCTTCATGCCGAGGCTGATGCGTTCCTTCTCGACATCCACGTCGAGCACCACGGCCGAAACCTGCTCGCCCTTGCGGTGCAGCGCCAGCGCATCCTCGCCGGAAATGCCCCAGGCGATGTCGGACATGTGGACCATGCCGTCGACGTCCCCGTCGAGGCCGATGAACAGGCCGAATTCGGTGGCGTTCTTGACTTCGCCTTCCACGGTCGAGCCGACCGGATGCTTCTCGGCGAATTCTTCCCACGGATTGCGCTGGGCCTGCTTGAGGCCGAGGCTGATGCGGCGCTTGTCGGAATCGACTTCCAGCACCACCACATCGACTTCCTGGCTGGTCGAGACGATCTTGCCCGGGTGGACGTTCTTCTTGGTCCAGCTCATTTCGGAAACGTGGACCAGACCTTCGATGCCTGCTTCCAGTTCCACGAAGGCGCCGTATTCGGTGATGTTGGTGACCGTGCCGCTCAGCTTGGCGCCGATCGGATATTTGGCGGCCACGCCATCCCACGGATCGCTTTCAAGCTGCTTCATGCCGAGCGAGATGCGCTGCGTGTCGGTGTTGATGCGGATGATCTGGACGGTGACGGTGTCGCCGATATTGATCACCTCGTTCGGGTGGTTGACCCGCTTGTAGCTCATGTCGGTGACATGGAGCAGGCCGTCGATGCCGCCCAGGTCCACGAAGGCGCCGTAATCGGTGATGTTCTTCACCACGCCTTCGATCACCTGGCCTTCGGAGAGCTTGTCGATCAGCTCGCTGCGCTGTTCGGCGCGGGTTTCTTCGAGGACTGCGCGGCGGGAAACCACGATGTTGCCGCGGCGGCGATCCATCTTCAGGATCTGGAAGGGCTGCGGCATGTCCATCAGCGGGGTCACGTCGCGAACCGGGCGGATGTCCACCTGGCTGCCGGGCAGGAAGGCCACGGCGCCGTCGAGGTCGACCGTGAAGCCGCCCTTGACGCGGCCGAAGATGCGGCCTTCGACGCGCTTGCCTTCGCCGAATTCGTTTTCGAGCTTGTCCCACGCGGCTTCGCGGCGGGCGCGGTCGCGGCTGAGCATCGCTTCGCCATCGGCGTTCTCGACGCGATCGACGAACACTTCGACTTCATCGCCCACATTGAGGGTGACGCCGTCGCCATGCTGGAATTCGCGGAGAGGGATGCGGCCTTCGCTCTTGAGGCCGACGTCGATCACGACCTTGTCGTTTTCGATTCCGGTGATGGTGCCCTTCACGACGCGGCCTTCAAAGCCGTCGCTGTCGGCGCCGCCGAGTTGTTCTTCGAGGAGTTTCGCGAAATCGTCGCGCGTGGGATTTGCCGAAGTGGCCATAAATTAGATATCCTGACTTACATTTTCCGGCCAAGCGGTTGTTTCCGCCGGTCTGTTTGGCCGAACCGCCGCGCAGGCCGAATACCTGGCGCGGCACCCTTGCGTCTCAGCGCCAGGCGGGGCCGGAAAGGAACGGGCAGGGCAGGGCGGGAAAGCCCGGCAACCGGCCGTCACATTTTCGCGAAAGCCGCCCGGCGGACCTCAGCCGCTCGGACGGACGCGCGCCTAGGGGAAAAGCGGCGGGAAAGCAAGGAAAATGGGATGGATGGCCGCAAACGGGCGAGGGGGGTGACAGGGTTGACACTGTTCTGGGAAGAAAAACCTTTCCCTGTCGGGCGATGGCGATCCCGCGCGATTGCGCGGCGCGGGCCTGCCGCTCGGGGGGATGGGCCGACGATGCGAAGGAGCCGTTTCGCAACCTGCCAGAGCGCGCGCCGGTAGGAAAATGGAATCGGCGGGCCGCGCTCGCCAAGGCATAATGCCAACGGCTCAGGCGTCGGCCTTGGGCCGCACCGGAATGCGCAGATAGCTCACCCCGTTGGCCTCCGCCGCGGGGAAGCGCCCGGCCCGCACATTGACCTGGATCGAGGGCAGCAGCAGCTTCGGCACGGAGAGCGTGGCGTCGCGGGCTTCGCGCATCGCCACGAATTCGTCCTCGGTTATCCCGTCATGGACATGCACGCTCGCCTTGCGCTGTTCCGCCACGGTGGTTTCCCAGCGGTATTCGTCGCGGCCCGGCGCCTTGTAATCGTGGCACAGGAACAGGCGGGTATCGCCGGGAAGGCTGAGCACCCGCCGGATCGAGCGATAAAGGCTCCGCGCGTCTCCGCCGGGAAAGTCGGCGCGGGCGGTCCCGTAGTCCGGCATGAACAGCGTATCTCCGACGAAGACCGCATCGCCGATCCTGTAGGCGACATCGGCGGGGGTGTGCCCCGGCACATGCATCACCTCGACCGTCAGCCCGCCCAGCGGGAATTGCTCCCCATCCGCGAACAGCCGGTCGAAATCCGATCCGTCGGTGGCCAGATCGTCCATGGCGAACACCGGCCGGAATATCTTCTGCACGTCGCGGATATACTCGCCGATCCCGATCCATGCGCCGGTGCGCGCCTTGATGAACGGCGCCGCCGAAAGGTGGTCCGCATGGGCATGGGTTTCCAGCACCATCGCTATGCGCCAGCCCTTGTTGGCGGCCTGCTCGACGATCCGCCCGGCCGAGCGCGTATCGGCTTCGCCGCTGGCTAGGTCGAAATCGAGCACCGGGTCGATCACCGCCGCTTCTCCGGTGGCGGGGTCGGCCACGAGGTAGCTGATGGTATTGGTCGGTTCGTCAAAGAACGCTTCGATGAGTGGCTGGCGCATTGAAACCTCCATTCAGGCCTTGCTTATATATTAGTATATGCTACATTAGCAAGAGCTAATGGAGTAATGTAATGCTCAAGCCGCCGATGGATCTTGCGACTTTCGAGGAAAAGGCGGGCGCGGTCGCCGCCCAGCTCAAGGCAATCGGCAATGCCCGGCGCCTGATGGTGCTTTGCAAGCTGGTCCAGCATGGGGAAATGACCGTGACCGATCTCGCCCGGGAAGTGGGCCTGTCACAATCCGCGCTTTCCCAGCATCTCACCAGAATGCGCGAGGAAGGGCTGGTCGGCTTCCGCCGCGAGAGCCAGACGCTCTGGTACAGGATCGCCGATCCGAGGACCGAAACGCTGCTCGCCACGCTCTATCAACTTTATTGCGAGGAATGATCCGCCATGACCATAACCACCATCTCTCCGGCCGAGGCGCGCAGGAAAATCGAAGCGGGCGCCCTGCTTGTCGATATCAGGGACAAAGACGAGCACGCGCGGGAAAATATCCCCGGGGCCGTCAATGTGCCGCTGTCGCGGATCGGCAGCCTGCCGCCCTGCGCGCAGCCGGTGATCTTCCATTGCCGCTCCGGCATGCGCACGGCGGCCAATGCCGATCTGCTGGCCGGGGCGGCGCGGGATGCGCCCTGCTACATCGTCGAAGGCGGCATGGATGCGTGGCGCAAGGCGGGGCTGCCGGTTTCCGTCGATAGGAAGCAGCCCCTCGAAATCATGCGGCAGGTCCAGCTCGGGGCCGGCGGTCTGGTCCTGCTGGGCGTCGCCCTGGGCTTCCTCGCCGGGCCGGGCTTCTTCGCCCTGTCCGCCTTCGTCGGAGCGGGGCTGATGCTGGCCGGGGCGACCGGCTGGTGCGGCATGGCCAGCCTGCTGCGCCATATGCCGTGGAACCGGGGCTTCCGGCAGGGCGCATAGGCCGGGCATGACCATCGCGACGGTTGTCGCCGCGCTGCTGTCGGGCGGGCTGATCGGCCTGATCCTCGGTCTGGTCGGCGGCGGCGGCTCCATTCTGGCGGTGCCGCTGCTGGTCTATGTCGTCGGGATCGGATCGACGCATATGGCGATCGGCACCGCAGCGATTGCCGTTGCCGCCAATGCGGCCGCCAGCCTGGCCGGCCATGCCCGCGCGGGGATGGTCAAATGGCGCTGCGGCAGCGCCTTCGCGATGGCGGGCGTGATCGGCGCGGCGATGGGTGCGGAGCTGGGCAAGGCTCTGGATGGCAAGCGGCTGCTGATGTTGTTCGGCCTGCTGATGATCGGCGTGGGCATTTCCATGCTGCGCAAGCGGAGGGCGGCGGAAGCGCCTGACGTGCGTCTGACGCGCCAGAGCGCAGGCTATCTCCTGCCCCGGCTGCTCCCCATCGGTGTCGGGGTGGGGCTTGCCGCCGGTTTCTTCGGGATCGGGGGCGGCTTCCTGATCGTGCCGGGCCTGATGCTGGCCACCGCGATGCCGTTGCCCAATGCGATCGGCACTTCGCTGCTGGTCGTCACCGCGCTGGGGTTGACCACGGCGGCATCCTACGCCCTGTCGGGGCTGGTGGATTGGCCGCTGACGGCGTTGCTGGCCGGGGGCGGTGTGGCTGGCGCTGCCGCCGGAATTGCCCTGGGGCGCAGGCTGGCGAGCCGGAAGAACCTGCTGGAGCGGATATTCGCTGCAATCGTGATTGCGGTCGGGCTTTATGTGGCGTTCGGGGCGCCAAGCTGACTGCCGTCAGGCGCGGTGCCGTTCCACGATTGCGATGGCGGCGGCGATGGCGTCGTCCCGGTCCAGCTCCGACGTGTCGAGGATGATCGCATCCGTCGCCGCAACCAGCGGAGCCTGGGCGCGGGTGGTGTCGCGCTCGTCGCGGGCGCGCAGATCGTCCTCTATCGAATCCAGGGTCCGGTTCTCGCCGCGCTCGCGCATTTCCTTCCAGCGCCGGACCGCGCGCGCCGCGACCGATGCGGTGACGAACAGCTTCACATCGGCATCCGGGGCGATCACGGTTCCGATGTCCCGCCCGTCCAGCACCGCGCCGCCGGGCTGGCGGGCAAAGGCGCGCTGGCGTTCGAGCAGCGCCGCGCGCACCGCTGAGTGGATCGAAACGCGGCTGGCGATGCCGCCCGCGCCCTCGCTGCGCAAGCGGGGGTCGGCAAGCAGGCTTTCGGGGAAGGCGCAGGCGGCCAGCGCATCCATCGGATCGTCCGGATCGCCGCCGTTGCGGACGAGCTGCTGGCCGACCGCGCGATAGAGCAGCCCGGTATCGAGATGGGGCAGGCCAAAATGCCGGGCCAGCGCCCGGGCGATGGTGCCCTTGCCCGAAGCGGTGGGGCCGTCGACCGCGATAATCATGCGCCCCGCTTTCGTGCAACCAGCGCCTTCGCCAGGCCCCAGATGGCGATGGCGGCCCAGAAGCCCTCCAGCACCAGCGAGGCGGGATTGAGGTTCACCAGCAGCGAAACGGTGAGCAGGCAGGCGCCCAGCAGGTTGACGCCGTGCTGGATGAACGGGTTCGGCTGCGCGTGCCAGGTGATGTAGGCATAGGCGCCGATGATGCAGGCCATGCCGGTGAAGCCGAACAGGTTCGCCATCTCCGGGCTCATGCGCAAAGGCCGTCCAGCAGCCCCTCGAAGCCCGGAAAGCTGGTGCCGATGGGGGTGGTGTCGTCGACTTCGACGCCGCTTGCGCTGGCCAGCCCGGCAATCGCCATGCTCATGGCGATGCGGTGGTCGAGATGGGTGGCGATAGGCTGCCCGTTTTCCGGCGTTCCGGAAAGGGGTTCGCCCCCGGTGCCATGGATGACCAGCCCGTCCTCGCGTTCCTCCACCCGCGCCCCGGCGGCGGCGAGGGCCGCGGCCATCACGGCCAGCCTGTCCGATTCCTTGACGCGCAGCTCGTCCAGCCCGCTGGTGACGGTGGTGCCCTCGGCCAGCGCGGCGGCGACGAACAGGATGGGAAACTCGTCGATCATGCTGGGGGCAAGCGCGGGATCGACCGCGATTCCGCTCAGCGGCGAATGAGTGACGCGCAAGTCGGCCACCGGCTCGCCGCCGACCTCGCGGGGGTTCACTTCCTCGATCCGCCCGCCCATGGCGCGCAGCACGGAGAAAAGCCCGGCGCGGGTCGGGTTCAGTCCGACATTCTCGATCAGCACGTCGCTGCCCGGCACCAGCAGGGCGGCGGTGACGAAGAACGCGGCAGAGGATGGATCGCCCGGCACGACGATGGTCCGGGGCTGAAGCTCGGCCTCGCCGCGAATGCGGATGATGCGGGTGCCTTGTTGTTCCTCCACCTCCAGATCGGCGCCGAACCCTTTCAACATGCGTTCCGAATGGTCGCGCGTCGGCACCGGCTCGATCACGGTGGTGATTCCCGGCGTGTTCAGCCCGGCCAGCAGCACCGCGCTCTTGACCTGGGCCGAGGCGACCGGAAGCCTGTATTCGATGGGGACGGCGGGGCACATTCCCCGGATCATCAGCGGCAGGGTGCCGCCGGGGCTGGCGGTGATTTCCGCCCCCATCAGGGAGAGCGGCTCGGTCACGCGGCCCATCGGCCGTTTGGAAAGGCTTGCGTCGCCGGTGAAGGTCGCGGTGATGGCGTGGCTGGCGATGAGGCCCATCAGCAGGCGGGTGGAAGTGCCGCTGTTGCCCATCTCCAGCGCGGCCCGGGGCTGCAACAGGCTGCCCACGCCCACGCCATGGACCAGCCAGTCGCCCATCCGGTCGCGTTCGATCGTCGCGCCCATGGCCCGCAGCGCGGCGGCGGTGGCCAGCACATCCTCGCCCTCCAGCATGTCGGAGATGCGGCTCTCGCCTACGGCCAGGGCGGACAGCATCAGCGCACGGTGGCTGATCGACTTGTCGCCCGGCACGCGGAGGGTGCCGAGCAGCGGCCCGGAAGGGCGGAAGCGGCGCGCATGCATGGCGGAGGATCGGTGGGATGATCGGGAAGCGGACAAAGCTGGAATACCCTTGTTGATGAGGGCCTGGATTGCGCGCGGCTTTTGACAGCGCCTGCGCGCTATGGCAAGGCGCGCGCCGCGCTCCATCTGGGAGCTTCCGCTATAATGTGATTCATTTGTCCAGCCAGTGCCCCCCGGGGCAGGCAAATTGAGGATTTTCGATGGTAAAGCCTGAATGGGGCACGAAGCGCAGCTGCCCGAAATGCGGCACCCGTTTCTATGACCTTGGCAAGGAAGACCCGGTAAACTGCATCGAATGCGGTGAGCACTGGTATCCCGAGCCGGTCCTGAAATCGAAGCAGCCCATTCCGTTCGAGGAAATCGAGAAGGAAGACAAGGCGAAGGTCGAGGATGCCGATCTGGCGGATGACGATCTGGACATCGACGTCGATGTCGATGACGATGATTCGCCTGACAATGATGTCGATCTCGGCGGGGACGACGACCTCGGTGTCGGCACGTCCGGCGACGATGACGAGGACGACAGCTGATCTTCCAACGGCATGGGGATGCCGATCCGCGCTTTCCTTCGCAGGTCGAAAATCCCTCTTGCCAATTCCGGGGCTCGCTACTAGAGGCGGCGTCCCGGGCCGGAAGGCGCGGCAAGGCATGTTCCCCAGAGCGTGCCGATGAATGGAACGGGGCCTTAGCTCAGCTGGGAGAGCGCTACAATGGCATTGTAGAGGTCAGCGGTTCGATCCCGCTAGGCTCCACCATTCATAAGATAGTACGGGTTTCATAGGGGATATTCCCCGCGCTGGCCGACGAGGTTTCGTCCGCCGGCGTTTTTCGCGTTCGGTGGCCGGCAGGCCGCGAAGGAGTGACGAAGGCCATGTTCGACAGCCTTTCAGATCGTCTCGGCGGCGTGTTCGACAAGCTGCGCGGGCGCGGCGCGCTGCGCGAGGAAGATGTCCGCGCCGCCATGCGCGAAGTGCGGATCGCCCTGCTGGAGGCCGATGTGGCGCTTCCGGTGGCCCGCCGCTTCATCGACAATGTCACGGAAAAGGCTGTCGGCCAGCATGTCCTGAAGTCGGTCACTCCCGGGCAGCAGGTCGTCAAGATCGTCCACGACGAGCTGGTCGCCATGCTGGGCGGCGATGCGGAGGGCGCGGAAGAGGCGGTCGGGCTCGATCTCAACGCGGTTCCGCCGGTCGTGATCATGATGGTCGGCCTTCAGGGCTCCGGCAAGACCACCTCCACCGCCAAGATCGCCAAGCTGCTCAAGGACAAGCAGGGCAAGAAGGTGATGATGGCGTCGCTGGACGTCAATCGCCCCGCCGCGCAGGAGCAGCTTGCCGTGCTGGGGGAGAAGGTGGGCGTCGCCACCTTGCCGATCATTGCGGGGCAGGCGCCGGTGGATATCGCCACCCGTGCTCTTCAGTCCGCGAAGCTCCAGGCGATCGATGTGCTGCTGCTGGATACGGCGGGTCGCCTGCATGTCGACGATGCGCTGATGGCGGAGATGAAGGCGGTCGCCGCCATCTCCCGCCCGCAGGAAGTGCTGCTGGTGGTCGATTCGCTGACCGGCCAGGATGCTGTGAACGTCGCCCAGAGCTTCTCCGGCGAAGTGGATCTGACCGGCGTCATCCTCACCCGGATGGATGGCGATGCCCGGGGCGGGGCGGCGCTGTCCATGCGCGCCGTCACTGGCAAGCCGATCAAGTTCGCCGGCACCGGCGAAAAGATCGACGCGATCGAGCCGTTCCACCCGGGGCGCGTGGCCAATCGCATTCTCGGCATGGGCGATGTCGTCTCGCTGGTCGAGAAGGCGGCCGCCGTCGTCGAGAAGGAAGAGGCGGAGAAGCTCGCCGAGCGGATGCTCAAGGGTCAGTTCGACATGAACGACCTGCGCACCCAGCTCCGCCAGATGCAGAATATGGGCGGCCTCGGCATGCTGGCGGGCATGATGCCGGGCATGAAGAAGGCCAAGGCGGCGATGGCGGCCTCGAACATGGACGACAAGGTCCTGCTCCGGATGGACGCGATCATCGGCTCGATGACGCCGAAGGAACGCCAGCGCCCCGAATTGCTCAACGCCAAGCGCAAGAAGCGCATTGCCGCCGGTTCCGGCACGGAAGTGCAGGACATCAACAAGCTCCTGAAGATGCATCAGGAGATGGGCCGGGCAATGAAGCAGATCAAGAAGATGGGCGGGCTCAAGGGCCTTGGTGCCCTGTTCGGAAAAGGCGGCCTCGGCGCCGCCATGCCGGGCCTTGGCGGCGGCGGTCCCGGGCTTCCCGGATTGGGTGGAGGCCAGCTTCCGCCCGACTTGCAGAATTTGCTGAACAAGAAGTGATTACATAGGGTTACAGAAGAAAGGTTATACAAATGGCAATTGCAATGCGTTTGTCGCGCGGTGGCGCGAAGAAGCGTCCCTATTACCGGATCGTGGTGGCCGACAGCCGCAGCCCGCGCGACGGCAAGTATCTGGAGCAGATCGGCACCTACAATCCGGTTCTGCCCAAGGGCGATGAAAACCGCGTGAAGCTGAATGAGGATCGCGCGCGCTACTGGCTGGGCGTCGGCGCGCAGCCGACGGATCGCGTTGCCCGCTTCCTCGACGCCGCGGGCGTGAAGGAACGCGCCGCCCGCAACAACCCGAAGAAGGGTGAACCGGGCGCCAAGGCCAAGGATCGTGCCGAGGAACGCGCCAGCAAGATCGCGGAAGCGGAAGAAGCGGCCAAGGCTGCCGAGGAAGCCGCCAACGCTCCGGCTGAGGAAGTCGCTGCGGAGGAAGCTCCTGCCGAGGTTCCCGTTGAACAGGCTGCTGCCGAGGAAGCCCCCGCTACGGAGGAAGCTCCTGCTACCGAGGAAACTCCGGCCGAGGAAGCTCCGGCCGAGGAAGCGCCCGCCGAAGCGGCTGGCGAGGAACAGGCCGAAGGCTGAGGCCCTTGGCTGGCGACAAACCCGTCACGATCGCCGCCGTTGCCGGCGCGCATGGCGTGACGGGCGAAGTCCGGCTCAAGCTGTTCGGGGAGGGCGTGGATGCGCTCTCCCGCTTCAAGAGCTTCAATGACGGCGCATTGACGCTGAAAAAGCTGCGCAGCGACAACAAGGGCGGGGCGATCGCCCGCTTTGCCGAGATCACCGACCGAAACGCAGCCGAGAAGCTGAGAGGCACGGCCCTAACGGTTCCTCGTTCCGCCCTTCCGCCGCTGGAGGAGGGCGAATATTACCACGCGGACCTGATCGGCCTGCCGGCGATCTCCACCAGCGGAGAGGCGTTGGGCAAATGCGTTGCCGTCGAGAATTTCGGCGCGGGCGATGTCCTCGAAATCGAGAAACCGGACGGCAAGCGCTTCATGGTGCCGATGCGCGAGGAAGCGGTGCCGGAATGGAGCGATCCCGAGGGCCTCGTGATTGACGCTGCCTTTGCCGAATAGTATATACATCCGAGATATACGGAGCGACGTATGACTCGCGAATGGACAACCAAGACCTTCAAATCGGGCAATTCGGTAGCGATGCGTCTGCCCAAGGCGCTTGGAATTGCCGAAGGCGATGAGGTCGTGATCGTGCCTCATGCTGACGGCAGTCTCAGCATCTGGAAAGACAGCGATACCAAGAAGGTCTTTCTGAGCCTTTATGGCAGCATGTCGCCCGGCTTCATGTCCGAAGGTCGCGGGGATATCGAGCAGGACGACTATGATTGGGATGGTCCATCGGATCGACCGGCGGTGGCTTGATGTACCTGCTCGATACGAACGCCTGCATCGATTTCCTCGATGGCAGGAGCGAACGCCTGTTGGCTCGCATCGGCGAGCATTTCGAGAATTTGTCGGTATCGTCGATCAGCGTCGGTGAGCTGATGGTCGGCTCCAAACGTTCGCAAGATCCCAAGCGCGATGCCGAGAGAATCAACATCTTCGTTGCGAGCGTGAAGATCGTCGATTTCGATCTGGCATGTGCCAGGCGTTACGGATCGATTGTGAAGCAGATCGGCGTGCGAAGAAAGAGCTTCGACCGGTTGATTGGCGTGCAGGCGCTGGAACTGGATTTGACGCTCGTGACTCGAAACGGGCGAGATTTCGCCGACGTGCCGGGTCTGAAGGTCGAGAACTGGACGGTATGATGGAATTTCCGCTCCTTATGGCTCCGGTTCTGTTGGCGCCTGCCCTGCGGGCATCTGCGGCAAGAAAGCTGCGGGGCGATGTTTCATGTCTGGTTTCGTGAAAAGCTTTGCGGAATGACCTTCGCCGCCACCATCATCACGCTCTATCCGGAGATGTTCCCCGGTCCGCTGGGCGTTTCGCTCGCCGGGCGGGCGCGGGAAGAAGGCGCGTGGTCGCTCGAAACGGTCCAGCTTCGCGATTTCGCGGCGGACAAGCATCGCACGGTGGACGACACGCCGGCCGGCGGCGGCGCCGGCATGGTGCTGAAGGTCGATGTGCTGGGCCGGGCGATCGACCATGCCCTTGCGCTCCATCCTGATTGCCCGGTGCTGGCGATGACGCCGCGCGGCAAGCCGATCACGCAGGAGCGGATTCGCGAGCTGGCTGGCGGTCCCGGAGTGACGATTCTGTGCGGCCGATTCGAAGGTTTCGACGAACGCATCTTCGAGGGGCGCGCGGTCGAGCAGGTTTCCGTCGGCGATATCGTGCTGTCGGGCGGAGAGCCGGCCGCGCTGATGGTGCTCGACGCTTGCATTCGCCTGCTTCCCGGCGTAATGGGCGCGACCGAAAGCGGACATGAAGAGTCCTTCGAGGAAGGCTTGCTCGAATATCCGCATTATACCCGACCAGTTGATTGGGAAGGGCGCACGATCCCTGAAGTGCTGCGATCGGGGGATCATGCGAAAATCGCCGCATGGAGGAAACTCCGGGCGGAAGAAGACACACGGTTACGCAGGCCGGACCTTTGGGAGCGTCACAGGGGCGCTCGGGACCGACCTGCCTCTGGCGCGCGGCGCGAAAAGTGAAGGATATGAGGACATGAACCTCATCCAGAAGCTCGAAGCCGAGGCGATCGAGCAATTCGTTCAGGGGAAGGACATCCCCGATTTCCGCCCGGGCGATACCGTCCGTGTCGGCGTGCGCGTCGTTGAAGGCGAACGCACCCGCGTCCAGAATTTCGAAGGCGTCTGCATCGCCCGCTCCAATCGCGGCCTTGGCAGCAACTTCACTGTCCGCAAGATCAGCTTCGGCGAAGGCGTGGAACGCGTGTTCCCGCTCTATTCCCCGAATATCGACAGCATTACCCTCGTCCGTCGCGGTGTCGTGCGGCGGGCCAAGCTCTATTACCTGCGCGGCCGCACAGGTAAACGCGCGCGCATCGCCGAACGGCGCGATCAGAGCGCCGGCCAGGAGGGCTGAAACCTCCCGCCCAAGCGAGTTGCAAGGGGCGTCCTGGCCGGAGAGCCGGGGCGCCCTTTTCTATTCCGCCTATCTGAAAGTTCGGCGGATCAGCCGGAGCTTTCCGGCAAGGAGTTTATGGAATGGGTTATCGAGTAGCTGTTGTAGGTGCCACCGGGAATGTCGGGCGCGAGATGCTTGCCATTCTGGCCGAACGCGAATTCCCCTGTGACGAAGTGGCGGCCGTCGCCAGCCCGCGCTCCACGGGCATGGAGATCGAATTCGGCGATACCGGCAGGATGCTGAAGGTGAAGAATATCGAGCATTTCGATTTCACCGGATGGGACATCGCGCTGTTCGCGGCAGGCTCCGGCCCGACCCAGATCTATGCGCCCAAGGCCGCCGCCGCGGGCTGCGTGGTGATCGACAACAGCTCGCTCTACCGCATGGACCCGGATGTGCCGCTGATCGTGCCGGAGGTGAACCCCGATGCGATCGACGGCTATACCAAGAAGAACATCATCGCGAACCCCAACTGCTCGACCGCCCAGATGGTCGTGGCGCTGAAGCCGCTGCATGATTTCGCCACCATCAAGCGGGTGGTGGTTTCCACCTACCAGTCGGTGTCCGGCGCGGGTAAGGTCGGCATGGACGAGCTGTTCGAGCAGAGCCGGGCGATCTTCGTGGGCGATCCGGTGGAGCCGAAGAAGTTCACCAAGCAGATCGCGTTCAACGTCATTCCCCATATCGATGTCTTTCTCGATGACGGCTCCACCAAGGAAGAGTGGAAGATGGTGGCGGAGACGAAGAAGATCCTCGATCCCAAGGTGAAGGTGACCGCCACCTGCGTCCGCGTTCCCGTGTTCGTCGGCCACTCCGAATCGATCAGCCTCGAATTCGAGAAGGAGATTTCCGCGCAGCAGGCGCAGGATCTGCTGCGCGAGGCGCCGGGCATCATGCTGGTGGATAAGCGCGAGGATGGCGGTTACGTCACTCCGGTCGAATGCGCGGGCGACAGCGCGACCTATATCAGCCGGGTGCGGGAAGATTCGACGGTCGAGAACGGCCTGAACCTGTGGTGTGTGTCCGACAATTTGCGCAAGGGCGCCGCGCTGAACGCGGTGCAGATCGCGGAATTGCTGGGCCGCCGCCACCTCAAGAAGGGCTGAGCCACGCTTGTCGGCTTAATGCGCGGCCTCGGCGGAAATCGGGGCCGCGTCCTTCGCGGGCTTGCGGATCAGCATCACCAGCGGGATCGAGGCCAGGCATAGCCAGCCCATCAGCCAGAAATCGTTGACATATCCGATCATTGCCGCCTGGCGATTGACCTCGGCGTCGGCAAAGCTCAGGGCCGCTTCGCCGAACTGGGCAAAGCGCCCGGCCTGCGCGGGATCGAACACCTGCATCGCCTCCGCCGACACATGGGGCGCCAGCTCGGCATGGTTGGTCTGGATCGAGCGCGCCAGCAGCAGCGACGAAAGCGAAATCCCCACCGAGGCGCCGATCGAACGGGACAGGTTGACCAGGCTCGATCCATCCGCCCGCAAATGCGCGGGCAAGGTGCTGAACGCCAGTGCGTTCAGCGGAATGAACAGGAATCCCAGACCGACTCCCTGGATCACGCCTGTCATCACGACGTGCCGCATATCCACATCGAGCGACCACGACGCCATCTGGAACATGGAAAGGGCGATGATGCCGAACCCCGTCGCCACCATCAGCCGGAGATCGACCCCCATGCGGGCAAGCCGCCCGACCAGGATCATGCATGCCATCACCCCGATCCCGCGGGGCGCGACGACGGTGCCGGAGGTCAGCACCGAATAGCCGAGCAGGCCCTGCAGCAGGGGCGGGAGCAGGGCCAGCGTCGCATAGGCCGACAGCCCGAGCACCAGCATGATGAGCAGGGTCACGGTGAAATTGGCGTCATGCCACAGCGCCCGGTCGAACAGGGGCGCTCGCGCCGTGGCCAGGTGAACCACCGCCATCCAGCCCGCGCAGGCGGCTATGATGGCATAGACCCAAGCCTCGGTCGCATCGAACCAGTCGATATGCTGGCCCCGGTCCAGCAGCAATTGCATCGAGGCGACGCTGAGCGCGACCAGCACATAGCCCGCGATATCGAACCGCACCTTGCGGGTGGGCCAGCGTGGAAGCTGGGTCGCCATGAGGAACAGCGCCACCGCGCCGACCGGGACATTGACGTAGAACACCCAGCGCCAGTTCATGTTCTCGGTCAGCCAGCCGCCGATGATCGGCCCGAGGATCGGCCCGACGATGATCCCGCCGCCCCACAGGGCCATCGCCTGGGGGTGCCGGGATGGCCGGGTGACGTCCAGCATCACGGTCTGGCTCAGGGGCATCAGGAACGCCCCGGCGAAGCCCTGGATAACCCGGAAGAGCACCATTTCCTCGAGATTGATCGCCATGCCGCAGAGCATCGAGGAGAGGATGAACAGGATGGTCGAGACCAGCATCAGCCTGCGCGCGCCGAACCGGCCAGCGAGCCAGCCCGCGGTGGGCAGGGCGATGGCGGAAGCGACGATGTAGCTGGTCAGCACCCACAGCACGCTTTCCTGGGTCGCGCCCAGGGAGCTTTGCATATGCGGGATCGCGACATTCGCGATGGTGGTGTCGAGGATTTGCAGCAGCGCGGCCAGCAGGACGCCGATATAGACCAGCGGCACGCTGTCGACATGGACCGTCGGCGCATCGAGCGCCGCCGGTGTGATGCCCGTCCCCTCCGCTGGCGCTGCCGAGGCCTCGGCGGCCATGGCCTATCTGGCCTTCTTGTGGCCGGAATCGCCGGTGAACACGGTTACGTCGGCCGATAGCCCGGCGATCAGCCGCCGCGCCGGCTTGCTGTCGATGGCGATCCTCACCGGCACCCGCTGAGTGACCTTCACCCAGTTGCCGGTGGCGTTCTGGGCGGGAAGAACCGAAAATTCCGAGCCGGTGCCCGATCCGATCGACTGGACATGGCCGTTGAGCTTGAGGCCGGGATAGGCGTCGAGCGCGATCTCGGCCTTCTGGCCCACCCGCATGTCGTTCAACTGCGTTTCCTTGAAGTTCGCCTCGACATAGCTCGACTTCTCATTGACGATGGTCAGCATCGGCATGGCGGTGATCGCCATCTGCCCTTCCTGGAGGCGTTCGGACTGGGCGACTCTCCCCGCGATGGGCGCTTTCACCTCTGTCCTGCGCAAATCGAGTTCGGCCTGCTCCCGATCTGCCTTGGCTTTGGCGATCTGCGCGTTCTCGTTGGGGATGGCAGGCCCGTTGGACAGCTTTGCCTGGGCTTCGCGGGCGCGCGCCTCGGCGCCATTCAGCGCTTCGCGCGCCTGGGCGACCGCGTGCCGCGCCGCATCGAGGTCGGCCTTGGTGGTGAAGCCGCGCGTCCACAGCGCTTCCTGGCGGGCAAGGCGGGATTGGGCGAAGCCGATGTCTTCCCGCGCGGCGGCAATGTCAGCGCCGGAAAGCGCCTCGTCGTTCTGCAGCGCGGTCACATTGCTCTGCGCGGCCGCGATGGAAGCGGTCGCCTGCTCTATCTTGACCATGAACGGTTCGGGATCGATGCGGAACAGCAGATCGCCCGGGTTCACTATCTGGTTTTCGTGGACGGAGACGTCGATGATCTTCCCTGCCACCTCGGCGGAGACGCCCACGCTATCCTGCTTCACATAGGCGTTGTCGGTCGAAACCTTCCCCTGAAGGCTCCACCAATAGGCCAGCCCGCCCACGATTACGAGCAGGGGCACCGAGATCATCAGAAGCAGGCGCTTGCGCCGGGGCGCCGCCGGTTGCCGGGCCGCCTCGTCATCTTCCACTTCGGTTCGACCGGAAATATCTGGGTCCGCTTCAGCCAATTCGCCTCTCTTCACGATGGTCTTGCGAGTCACCGCCCGATATGTCCGCGCGGCGCCGAATTTGGAAAGGCCATAAGTCCGAGAACCGGGGCATGGCAATCACTTATCGCTTGACCCCGGGCGCTTCCTTGTTCGGGATAGCCATCCGCACACAGGCGCAAGGAGAGAAGATGCAGCCGCAAACCGCAAGCGTGGAGGAGATTCCCGCGTTCGATGGCGCGAAACTTGCCGTGCATCGCCTGGGCGAGGGGCGGCCCGTGCTGCTGCTGCATGGCCTGTTTTCCAGCGCTGCGATGAACTGGATCAGGTTCGGCCATGCGCAGCGCCTCGCCGATGCCGGATTCGAAGCGATCATGCCGGATCTGCGCGCCCATGGCGCAAGCGCCGCGCCTCACGATCCCGAAGCCTATCCGCCCGATGTGCTGGTGCGCGATCTGGTGTCGCTGGTGGATGCGCTGGAACTGGAGGAGTTCGATCTCGTCGGTTTCTCGCTCGGCGCGCGCACCGCCGCGCGGGCCGTGGCAGGGGGCCTTTCGCCGCGCAGGCTGGTGCTGGCGGGGATGGGGCTGGAGGGGCTGACCGGCTGGCTGCGGCGCGGCGGCTTCTTCATCGACGCGATCGACCGCTTTGCCGAAGTGCGCCAGGGCGATCCCGCCTTTCTCACCGTCCAGTTCATGAAGACGATGAAGATCGACCGTGTCGCGGCGCGGCTGCTGCTCCAGTCGATTCAGGATCTGCAGCGGGACGAACTCGGCAAGCTGACCATGCCGGCGCTGGTGCTGTGCGGAGAGGACGACCGCGACAACGGATCGCCGGAAGCCCTGGCCGAAGCGCTGCCGGACGGCAGGCTGGAATGGATGCCCGGCACGCATATGAACTCCGTCACCAGGCCCGATCTCGGGCAGGCCATCGTCCGCTTCCTGTCCGGCTAGCGCAAAAGGAAAGGGCGCCTCCTTCCGGGGCGCCCTTTCCATGATATGCGATCCAGTCAGGATCAGGCCGCGGCTTCGTCGCCGCCTTCGGCCCGTTCCTCGATCAGCTCGGCCGGGATTTCGCCCGGCTCCGCATTGGGATCGACCGCTTCGGTGAAGCCGGTCGGAACCTTGTCTTCCTCGAACATCTGGGCCATCACGTCGACGCCCTGGCTCTGCAATTCGGCCTCGTCGTCGGAGCGGGCCACATTGGCCTTCACGGTGACATGGACTTCGGGGTGCAGCGAGACGCGGACGTCGAACACGCCGATGGTCTTGATCGGGCGTTCCAGCACGACCTGCGACTTGCCGATATCGTGGCCCTTTTCCTTCAGCGCTTCCACGATGTCGCGGACGCTGACCGAGCCGTAAAGCTGGCCGGAATTGGAGGAAGCGCGGATCAGCACCACTTCGGTGCCGTCGACCTTTTCGCCGGCCTTGGCGGCATCGGTCCGGCGCTCGGCGTTTTCCTTCTCCAGCCGTTCGCGGTTGGCTTCGAACACCTTGCGGTTGGCGTCGTTGGCGCGCAGCGCCTTCTTGTTGGGCAGCAGGAAGTTGCGGGCGTAGCCGTCCTTGACGGTCACGACATCGCCGATCGAGCCCAGCTTCTCGATACGTTCGAGCAGGATGATTTGCATGGCGGTGCCCTCCTTACTTCACGATGTAGGGCAGCAGGCCCAGATGGCGCGCGCGCTTGATCGCCTTGGCCAGCTCGCGCTGCTTCTTGGCGGAAACGGCGGTGATGCGGCTCGGCACGATCTTGCCTCGCTCGGACATGAAGCCCTGCAGCAGGCGCACGTCCTTGTAATCGATCTTCGGCGCGTTCTTCGCGGAGAACGGGCAGCTCTTGCGGCGGCGAAAAAACGGACGCGCCATGATCAGATCTCCTCGCGTTCGCGGCGGCGGCTGCGCTCGCGGTCGTTCTTGCGCATCATCACCGACGGGCCGTTCTCATGCTCGTCGACCCGGATGGTGACGTAGCGGATGACGTCTTCGTTGATGCGGGTCTGGCGTTCCAGCTCCTCGACCACATTGGCCGGGGCGTCGATGTTCAGCAGGACGAAATGCGCCTTGCGGTTACGCTCGATCTTGTAGGCCAGGTTCTTGAGGCCCCAGGTTTCCGTCTTGGTGACCTTGCCGTTGTTCTGCTCGACGATTTCCGTCGCAGTGGCGGCCAATGCGTCGACCTGGCTCTGGCTCAGATCCTGACGCGCGAGGAAGACATGCTCGTAAAGCGGCATGCGCGCATTCCTTTCATCACTATGCCGATCGCTGGCTGATCCGCGACCATCGCGGGGCCCCTCCGGCTTTCTTCGTTTCCCGGCCAAGCGGCGGGGAAGGGCGCGCCATAGCGATTCCCGGGGGGAATGCAAGCCGGGAATGGCCCGTTTCGCGCAATCCGAGGCCATGGCGGTTGACGCGGAACGGCGAAAATGTGGATCGGGCTTTCCGGGGATTTCCCCGCTGCGCCGGGCTATTGCCCCGGAATTGGGTGTGACCTTTCGCGAGGGGGCTTCTTCGCCTTGCGTCATCCCCGTGCAAACGGGAAGCCAGCCTCCTTTCATCTCCGGGTGTCTCATCCCTCAGGATAAGCCAGATTTTCGCCGGGTAGGAAAGGTGCCGACAAGAACCGCCCGGCCTCTCCCTCGTCATGCCGACGCAGGCTGGGATCGTTGTGGGCGGCGCGGCGCGTTACCGAGAGAGAGATGCCAGCGTTCGCTGGCATGACGATGAGGGGCGAGGTTGCAATAGGTCGCAAGCAAACATCGGATGACCTATGCTCCCAAGGCATCCATCCCACCGCTCAACCCAGCCGCGCCAATATGTCTTTCGCAAAGTTGGTCAGGGTATCGTCGCGCGCGCCCATCACCACGATCCGGTCACCGGGGTGGGCGAGGGCCACGATGCGCTGCCCGCACTCCTCGCGCGACGGGATATATTCCGCGTCGCCCCCGGCCTCCCGGATCAGGCGGACGATCCGTTCCGAGCCCTCGCTGCGGTCCACTGTGCCGCCGAAATAGACCGGATCGCAGAAGATCGTCACATCCTCCGGCCCCAGCTCGCGGGCGAAGGTTTCCGCCAGCTCATGCCCCATCTGGCGCAGCGGGCCATAGCCGTGCGGCTGGAAGAAGGCGATCACGCGCCCGGGATGCGCCTTCAGCGTGCGCAAGGTCGCTGCGCATTTTTCCGGATTATGGCCGAAATCGTCGATTACGGTGATGCCGGACGGGCTGGCGCCGATGATGTCGAACCGGCGGCCGAGGCCGGTAAACCCGCCGAGCGCCCGCACCGCCTCGCCGACCGGCACTCCTGCCGCGTTCGCTCCGGCGATGGCGGCAAGGGCGTTGGCGAGATTGTGCCGCCCGGGGACCCGCAGCGAGAGCGCATGGGCGGCCCCGTCCCGCCGATCCAGCACGGTTGCGGCAAGCGAGGCCGGGCCGTCGACGATGCTGCCCGGTTGCACTCCGATGTTGGCCGCCGGATTTTCTATCGCGAAAGTCGTCAATCGCCTGGCACGCTCTGCCAGCGTGGCGCTTTCCGCATCGTCGAGATTGATCGCTGCCGCTTGCGAAGCCGCCAGGAAATCGCCGAACAGCGACCGCAATTCCTCCAGGCTCTTGTGATCGAGGCTGACGTTCAGCAGCACCGCCACCGCCGGGCGATAGAGCGCGATGGAGCCGTCGCTTTCGTCCACCTCGGAAACGAATACCCCGTCCGCCGTGCCCTGCGCGCCTACGCGCGCGCTGGCGAAGGGTGCGTCGGCGGAGACGAAGTTCTTCATCACCGCGCCGTTCATGATGGTGGGATCGCGCCCGGTGTCGAACAGAATCCAGCCCAGCATCCCGGTGACGGTGGACTTGCCGCTGGTGCCGCCCACCGCGATGCCGCAGGGCGCGCGATTGAACAGCGATGAAAGCAGCTCGGCCCGGCTCAGGCGCGGGCAGCCCAGTTCCCGGGCGCGCACCATTTCCGGAACGGTGTCCTCCACTGCGGCGGAAGCGACGAGAACCTGCTCCGGCGAAGTGACCCCGCTGCCGTCCTGTGGGAACAGGGCGATGCCCTGCCGTCCCAGCCAGGCGAATTTTTCCGGCGTGCGGCCCTGGTCGCGGCTGCGGTCGGACCCCGCGATGCGCGCGCCTTGCCCGCGCAGGATCAGCGCGAGCGGCAACATGCCGGAGCCGCCGATGCCGCAGAAGAACCAGGGATGGGCAGTGAGATCGGCGCCTGCTGCTGAATTGTCGGTCATAAGGCTTCGGTATGCAGTTGTGCGGAACAACACAAGCTGGCTAGAAAATGCGCAATGACACGTATCGCCATTTGCGCACCGTCCACGCCGTTCACGCGCGAGGATGCCGCGCGTGTGATCGCTCTGGCCGCGGCGGAGTTTCCGACGCTGGAACTGGTGTTCCATGACCAGTGCTTTGCATGTGACGGGCATTTCGCCGGGCCGGACGCATTGCGCCTTTCCACCTTGCTGGAATGCGCCGACGATCCTTCCTTCGATGCCGTCTGGCTGGCGCGGGGCGGCTATGGCGCGGTGCGGATCGCGGGCGAGGCCGTGGCGCGGATGGGAGAAGCGGCGCGCGGCAAGACCTTCCTTGGCTATTCCGATGGGGGGACGCTGCTTGGCGCGCTCTATCGCGCCGGGATTGGGGCGCCGGTGCATGGTCCGATGCCGTCCGATATAAGGCGCGAGAGGGGCGAGGCGGCGGTGCGCCGCGCGCTGACCTATCTCTCGGGCGACAATTCCGGGCTGGAGCCGGGGCTGGACGAGCGACCGGCAGCGGCGTTCAACCTGATGACGCTGGCGATGCTGTGCGGCACCGATCTGATGCCGGACCTTTCCGGGCATGTGGTGCTGGTGGAGGAGGTTTCGGAATATCTCTATGCGGTGGACCGGCTGTTCTTCCATGTCACCGCGCATCTTTCGGGGATCGCGGGCCTGCGGCTCGGTCGAGTCAGCGATGTGCCGGAGAACGACCGGGTTTTCGGTGCGGAACCGGAAGGGATCGCCCGCTACTGGTGCGGCCGGGCCGGCATCCCCTATCTCGGCGCGGCGGATATTGGGCATGATGCTGCCAACAAGATAGTGCCTTTCGGTATTGCTTCGCGGCGCAACGCTTCCTAACCGGCGCCACCGAAGGAGACATTCATGCGTGCATTCGTTTTTCCGGGTCAGGGTAGCCAGAAAGTCGGCATGGGGGCGGAACTGGCGGACGCCAGCGCGGTCGCCCGCGAAGTGTTCGAGGAAGTGGACGACGCGCTGGGCCAGAAGCTGAGCGCAATCATGCGCGAAGGCCCGGAAGACGTGCTCACGCTGACCGAGAATGCGCAGCCCGCGATCATGGCCAATGCCATTGCCACCCTGCGGGTGCTGGAAAAGGAAGGCGGGATTGCGCTGGCCGACAAGGGCGATTGCGTGGCCGGGCACAGCCTGGGCGAATATACCGCGCTGTGCGCTGTGGGCGCGTTCTCGCTGGCCGATACGGCCAGGCTGCTGAAGCTGCGCGGCCAGGCGATGCAGGCGGCCGTGCCGGTGGGGCAGGGCGCGATGTGCGCGTTGCTGGGCGCCGATGTGGAAAAGGCGCAGGCGCTGGCCGATGCCGCCGCTGAAGGGCAGGTCTGCGCCGTCGCCAATGACAACGACCCCACCCAGGTGGTGCTTTCCGGCCATCGCGAAGCGATCGAGCGCGCCATCGCCCTGGTGAAGGAGCACGGGATCAAGCGTGGAATATTGCTGCCGGTTTCGGCCCCGTTCCATTGTCCGCTGATGCAGCCTGCCGCCGATGCGATGGCGGAAGCGCTGGAAAAGACGCCGCCGCAGGCGCTGCGCCTGCCGGTCTATGCCAATGTCACCGCCAGCCTCGTCAGCGACGCGGCGGAGGAACGGCGCCTGCTGGTGGAGCAGGTCTGCGGCCGGGTGCGCTGGCGCGAGAGCGTGATCGCCATGCAGGCTGCCGGGACGACGCATTTCGTGGAACTGGGCGGCAAGGTGCTTGGCCCGATGATCGGCCGCAGCGTGCAGGATGTCGAAGTGACCAGCGTCGTCACCATGGAAGACATCGAATCCCTGATAAAGGCGCTGTGAGCGCAGGAGAAACGAAGATGTTCGATCTGACAGGCATGACCGCACTGGTTACCGGCGCTTCCGGCGGCATCGGCTCCGCCATCGCCCGCGCGCTGGCCGCGCAGGGCGCGCGCCTGGCCGTCTCCGGCTCCAACGCCGGGAAGCTGCGCGCCTTCCGCGAGGAGTTGAATTCGGACTTCGGCGCGAAGGGCGGGGGCGATCATGTCGAGATCACCTGCAACCTTTCCAACAGCGATCAGGTCGAGCATCTCGTTCCCGCGGCGGTCGATACGCTGGGCAAGCTGGACATTCTGGTGAACAATGCCGGGGTCACGCGCGACAATCTCGCCATGCGGATGAAGGACGAGGAGTGGGACGAGGTGATCCGCATCAATCTCGAAGCGACCTTCCGCCTGATGCGCGCCGCCGCCCGTCCGATGATGAAGGCGAAGTTCGGCCGCATCATCAACATCACCAGCATCGTCGGCACCACCGGCAATCCGGGGCAGATGAACTATTGCGCGGCCAAGGGCGGGATCACCGCCATGTCCAAGAGCCTGGCGCAGGAACTGGCCAGCCGCAACATCACCGTGAACTGCATCGCCCCGGGGTTCATCCGCACGGCCATGACGGATGGGCTGCCCGACGCGCAGAAAGAGGCGCTCAACGCGAAAATCCCGATGGGCCGCATGGGCGAAGGCGAGGACATCGGGGCCGCCGCCGCCTATCTCGCTTCACGGGAAGCAGGCTATCTCACCGGCCAGACCCTGCACGTAAATGGTGGAATGGCGATGATTTGAGGGGGTTTATCCCCAGATAGCGCTGGTTTTCATACCTTCTGCCTTGCCGATACGGACTCTCGCGCTAAGGATTGATCATTCGGAACTTGACGCTTGGAGCGAGTCCGCTCGCTTGGGCGGATAAGGGGGGATCGACAACGCATGAAGGCCACGATCGAACGCGCAACGCTGCTGCGCTGTCTGTCTCACGTGCAGTCCGTCGTCGAGCGCCGCAACACCATTCCGATTCTCTCGAACGTCCTGATCGAGGCGAATCCGGATGGCGCCGTGAGAGTGATGGCGACCGATCTCGACCTGCAGGTGGTCGAGACGATGGCGGCTGTATCGGTGGAGGCTCCGGGCGCGATCACCGTGTCGGCGCATCTGCTGTTCGACATCGCGCGCAAGCTGCCCGATGGCAGCCAGGTCAGCTTGGAAACGGCGGATAACCGCATGGCGGTCAAGGCCGGGCGCAGCCGCTTCTCGCTGCCGACGCTGCCGCGCGACGATTTCCCGGTGATCGTGGAGGGCGATCTTCCCACCAGCTTCGAAGTGCAGGCCAAGGTTCTGGCCGAATTGATCGACCGGACCCGGTTCGCGATTTCCACCGAGGAAACCCGCTATTACCTCAATGGCATTTTCCTGCATGTTTCGGACGAGGATCGCCCGGTTCTCAAGGCGGCGGCGACCGACGGCCACCGCCTGGCCCGCTACACGATCACGCGCCCCGACGGCGCCGAAGGGATGCCGGACGTGATCGTTCCGCGCAAGGCGATCGCGGAGCTGCGCAAGCTGCTGGAAGAAGCGCTGGACAGCAATGTCGAGATCGACCTTTCGGCCAGCAAGATTCGTTTCACCCTGGGCGGCGAGGGCGGCGTGGTGCTGACCAGCAAGCTGATCGACGGCACCTTCCCCGATTACAGCCGGGTCATTCCCACCGGCAACGACAAGCTGTTGAAGCTTGATCCGAGGAGTTTCTTTGAAGGCGTTGATCGCGTTGCGACAATCGCCACGGAAAAGACCCGCGCGGTCAAGATGGGCCTCGAAAAGGACCGGGTCACCCTGTCCGTCACCTCGCCCGACAACGGCACCGCCGCCGAGGAGCTTCCCGCGGATTATTCGTCGGAAGAATTCGAGATCGGCTTCAACGCCAATTACCTGAAGGACATCCTCAGCCAGGTCGAAGGCGACACGGTCGAGCTTCACCTGGCCGATCCCGGCGCGCCGACCCTGATCCGGCAGAACGACAAGAGCCCGGCCCTTTACGTGCTGATGCCGATGCGGGTCTGATTCGGGTGATGCCGGGCGTTTTCGCCCGGCTCGCTCATGCTGCGGGGAAGGGGCTGGCGCCCATCACCCCCGCGCCTTGATCATTTCCTCGATCTTGACGAATTTCTCGCGCGGGGCGCCTTCGCGCGCGGCCTTTTCTTCGGCTTCCTCGATCTTCTTCCAGTCTCGGAAGGTCACGATCTCCAGATTGCGCGCCGCCGCGATCCTGTCGAAGCCCGCCCTTCCTTCCTTTCCGCCCGTGTCCAGCCTGCCGCTTTCCATGTCGGCGGCTATTTTCTCGATGATTTCGAAGCCGTCGGGCCGATTGGTGCCGATCGTGCCGGTGGGGCCGCGCCGCGCCCAGCCCACGCAATAGAGGCCCGGCAGGATGCGGCCTTCGTCATTGGCGAAGCGGCCCATGCGTTCGTCGAAGGGAACCCCGGGGATGGGTGAGGTGCGATAGCCGATGCAACTGACCAGCAGGTCGCAGGGAAGATCGTAGAGCGCGCCTGTTTCCACAAGCTTGCCGCCGCTCAATTCGGTTTCGGCAACCTGCACGACCTGGATCTTGCCTTCTCCCTTGAGCGCTTTCGGCACTCCGTAGAATGCGAAGTTCACCTCTATGCTTGCGTCGGCGCGCTCGCTTTCGGGGATGGCCGCGAAGCTGCGCAGATGGCCGACCGACTTGCGCTGGCCCGGTTCCAGCACCGCGTCGTCGTCTTCCGGGGGAAGGTCCGCCGGATCGACCCTCGGCGTGGCGCGTTCGAGCCGGGCGAGTTCGCCCAGTTCCTTGGGAGTCATGGCGATCTGGTGCGGTCCGCGCCGGCCCAGGATCGTGATCTGCTCCAGCCGGGATGCGGCAAGCGCATCGAGCGCATGGGCCACGATGTCGCTGCCTTCGAATTCGCTTCTGGTCTTGGAAAGAATGCGCGCGACATCCAGCGCGACATTGCCCATTCCCACGATAACCGCGTTCTTGCCGGAGAGGTCCGGGGCCAGATCGGTGAATTGCGGGTGGCCGTTATACCAGCCGACAAAGGCGGCGCTGCCGAAGACATTGCCGAGATCCTCGCCCGGAATTTCGAGCGGCCGGTCGTTCGGGGCGCCGGTCGCGAAGATCACCGCGTGATAGAGATCCTGCAATTCGGCGACCGTCACATCCTTGCCGATGGTGACGTTTCCGACGAAGCGGACATTTTCCGACAGCGCGGTCTGCTCATAGCGCCGGGATACGCCCTTGATGGATTGATGATCCGGCGCGACCCCGCTGCGGATCAGGCCGTAGGGCACGGGCAGGCGGTCGAAGATGTCGACCCGGATATCATCGCCCCATTGCTTCTGCGCCGCTTCAGCCGTGTAATATCCTGCCGGGCCGGAGCCGATAATCGCCAGATGCCGCATGTCGTTTCAGTCTCCTCTCACCCATTTTCGTTATGCCGCGCCTTGATGCACTTGCCCATCCATTTCGAGAAACGGGCGCAGGTGGCTCATCACCTCGGCGATGTGGCTGAACATGAAGAGATGTCCGCCACCGTTTATGACCGCCACGCGGCTCGATGAAATCAGGGCCGAGAGCCAGCGTCCGTTCACCAATGGAATGATGTGGTCCTCATCCCCCATGACGATCAGGGTGTCCTTGTTGACAAGCGGCAGGGCAAGCGCGCTTGCCCAACCGGAAAGGGCAAGGATCTGATAGAAATAGCCGGTCGAGGAAGGCGGGGTCAGCCGGGCGAGCAGATCTTCCATCACGACTTTCCGGTCGGATGCGGAAATCGCCCCCAGCAGATTGCTTTCCGCGGTCTGCCCGTTCCAGATCGGGTCCATCAGATGAAAGTGATAGGTGGCCTGGCCCGGAAGGATCGGCAGCCCCGGCCCGATCGCGGCGAGGACCAGCCTGCCGACGTGCCGGGGATACTGGATGGCGAATTGCTGCGCGATCGCGCCGCCCCAGCTGAACCCCATGACGTCGGCCCGTTCCATATTGTGCCGGGCCAGCAATTTCCTGCCCCAGCTTGCGGCCATCTGCGGCGTGTAGGGTATCGTGGGATCGGGCGACCCCCCGATGCCGGGCATGTCGAGGGTGAGCACCGGCCGGTCGCGGATTTCGCGAACCATCGGTTCGAGCACTTCCAGGTTCATGCCGACGCCGTTGAAGATCAGCAGCGGGGTGGCCGTGCCGATCAGGTGCCGGTTCCAGCATGCGGTGCGCAAGCGGCGCGAACCCAGCGTTTCAATCAGTGGGGCGTTCAAGCGCGGTCGCTCGTGACTGGAGCGGGAGAAATCATTGCTGTCTGTCCTTCCTGCCGGTCGGCCTGAAAGACCGAGGTTTCGCATTTCCCGCTTCCATCCAGGGGAGAATGCACGGCCCGGCATTCGCGCACAAGCCCCGTGCTGCATTCGCCCGGTCATAAGGAAATGCGCCGCGCATGTTACCGGGCAAACCTTGTGCGCGGCTTAACCTTTTTTAAAAGCCGGCAGGCGATTTAATGTTCGATGGCGCAATCCGAACCCGACGCTGTATCGAACGCTGGGCGTCATGCCACGGGCGACGCTGCTCGTCCCGTGCCGGCGCGGGTCCGCAAGGCAGGCGCGGTTGCGGCGCGCGCGGGTGAGCCGGCGGATGGCTTGTTCTCGGCATTCGCCGCGACCCATGCCGCCGATGCGCTGCTTTCAAGGCGCTGGAACTGTATGGCCGGGGTATTCGCCGGCTCCGCGGCGTTCGCCGCGATCTTTGCCGGCATTCCGCCTGTCCACAGCATTTTCCTGATTGCGGCGGCAAGTTTGCTGGTCCTTGCCGGGATATATTTCGTCCGCCTCGGCAATCGCGTTGCCGATGCGCCATGGCAACGGGCCATGTTCGCGGTTCCGGCCGTGGCGGTGCCCATGGCGGTCTTCGGCCTTGGCATGGGCTACTGGAATTTCAGAGCGGGGGAGTTTCTGGAAGGGCCATTGGCGGCCTTCATTCTCGCCAGCGTGATCGCCACGTTGATCCAGAGCGGCAAGCGATACACGCTGTTCACCGTCCAGATCGCGGGCTGGTCCGGCTTGCTGGCCTGGTTCCATTCCCCCAGCGCCGTCGCCACGCTGCTCGTGCTGGTGCCGATTGCGGTGCTGGTCGACCGGATGCAGGCGGCCGCCCAGAGGGCCAGCCTCCTCAGGCGGGAGGCGGAACTGCGCCTCAGCCGGCGGGCCGAAGACATCCTCCATGATTTCGAGGAATCCGGCCAGGGCTGGTTCTGGGAAACCGACAGCAAGGGGATGCTTGCCTATCTCTCCCCGGCGACCGCCGGGCTGTTCAACACGAGCCGGGGCGACATGATCGGCTGCCATCTGAGCAAGCTGTTCGAGACAGGGAGCGACAGCCATGATGGGGAACGGACGCTTGCGTTCCATCTGTCGGCCCGCTCGGCCTTCCACGAACTCGCGGTAAGGGCGCCGCTGCGGGGGGAGGAGCGCTGGTGGTCGGTAACGGGCAAGCCGATCTATGACAGCTATGGCAATTATGTGGGGTTTCGCGGGTCCGCCCACGATCTGACCGAGAAAAGGCGGACGCAGGAGGAGGCCACGCGCCTCGCCCGCTATGATTCGCTGACCGGCCTCGCCAATCGTTTCCAAATATCCAAGACACTGGAACGGCTGCTCGATGCGCCACGGGAGGCGCAGCGGACCTGCGCGGTTTTCCTGCTCGATCTCGACCGTTTCAAGCAGGTCAACGACACGCTGGGCCATCCCGCCGGGGATGCGCTGCTCACGCAGGTTTCGCAGCGCCTGCTCAGGGTGGTCGCGGAACGTGGCCGCGTGGGGCGCCTGGGCGGCGATGAATTTCAGGTGATACTCGGCGGAGCGCAGGTCCGGGACGATCTGGCCAATCTTGCGCACCGGATCATCGAATCCCTGTCGCAGCCCTATTCGATCGAGGGGCATCGCGTGATTATTGGAGCGTCGGTGGGGATCGCCCTTGCTCCCGAGGACGGCACGACCAGCGATGCGCTGGTTCGCAATGCGGATCTGGCGCTGTATGCGGCCAAGGATGCTGGGCGGGGTTGCTACCGTTTCTATGCGACCGACCTGCATTCGCGCGCCGAGGAAAAGCGCCAGCTCGAGCAGGATCTGCGGGACGCGATCCATGCCGGGGCGCTGGAGCTGCATTACCAGCCGGTGATCGAGACCGCGACCGAGGAGATTTCGGGCTTCGAGGCGCTGATGCGCTGGAATCACCCGACGAGGGGCATGCTTTCGCCGGCCCGGTTCGTGGAAGTGGCGGAAGACACGGGCCTGATCGCCGCGATGGGCGAGTGGGCGATCCGCACCGCCTGTCACGATCTGGCGCGCTGGCCGGAGAGCGTGCGGGTCGCGGTCAACGTATCGCCCATCCAGTTCGCCAATCCGCAGCTTCCCGGGATCGTGACCAGCGCGATCGCGCAGGCGGGCATTGATCCGCAGCGGCTGGAACTCGAGATAACCGAGAGCGTGTTCCTCGCCGATGACAGCAATACCGATGCGATGTTCGCTTCGTTGAAGCGGATCGGCGTGCGGCTCGCGCTGGACGATTTCGGCACGGGTTACTCCTCGCTCAGCTATCTCAAGAAAGCTCCCTTCGACAAGATCAAGATCGATCAGGGGTTCGTGCGGGGGGCAACGATGCCCGGCAGCCGCAACGGCGCGATCATCGCCTCGATCACCAGCCTGGCCCAGTCGCTCGGCATGGATACCACCGCCGAAGGCGTGGAGACTTTGGACGAGTTGGAACTGGTCCGCCTGCTCGGCTGCAGTCATGTGCAGGGATATGTTTACGACAAGCCGTTCGACGCCGATGAAGCCACCCGGCGGCTGGAGAGCGGATTGAAGGCGGTGGCGAGCGGTCCGCGCGCCTCGCGCGGCCCGCGTCAGACCATGCTTCGCAAGGTCGTGCTGGATCACGAAGGCGAGATATACACCGGCACGATCCGCAACATCTCCGCGAATGGGGCAATGATCGAAGGGCTGTGGAACGTGCCGCCTGAAACCACCTTCAAGATCGCCGTGTCGGATGATCTGATCCTGGCCGGCAAGGCGCGCTGGAGTCAGGAAAACCGCATGGGCATCGAATTTCAGATACCCGTCGATATCGGTGCCGATGGCCGCATTTCCCTCAAGCGCGGTGTCTCGCAGGAAGAGGACAAGCCGCGGCTCTGGCGTCAGGCCGGTTGAGGAGCGCTTCCCGGGGTTTTCCCGGCAAATGGCAAGCTGTTGCGTTCGCTCGGGCCGGTTTTTCCAGCGATCCGGCGAAAATCTGTAGAAAACATTTGGTCGAATTTAACTTTCTTCAACAACTCAGCGATAAAGGATTGCTCAGGGCAGACTGCTGAAACAGCCGAGTTTGGGAAATCCTGGAGCAATCATGGCGGCATTCTGGAAAGGCATCCGGTCAAGCGAGGGACGATCTGGCCCTGATGCGGATGATTCCTCCGACCGTGCGGGCATCAGGGGGGCCGATATCGCCACCCGGCTGCAATTGCTCGATGAATTTGAAAGCTCGGGGCAGGGATGGTTCTGGGCGACCGATACGTCGGGCCAGATTACCTATATTTCGCCTTCGGCCGCCACCGCGCTTGGCGCATCGTCGGCCGCTCTTGCAGGCAGGCCGCTGAGTTCCCTGTTCGTATCGGACGCTCCGGAAAGCCAGGAGGAGGAACAGGGCACGCAGCGAACGCTGCCATTCATCATGCGCGCGAAGAACACGATTTCCAACATGGAATTGCGTGTCGCGACGGACGAACGGGAAATATGGTGGGCGATCTTCGGGCGGCCCCAATATGACGCCGACCGCAATTTCATCGGCTATTGCGGCAATGGCAAGGACATAACCGAACTGCGCCGCAGCCGGCAGGATGCCTCGCGGATGGCGATGTATGATTCCCTGACCGGCCTCGCCAACCGCCACAGGATGGGGCAGCGGCTCGTCTCCATTCTCCAGGCCTACAGGATTGCGAAGCGCTCCTGCGCGCTGATGATGCTCGATCTCGACCGCTTCAAGCAGGTCAATGACACGCTGGGCCATCAGGCCGGCGATGAACTGCTGAAGCAGGTGGCGCAGCGGCTGACGCGGATCATCGGCACGCAAGGCGAAATCGGGCGCCTGGGCGGTGACGAATTTCAGGTGATCCTGCCGGATATGGACGATCGCGGCCAGTTGGGCGAATTGGCCAATCGCGTGATTCAGATGATCTCCCAGCCCTATACGATCGAAGGGAGCCGCTGCGTCATCGGGACTTCCGTGGGTCTCGCGGTGGCGCCCTACGATGGTCTGGAGAGCGACGATCTGGTGCGCGCCGCCGATCTGGCGTTGTATGCGGCCAAGGGGGGCGGGCGCGGGCAATATCGCTTCTATTCCAACGATCTGAAGGATGTTGCCGAGGAAAGGCGCCAGATCGAGGAAGATTTGCGCGATGCGCTCGCGCGCGACCAGATCCAGATGCATTACCAGCCGGTCGTCCGCATCGAGGACAATATAGTCGTCGGCTTCGAGGGCCTCATGCGGTGGGAACATCCGGAGAGAGGGTGGGTCAACCCGGAAGTCTTCATTCCGATTGCCGAAGAATCCAACCTGATCAATTCGCTGGGCGAGTGGGCATTGCGGAAGGCTTGCGAAGATGCGGCCACATGGCCCGGCAATGTGCGGATTGCGATCAACGTTTCTCCCGTCCAGTTTGCGACTGCGGGCTTTCCGAAAGCCGTGGCCAGCGCGCTTGCGACGTCCGGCATCAATCCGGACCGGCTTGAGCTTGAAATCACCGAGACGGTCTTCATGGGCGATCATGGGACTACCGACGAGGTATTCTCTATCCTCAAGAAGCTGGGGGTCCGCCTCGCACTCGACGATTTCGGGACGGGATACTCGTCGCTGGGCTATTTGCGAACCGCGCCGTTCGACAAGATCAAGATCGACCGCAGCTTCGTGGAAACCTCCACCGAGGGCGGCAGCAACAATTCGGCGATCATTGCCGCCATCATCAGCCTTGCCAAGGCGCTGGGCATGGAGACGACGGTGGAAGGCGTCGAGGCATTCGACCAGCTGGATCTGGTGCGCAGCCAGGGCGGGACGCATATCCAGGGCTTCATCTATTCCAAGGCCCTTTGCCGGGAAGAGGTGGACGAACGCTTCTCCGATGGCGTCTTCAGGATTGAGCCGTCCGGGCCGCAAAAGCATCGCCAGACCCGGCGCACGGTGTTCCGCCGGATCGGCGTGATCCACGCGGACTACCGCTATGAAGCGACATTGCGCGATATTTCCAAGACCGGCGCGCGCATCGAAGGGCTGCTGGGCGTGCCGGTCGGCACCGAACTGGTGCTCGATCTGGGCGAAGGTCAGCTGGTGGTCGCCTCCGTCATCCGGTCCAAGGATGCGGTTCAGGGGGTCGAGTTCGAAACGCCGTTGATCAGCGATGGCGCCGGCGGGATGTGCACGCGGCATCGCGTTTCGCCCTATGCGCTGGCGGCGGCGGGCATGCCGCTTGCGGCGCTGGGTTCGGGCACCGTGATCGGGGTGCCTGGGGGCAGCGGTTCGCGCCCGATGTTCATGCAGGTCGAAGTCGCCAGCCTGCGATCCGAACGCGCCGCCTGACAAAACCCGCTGACAGGGGCGAACAGCGCGGCTAAGGGCGCGCAATGACTGAACTGGCCAAAATCCGAAATTTTTCGATCATCGCCCATATCGACCATGGCAAGTCCACGCTGGCCGACCGGCTGATCCAGTTCACCGGCGGCCTGTCCGAGCGCGAGATGAGCGAGCAAGTCCTTGATAACATGGACATCGAGCGCGAGCGTGGGATCACCATCAAGGCCCAGACCGTGCGCCTGACCTTCACCGCGCGCGACGGCGAGACTTATGAGCTGAACCTCATGGACACGCCCGGCCATGTCGACTTCGCCTATGAAGTCTCCCGCTCCCTCGCCGCCTGCGAAGGCGCGCTGCTGGTGGTCGACGCCGCGCAGGGGGTGGAGGCGCAGACGCTGGCCAACGTCTATCAATCGATCGAGCACGACCACGAGATCGTCCCCGTCATCAACAAGATCGACCTGCCCGCCTCCGAGCCGGACAAGGTCAAGGCCGAGATCGAGGACATCATCGGGCTGGACGCCAGCAACGCGGTGCTCACCTCCGCCAAGTCCGGCATCGGCATCGAGGAAGTGCTGGAAGCCGTCGTCACCCGCATCCCGCCGCCCAAAGGCAGCCGCGACGCGCCGCTCAAGGCGATGCTGGTCGACAGCTGGTACGATCCCTACCTCGGCGTGGTCATCCTCGTGCGCGTGATCGACGGGGTCATCAAGAAGGGCCTGCAGGTCAAGTTCATGCAGGGCGGGACGGAGCACCTGATCGACCGGGTGGGCTGCTTCACCCCCAAGCGCGCCGACCTGGCCGAGCTTGGCCCCGGCGAGATCGGCTTCATCACCGCCCAGATCAAGGAAGTGGCGCAGGCCCGCGTCGGCGACACCATCACCACCGTGAAGGGCGGCGCGGCCGAGGCGCTGCCGGGCTTCAAGGAAGTGCAGCCGGTGGTGTTCTGCGGCATCTTCCCGGTGGACGCGGCCGATTTCGAGAAGCTGCGCGAAAGCATCGCCAAGCTGCGGCTGAACGACGCCAGCTTCAGCTTCGAGATGGAAAGCAGCGCCGCGTTGGGCTTCGGCTTCCGCTGCGGCTTCCTCGGCCTGCTGCATCTGGAGATCATCCAGGAACGGCTCAGCCGCGAATACGACCTCGACCTCATCACCACCGCGCCCAGCGTGGTCTATCGCATCCAGCTCAACAAGTCGCGCACCGACGACGCGCGCGAGATCATGCTGCACAACCCGGCCGACTATCCCGATCCCTCGCGGATCGAGCAGATCGACGAGCCGTGGATCAAGGCCACGATCTACACGCCGGACGAATATCTCGGCTCAATTCTCAAGCTCTGCCAGGACCGGCGCGGGATACAGACCGACCTCACCTATGTCGGCGGGCGGGCGCAGGTCAGCTACGAACTGCCGCTCAACGAAGTGGTGTTCGATTTCTACGACCGGCTCAAGAGCATCAGCCGCGGCTACGCCAGCTTCGATTACGAGCAGATCGGCCTGCGCGAAGGCGATCTGGTGAAGATGAGCATTCTGGTGAACAACGAGCCGGTGGACGCCCTCAGCATGATCGTCCACCGTTCCGTGGCCGAGGAACGCGGCCGCCATATGTGCGAGCGGTTGAAGGACTTGATCCCACGCCACCTGTTCAAGATTCCGATCCAGGCGGCCATCGGCGGCAAGGTGATCGCCCGCGAGACCATCGCCGCCCTGCGCAAGGATGTGACCGCCAAATGCTACGGCGGCGACATCACCCGCAAGAAGAAGCTGCTGGAGAAGCAGAAGAAGGGCAAGGCGAAGATGCGGGAATACGGCAATGTCAGCATCCCGCAGGAAGCCTTTATCGCCGCGCTGCGGATGGGCGAGGAATAAGTGTCCTCTCACAGCCTATCTTCCAGAAGCAGATCCGGCTGCGCTTTCTCGCTTGAGAGAGGGCGCCGGAGCGCTTTATAAATGCGGCATAGCGCGATCCGTCATGAGACAGATCGCGCCAACCCTTAGAAATTGACCGAAAATTCCGCCGTAACCCACCTGGGCGGAGCATAGAAACCATACCTGTATCCCGCGACGCCGTTCAGCAGGAATATCGACGTCTTGTATCTCTTGTCGAAGATGTTCTTCACCCCGATAGAGAACTTGTACTTCCCGTCGCTATCGGAAATGTCGAGATTCCCATTGAGAATTCCGTATGATGGCACCTTGGCGGCCGTGTCATTCCCGGGATTGTTAAAGAACGCATCCCTCGCTCGCCCATCCAACTGGAATCCCACTCGCTTGCCGTCCACGTCGAAATCGTACCGCACCAATCCGGATATGGTCCATGACGGGGCAATCGGCATTTCCCTGTCGTCAACGATCTGTGCTGCGTTGGCGGCATCGTAAAGTTTCGAGTGCAGCAACCCTCCGTTGACCTGTATGGTCAGGCCCCTGACCGGCTTCAACGAAATATCTGCCTCCAGCCCGTAGAGCTTGGCATCGTTATTCGTGATGAACGATCCGACGCCGATGAAGGATATGGCGTGGTAATCCTTATAGTCATAGTAGAATGATGATACGGATATATTACCCATTCTCCCGAAGATATTCGACTTCAGGCCAACTTCATAAGCCATCAGCCTTTCTGGCTTGAAATAATACTCACTGAATGGAAGGCCGATGGAAACCAATCCGTTGTTGTAACCCGGTGCCTTCACCCCCCTGTTCACAGAGGCATAAATAAGCGTTCCCTCGGATGGCTTATAGTCCAGCTCGAATTTGGCGGACCAAAGATTCTTGCCGAATTTGTTCAGCCCACCCGCTGTGGCGTCCGTGAATTCATTCTCTCCCAAGGTAGCGCCGACAGGGATTTTGTAATCCCTCTCATACCCTTTGAATGGCTCCAGTGGGTCCAGATTGCCATACATTCCGTTCGTCTGCTGAATACTCTTTTCATCACGGGACCATCTTATGCCCGCGATGGCGGTCAGCTTGTCGTTCAGATCATACTCGGCATTGGCGAAGACCGCATAACCTTTCGAGCGCTGCCTGACATTGGCCCTGAGGGCCACCGATCCGGCGCCGGCGAACTGAAATAGCGGTGCAATGATATTCTGCTTCTGCAGTTGATTCAGGTAATAGACCCCTGCGGTGAGCCGGAAAAGGAGCTTGCCGACAAGGTGGCCGCAGCCATCCGCGACAAGGAAGCGAAACTTGAAGAATACCGGCAAGGCTTGTTCTGCTCGGGCTGTGGCAAGCTGCAGCCGGAACTGCGAACGATAGCGGAGGGCTACGTCCAGAAGTCCCGGAAGCAATCGGGTGACGAGGCATTAGCCAGCCTTCAATCGGCGGAAGATGCGGATCCCACCTATCGGGAGATCTATGTCGACCGGATGGAGCGCGCCTCGTGGAACCGCTCGGATCAGACGGGTTTTGAAAATGCCCTGAAGGGATTTTCCCGTCGCGAAACCTCCACGGTTGACGCGATAAAGCGCATCAGAAATATCCATGAATGGCTGAAAAAGCCGCAATTCGTCGCTTTCATGAATGATTTGATGGGGCGCGATCAGGTCGAGGCATTGAGGAATTCCTGGTCGGCGGCTGAGGTTCACAAGACCTTGAACGACCTTGTCACAAAATCAAAAATGACAATGACGCTGTCGTCGAAAATGGACTGGAGAAATTGGGCTTACAAAAAGTCGGAAAAGTGGAGCGTGTCCAGAATAAGCAACGCCAGCCCCTGCGTTTCAAAAATTTCGCTGCAAGGTCTATTGTATTCTAGTTCTGGTTCATCGAAATTGACCACAGAGTATAACATAGATTGGAGAAAATTCTCTTCGATTCATGGCAATAATAATGGAATATTCCTGGCCAACGATTCAACGAATGAGACGGCGGTTGCCTTCTCTCTTTCCGTTGATGATCGTGACACGATATTGGTTGACTTGATCCGATATCATGAATTTTGCAGGCCATACACCGCATGGTTCGGCTTGAGCTACAAGTTCGCGGAACCGGCGAATTCGCAAAAGCTGGGACTGCCGGTCAATGTGATCGAAGGGATCGAGCCGGGTGGCCCTGCGGATAAGGCAGGCTTGGCCGCGGGGGACATGATCGGGGCCATCAATGGCCGCAGTTCTTTGGATATCGTCGGCGAAACGGTCAAGGGAGCGTCCCCCGGCATGGAATATAAGGTCAGCTTTCTTCGGGGCGGTAAATGGAAGAATACGGTCATTCAAGCTGCTGCCAGACCAATATATTAACCCTGATACCAGATTTAACGCCTTGCCCTCTCTCATGACGTGAGGGTCGCCGGATACCCGTTTACACGGGGATGACGAATGGAGCCGGGGCGGCCGCTTCGCTTCCGCTATTGCCGCTCTATCCATGCCGGCCTATCGGGCGCGGCCATGAGAAACAGGAAGCTGCTGCTGTGCCGGCCGGACTCCGGGCTGTGCGATATATTGTGCCAGATCGGCGTCACCAGCCAATATGCGAAGGCGACGGGGCGGTTGAACATCGTCGACACCAATTTCAGGAACAGCCGGCATTTCCGGGACGATTTCTCGCGCTATTTCATCAGCCTGGACGAGAATCTCGTGCTCGACATCGGCGCCCATGCCGAACTTGTCGACAGGTTGGCCGCCTATCCTGCGCCGCTGACCGGCAGAATATCGAGCTATGTGCCGGAATATGATTACGACGCCCGGTGCTATCGCGACGTGGACACCGGCACGCCGCTCAAGCTCGATTTCGACTGCGATTATGATGCGCCGCTGATCCTGCACCATGCCACCAGCCGCCGGGGCGATCCGATCGCGGCCCTGGAGCGGATGCGGCTCCAGCCCATGCTGCGCGAGCTGATCCTGCGGCGCTGTGCGCGGATCGGGGAGCCTTATTGCGGCCTGCATATACGGGCGACCGACTATGCGATGGATTACCGGCAGCGGCTCGAGAAGATGAAGGGCCGGATCGAGGGGCCGATCTTCCTGGCCACGGACAATGCCGAGGTGGTCGATCATGTCCGCGAGGCGTTCCCTGATCGGCCGGTCCACAGCTTCACCCGCTTCCAGAAGGAGCCCGGCACGCCCTTGCACTGCCGCCCGGCCGACCAGGACGCATGGGACGTCAATTGCGATGCCATCGCCGATCTGTTCATGCTCGCCATGGGCAAAAGCCTGACCTTCTTTCCGCTCGAGCCGAATATCTTCGGCGCCAGCCATTCCGGCTTTTCCCTGCTGGCGCGCGACCTGCTGCGAAAACCGATGCTGGTCCGCCATTTGCTGGCCTTGCCATATCGGGAGGCGCTGCCCGCCTAGGGCCGGTATTGGGCGCAAGATCAAGCAAGTAGGCAAACCGGCGCGATCGTGCTATGGAGCGTGCGCTGACGTCGAAAATTTGCGACGGACTTCGGCGCTAGGTGTTTTGCGGCGCCCGGAAATTTTCCGGGACCTGCTCAACCCCATACGACGACTTCCTTTCATTGGACGACTTGACGCACGACCCTAGCCCGCATGTCGCGGGCGACGAAAACGTTTCCTGAAAGGAACAGATCATGCCGATCGGCACAGTTAAATTCTTCAATACCGACAAGGGCTACGGCTTCATCCAGCCCGACGATGGCGGCAAGGACAGCTTCGTCCACATCTCCGCGGTGCAGGCCGCCGGGATGCACACGCTCGATAAGGACCAGCGCGTGTCCTACGACGTGGAGCAGGGCCGCAACGGCAAGGAATCCGCGGTCAATCTCGCGGCCGCCTGATCGCTTCGACGCACCCCCTCTCCCCGGCGGGGGAGAGGGCGGTGAACGCCTCGGCCTTCGCCGGGGCGTCGGCGCGCCCCTTGCGCGCGTCTTTCCTCACTCGCCTCTGCTTTGCGCGTCTTTGCTTTGACTTTGGGCCTGCCGGAACGGTATCGCCTTGCCGACAATTCATCGGAAAAGACGGGAAGAGGAAATACGATGCCAAATCTGCAGGGCAAGGTTGCGGTCATCACCGGCGGCGCTTCGGGCATGGGGGCGGCCGCGGCGCGCGCTTTCGTGCGCGATGGCGCAAGGGTGGTGCTGGGCGATCTCAATGCCGAGGCGCTGGACGCGATCTGCGAGAAGCTGGGCCGCGACAAGGCGATCGGCAAGGTCGGCAATATCGCGGATGAGGTGGATGCCGCCGCGCTGATCGAAGCGGCGGTGGAAGCGTTCGGCAAGCTCGACATCCTGTTCAACAATGCCGGGATCGGCGGGATCGGCTCCGTCACCGACACGACCACCGAGCTGTGGCAGCAGGTGATCGGCGTGGATCTGAGCGCCGTGTTCTACGGCAGCCGCGCGGCGGTGCCGCACATGCGCCGCAACGGCGGCGGCGCGATCATCAACAACGCCTCGGTTTCCGGCATGTTCGGCGATTACGGCATGGCCAGCTACGCGGCGGCCAAGGGCGGGGTCATCAACCTCACCCGCAACATGGCGCTGGATTTCGCCAGGGAAGGCATCCGGGTGAACTGCATCTGCCCGGGCGCGATCGACACGCCGCTGTTCGCCGGGATGAAGCAGGCGCCGGGCGTGTTCGACGCCTTCATCCAGGCCGTGCCGATGAAGCGGCTTGGAAACCCGAGCGAGATCGGCGAGACGGTGGCATTCCTCGCGTCCGACGCCGCATCCTATATCACCGGGGCGGTGATCCCGGTGGATGGCGGGCTGACCTGCAAGACCGGCTGGCCCGACCTCAACGACCATATGGAAGAGCTGAAGCGCGTTTTCGGCTGAACCCGTTGCCTTTTCCCCGGTTGTCCTTAATCCTGGCGGGCGAAGCCAAGGAGAGATGACTTATGCCGCTTACGCCCGATGATGGCCGCACCGACGACGAACGCGCGGTGCTGCGTTTCTGCGACCTGTGGGCCAGGCAGGATGTCGAGGCGATGCTCGACTGTTTCACGCCGGACGCGCATTATATCGACATGCCGCTGCCCCCACGCCGGGGGCTGGACGAGATCCGCGACTATATCCAGGGGATCTTCACGGCCTTCACCTGCGAGATCGAGACGCTGCACATCGCTTCTTCCGGCAACATCGTGTTCACGGAGCGAGTCGATTACCTGACCCGCACCGATGGCGAGAAGCCCACCGTGCCGCTGCCGGTCACGGGCGTGATGGAGATGAAGGACGGCAAGATCTGGCGCTGGCGCGATTATCTCGATCTCGGCACGGCGGAGCAGGGGCTGGGTCTGGTGATCCGCTCCAGCGGTGAGATGAGCGACGCGCGCTGAGCCATGAGGCGGAGCGCCGGGAAGGCTGGCACGGCTGCGCGCCGGTTGCCGGGATGGGCCGGTTTTACCCGGGCAAGCGGCGAACTTCACTTGGCGTTCACCAGCGTGCTGGCTATAGGCGTGCCATGTTGTCGCTGACCCGCACCTCCCGCTCGCCCTTCCGGCATGTCGTCCTTGCCAGCGTGGCCGCCGCCCTGGCCCTCACGGCCGGTTGCGCCGGGGGCAAGGCGAAGAAGGACACCGCCTATGTCGCGCGCGACGTCGAAACGCTCTACGCCGCGGCGAAGGCGCGGCTGGACCGCGGCGATGTGAAGCAGGCGGCCGCCCTGTTCGACGAGGTGGAGCGCCAGCACCCCTATTCGCCCTGGGCGCGCCGCGCCCAGCTGATGAGCTCTTTCAGCTATTATCTGGCGAGGAACTATCCGCAGGCGATCCAGTCCGCCCAGCGCTTCCTGTCGATCCACCCCGGCAACAAGGACGCGCCTTACGCCTATTACCTGATCGCGCTCAGCTATTACGAGCAGATCAGCGATGTGGAGCGCGACCAGAAGATCACCCAGCAGGCGCTGAATGCGCTGGAGGAAGTGAACCGGCGCTTCCCGCAAAGCGAATATGCTGCCGACTCCCGCCTCAAGATCGACCTGGTGCGCGATCACCTCGCCGGCAAGGAAATGGAGATCGGGCGGTTCTATGAAAAGACCGGGAAGTGGCTGGCCGCGCGCATCCGCTTCCAGACCGTGGTGGAGCAATACGACACCACCAGCCATGCGCCCGAAGCGCTCTACCGCATGACCGAAACCAGCCTTGCGCTGGGCGTGCCGGAAGAGGCGGTCAAATATGCGGCCGTGCTGGGCAAGAACTATCCGGGCAGCGAGTGGTATGAAAAGGCCTACAAGCTGGTCCAGAGGCATGCGGAAGGCGTGCAGGCGAGCTGATCGCCCATAGCGGCGGCGGCTTCTTTCCCGCTTCGCTCAGCCGATCTTCCTGTCCCGGCCTTCCCACCAGGGGTCCCGCAGCACATTCTTGCGGACCTTCCCCACCGGCGTGACGGGCAGCGGCTCCTCGCGGAATTCCACCGATTTCGGGCATTTGTAGGCGCCGATCAATTCGCGGCAATGGGCGATCAGCGCCTCGGCGGAGATATTCGCGCCCGGCCGGGGCACGACCACGGCATGAACCGCCTCGCCCCATTCCTCGCTCGGAATGCCGATCACCGCCGCCTCGCGCACGGAGGGATGCTTGTAGAGCGCGCGTTCCACTTCGATCGAGAACACGTTCTCTCCGCCGGTCACGATCATGTCCTTCACCCGGTCGGCGACATAGAGGAAGCCGTCCTCGTCGAGATAGCCGGCGTCGCCGGAATGCATCCAGCCGTCGCGCAGCACTTCGGCGGTCTGGTCCGGGCGGTTGAGATAGCCGCTCATCAGGAAGTCGCTGCGGATGGCGATCTCGCCGAGCTGGCCCGGCGGCATGAGTTCACCCTCGGGCGACACGACCTTGACCTCGAAGCCCGGCGCGGGCTGCCCGCAGGATCGGATGCGGCTGGCCCGGGGGCCGGAAAAGACATGGTCGCGCCAGCGCAGCATGGTGGCGAAGCCGCATGTCTCGGTCATCCCGTAGATCTGGTAGAACTCCCAGCCGGGCAGCTTGCGTGCGGCTTCCGCCATCAGCGCCTCGGGCATGGGCGAGCCGCCATAGACGCAGGTGCGCAGGCTGGAGAGATCGTATTTCTCGAAATCCGGGTGGTTCAGCAGCATGGAAACCATGGTGGGCACCATCACCATGTTGGTCACCCGATGGGTGCTGATCGCCTGCATCACCGGCAGCGGATCGAACTTCGGCAGCACGACATGCTTCCCGCCGGTCATGGTGATGTAGAACACCGCGCTGGCCCCCGAGAAATGGAAGAAGCCGCCGATATAGAGGAAGCTCAGGTCCTCGACCGAGGGCAGCAGCGAGAGATAGGAGATCGAGCCGTAGCCGAGTGCGCGGTGCGACATGGCCACGCCCTTGGGCATTCCGGTGGTGCCGCCGGTGTAGAATATGGCGTAGAGATCCTCCTCGGCGCGGCCCGCATCCTCGAGCGGGGCATGGCCGGCGATCAGATCTTCGTATGACGTCATGCCTTCCGGCGTCTCGCCGTCGCCCAGATAGACCAGCGCCTTCAGCCGGGGCGCATCCCGCAGCAATGCGGGAACCTGATCGAGAAAGGCGTCGTCCACGCACAGGACCGCCGCCTCGCAATCGTTCAGGGCGAAGGCGTTTTCCTTCTCCGACCAGCGGATGTTGAGCGGCGCGAGGACGCCGCCGGCCCAGGGCACGGCGAAGAACAGCTCCAGATAGCGGTCCGAATTCATCGCCAGCACCGCCACGGTCGCGCCGTCGCGGATTTCCAGCCCGCGCAGGCCGGATGCCGCGCGGGGAACGCGCTGGCCGACTTCCTTCCACAGCCGCTGGCGATCGCCGCAGATGGTCGCCACGCCGTTCGGATTCTTCGCGATGGCCTGAGCTAGAATGCCGGTTCCCCGCATCCGGGACTTCTCCTGTTTCTAAGCGATTTCCGTTCGCTATAGGGACTTGCTGCTGTTACGGCCAGTGGGGCAGATCTTTTGGAAAGGGTGAAATGGGCGGGCCGCTTCAAGATGTGAAAGTGCTGGAATTCGGGGGAATTGGGCCGGCGCCGTTCGCGGGCGGCTATCTGGCGGACTTCGGCGCCGATGTGGTGCGGGTGGATCGGCCGGGGCCGGACCGGCCGATGACCGCGCCGCCGGAATTCGACTTCTACAATCGCAACAAGCGGTCCATCGCGCTCGATCTCAAGTCGGAAGAAGGGCGGGAAACCGCCCGCCGCCTGGCGACGGAAGCGGATATAGTGATCGAGGGATACCGGCCCGGCGTGATGGAGCGGCTGGGCCTGGGGCCGGATGTCCTGCTCGGGGCGAACCCCCGGCTGGTGTTCGCGCGCATGACCGGCTGGGGGCAGAGCGGCCCGCTTGCCGATGCGGTGGGGCACGACATCAATTATGCGGCGATCACCGGCGCGCTCCATGCCACCGGCTATCCCGACCGGCCGCCGACCCCCGCGCTCAATCTGGTTGCCGACATCGGCGGCGGCGCGATGTATCTCGTCTCCGGCGTGCTGATGGCGCTGCATCATGCGCGCAACACCGGCAAGGGCCAGGTGATCGACGTGGCGATGGTGGACGGCGTTTGCCACATGATGTCCGCGTTCCAGGCGATGACCCAGGGCGGCATGTGGAGCGGGCGGCGCCATGACAACAGCGTCGACGGCGGCAGCCCGGATTATGGCGTCTATGTGGCCAAGGATGGGCTGTATATCGCAGTGGGGGCGATGGAGCGGCAATTCTATGCCGGGCTGCTGGAACTGCTCGAACTCGATCCGCAAGCGCTGCCGGATCGGGCCGACCGGGCGAACTGGCCGGGCCTGCGCGCCCTGTTTGCGGAGCGTTTCGCCTCGCGCACTCGCAATGAGTGGCTGGCCCGCGCCGAGGGCAGGGAAATCTGCTTCAGCGCGGTTCTTTCCATCGCCGAGGCGTGGGACGACCCGCATCTGCGCGCGCGCGGCACTTTCGAGGAATTCGCGGGCAGGCTGCATCCCGCCCCGGCGCCCCGGCTATCCGAAACGCCGGGCGAACTGGTCCGGCCGACTCCGCCGGTGGATGCGGACCGGGAGGCGATCCTCGCCGATTGGCGGATTCGCGGCGCTTGACCGGGATCGGGGATGAGTGGATCATCCCCCGCTGCGGCGGTGCGCATATCCGGGCCTGAAAGCCGGCCGGGCGGCATTACCCCGAACCATGCGAAGTGGGAGAGAAGCATTGACCATCGACCTGCCGGCGAATGCGCCGAAGACGACCCAGGAAGCCTTCGAATATGTAGGTTCCATGGGGCCGAACGTGACCATCGATGATTTGAAGATACTCGCCCTGACCGAAGCGCTGGGAATGGAACTCTATGCCAATCTGGCGGCCGGGACCGACAACGCCGCGGTGCAGGACCTGCTGCTGGAAAACGGCAAGGAGGAACTGCTGCATGCCCGGCGCGTCGGCAAGGCCATCGAGATCCTGACCGGGAAGCGGTTCCCGATCCCCGCGATCGAGGACAATCCGATCTATACGCCGCTGCCGGAAATGCCGCTCACTCGCGAGGCGTTGCAGAAACTGGCCGATGCCGAATTCGCGGGCGAGAGCCTGTACGCGGGCGTTGCGGCCAGCTTCGATGATGAGCAGGCCAAGGCGCTGTTCCTGCAGAACGGCAAGGAAGAGAGCGATCACGGCCATCGTCTGGCGAAGGCGGCCGAACTGCTGGGCTGAGCGTGAGCGGCATGGCTCGCGGAAGCCATGCCGTGCCGGGCGGGATCAGGCCGTGACGGCGGCCAGTTGCTGCTCGATGTGCTTCACGTTCCAGTAGTCCGTGTTGGTCGCGATCTTGCCGTCGCGGAAGGTCATGAAGGACACCCCTTCGATCCGCACCGGCGTGCCGTTGTGCTTCACGCCGTCATATTCGCCCTGGAAACTGCCGGTGAATGTCCACTCCACCGAGCCTGCGTGTTCGCCCAGCACCTCGTTGCCGTATTCGACGCGGAAATCGGGCATCATGCCGAAGCTGAAGGCGAAAACCTCGCGCAGGCCCTTGTGGCCATGATGGACGATGTCGAACGCCTTGTCGGTGAAGGTGCAATCCTCGACATACTGGTCGAGCAGCATTTGCTCGTCGCCCGCCCATGCCTTGGTCAGATTCCGGATCAGCTGGCTTGCCATGGTCAATTCTCCCGATTGCGTGGTTCTTTCCGAATGACAATGGCCTAGCCCGGGGCAGGCGATTTGAAAACCGTTACAAGCTGAATTGTTCGTAATTCCGCGCTGCCCCGGTGACGCGCCGCCAAGCATGGGGTAAAAGCCCGCCCATTGCGATGCTGAGCCAACTTTCCATCCGAAATATCGTGCTGATAGAGTCGCTGGACCTTGCCTTCGAGCCGGGGCTGGGCGTGCTCACGGGCGAAACCGGCGCGGGCAAGTCGATCCTGCTCGACGCGCTGGGCCTCGTGCTCGGCAATCGCGCCGATGCGGGGCTGGTGCGCGCGGGGGAGGAGCAGGCCAGCGTCACCGCCGCCTTCGATTTCGCCGAATTGCCGGAAGGTTTGCGCAATGCGCTCGCGGAGGCGGAGGTGGAGATCGAGCCGGGCGAGCCGCTGATCGTCCGGCGGCGGCTCAAATCCGATGGCGGATCGAAAGCCTTCATCAACGACCAGCCGGTGGGCGTGGCCTTGCTGCGCGAGATCGCGCCCGCGCTGGTGGAACTGCATGGCCAGCATGACGACCGCGGCCTCGTCAATCCGCGCGGCCACCGCGCCTTGCTGGATCGCTATGCCGGTGGGGACGTGGATGGCGTTGCGGCGGCCTGGGAGGTGTGGCGCGCGGCGGGTGAGCGCCTTGCCGTGGCGCGCGCCGGGATCGAACGGGCCAGGGCGGACCAGGATCTGCTGCTGGCCCATCTGGCCGAGCTGACAGCCATCGAGCCGGTGGGGGGCGAGGAAGAGCAACTCGCGGGCGCCCGCGCCGATATGCAGAAGGGCGAGAAGCTGGCGGGCGATCTGGAGGCCTTGCGCCATCTCTGGGACGGTTCGGATTCCGCGCTTGCCAGCCTTCGCGGCGCGGCCCGGCGGCTGGACCGGATCGCGGGGGAGCATCCCCTGCTCGGCGAAGCGCTGGAAGCGCTGGATCGCGCGGTGATCGAGGCGGGCGAGGCGGAGGACCGGCTGGCACGGGCGGCGGAGGCGCTGACCCATGATCCGGCCGAACTGGACCGGATCGAGGCGCGGTTGTTCGAGCTGCGCGCGCTGGCCCGCAAGCACGATTGCCAGGTTGACGATCTGCCCGAAGCGATGCACCGGATGCGTGCCGCGCTGGATGCCATCGAAGGCGGGGAAGCGGAAATCGGAGCGCTGGAGCAGGCCGAGCGTGCCGCGCAGGAGAGCTATCGGGCGCGGGCGCAAGCCTTGCACGAGGTGCGAACCGCCGCTGCCGCCCGGCTGGACAAGGCGGTTGCCGGGGAGCTTGCGCCGCTCAAGCTGGATGCCGCGCGCTTCCGCACCGCCGTCACCGCGCTGCCGGAGGAGCGCTGGGGCGCGCATGGCATGGACAGCGTGGAGTTCCTGATCGCCACCAATCCCGGCGCCGGTTTCGCGCCGCTGACGAAGATCGCATCGGGCGGCGAGCTGTCGCGCTTCATCCTCGCCTTGAAAGTGGCTCTGGCCGAGCGGGGCGGGGCGGCGACGGTGATCTTCGACGAGATCGACCGGGGCGTGGGCGGCGCGGTCGCCAGCGCGATCGGGGAACGGCTGGCGCGGCTGGCGGAAGGGGGGCAACTGCTGGTGGTCACGCACAGCCCGCAGGTCGCCGCGCGGGGCGCCACGCACTACATGATCGCCAAATCGTCCGAAGGCACCGTGACCCGCACCTCGGTCATGCTGCTGGATGCCGGGGGCCGTCAGGAGGAAATCGCGCGGATGCTGTCCGGCGCGGAAATCACCGCCGAAGCGCGGGCGCAGGCGGATCGGCTACTGGAAGGTGTATAAGTGGACCGTATGACCGAAGCCGATGCCGCCAATGAGCTGATGCGGCTGGCGAGGCAGATCGCCCGACACAACCGGCTCTATCACGCGGAGGACGATCCGGAGATTTCGGACCCCGAGTTCGATGCCCTGGTCCGCCGCAATGCGGAGCTGGAGGCGGCGTTCCCGCATCTGATCCGGCCGGACAGCCCATCCCGGCAGGTGGGGCACGAGGTGGCGGCCTCGCCGCTGTCGAAGGTGACGCATGAGGTTCGCATGATGAGCCTCGACAATGCCTTCACGGATGAGGAAGTGGCGGATTTCGTGGGCCGCGTGCGGCGCTTCCTCGCCCTGCCGGAGGACGAGCCGGTGACGATGACGGCCGAGGACAAGATCGACGGCCTGTCCTGCTCGCTGCGTTACGAAGATGGCAGGCTGGTGCTGGCGGCGACGCGCGGCGATGGGCAGGTGGGCGAGAACGTGACCGCCAATGTCGCCCATATCGCCGATATTCCGCAGCAGCTTTCCGGCAAGGCGCCGGAGGTGTTCGAGATTCGCGGCGAGGTCTATATGTCCAAGGCCGATTTCCTTGCGCTCAACCGCGCGCAGGAGGAAGCCGGGGGCAAGATCTTCGCCAATCCGCGCAATGCCGCCGCCGGATCGCTCCGCCAGAAGGATGCCTCGGTCACGGCCCGGCGGCCCCTGCGGTTCTGGGCGCATGGCTGGGGCGCGGCCAGCGCGGTGCCGGGGACGACCCAGTTCGAGGTGATGCAGCAGATCGCGGCCTGGGGCCTGCCGATCTCGCCGGACCTGGCCCTGTGCCGTTCGCTCGACGAGATGCTGGCCGCCTATCGCCGGATCGGCGAGGGGCGCGCGGGCCTGCCCTATGAGATCGATGGCGTGGTCTACAAGGTGGACCGGCTGGATTGGCAGCAGCGGCTGGGCTTCGTGGCCAAGGCTCCACGCTGGGGCCTTGCCCGCAAGTTCCCGGCGGAGCGGGCCGAGACCACGCTCGAAAGCATCGACATCCAGGTTGGCCGCACCGGCAAGCTGACCCCGGTCGGGCGGCTCGCCCCAGTGCTGGTGGGCGGCGTCACCGTCACCAATGTCACGCTCCACAATCGCGACGAGATCGCGCGGCTCGGTGTGCGCCCCGGCGACCGGGTGGTGATCCAGCGCGCGGGCGACGTGATTCCGCAAGTGGTGGAGAATCTGACGCGGGCCGAGGATCGCCCGGCTTTCCCGTTTCCCGATCACTGCCCCGAATGCGACAGCGAGGCCGTGGCGGAGGAGGGCGAGGTGGACGTCCGCTGCACCGGCGGGCTGATCTGCCCGGCGCAACGGACCGAGCGGCTGCGCCATTTCGTCAGTCGCACCGCGCTCGACATCGAAGGGCTGGGCGAGAAGACCATCGCGGATTTCTTCGCGCGCGGCTGGCTGGAAAGCCCGGTCGATATTTTCCGCCTGCACCAGCGCCGCGACGCCATTCTGGCGCTGGATGGATGGCAGGACAAGTCTGTGGACAATCTGTTGAAAGCGATCGAGGCCAAGCGTCGGCCCGATGCAGCGCGGCTGCTGTTCGGGCTGGGTATCCGCCATGTCGGCGCGGTGACGGCCCGCGACCTGATGAAGCGCTGCACCACCCTGCCGCGATTGCGCGAACTGGCGGAGCAGGCCCATGCCGGAGATGCGGAAGCCGCCGCCGAACTGATTTCCATAGATGGCGTCGGCCCGGTGGTGGTGGAGGCGCTGGGCGATTTCTTCCACGAGGATCACAACAAGCAGGTCTGGGACGATCTCCTGTCCGAAGTGTCCCCGCCGCCCTATATCGTCGAGACGAAGGACAGCGTCGTGGCGGGCAAGACGGTGGTGTTCACCGGCAAGCTCGAGACGATGAGCCGGGACGAAGCCAAGGCGCAGGCGGAGGCCCTGGGCGCCAAGGCGGCCGGTTCCGTTTCCCCCAAGACCGATCTGGTGGTGGCGGGGCCGGGGGCGGGTTCCAAGCTCAAGAAGGCCGCCGAACTTGGGATCGAGGTGATCGACGAGGCTGGCTGGGCGGAGATCGTCAAGGCGGCGGGGTAAGGTGATGTTTGCGGAATTGGCCCATCTGGGCGCGGACGTGGGCGCGCTGCTGAAAGAGCGGGGGCAGACCGTGGCCGTGGCGGATGGCGCGACCGGCGGCCTGGTTTCGGCGGCACTGGTCGCCATGCCGGGCGCGACGTCCTTTTACGTTGGGGGTGGCGTGATCTATTCGTTTAAGGGGCGCGATGCGCTGCTCGGCCTTTCCCGCAGCGAACTTGCCGGAATGCGCTCCGTCACCGAAGCCTATGCCGTGTTGCAGGCCCGAGCGATCCGCGACCGTCTCGGCAGCGATTGGGGGCTGGCCGAGTCCGGCTCGACGGGGCCGGGCAAGCATCCATTCGGCGTCGATTCCGGCAGGAGCGCCATCGCTGTAGTCGGGCCCGGCCTCGAACGTTCGGCAACGGTCGCCACGGGCCATGATGACCGGGTCGCCAATATGCATGCCTTCGCGCGGGCGGCGCTGGCCCTGCTCAGGGACGTGCTGGTGTCGGCCTGATGGTCGGCCGGGCCAGCCGCCCTATACCTCGGGAACCCATTTCATCACGCCGCCGGCGAAGGGAGTCCACCATCCGGTGCGAATTCCCGCCCCGGCCAGCGTATCGCTGGTCCACTGGTTGCAGGTGTTGGTGAAGGTGTAGCGGCCCGTTGTCTCGTAGAAGACGTCATGGCTGCCATAGCCGGGATGGGATCGGCGCGGCGCGGCGGGAACGCTGGCCTCGATCCGGCGGACAAGGCGCCTGTATTGGGCCTCGCTGATCCGCAGCGGGCGAATGTCGTCGGCGGGCGCGGGGCGCACATAATGGGCGACATGAAGGACGCCATCTCCGCCCGAGAACAGGATGCGGAGCACGGTGATCGGCGAAAGATCGGCCCATGTCGGGGTTTCGAGGAAGACCTCCCGTTCGCCCCAGCTCACCGAAACATGGGTATAGGGCCGGGCGGGATCGGTGAGGTCGCGGGCCGGAAAATCCATGCGCCAATCCTTTATGGGCGTCACCAGCGGCATGACGATGGCGGTGTGGATTCCGTTGGTTTCCACCATGATCGTCACGCCCTGGTCCGGCTCCCGCCACTCCGCGTTGCGTGGAATCGCGGAACCGGCCCACGCCGTCAGCAGGAATGCGGCGATGGCGAGGACGAGGCTCGCCAGCGTAAGGCGCAGGGCCTTCAGGAGCCGGGGAGCCATCGCGGCTGAACGCTGCGCCGCGCCGGGCGGGCCAGCGTCCGCTTGCGTAGCCACAAGATGGACCAGTCGCCCTTGCGCATCCGGGCCGTGGAGCGGAATCCAGCAAGGCGGCAGGCCCGCAGCACGGCATCTTCCTGCGTTCCCAGCAATCCGGATAGCAGAAGGGAGCCGCCGGGCAGAACGGCTTTGCCGAAATCCGGCGCCAGTTCCACCAGCGGGCCGGCGAGGATATTGGCGATCAGCAGATCGTAGGGCGCGCGCGCCTGAAGCAGGGGATGGGCCATGCCGTCGGCCACCAGCATGGTCAGTTGTCCCGGCCCGGCGCCCATCGGCACGTCATTCGCCGCCGCATTGCTTTCCACCACGTCGACGCAGACCGGATCGACATCGCTCGCGGTGACGAGCGCATGGGGCCACAGCGCCCGCGCGGCGAAGGCGAGCAATCCGGTTCCGGTGCCGATATCCGCGATATTGCGGGCCGAGACGCCGCCGGCCTTCATCGCATCGAGCATGGCGAGGCAGCCGGCGGTGGTTTCATGATGGCCCGTGCCGAAAGCCTGGCCGGCGGGTATGGTGAAATCGACGACGCCAGCCTCCTCCATTGCCGGGTGCTCGGGCGTATGGATATGGAAACGCCCCGCCACGATCGGCTGCGCGTTCTGCTGGCTCAATGTCACCCAATCCTGATCGGGCAGTCTTTCCGATGCGATTGCGGGCGGCTCCCCCGCGAAAAGCGCCAGGAACGCCGATTTGTCCGCCCTGGTGGGCCGCCGGGGCAGCCATGCTTCCAGCAGCCATTCCTCGGGCCGGTCCTTGGCGACCTCGCATCCGGACAGCACGATGGCGTGATCCCAGTCCGGCGTTTCCTCATGCGCGAGCAGCGCATCCTGCACTGCCTGGCGCGATGCGAGGGCGGTAATCTTCCATGATTGAGTCATGCGGCCATTCCCTAGCGCCGCTTTGCGATGACGGAAACTGCCATTGCACGGCTTGCCTTGGCCCGTCTTTTCATTATGGGGGATCGCAATCCGCACATCGTCGCGGCGCAAGACCGCATCATGCATACGCAACAGGAAGGCCCGCATGGCAAACCGTCCGCTGTCACCGCATCTGCAAATCTGGCGTTGGGGCCCCGCCATGCTGGTGTCCATCCTTCACCGTGTCACGGGTGACGGGATGGCCATTGTCGGCCTGTTCGTGCTGCTCTGGTGGCTGGGGGCGCTCGCCGCCGGCCCCGAATATTACACGACATTCTCCGACCTGATGACCTCGCCCATCGGCTACATCGTGCTGGTGGGCCTGAGCTGGGCCTTCTTCACCCACCTGATGTCGGGGCTGCGTCACTTCGTGCTGGATATCGGCGCGGGCTACGAACTGACCCGCAACAAGCTGTGGTCGGTGCTGTCGCCATTGATCGCCATCATTCTGACCATCGCCTTCTGGGCGGTGATCCTGCTTCGCTGAGGCCAAGAACATGGGTAACGGAACTTCCATCGGACGCGTGCGGGGCCTCGGCTCCGCGCATAGCGGCGCGCATCACTGGCTGCTGCAGCGCTTCACCGCCATCGGCAATCTGCTGCTCATGGCCTGGCTGATCGTTTCGATCCTGCTGCTGCCGGATCTCAGCTACGGCACGGTAAGCGAATATATTTCCGCGCCGGTCCCGGCCACGGCCATGGCGCTGCTGATCGTCAGCACCTTCTGGCACGCCCGGCTGGGCCTGCAGGTCGTGATCGAGGATTATGTCCACGATCATGGCAACAAGTTCGCCGCCATCGCCGCGCTCAACCTTGCCGCTTTCGCCGGGGCCACCTTCGGCCTGTTCTGCATTGCCCGCCTTGCGCTGGGAGGCGCCTGAGATGGCCACCACTTCCACCCAGTCCGCATACAAGATCATCGACCATACCTATGATACCGTGGTCGTCGGCGCGGGCGGCTCCGGCCTGCGCGCCACCATGGGCAGCGCCGAGGCCGGCCTCAGGACGGCCTGCATCACCAAGGTCTTTCCCACCCGCAGCCACACCGTGGCCGCGCAGGGCGGCATCGCCGCCTCGCTGTGCAACAACACGCCCGACCACTGGACCTGGCACATGTTCGACACCGTGAAGGGGTCGGACTGGCTGGGCGACCAGGACGCGATCGAATATATGGTGCGCGAAGCGCCCGCCGCGGTTTACGAGCTGGAACATGCCGGCGTGCCGTTCAGCCGCAACCAGGACGGCACGATCTACCAGCGCCCGTTCGGCGGCCACATGCAGAACATGGGTGAAGGCCCGCCAGTGCAGCGCACCTGCGCCGCGGCGGACCGCACCGGCCATGCCATGCTGCACGCGCTGTATCAGCAGAGCCTGAAATACGACGCCGACTTCTTCATCGAATATTTCGCCATCGACCTCATCATGGACAATGGCAAATGCGTCGGCGTGATCGCGCTGTGCCTCGATGACGGATCGATCCACCGCTTCCGCGCTCATGCGGTGGTGCTGGCCACCGGCGGCTATGGCCGCTGCTACTTCACCGCCACTTCCGCCCATACCTGCACCGGCGACGGCGGCGGCATGGTGCTGCGCGCGGGCCTGCCGCTGCAGGACATGGAATTCGTGCAGTTCCACCCGACCGGCATCTACGGCGCGGGCGTGCTGATTACCGAAGGCGCGCGCGGGGAAGGCGGCTATCTGACCAATTCCGAAGGCGAGCGCTTCATGGAGCGTTATGCCCCGTCCGCGAAGGATCTGGCCAGCCGCGACGTGGTTTCGCGTTCCATGGCGCTGGAAATCCGTGAGGGCCGCGGGGTCGGCCCCAACAAGGATCACATCTTCCTGCACCTCGATCATATCGATCCGAAGGTTCTGGCCGAGCGCCTGCCGGGCATCACCGAGAGCGGCAAGATCTTTGCCGGTGTCGACCTGGCCCGTCAGCCTTTGCCGGTCGTGCCGACCGTGCACTACAACATGGGCGGCATCCCGACCAATTATCACGGCGAAGTCGTGACGATCGGCGCGGATGGCGACCCCGAAACCGTGGTGCCGGGCCTGTTCGCCGTGGGCGAAGCGGCCTGCGTCTCGGTCCATGGCGCCAATCGCCTCGGCTCCAACTCGCTGATCGACCTCGTGGTGTTCGGGCGCGCCACCGGCCACCGGCTCAAGGAGCTGGTGAAGCCTGACGACAAGTATGACGAGCTGCCGAAGGACAGCGCCGATCTGGCCCTGACTCGCCTCGATTACTTCCGCCATGCCAATGGCGGTTCGCCGACCGCCGAGGTTCGCCTCGAGATGCAGCGGGCGATGAGCCAGCACGCAGCCGTGTTCCGCACGGACGAACTGATGGCCGAGGGCAAGGTGAAGCTGGCCAAGACCTATGAGCGGATGCAGGACGTTCGTGTCAGCGACCGCTCGCTGATCTGGAACAGCGACCTGATCGAGACTCTGGAGCTGGACAATCTGATCTCGCAGGCTTCCGTCACGCTGCACGGCGCCCACAACCGCAAGGAAAGCCGTGGCGCCCATGCGCATGAGGATTTCCCCGACCGCAACGATGCCGAGTGGATGAAGCACACCGCCGCATGGTTCGAAGGTTGGGGCGGCAAGGGCGGCGCGATCCGGATCGATTACCGTCCGGTCCACGAATATACGCTCACCGACGATGTTGAATATATCAAGCCGAAGAAGCGCGTTTACTGAGGCGCTTCTTCATTCTGGATATGCGGAAAGGCCGGGGCGCAAGCTCCGGCCTTTTCCGTTGATCCCTTATCGTGCCGCCAGGGCGGGGATGCCGCCCGATCGCGCGTTCTTGCGGGATCAGAAACTTGCGCGCTGGGTCAGGCAGCCATCGACGACGAGATTGGCGCCGGTGGTGAAGGAAGATCGCGGGCTGCTGAGGAAGACCACGGCTGAGGCGATTTCCTCGGGCGTTCCCATCCGCCCGGTCGGATTGGCCTTTATCATGCTGTCGAAATAGTCCGGCATATCCTGCTGTATGGTTTGCCATACCCCGCCCTTGAAATAGACATTGCCCGGCGACAGCACATTGCAGCGGATCTTCTTGCCGGCGTGGACCCGCGCCACGCCCTTCGCATAGTTTATCAGGCCTGCCTTTATCGCGCTGTAGGGGCTGGGCTTGTATGGCTCGGCGGCCACCATCGACGAGATGATGGTGAAGGCGGCATCGCCTGAATGCACGGCGGCCTTTTCGAGATAGGGCTGGGCGGCATTGAACAGGCGCAAGGCGCCCAGCATGTCGATCTCGAACATGCTGCGCCAGGCATCCTCGTCATCGGTCCGGGGCAGTGCGCTGGCATTGGAGATCAGCACGTCGATCCCGCCAAGGGCCTGCGCCGCCCCGGCCACGAAGCCGTCGATGGCTGGGCTGTCGGAGATGTCCACCGATTGCCCCCATGCCTTGACGCCCTTCGCCTCGAGCGCGGCCACTGTCGCATCGATGTCGGCTTGGTTGCGGGCGCATATCGCGACATGCGCGCCTTCATCGGCGAAACATTCCGCGATCGCCCTGCCGATCCCGCGAGTGCCACCACTCACGACCGCCACCTTGCCCTTCAATTCGAGATCCACGCCCGCTCCTCTTTCCTGTTTCAAGAGGGCGAATGCCTCTCCATCAGCCTGCCGGATTGATTAAGTGCGATCCGGCGCTCGGTCAAACGCGCTTGCGTGGGCGGGAGCATTGCCGAACCTGTGCCAGGGAGCGGTCCGCCTTCTCCCCGGAGCCGCGCGCGTCGATGCTTTCCTGCGGGCCAGGGTTATTTCCACCCGCTTCCATATAATTGTAACAATGACCTTTCAGGGGAATTGGGAGATTCAGGCAATCACGCATCCGTGACCAGGGAGAGGGCATGTCTTTTCTTTCAAGGAACATCCTTATCAGCGGTTGTCTCGCGCTGGCGGCGATCGGCACCGACCCCGCCGCCCATGCGCAGGAGGCGCAGGAAGTTTCGATCCCGCGGTCGGCCGGCACGCCTTATGCCGCTCGCAACCTGCCGGATCGTGTCGTGCTGACCCCCGGCGCCGATCCGACGCGCGAAATGGCGGTGGCCTATCGCACCGATGTCGCGCAGCAGAGCAGCGAGGCGCAGATCGCCATTGCGGTGGACGGCCCGACGCTGGAAGAAAAGGCGACGCTGATAACCGGGACGTCGGCCGCGAAGGATAGCGCGAACGGGCCTGCGCTCTATCATCAGATACGCTTTGCAGACCTGCAGCCGGATACGGCCTACGCCTATCGGCTGAAAGGGAGCGCGGGCTGGAGCGAATGGCTGCAATTCCGCACGGCTGCGGCCGAACCTCGCCCGTTCCGCTTCCTCTATCTTGGCGACATCCAGAACGGAATCCTGACCTATGCATCGCGCGTTATCAGGCAGGCGTTCCATGCCAATGGCAGGATCGAGCTGGTGCTCCATGCGGGCGACCTGACCGCGCAGCGCGACGATCTGGACCATGACGATGAATGGGGCGAATGGAACCAGGCCGGGGCTTATAACTACGCCATCGTCCCGCAGGTCCCCGCCACCGGCAATCACGAATATGTCGATGTGATGCTGCCGAATGGCAAGGAAAGCCGCAAGCTGGGCCCATACTGGCCGTTGCAGTTCGCGCTTCCTGTCAATGGCGTCGCGGCGGCGAAATCAACCACCTATTTCGTCGACTACCAGGGGGTTCGCTTCATCGTGCTGGACGGCACCTCGGCGATCGATCTGGGGACGATGGATGCCCAGACCCGCTGGCTGGATCAGACCCTGGCCTCCAGCAAGGCGAAGTGGAATGTGGTGCTGTTCCATCAGCCCGTATTCACTTGCGCGCGGCCGGACGACACGGCGGAGATAAAGGCGGCATGGAAGCCGGTGTTCGACAAGCGCAAGGTTGATCTGGTGCTGCAGGGGCATGACCATTGCTACAGCCGTTTGACCTCGGCAGACGGGCGCGTGGCGAGCAAGGCGCAGCATGCAAGCGGTGCGGTGCAGGGGCCGGTCTATCTGGTGTCCGTCACCGGATCGAAAATGTACGGCCTGAACGACCGTGCGCGCAGCCAGCCGGACAAGGTTGCCGAAGCGACCGAGCTGTATCAGATCGTCGATGTGGCCGGCGAGCGGCTGACCTTCCGGACCTACACCGCGTCCGGCAAGCTCTATGACGGGTTCGAACTCGTGCGCGGGGCCGACGGGCTCAATCGCCTGAACGACCTGAATGAGCCGATGATTGAGGAACGCACCTGCAACGGCGATGTCGGGCCGGACGGGGGCAAGTGCGTCGCGCGCAAGAAATAGGGGTGATGGCGCGAGCCGGATTCTCTATTGCTTGGGCGCCCGGCGCACGCTGATGATCTTCACCGGCTGCTGGATCATCTGCCCTTTCAGCGCCCCTTCGCCTTTCTCCGGATCGACCGGCGCGTTCCAGATCGCCTGAACCACATCCATGCCTTCCACCACATGGCCGAAGGCGGCGAAGCCGGCGGCGAGATCCGGGTTGGCCGAAGCCGGGTCGGCGTCGAGGCCAGGCATGTCCGACAGCAGGATCGAAAAATCCCCCGTCGCCGAACCCGGATCATAGCGGGCCATCGAGATGGTTCCGGCCTTGTGCAGCACCCCGGTCTGGCTGGTGGCCTCATGCGCGATCGGCTTGAGAATGCGCTTGGGGTTCATCTGCGTGCCGCCCTGGATCAAGCCGTTGGGCTGGTCGCCCCAGGCAAGCCGCATGGCCCGGTAGAACACCGTTCCGTCGAAGCGCTTCTGATCGGTGTAGCGCAGGAAATTGGCGGTGGTGACGAGCGCTCGCTCACTTTCCAGCGCGAGCCTGATGTTCCCCAGCTCGGTCTGGATCACTACATCGACGGTTTGCGGCACGGACGGGGCTGGTTCCGGCGAAGCAGTGGGTTGATCCTGCGCCGCGACGGCGGCGGAAAGCAGGAAAAGAGGCGCGGCGAGAAAAGCGAATCGGTGTGTCATGGGCCGATCATGGCAGCAATATGCGGGTCATCGCCAGCGCAGCATATCCCGGCCAAGCTGATCGACGCCGGTTACGCCCATCAGCTTCATGTCGCGTTCGATTTCCTCGCGCAGGATGGTGAGGGCGCGCTCCACCCCGGCCTGGCCCGCCGCGGCCAGCGCATAGAGATAGAGCCGCCCGCCCGAGGCCGCCGTGGCTCCCGCCGCCAGCGCCTTCATCACATGGGTGCCGCGTCGCACTCCGCCGTCGCAGATGATCTCGATCTCCCCGCCCACGGCGTCCACGATCTCGGTGAGCTGGTCGAACGGCGTGCGGCTGCCGTCGAGCTGGCGGCCGCCGTGATTGGAAATCATGATCGCGTCCGCGCCGATTTCCACGGCGCGGCGGGCATCGCCCGCGCTCATCACGCCCTTGAGGCAGAATGTGCCGCCCCAATCCTGCCTGATCCGTGCTGCCGTATCCCAGTTCATGGACTGGTCGAGCATGGTCGAGAAATAGCCCTGGATCGACATCGCCTCGTCGGTCCCTTGGCTGACATGGGTGTCGAGATTGGGCAGGCGGAATTTCTCGCGGAACACATAGTCCAGCGCCCAGCGCGGCTTGATCGCATAGGACAGCAGCGAGGAAGCGGTGAAGCGCGGCGGGCTGGAGAAGCCGCTGCGCAGGCAGCGTTCGCGCTTGCCGCCGACGATGGTGTCGACCGTGAGAGCGATGCAATCGAACTTCGCTTCCTTGCAGCGTTCGATCATGGATGTGTTCAGCCCTTTGTCCTTGTGGACGTAGAGCTGGAACATTTTCGGTGTGGAAATCATCGCGCCGATTTCTTCGATGCTGACGGTCGCCAGGCTCGAAATGCCGCACCACAGCCCGAATTTCTCGGCCGCCCTGGCCACGGCCCGTTCGCCCTGCCAGTGGAACACCCGCTGCAATGCCGTGGGGGAAAGGACCAGCGGCAGGGCGCTCCTGCGGCCCATGATGGTGCAGGACATGTCAATGTTCTGCACGCCGGCCAGCACGTTGGGCACGAGGTCGGCATGGCCGTAGGCGGCGGTGTTGCGCTGGCGGGTCAGCTCGTCATCCGCGGCGCCATCGATATAGTCGAACACCGGCCACGGCAGGCGGGCCTTGGCAAGCCTGCGAAAATCCTCGATATTATGGCAATCGGCAAGGCGCATCGCGCTTCGCTAGCAGGGTGAGCATGATCGGCAAAGGCGGTTCATCCATTATACACGAATAAGGCGTCAGGCAGTGGCGCTGGCAATGAAGGGGATGCGGCATGGTGCGGGAACGTAGTCCGGGGATCAAGCTCCTGTTCGCGGTTCTGGTCGGCGCCGCGCTGATTATCCCCCTGGTCTTCGTTTATGCGCTGGTGTGGGACCGGCAGGGCCAGTCGCAGACCGCCCAGCAGAGCATCACCGCCGGATGGGGCGGGCCGCAGGTGATCGCGGGGCCGATCGTGGTCGTACCGTTCAGGACGACTGAAACCCAGAACGAGGAAGTGAACGGCAAGGTTACTACCCGGACCGTGGAGGTAGAGCGCCTGCTCTATATCTCCCCTGTCGAGAACCGGGCGCAGACCAGCGTCAGGCCGGAGGAGCGGCGCAAGTCGATCTATCGCAGCGTGCTCTATGAAGCACAGGTCAGCGGCGCCGCGAAGTTCGAGCTGCCGGCGGACCTGCCGCGCTTCGGTGTGACCCGCGAGCGATTGCTGTGGGACCGCGCGGAATTGCGCATGGGCGCGTCCGACGCGCGCGGGCTGACCAAGGGCGGCACGCTCAAGGCCAATGGGCAGAGCCTGCCGGTGCAGCCGGGCAAGGGGCCGGGCGCGACCAGCGGGCAGGGATTCTTCGCCTTCCTGCCGTGGAACGGCGAGGGCGTGCTCTCTGTCGATTACGCCTTCGGCCTGCGGGGCAGCGGCTCGCTCAGCCTGGTGCCGCGCGGCGGGCAGACTCGCTGGGACGTTTCCTCCAGCTGGCCCAATCCCAGCTTCAGCGGCGCATTCCTGCCGGAGACGCGCTCGGTGGGGGGCGAGGGCTTCAAGGCCGGCTTCACGGTAGACAAGCTGGCGCTCGGCCAGGCTCCGGTCGCGACGGAAGATCCCGGCCCGCCGATGATCGACGATGGCAGCGGTGGCTATGCGCCCGTGATGGCGCAGGAAGTGGCCATGGCCTCTTCCGCCAGCAATCCCGCATCCGGGGGCGCGGTGGAAGTGATCGGCGGCCCGGCCCGCGCCGTCACGGTCGGGCTGATCGAGCCGGTCAATCTCTACAGCAAGGTCGACCGGGCGGTGAAATACGGGTTCCTGTTCATTGGCTTCACCTTCCTCGCCTTCCTGCTGTTCGACATCGTGGGCGGCGCCCGCGTGGCCGCGGCGGAATATCTGATGACCGGCGCGGGGCTGGTGCTGTTCTTCGTGCTGCTGCTCGCCTTTGCCGAGGTGATCGGCTTCACGGTGGCCTATCTCGTCGCCAGCGCCGCGATTATCGGCCTGCTCACCGCCTATAGCGCGGCGGTGCTGAAAAGCTGGCGCAGGGCGCGCTTCATCGGCGCGTTGCTGCTCGGCCTCTACGCATTGCTCTACGTGCTGCTGAGCCTTGAGGCCTGGTCGCTGCTGATCGGATCGATCCTGCTGTTCGTGGCGCTCGCCGGGGTGATGTATGCCACCCGCAACGTCGAATGGTCCAGCATCGGGCGGAGCGGCAATCCGGCGGAAAGCGGGGGCGGGCCAGCGGATGCGGGAAGCCCCCCGGCCGCGCCGGCCTGAGAATGAGGGAGCCTATCTGGGCTTTTCGTCCTTCACGCTTGCGCCCTTGGCTTTCTCGTCCGGCTTCTGGATCGCCGCCTCGGCCGCCATCACCTGCCGCTCGTATTCGATGCGGCTGATGGTTTCCTCATCCGCCGGGCGGGCGGGATATTTGCACCCTTTCGCTTCGCCCAGGCCCTTGAGGTAGGAGCGGCGCATCATTCCCGCGACGATGGCGTCCTGGAATTGCCGCTCATGCTCCCTGGCTCCTGAAATCTCGCGGATCAGGCCGCGAAACGGAATGAAGCGGCTGACCGCCCATTTGGCGACGCGGCCTGCATTCACGGCATTGCTCTTTTCCCCGGCGATATCGAGATCGTCGCCCAGGATCGCGTCGAGCTGGCCGACGGCGGCGGCAATCTGGCCGCACTTCTTCATATCCTTACTGTTGTAGGGGTCCTGTCTCGCCTGGATCAGGAGCGGCGGGATTTCGTCGCGCGTGATGTTGAGATCGTTGAGCGGGGTGCCCGCCACATCGCCCACTGTCACCGTATCGTCGGTGACGGGCTTTTCGGGCTCCTTGTCCTTGGTCTGCGCCGCTGCCGGCAGCGAGGCCGCCAGCATGAGCGCAAGGATCGTTCCGCCCGCGCCAACTCGTGCGTTCCCTGAGCGTCTATCTCCTGAGATCGGCGAAAGTGTCGCACTGATCTTCATTGCCTGTCTCCAATCCTCGCCGCAGCCATTCCATCCGCTGCGCGCTGCTTCCATGGGTGAATGCAGCTTCAACGGGCCGCTGCCCCGCTTGTTTCATCAAAGTGTCGTCGCCGATCGCGTGCGCGGCCGTCAGCCCTTCCTCGATATCGCCCGCCTCGATCAGATCGGCGTTCTTGGCGGCCCAGACCCCGGCGTAGCAATCCGCCTGCAGTTCCATCCGCACCTGCAGCGGGTTGGCCTGGGAAGGATTCTGCGATTGCGCGCTGCGCACCTGATCGGAAACCCCGGTGAGAGTCTGCACGTGATGGCCATATTCATGCGCCATCACATAGGCCCGCGCGAAATCGCCGCCCGCGCCCAGGCGCTGCTCCATTTCCCGGTAGAAATCCGTATCGATATAGATGCCGTGGTCGCTGGGGCAGTAGAACGGGCCCATCGCGCTTTGCGCCGCGCCGCATCCGGAACGCCCGGCCTGCGAATAAAAGACCAGCTTGGGTTGCTGGAACGGGATACTCGCCTGCTTGAACAGCGGTTCCCATGTCTGGTTGAGCGAGGCGAGGACGGCGCAGCTTTCCTTGCTCAGCGCATCCGTATTGCAGCTTTCGCTGGCGGTTGTGCCGCCCGCCTGCTGCCCGGCCGGCGCGCTCTGCTGGACTTGCTCCAGGCTTCCCAGCATCTGCGCCGGATCGACGCCGAACACCAGCGATGCGATCAGCACCAGCACGATGCCGCCGCAGCCCAGCTTGCCGCCACCGCCGCCCGGAAAACGCATCCCGCGCTGGTCTTCCACCCGGATATTGGCAGGATTGAAGTCTCTTAGCCGCATTGAAATCCCCGTCGCCTGTCGTGCCAGTTGCACCCAACGGGTTGGACAGGCATTCCCGTCTTGCGTCAACCTTCCACGAAACAAAGGCCGGAGCGGGACAATGTTCCCGCGGAAAGCGGCGGGTTGGGCGACCGATTTCGGGGAATTTTCTTCTCCCCCTAGCACCTGCAGCAAAGCGCGGTTACATGGGCCGCCACGATTCTTCCCTCGCAGAGGAAACTGGCGCCATGGATATCCCGACCGGCCTGACATTCGACGACGTGCTGCTGCGTCCCGGGGCGAGCGATATCCTGCCCTCTCAGGCGGACACCAGCACCCGGCTGACTCGCGGCATCGCTCTCAACATTCCTGTCCTCTCGGCGGCGATGGATACCGTCACCGAAGCGGACATGGCGATCGTCATGGCGCAGCTCGGCGGCATCGGGGTGCTTCACCGCAACCTCTCGATCAGGGAACAATGCGCGGCGGTGCGCAGCGTGAAGCGGTTCGAGAGCGGGATGGTGGTCAATCCCATCACCATTTCGCCGGATGCGACGCTGGGCGAAGCGCAGAAGCTGATGCAGGCCAACCGGATCAGCGGCATTCCCGTGGTGGAAAAGGGCGGGAAGCTGGTAGGCATCCTGACGCACCGCGATGTCCGCTTCGCCGACAATCCCAGCCAGCCCGTGCGGGAATTGATGACCAGCGAGAATCTCGCCACCGCAAGCCCCGGCGTCAGCCAGGAGGAAGCGCGGCGGCTGCTGCACCAGCGCAGGATAGAGAAGCTGCTGGTAGTGGACGAGGCCTATCATTGCATCGGCCTGATTACGGTGAAGGATATCGAAAAGGCCGTCACCTACCCGAGCGCCACCAAGGATAGTGCAGGCCGCCTGCGGGTGGCGGCGGCGACCACGGTGGGCGACAAGGGCTTCGAACGGACCGAGGCGCTGATCGACGCCGAATGCGATGTGGTGATCATCGATACCGCGCATGGCCATAATCGCGATGTGGCCAAGGCGGTGGAGCGGGTGAAGAAGCTGTCAAACGCCGTGCAGGTGGTGGCGGGCAATGTCGCCACGGCGGAAGCGACCCGGGCATTGATCGATGCAGGGGCGGATGCGGTCAAGGTCGGGATCGGCCCCGGCTCCATCTGCACCACCCGGATCGTCGCGGGCGTGGGCGTGCCCCAGCTTACCGCGATCATGGAAAGCGCCGCCGAAGCCGCGAAATCGGATATTCCGGTGATCGGCGACGGGGGGCTGCGGACCTCCGGCGACGCGGCCAAGGCGCTGGCCGCCGGCGCTTCCACCATCATGATCGGATCGCTGCTGGCGGGCACGGAGGAGGCGCCGGGCGAAACCTTCCTCTACCAGGGCCGCGCCTACAAGTCCTATCGCGGAATGGGTTCGGTGGGCGCAATGGCGCGGGGCAGCGCCGACCGCTATTTCCAGCAGGACATCAAGGACCAGATGAAGCTGGTGCCGGAAGGGATCGAAGGCCAGGTGCCGTTCAAAGGCTCGGCCAAGGACGTGATTCATCAGCTTGTCGGCGGGATCAAGGCGGCCATGGGCTATACCGGTTCCGCCACGATCGAGGATCTGCGCACCCGGGCGAAGTTCATCCGGATCACCAATTCGGGCCTTACCGAAAGCCATGTCCATGACGTGTCGATCACGCGAGAAGCGCCGAACTATCCGACGCGGTAGCGCTGCCAGGCGCCGGAAATGACGCCTGCCGCCCGCGTTCAGGCAGCGATCGAGCTGCTGGATCTTATCATTGCCGCCGCGCGCAGCGGTGGGGCTTCGGCGGACCGTCTCATCGCGGACTGGTTCCGCACTCGCCGCTTTGCCGGGAGCAAGGACCGGCGGGCGGTGCGCGAGCTGGTCTACGGAGCGATTCGCGCCTGCGGCGAAATTCCGGAAACTGGCCGCGCCGCGATGCTGCGGCTGGCTGAAGGCGACTCTTCCATCCGCCAATTGTTCGACGGATCGCCCCATGCGCCTTATCCCTTGCAGGATGGAGAGCCGGTGGCAGGGGCGGGCCATGCGCCCGGCTGGCTGGAGGAATTGCTGGCGGGTTCCGACATTCGCCAGGACGAGCTGGCTGGCTTGCTGGAGCGCGCGCCGCTCGATTGCCGGATCAATAGCCTGCGGCAAGGCCGGGCGGATGAATTGCCGGAGCCGGGCGAACCCACGCTTGCGGCGCATGGCCTGCGTTTCCCCACCGGCACGCGTGTCGAGCAATGGGAAGCCTATCAGGCCGGGGCTATCGAGGTGCAGGACACGGCATCCCAGCTCGTGTGCGAAGCCGTGGGCGCCATGCCCGGAGAGTTGATTGTCGACCTCTGCGCGGGGGCAGGGGGCAAGACCCTGGCCCTGGCGGCGGCCATGGACAATCGTGGACGGTTGCTGGCGTGCGATATTGATCGCACCCGCTTGTCGCGCCTGGGGCCGCGGGCCGAGCGCGCCGGTGCGGCCATGATCGAGACGCGCCTGCTCAACCCGGGGGAAGAGGCGGCGTTATTGGCGGACTGGGCTGGCCTTGCCGATGCCGTGCTGGTCGATGCGCCCTGTTCCGGCACAGGCACATGGCGGCGCAACCCCGAAGCGCGCTGGCGGCTCGACCGGCGGGAACTGGAGCGGCTTGCGCGCGCGCAAGCCCATGTGCTGGATGTTGCCGCCGGGCTGGTCAAGCCGGGCGGCCGCCTGCTCTACGCGGTCTGTTCGGTGCTGGATGCGGAAGGGCCGGATCGGGTGGACGCCTTTCTCGCGGCCCGGCCCGGCTGGCGGGCAGACCGCCCGGATCTGCCGGCCGGACGCCAACGCGGGCAAGGAATCCGCTTGACGCCGCTTCACGACGGAACGGATGGATTTTTCGTCGCGCGTCTCGTTTCGCCGTGTTAACATCTCGTGTCATGGCAGAGCCTGCGAATAGTCCATCGTCTGCCCTGAAGGAGTTTTTGATGCGCTACTATCCTGCCGCCCTTGCCCTTTCGCTGTTCGCCGCGGTGACGGCCAGTGCGGGCCTGGGCGCGACCGGCGAGCCCGATCCGCGTGCAGCCCGCCTGATCGAAGAAGGCCGGGTGGCGCTGGATGCGGGGGATACTCAAGGTGCGGTGGATGCCTTCGAGGCGGCCCTGGCGGTCGATCCGGGCTATACGCCGACCTATCTCGAACTGGCCCGTGCGGCCCGCAAGGAAGGGCTGCAGGGCAAGGCCATCCATTATTACCGTGAGGCGTTGAAGCAGGACCCGGCCAATTTTTCCGCGCTTTCCGGCGAGGGGGCGGCCCTGGTGGAAAAGGGCGCGATCGAAAAGGCGCGGCGCAACCTGACCAAGCTGCAGAGCCTGTGCGGGGAAAGCTGCTCGGAAACGCGGACGCTGGCAACCAGCATCGAAACCGGGCCGACGCAGACGGTGGTGACCGCCGAGGCGGTGAAGCCGGAAGTGGTGATTACCCAAAACTGATCGCGGCGTCGGCAGCACCTGAACTGTCCGCGCCGCTGTTCAGATCAGCGGGCGGAACTCGTCCAATATCGCCTGATAGACCTGCGCCTTGAAGGGGATGATAAGCTGCGGCAGCTGCTCGGGGTCGACCCAGCGCCAGTCGCAGAATTCGGCCGGGTCGTGGGCGGCAAGGTTGAAATCGCTGTCCTGCCCCGTGAATCGCGCCAGGAACCAGTGCTGGCGCTGGCCCCGGTAGCGGCCGCCCCACAACTTGCCCAGGAGTTCGCGGGGAAGGTCGTAGAGCAGCTCCTCGCGCGTCTGGGCGATGAGCGACACATGCCGGGACTGCAGGCCTGTCTCTTCATTCAGCTCGCGAAGCGCGGCCTGCATCGGCTCCTCGCCCTCGTCGATTCCGCCCTGGGGCATTTGCCACCAATCGCCTTCCTTGGTGTCGATCCGCTTGCCGACAAAGGCCTGGCGCCGGTGGTTGACCAGCATCACGCCGACGCAGGGGCGATAGGGCAGGGATTTCTCTCGGCTCATGGGCGGGCACTGCATGGATGTTTCATTATGCAGTGGATTAAGACGAAATCTCGTCGATTTCCACTTGTGTGTTTTTGCGCGTTACAGAAAAAGTTTATTGCGGGCGAAAGGCGCGAGGCATAGGTCCGATTGGGAAGGAAAGGCGCGAGTTATACGCGCCTCGCTTGAAGGTGAACTAAAATGGCGACTCTTGTGGTCGAAAAGCAGGCCGGGCAAACCACTCCGGAAGCCGTTGTGGTGCGGTTCGCCGGCGATAGCGGTGACGGCATGCAGCTTACGGGTGGGCAGTTTACCCTGTCCACCGCGCTGGCCGGCAACGATCTGGCGACATTCCCGGATTTCCCGGCGGAAATCCGCGCGCCGCAGGGCACGCTGTTCGGGGTTTCGGCGTTCCAGATCAATTTCGGCTCGACTTCGATCGAAACCGCCGGCGACGCGCCCGATGTGCTGATCGCGATGAACCCGGCGGCGCTCAAGGTGAACCTGCCGGCGCTCAAGCCGGGCGGGCTTGTGATCGCCGACACCGGCGAGTTCAACAAGCGCAACCTCGAGAAGGCCAAATACGACACGAATCCGCTGGAAGACGGCAGCCTGGCCAAGTGGGATGTGCTCGCGTTCGATATTTCCGCCCTTACGCTGGAATCCGTGAAGCCGTTCGGCCTTGGCAACAAGGAAGCGCTGCGCTGCAAGAACATGTGGACCCTGGGGCTCGCCCTCTGGATGTTCGATCGCCCGCGCGAACCGATTCATGAGTGGCTCAAGCAGAAATTCGCCAAGGCGCCCGAACTGGCCGAGGCGAATATCGCCGCGCTGGATGCGGGGCATTCCTATGGCGAAACGGCGGAGATTTCCGGCCCGCTCAAGCAGCTTCACATCGATCCGGCCGAAAGCGAGCCGGGTGTCTATCGCACCATCACCGGCGCGGAGGCGATCAGCCTCGGGCTGGTCGCGGGTGCGCAGCTGGCAAGCCTGCCGATGTTCTTCGGCGGCTATCCGATCACTCCCGCCTCGGCGATTCTGCATCATCTGGCGCGGTTGAAGGAATTCGGCATCACGACCTTCCAGGCGGAGGACGAGATCGCCGCGATCTGCGCCGCCATCGGGGCATCCTATGCGGGGCAACTGGGCGTCACCAGTTCATCTGGTCCCGGCATCGCGCTGAAGGGCGAGGCGATGGGCCTGGCGATCATGACCGAGCTTCCGCTGGTCATCGTCAATTCCCAGCGCGGCGGGCCTTCCACTGGCCTGCCCACCAAGACGGAGCAGTCCGATCTCTATCAGGCGGTCTATGGCCGCAATGGCGATGCGCCGATGCCGGTGATCGCGGCACGCAGCCCGGCCGATGCTTTCGAATGCGCGATCGAGGCGTGCCGCATCGCGGTGCAATACATGACCCCGGTGATGCTGCTGACCGACGGCTATATCGGCAATGCGGCCGAGCCATGGAAAGTGCCGGACCCCTCCGCTTATGAACCGTTCCCGGTGAGCTTCCTCGAAGAGAAGAATGCCGGCGATCAGTTGCTTCCCTTCAAGCGCGACGCCAAGGGCGCGCGTCCGTGGATCAAGCCGGGCACGCCCGGGCTGATGCACCGCATCGGCGGGATCGAGAAGGCCATCGATACCGGCCATATCGATTATTCTCCCGAGAACCACCAGGCCATGACGGATGCCCGCCGCGACAAGATCGACGGTGTGGCCAGGAGCATTCCTGCGCAGGACGTCGCGATCGGCAATCCGTCGGGCAAGCTGGCCGTCGTGGGATGGGGCTCCACCTTCGGGCCGATTCACCAGGCGGTCCGCCGCGCGCGCCGCAAGGGGCTGGACGTCAGCCATGTCCATGTCCGCCACGTCTGGCCCTTGCCGGCCAATCTCGGCGAGTTGCTGCGTGGTTATGACAATATTCTCGTGCCGGAAATGAACACGGGCCAGTTCAAGACGGTGCTGCGCGACCAGTATCTGGTCGATGCCAAGCCGCTCAACAAGACCAGCGGCCAGCCTTTCTCCATCGCGGAACTGGAAGAGGCCATCGCCAAGTTCTTCGACGGCATTCCCGATAATGAAGGCGGCGAGGTTCCGCCGAGCGACACCCAGTTGCCCAGCCCGAAGGCAGTCAACCCATGAACGAAATGACCACGATCACCACGACGCTCAAGGATTGGGAAACCGATCAGGAAGTCCGCTGGTGCCCCGGCTGCGGCGATTACGCGATCCTCAAGGCGGTCCAGCGGACCCTGCCTGAAATCGGCGCCGATCCGGCCAAGACAGTGTTTGTATCGGGTATCGGCTGCTCCAGCCGCTTTCCCTATTACATGGAAAGCTACGGCTTCCACACGATCCATGGTCGCGCCCCGGCCTTCGCCACCGGCATCAAGCTCGCCAATCCGGAGCTGGATATCTGGCTGGTGACGGGCGACGGCGATGGCATGTCGATCGGCGGCAATCACACCATGCATCTGCTGCGCCGCAATCTGAACTGCCAGATCATGCTGTTCAACAACGAGATCTACGGCCTGACCAAGGGGCAGTATTCCCCGACCAGCCGGGTCGGCACGACCAGCCCGTCCACCCCGCTCGGCTCCGTCGATCGCCCGGCCAGCCCCTGCGCCTTCGCGCTGGGCGCGGGCGCGCGCTTCGTGGCGCGGGGCTTCGACGTTTCCAAGGATCTGCCGGCGGTGCTGAAGGCGGCCCACGCCCATAAGGGTGCGGCTTTCGTCGAGATCTTCCAGAACTGCATCGTCTATAACAAGGACGTCTTCGCTGGTTTCACCGAGAAGAAGTTCGCGGATGAAAACCAGCTCTGGTTGAACGATGGCGAGCCGATGCTGTTCGCCAAGGGCACCAAGGGCATTGCGCTCGACGCTGAGAAGCTGACGCTGACCGTGGTGGATGTCGTCGATGGCGATTGGCAATCGGCCGGCGTGATCGTGCATGATGTGACCAATCGGTCCATCGCGCATATGCTGGTCGAGCTGCCGTTCGGCCCGTTTCCGATGGCGCTGGGCGTCATCTATGACGATCCGCGCCCCACGTTCGAGCAGAGCGTGATCGACCAGAACGCCAAGGCGAGCGAGGGTAAGCAGGCCGATCTCGCCAAGCTGCTGGCGAAGGGCCAGACCTGGACCGTGGAGGCATAAAGCTAGGGCTTGATGCTTGCTCGCCGATCAAGGAGGGCATGGGCGAGGAATATCCAGCCCGTTCCCGCCAGCCAGCCGGCGATGATGTCGCTGGGGAAATGAACCCCCAGCCATACCCGGCTCCAGGCGATGGCGAGGCTCAGCAGTGCCGCGCTCGCCATCATCGCGCCGCGCATAGCTGCGGACTTGCTGATCGCGGCGAAGGCCAGGGCGATTCCGAAATATACCACGGCTGAATTGAAGCTGTGGCCGCTGGGAAAGCTGAAACCGCCCGCTTCCGTCAGGTGGGGAACAATATCCGGTCGGGCACGGCCGAAAATCCATTTCATCCCGCTGTTTACAATCCAGCCGGCAACAACCATTATGCCGAGCAGTGTCGCTTCGCGCCGCCGGTTCAGCCGCACCAGAGCCAGGATAGCCAGAACCGCGGCAAGGCTTCGGGCCGGAACGCCCCCGAGAATGGTGATCCCCTGCATCAATCCGGTCAGCGATCCGGGGCCGGCGGGGGTGAGAGTGGCTTCGATGCGCCATAGCAGCAAGCCTGCTTCATCGAGGCTGCCTGTCTGCGCGTGAGCGACCAGCCAGGCCATGATTGCGAAGCCCGACCAGCATGCCGCCGCAATCGCATAGGCCCAGACCGGATCGATCCGCCAATCCTTGTCGCGCCTCAGGGAAATTTGCGCATCAGGCTGCATCGTTATCGGCCCGATCGTTCCGTTCCGCGCTTATCCATTGCCGGCAATTTCCGGAAAACCATGCCGTCACCTCAAATCCTGTGGCTATGTCGCGGCCTTCATACTCGATGACAACTGCATGGGAAAACGCATGCGGGGCGGGGCATCGGCAGGGGAAGCAAGTATCTGATAACGCCGAGCTTGCCGGGGGTTTGCAGGAGAGTCATAATCGCCCCATGCGGATACAGGGGTTGGGCAGAGGAATTGCGCTGCTCGAAGGCGGCGGCAGGATCGGGGCAGGCCCCGCATGGCTGGCTCGTATCTTCGCAGGCGGATTTCATCGCCTGCTCGACCGGATCGACCGGGGGCTGGAATATGGGGAGATCAGAACCATCCTCCCCGAAGGAACAATCCGGACCCTGGGCGGTCGCAAGCCCGGGTTCGAGGCGACGGTCACAATTCACGATTGGAGAGCCTTGTGGCGCCTGGCCACCACCGGCTCGGTCGGCTGGTATCAGGCATGGGAAGCGGGCGAATGGGATAGCCCTGACCCGGTTCCGCTCTTCGCCTTGTTCATGGCCAATGGCGAGGCATTGGGGGATGCGGGGCGTGCCCACGGGCCCTGGCGCCTGCTGGCGCGCGCGATCCATTGGTTGAATTGCAACAGCCGGAAAGGGGCCCGGCGCAACATCCGGCTGCATTACGATTTGGGTAACGACTTCTATGCCCAATGGCTTGACCCGACCATGAGCTATTCGAGCGCCTTGTTCGATCAGGGTGGAACGCTGGAGCAGGGCCAGAGACGCAAATGGGCGCGCCTGGCTGAACGGCTTGGTTCGCCCGGAACATTGCTGGAAATCGGTTGCGGCTGGGGTGGCTTGTCCGGTTTTATTGCGCAGCGTGGCGCGCGCGTCACGGCCATCAGCCTTTCGGATGAGCAACTCGAATGGGCAAAACGCCATCAGCCCGGGCTAGTGGATTACCGCAAGCAGGATTATCGTGACATTCGCGGGCAGTTTGATGCGATCGTCAGTGTCGAGATGGTCGAAGCGGTGGGGCGGCAATACTGGCCTGCCTATATGGATTGTATCGCGCAGTGCCTGAAGCCCGGCGGACGGGCCGCGATCCAGTTCATATCCATGAAGGAGTCGCTGTTTGAGCATTATGCCGCGAGCGCGGATTTCATTCAGGCCTACATATTCCCCGGCGGGCTGCTGATCCGCGAGAAGGAATTTCGCAAACTAGCGGCCGAACGCCTGCTGTCGTGGGAGGATCAGCAGGATTTCGGACTGGACTATGCCGAAACCTTGCGGCTCTGGCGGATGAATTTCGATGCCGCGGCGGCCGAAGGCGGATTGCCGCCCGATGTCGATGAACGCTTCCGCAACCTGTGGCGCTATTACCTGATGTATTGTGAAGGCGGCTTTCGAGGCGAGGGCATTACAGTCAGCCAGGTAACGCTCGTCAAATCCGTACAGGCGTGAGCGGGGCCGTGCGTATCAGGCCGCTGGGCGGGGACCACTTCCGCTCCCGCTGTAGAGCGCGATGATGTTGTCGTGGACGATCGGATTGAGCAATTGCTGGAAGGCGCAGCCGGCGATTCCGTCATCCCACCATACGACTTCGGCCTGAAGCGATTCGAGCCCCGGAAGGGTGAGCCAGCAAATCGTTCCGGGCTGGAGGCGGCTGATCGAAGATGCCGCGAAGCCCGAAAGCGACAGATCCAGCACGGATGCCTGGAATGCCCGCCCGCCGGACTGGCGAAACTGCGCCGGTATGGCAAGCCGCGTGCGCGGTGCGCTGCGATCTTCCTGCGCAGCGACATGATAACGCGTTGGCGTGTTCCGAACCACCATCGCCAGATCATCCTCGTCCAGACAAACCCCCGTTCCGGCCCGGCGGGCGCGGAACGCTCGACCCTAAAATCCTGAATTCCGGTTTCCGGAGATTTGCCGGATCTGGTTAACGCGCGGCCCCGACGCGCTCGCGATAGCCTGTGGCGAAGGGTTCCTGAAGCAATTCGACGAGCCGTTCCGCCACCACTTCGGGCAGTTTCACCGTTGCCGGGTCCTCTCCGGGGTAGGCGCGGGCGCGCATCGCGGTGCGCGTGGCGCCCGGATCAATTATTGCAACTCTCGTCGAAGACAGGTTGGCGATTTCCTGCGCGTAGCTTTCCAGAAGAACTTCGAATGCGGCCTTGCTGGCGGCATATGCCCCCCAATAGGCGCGGGGGCTTTGTGCGACGCTGCTGGTAAGGCCGATGAGGCGGGCATCGTCGCTGCGCTTGAGCAGTGGGGCGAAGGCCGCGAGCAAGGCTTGCGTGGCCAGAACATTGACCGTCAGCGCCCGGTTGAGATCCTTCTGGTCCATCTGCGACACAGGGGTCAGCGGCGGGAAGAAGGCCGCCGCGAGAACCATGATGTCGATACGGTCCCAGCGATTGGAAATGGCGACCGCGAGCCGCGCGATCGCGTCGGGTTCCGAAAGGTCGACCGGAGCGATGGTGGAAGACCCGCCAGCTTCGTGAATGGCTTCTTCGACCGCCTCCAGCGCCTTCGTGTCGCGGCCGGTGACGATGACATGCGCGCCCGCGGCGGCGAATGCCTGCGCGGTGGCGGCGCCGATCCCCCGGCTTGCGCCGGTGACGAGCGCAATCTGGCCGGAAAACGGCGCTTTTACGGATTCAGGCATTCAGGCGACTCGGTTGACCGGAAAAGGAAGCTGGGCGGGCGGGCTTTCGCGGTCCGCAAGGTCTGTCAGGCTGGTGGGGTAATCGCCCGTGAAGCAAGCGTCGCAATATTGCGGGCAGGTGTTGTTGCGCCCCGTTTCGCCCACCGCCCGGTAGAGGCCGTCGATCGAGACGAAAGCGAGGCTGTCGGCCTTGATGAAGACGCGCATGGCCTCGACATCCATCTGGGCGGCGAGGAGCTTCGAGCGTTCGGGCGTGTCCACGCCATAGAAGCAGCTGTGCATCGTCGGCGGGCTGGCGATCCGCATATGCACTTCCTTGGCGCCGGCCTCGCGCATCATTTCCACGATCTTGAGGCTGGTGGTGCCGCGCACGATCGAATCGTCGATCAGGACGAGCTTCTTGCCTTCGACCAGCGCGCGGTTGGCATTGTGCTTGCGCTTCACGCCCGAATGGCGCTGGCTGTCGGAAGGCTGGATGAAGGTCCGCCCGACATAATGCGAGCGGATGATGCCAAGCTCGAACGGAATCCCCGAGCGCTGGGAATATCCGATTGCCGCCGGCACGCCGCTGTCGGGAACCGGCACGACAAGATCGACCTCGGCCGGGCTTTCTATCGCAAGCTGCGCGCCGATCTCCTTGCGGACGGAATAGACCGACCGGCGATCGAAGATCGAATCCGGGCGGCTGAAATAGACATGCTCGAAAATGCAGGGCCTCGCCGAAATCTGGCCGAAAGGCCGGTGCGAGAACACATTGCCTTCGAAATCGACCTGCACCAGCTCTCCCGGCTCCACCTGACGGAGAAATTCGGCGCCCACCACATCGAGCGCCACGGTTTCGCTGGCGAAGATGAAGCCGTCCCCGATCTTGCCCATTACCAGGGGGCGAATGCCGAGAGGATCGCGGCAGGCGATCATCCCTTCCGGAGTCATGCAGATCAGCGAATATGCGCCTTCGACAAGGCGCAGCGCATCCACGAAACGGTCCAGCAGCGTGGGATAGCGGCTTGTCGCGACGAGATGGATGATGACTTCGGTATCGGAGGTGGACTGGAAGATCGCGCCCTTGCGCACGAGATCCTGTCGCAACCGTATGGCATTGGAAATATTGCCGTTATGCGCGACCGCGAAACCGCCGGACGCCAGATCGGCGTAAAGCGGCTGGACGTTGCGCAGGCCCGCGCCGCCGGTGGTGGAATAGCGCACATGGCCGGCGGCCATATGGCCGGGCAGTTCGCGAATGGCCTCGCTGCTGGAGAAGTTCTCGGCCACATGGCCCGTCCCGCGGCGGGAATAGAACTCCCGACCGTCGAAGCTGGTGATTCCCGCCGCTTCCTGCCCGCGATGCTGCAGGGCATGAAGACCTAGCGCGGTCATGGCCGAGGCATCGTTGACGCCTATGACGCCGAAGATGCCGCATTCTTCACGGAGTTTGTCGCCATCCGCGTCGAAAAAGGGGTGGGTAAGGGTCATGGTCCTGGAAGGCTCGCAGATTGCCCGCTCTCGATTTCGCAATGGCGATATTGCAGCCGGATTACAAGGTAGGATTCGAGAGCGGCTCCAACAAGGGATAAAGCGTGTTGCCTATGGAGGCTCCGGCCCCTAGACCTCGCGACGACCAAACCGCATGCGAAAAGTTGTCCCTTGATCCTTTCCCCCTTCGAATGGACCATTGCCAAGCGTTACATGCTGCCCGGGCGCGGCGAGGCATTCATCGCTCTCGTGGCGGGCATCAGCCTGGCCGCGGTCATGCTCGGCGTCGCGGCCCTGGTGATCGTCATGAGCGTGATGAACGGTTTTCGCGCCGAACTGCTGGACAAGATCGTGGGCCTGAACGGCCATGCCATCATTCAGGCCTATGGCGGGCGTCTGGATAACTGGCAGGGCGTGTTGAAGGAAGTCCGCTCGACCCCGGGAGTGGTGCGGGCATCTCCGCTGATAGAGCAGCCGCTTCTGGCCAGTTTCAATGGCCGGGTCGAAGCGATCCTGGTGCGTGGCAACACCTCGCAGGACATCCGAAGGCTCGAACCGCAAATGGTGCAGGGCAGCCTGGTGCCGCTCAAGCCGGGCGCTGGGAATGTCGCCATCGGCGCCCGCCTGGCGGAAAATCTCGGCGCGCGGGTGGGGGACGTGATCACGGTGATAAACCCGCAGGGGCGCTCGACTCCCTTCGGCACGGTTCCTCGCCAGATCGGCTACACCGTGGCCGCCATCTTCGAGATCGGCGTTTACGATTACGATCAGGCCTTCGTGGTCATGCCGATGCGCGACGCGCAGACCCTGCTGTTGACCGGGGACACCATCGGGATGATCGAGGTGAAGACCGTCAATCCCGACAAGGTGGCCGAAATCCTCGCTCCGCTCGGCCGGAAGCTCGCCGGGCAGGCCGTCATTCAGGACTGGAAAACGATCAATGCCAGCCTGTTCGAAGCCCTGGCGGTAGAGCGGGTGGCGATGTTCGTCGTGCTGTCGATCATCGTACTGGTGGCCGTGTTCAACATCCTGTCCTCGCTCATCATGCTGGTGCGCGCCAAGACGCGCGATATCGCCATCCTGCGCACAATGGGCGCCACGCGGCGCTCGCTTCTCAAGATCTTCGTCACCACCGGCTTCATCATCGGCGCTCTCGGCACAGTGGCCGGGCTGATGCTCGGCTTTGTGTTTCTGTATTTCCGGCAGCCGATCGTGCGGGTGGTGGAGATTATCACGGGCCAGAATTTGTGGGACCCGTCCATTCGCTTCCTTACGGAATTGCCGAGCCGGACCGACCCCGCCGAAGTGACGGTCATATCGGTCATGGCGCTTGTCTTCAGCTTCCTGGCGACCCTCTACCCGGCGCTCAAGGCGGCCGGCACCGATCCCGTGCAGGTGCTGCGCTATGAATAATCATGATCCGGTCGTGCGGCTTACGCAGTTGACCCGCAGCTTCGAGCAAGGCGGCGTGCGGATCGATGTCCTGCGGGGAGTGGACCTTGCCATCCGCCCGGGCGAGATCGTTGCCCTGCTGGGGCCTTCGGGGGCGGGGAAATCCACCTTGCTCCAGGCGGTCGGCCTGCTCGAGGGAGGGTTCGGCGGCCGGATCGAGCTCGCGGGCACCGATGCCAGCACGCTTTCCGGGGACGACCGCACGGCCTTGCGCCGGGATCATCTGGGCTTCGTCTACCAGTTCCATCATCTGCTGCCCGATTTCACGGCCGAGGAAAATGTCGTTCTGCCTCAGCTGATTGCCGGACGCAGCCGTTCGCAGGCGGAGGAGAGGGCGCGGGAACTGCTGGATGCGCTCGGGCTGGGCCAGAGGCTGGACCACCGGCCGAGCCAGCTTTCCGGAGGGGAGCAGCAGCGCGTTGCCGTCGCTCGCGCTCTCGCCAATCGCCCGGAACTGGTGCTGGCGGACGAACCTACCGGCAATTTGGATGAAGTGACCGCCGATAAGGTGCTTCAACAATTCCTCAAGCTGGTGCGCGGGGAAGGAAGCGCTGCGCTGGTGGCCACGCATAATGAACGATTGGCCCGATCCATGGATCGGGTGGTCCGCCTGCATGAAGGCCTGCTCGAATAGCCGGCAAGGCAGGAACGAACGCCACGGCAAGGCGTTCTTTTGCCATGACAGACCATCCCGCCGTCTCGAATGCCAGCCATGTGCCTGTCGGCATCAACTGGAACGATCATGCGACCCTGCACAGCAAAGGCGATGGAGAGGGGGTGCTGCACGGAATGAAGGCGCTGCGGGGCGGAACGCTCGGCGAACTGGTTCGCTTCGTGATGAATTTGCCGGAAAGCGAGAGAGGCGACTACGTCATTGAAAAATCGGGCGACCACCGTCTCGATACAGGCGAGATATACGCCCTGGCGGCGCGGAGCGATTACCCTCGTTAATTGGTGATCACTTCGCCAGGGCGGCGAGGCTTCCCTCGTTGACCGACGCAACCGCCGCCTTGAGCACATCGATATTGGGCACCGTTCCTTCCGCTTCGACCATGAAGCGCTCGCCGATCATCACGCCGAAGGTGCCGCGATTGCCTGAATTGTTCCATTTTTCGGTCTGCATCCGGCCGTCGACGACGCCCGTCTTCTCGTAACCTTCGGCATCCTGCCGGGATTGCTCCACGCCCATCGCAACGCCCATTCCCGCCAGTGCGCCAAGCGCGTTGGTGTCGGTTATCCGAAGATCGAACCGATTGTCGCCGCTTTCATAGGTGCCTTCGACATTGCCCATTCCGCCGGCCGCGGTGCTTTGCTGCGCGGTGCGCGCATAATTGCCGATGGATGCCGGCAGAAGCGCCTGCAATGACGCGGCCTCGACCGGCTTGACCTTGCCGCTGGCCTGATCTTCCATGCGTTTCGCGGCCTGTTCCATCTTGCCGATGTCGATAGTCCCCACTCCGGGCACGTTCACGCTGCCGGACAAGTCGCCGTCGTCGCTGCTGTAGGTCACGTCCCTAAGAGGATTGCCCACGAACATGGCCGTGAGCGCGCCGGTGATCGCCATGGCCGCCAGATAGATCAGCACGGTCGCCAGAACCGTGACCGCGGTGTAGCCGCCTGCCTTGTCCTGCGGGACCTTCATCAGCGGCGTGGCGCCGGTGTAGAACAGGTAGATGCTGTAAAGCCCGAGAATGGCGAGGAAGCCGATGGCGGGGATGAGGCCGAAGATTCCGGCGACCCAACTTGCGGTGAGGCTGTAGGCGACAAGTTTGAAGGCGCGGAGCTTGTCTTCCGTTCCGCCGAACTTGGGCGCCAGGAAATTGGCGATGAAGCTCAGCAGGAAAAGCGAGACGAGCGCCATGACGAATTGGATGACCGCCGTGCCGAGCGCGCCGACGAGACTGGGGCGATAGCTGAGGCCGAAGGCGCCATATCCGAAAACCTGCCCGCCGATGAAGCTGGCAACAGGCGTGATCGCCGCCAGCGGAATGGCATATTTGGTGAGGATGTCGCCGACCGTGGCGGGTTCCGCCTCGATCACCGGCCATTCTTCAGCGGGCTTCATGATGATGGCCTTGGCCCGATCAACCAGGCCATGCGCAGAGTTCGTGGATACCGGCTCTTCCGACATTTCTAATCCCCATCCTGCGTGTTTCCCGGATGAAATCATAATCTGCGGATTATTCAAGGAGTAAGACGGTCTTATCCCCAATAGGAAGCGGCGGATGGCTTGATCGGACGGCGTTAATCTTATTATTTCGCAGCATGGCATATGCGCCCTTTGTCCCGCTTCGGCTCCTGTCTTCCTATTCGATGCTGGAAGGCGCGATCGATCCCAAGGCAATCGCCAAGCTGGCGAAGGAGCGGAGCTTTCCCGCCATCGCGATTTGCGACCGGAACGGCCTTTACGGGTCGGTTGCCTTCGCGGCTGCCTGCCGCGACCAGGGCATCCAGCCGATCGTGGGGGCATTGCTAGGCGTCGCGACGGGTGAGGGGGACGCAGGCAGTCGGATCGATTTCCTGCCGCTCTACGCCAAGGACGAGGATGGCTGGAACAATCTGTGCCATCTGGTGAGCCGCGCGCATCTCGATCGCCCGCTGCATGAAGAGCCGCACGTCCTGCTCGCCGATCTCGAAGGCAGGACAGACGGGCTGATCGCCTTGACCGGCGCGGGCGAGGGGGCCTTGGCCCGGCTCTTCGCGGAGGGTCAGGACCGGGCGGCGCTCGCCTATGCGGAAAGGCTGGAAACCCTGTTTCCCGGGCGGCTCTATATCGAGATCGCCCGCCGCAACGATCCGGTTGAGGAGGCGGCCGAAGATGGGCTGATCGCGCTTGCCTACGAGCGGGGGTTGCCGCTGGTGGCCAGCAACCCTGCGAATTACGCCGACCCTCATTTCACGGCGGCGCATGACGCGATGCTGTGCATCGCTCATTCCACCCATGTGGATGCTGTGGACCGCCCCCGGTCCAGCTCCAATTCCTTCGTCAAATCCGCGCCGATGATGGCCGAGCTGTTCCCGGATTTGCCGGAGGCGCTCGCCAATACGCTGGTTGTCGCCCAGCGTTGCGCCTTTGCTCCGCCGAAACGCAAGCCCATCCTGCCCAGCCTGGCCGGGGACAAGGATGGCGAAGCGCGGATGATGGCGGAAGACGCCCGGGCCGGACTTGCGAAAAGGCTCGAGCCTTATGGCGAACTGTCGCCCGAGGAGCGCAAGGCTTACGAAGATCGTCTCGATTTCGAGATCGAGATCATAAACCGCATGGGCTTCGGCGGTTACTTCCTGATCGTTGCCGACTTCATCAAATGGGCCAAGGAACAGGGTATTCCGGTCGGCCCTGGCCGTGGTTCGGGCGCCGGATCGGTGGTGGCATGGGCGCTGACCATCACCGACCTCGATCCGATCAGGCTGGGCCTGCTGTTCGAGCGCTTCCTGAATCCCGAGCGCGTGTCGATGCCGGACTTCGATATTGATTTCTGCGAAACCCGGCGGGGCGAAGTCATCCGTTACGTCCAGCGCAAATATGGCCATGATCACGTCGCCCAGATCATCACCTTCGGCAAGCTGAAGGCCCGGGCGGTGCTGCGCGATTGCGGACGTATCCTGCAAATGAGCTATGGCCAGGTCGACCGGCTCTGCAAGATGGTGCCGAACCATCCGACCGATCCATGGACCTTGCCGCGTGCATTGAATGGCGCCGCGGAGTTCCGCCGGGAATATGAAACCGATGGGGAGGTGAAGCGGCTCGTCGATCTGGCGATGCAACTGGAAGGGCTGCCTCGAAACAGTTCGACCCATGCCGCTGGCGTGGTGATCGGGGACCGGCCGCTGGCGCAGCTTGTCCCGCTCTACCGCGATCCGCGGTCCGACATGCCGGTGACCCAGTTCGACATGAAGCATGTCGAGGATTCGGGCCTGGTGAAGTTCGATTTCCTCGGGCTGAAGACGCTGTCGGTGCTGCGCAAGGCGGTGGATCTGCTGGGCCGGCGGGGGATTACGGTCGATCTCGACAAGCTCGCATGGGATGACCCGCAGGTTTACGAATTGCTCCAGTCCGGCAATACCGTGGGGGTGTTCCAGCTGGAATCGGAAGGAATGCGGCGCACTCTCGCCGCCGTCAGGCCCAGCAACTTCGCGGATATCATCGCGCTCGTTTCGCTCTACCGGCCCGGTCCGATGGATAATATTCCACTGTTCGGACGCCGCAAGAACGGGTTGGAGGCGATCGAATATCCGCATCCCAAGCTGGAAGGCATTCTGGCGGAAACCTACGGCATCTTCGTCTATCAGGAACAGGTGATGCAGGCGGCGCAGATCCTTGCCGGCTATTCGCTTGGGGATGCGGACCTGCTGCGCCGCGCCATGGGCAAGAAGATCCAGGCCGAGATGGATGCCCAGCGCGCCCGCTTCGTCGAAGGCTGCAAGGAAGTTTCGGGAATCGAGAAGGCCAAGGCGAACGAATTGTTCGACTTGATCGACAAGTTCGCCGGCTACGGTTTCAACAAGAGCCATGCCGCCGCCTATGCATTGCTGGCCTATCAGACGGCTTGGCTGAAAACCCATTATCCGGAAGAGTTCTACGCCGCCTCGATGTGCTTCGACATGCATCAGTCGGAAAAGCTGGCTGTTTTCATCGACGATGCGCGACGGCAAAAGCCCCTGGCGGTTGAAATCGCGGGGCCGGACATAAACCGGTCGGAAGCCGAATTCACGGTCGAGCAGACGGACGAGGGATATGCGGTGCGCTATGCTCTGGCCGGCATTCGCAATGTTGGGGAGAAGGCCATGGAAGCGCTGGTGGCGGAACGGGAAGCCAACGGCCGCTTTGCCAGCCTTGAAGACCTGTTCCGCCGGCTTCCGCCCGGCTCCATGAACCGCCGTCAGCTCGAAGGGCTGGCAGGAGCAGGCGCGTTCGACAGCATCGAGCCGAATCGCGCGCTGATCCTGGCCAATGCCGACATGCTGCTGGCGGTGGCGGATGCGGCGGCGAGAGAGAAATCGAGCGGCCAGGCGGGCCTGTTCGGCGGCGAGGATCATGCCGAACCTTCGATGCGCCTGGCGTCGGCCGCCGAATGGTCGCGGTCCGAGCGGATGGCGGCGGAACGGGAAAATTTCGGGTTCTATTTCACCGCGCATCCCGTGGAACAATACCGCGCCATCGCTTCGGCCAACGGCGCGCGCAGCTATGACAGCCTGATGCAGGGCGGAGTTCCCGGCGGGGGTCGGCAGCAGGCGGTGATGGCTGCGATGGTCGAAGGGGTGAACAGGGGCAAGACCCGCAAGGGCAAGGATTTCGTCCGGGCGGATTTCTCGGACAGTTCCGGGCAGTTCAGCGCCGCATGTTTCGAGGAATCCCTGGTGGAATCCTTTGTGCGATGGGCGAAGGACGGCACCTGCATCCTGCTCAATGTGGAGCTGGACAGCCCGAGCGCGGATGAGCCGCCTCGGGTGACGGTTCGCGGCGCGCGCCCGCTCGCCGAGGTCAAGAGCGCGGCGCAGATGCAACTCAGCCTCGAGATCACCGATGCGGAGGGATTGGCGCTCCTTGCCGCCATGCTGATGCCCGATCCGGAATCCCGAGGGGAAGTGCTGGCTCGCCTGCGCACGGGAGCAGGGGAAAATCCGCTTCTGCGGCTGGGTGAAAATTTTCGCCTTGACGGGGAACTGGCCGAACGCTTGCAGGATGTTCCGGGCATCGCCAATGTGTCGTTGCGAGCCAAGCCGGCCAGTGGACATCTCCGCTTGGTGGCCTAGGCTGGGTTCGCTCCCTGCTGGACCGGAGTCCGGGATTTGCCTGTTTTTCCGCGATTTCGGAGTGAACAAGGGATTCCACTCGCTGCGAAATCGCTTTAGGAAAATCGCTGCTTGTACAAGCTTATATCAGGGGGCCGGATCCTGTTCGTTTGATTGATCCTGGCTTGCGGGAATCCGCGACATACGCATGATGGCGGTCGCGGACTGGGGAGACATCGATGCTGGGTGCTATGCAGGACTGGGAGCTACGCGTCACGGGTTTGCTGGAGCATGCCGCGCGCGAACACGGCAGCCGCGAGATCGTCACCGCCTGGGCCGACGGCAGGGAAACCAGAACCGATTGGGCCGGCATTCGCGGCGATGCCCTGCGGCTGGTCCAGGCCTTGCGGCGGCTTGGCATCCGCAGCGGGGATCGGGTCGCAACCCTGGCGATGAACCACAGCCGCCATCTCGTCTGCTGGTTCGGCGTGCCGGGCGCCGGTGCGATCGTTCACACTCTCAATCCTCGGCTGTTCGACGATCAGCTCGAATACATCGCCAACCATGCCGAGGACCGGGTGTTGATCTACGACGCGGCGTTCCAGCCTATCGTGGACAGGATGCGCCCGCGCTGGAAAACGATCGAGCATTACATCTGCTTCGATCCCGCAGGCGATCCGCCGCCCTCCGCCAGCGAGCAGCCCATGTCGTTCGAGGAGTGGATCGGGGCCGAGACGGGAGAGGCGGAGTGGGAACGGGGTAGCGAGCGCGATCCCTGCATGTTGTGCTATACCAGCGGGACGACCGGCCATCCCAAGGGAGTGCTGTATGAACACCGCTCCACCATCCTGCATACCTATGCGGTGGCTTCTTCCGCGGTGATGGCGATGGATGCGCGATCGGTGGTGCTGCCGGTCGTTCCGATGTTCCATGCCAATAATTGGGGGCTTCCCTGGGCCAGCGCGGCGATGGGGGCCAAGATGGTGTTCAGCGCGGTGAACGAGCCGGAGCGGCTGATCCGGCTGATGCGCGCGGAAGGGGCAACCCATGTGGCGGGCGTGCCGACCGTCTGGCTGAGCCTGTTCCAGTGTCTCGACGCGGCGGGCGAGGAGCTGCCCCCGATCCGGCAGGCCCTGTCGGGCGGTTCGGCACTGCCGCGCGCGCTGATCGAGCGGCTGATGCGCGCTGATGTGAGAGTGGCCCACGCCTGGGGCATGACCGAAACCTCGCCGATCGCGACCGCTACCTATGAGCCTGCGGATTGGGACAGGATGAGCTTTGAAGATCGCGTCCGGCTCAAGGCCAGCCAGGGACGCGCCTTGTTCGGAACCGAAGTGCGTGCGGTCGATCTCGACGATCCAGCCCGAACCTTGCCGCGCGACGGAAAATCTGCGGGCGCGCTGCAGGTGCGCGGGCCGTGGGTCATCAAGCGCTACTTCAAGGCCGAGACGGACTCCGTGCAGGAGGCGGGCCAATGGTTCGATACCGGCGACGTCGCCGTCATTCATCCCGACGGCACGGTCCAGCTGACCGACCGGACCAAGGATGTAATCAAGTCCGGCGGGGAATGGATCAGCTCGGTCGAGCTGGAAAATGCCGCTGTCGCTCATCCGGGGGTGGCGGAAGCGGCGGCGATCGGGGTGCCGCATCCCAAATGGGACGAGCGCCCGATTCTGGTAGTGGTGAAAAAGCCCGAGTGTTCGGTCTGCGAGGCCGAATTGCGCAGCTTTCTTGCGGACAAGGTGGCGAAATGGTGGCTGCCCGATGCCGTCGAGTTCGTCGACGAGATACCGCACACCGGCACCGGGAAGATCAGCAAGAAGGATTTGCGCGCGCGGTTCGCCGGCTATCGGCTGGAATCCTGACCGTCAAAGCAACTGCAATTGCCCGTCCGTGGCGGGGCGGCGAAATTGGCTGCAATCGAGGTGGAAGTTGCCCTTGCCGATGCCGTATCGCTTGCATGCCAGGGTGAAGCGGGCGCGGAACAGGTCCGCCCAGACCCCGGTCGGCCGCATCCGGCTGAAATAGTTGGGATCATTGTCCTTCCCCTGCCGGATCGAACGGACGATCGCCATCACCTTGGCCGCGCGCTCGGGGAAATGCACCTGGAGCCATTCCCGGAACAGCGGCGCAACCTCATGCGGCAAGCGCAGCGCTATCCAACTGGCGGAGCGGATGCCACGCGCGGCCACTGCCTCCAGCACCCGCTCCATGAATTCATCGGTAATGGCTGGAATGACCGGCGCGATGGAGCAATGCGCCGGCACGTCCGCTTCCGCGAGATGCGCCAGCGCATCGAGCCGCTTGAGCGGTGCCGAAGCGCGGGGTTCCAGCAGGATGGAAAGCCGGGGGTCGAGGGTGGTGACCGACAAGGCCACGGCAATGAGCCGATGCCGGGCCATTTCGACCAGCAGATCCAGATCGCGCAGGACGCGCGCGGATTTGGTGGTGATGGTCACCGGATGCCGGGTTTCGAGGCAGACTTCCAGAATGGCGCGCGTTATGCGGTAGCGCTGCTCTATGGGCTGATAGGGATCGGTATTTGTCCCCATCGCGATCGGCCGGGGCTTGTAGCCCGGCCTCGCCAATGTCTTGCGCAGCAATTTCGCGGCGCCGGGCTTGGCGAACAGCCTGGTCTCGAAATCGAGGCCGGGGGACAGATCGTGATAGGCGTGGGTGGGGCGCGCAAAGCAATAGATGCAGCCATGCTCGCAGCCCCGATAGGCATTGATGGATCGATCGAATGCAATGTCCGGCGATTGATTGAAGGTCAGGATGGTTTTCGGATGCTCTTCGGTAACGCTGGTCCGCAGTTTGGGTGCCGCGCCATCTATTTCCGTCCTCGCATCCAGCCAGTCGCCACCCACTTCCCTCGCGGGAAGCCCGAAGCGGCTTGAGAGAGAATCCGATTGGGCTCCGCGCCCATGAACGGCAGGCGGCTTTCTTTTCGACATATGCCGAAATTAGAACATTTAGAGAACATAGGCAACTGTGCCCGGCGCTATGGTTCCTTCAATCGCGGCATCAGTTCGACGAAGTTGCAGGGCCGGTTGCGGCTGTCCAACTGCTCGGCCAGTATTCCGTCCCAGCCATCCTTCACCGCGCCGTTGGAGCCGGGCAGGGCGAAGATATAGGTTCCACGCGCCACCACCGCGCAAGCGCGCGATTGCACTGTGGAGGTGCCGATCGTGTTGAAGCTGATGAGGCGGAAAATTTCTCCGAAGCCGGGAATGTCGCGGGTCTTCACGCGGTCCAGCGCTTCCGGGGTGACGTCCCGCCCGGTCAGGCCGGTGCCGCCCGTGCTGACGATGGCGTCGATGTCCGGATCGTCGATCCAATCGTTCAGATGGGCTGTGATGATATCCGCATCGTCCCGCAGGATCGCGCGGGCCGCCAGCCTGTGCCCGGCCTTCTTGACGCGCCCGGCAAGAATATCGCCAGATGTATCGTCTTCCGGGCCTCGCGTATCGGAGATGGTCAAGACCGCGATATTGATCGGCTTGAATTGCCGTTCCGGATCAATAGCCATGCCCGGACACATCGTTGGCGGTCAGGCGGATCGCGCCGCTTTGGGTGCCTGAAGGAAACTTCGGCCACATGCCTTGCGCAAGAGCGCTGCGGCTTGGGGATTCGCCACCGGCCTGCCGCTCATACATCCAGTAATTGCGCATCACGATGGAGACATACCCCCGCGTTTCCCAATAGGGTATCGATTCCATCCAGAGCAGGGGATCGCCCTGGCAGCGGACTTCGCTGTTCCAGCGCGTAACCGGGCTGAGGCCCGCATTATAGGCTGCCATAACCTTCGGGAGCAGGCCCTGGGTGCCGGAGGAATCGCGCAGAGATTCCAGCGTTTGCTGGCCATAGGCCATGTTCACTTCAGGCTTGGACAGTTCCGTGTAGGATGCGCTCATATTGAGCGAGGGCGCATGATATTTCGCGGTGTCAGGCATGATCTGCATCAGGCCGCGCGCGCCGGCGGGGCTGACCGCATCGGGTCGGAAATTGGATTCCTGCAGGCTATGGGCATAGACCAGCGCCGGATCGATGCGCCAGCCGTTCACCGGGGTCCAGTTCGGCGTGGGATAGCGCGAGGCGGGTTCCGTCTGGCCGCCCTGGGGGGCATTATGGGCCATCCAGAGCTGGGTGGAGGTCAGGCCCAGATCGCGTGCAAGGCGGGTGAGCGCCGCATAGTCCTGAGGATTGCCGATCCGCGCCTGATGGCGAAGGATCTGATCGGCAAGGCTGGTGCGTCCGATCTCGGCCAGCGCGACCGCCACGCGCACATTCGGCGTGTCGCGCAGCTGGAGCCAGTCCTGCTCCGAGAAGTCCGGCGAGGAATAGGATTTGGGAAGGGCCGAGCCAAGCTGCTCGGCGGCGAGCATCCCGTAGAGAGTTTCATCGAGACGCGCGGCGGCACGCAGCAGCCCGGCCGATTTTTCCGGCTGGCGGCAGCGAATGCTGGCCCGGCTTCCCCAGTAATAGGCTGCGGCGGTCAGCTCGGAATTGGTCGATTGGCGGGCGGCCTGCTCGAAACTCTTCGCCGCGGTTTCGCAATCTGCCAGCCGCCACGCGGCCAGCCCGGCGACCCATTCGCCTTCCGCCACCCATGCCCCGCTTCCGTCGGAAACGGTCTGGGCCATGGCCAGGGCGGCGGTGTCCTTGTTCTCTATGTAATAGCTCCACGCCACGCGCTGCCGCCATTCCGCGCGCGCGGCGGAACTGAGCGAGGCGTCGATCCCATCCAGCAATTGCCGGGCGCCATCGGGATCGTCCGCCTTGATCCGGTCGAGGATCGCGGAAGAGATGGAGGACGGCATGGTGCCATCTTCAACCGAGCGCGGGCGCACGCGCTTCGGCGCGTAGGGCTGGGAGACGAACCTTTGCTCCGTGGGGAGCGCGGGCATTTCGGTGGCGCCCCGCTTGAGCGCCAGCCGGCCGAGCTGCGCGGCGTCGGGCAGCTGGATGCCGGTCTTCAGCCAATCCTGGATCTGGGCAAGCTCGATTTTCGGCGAGTTGGGGGCAAGGTAATATTTGGCGCGCAACACGGAGTGCAGCGGGCCGTCCTGGCGTTCGCCCAGCAAGCGCTGGACCGTGCTCCAGTCCTGCTTTTCGATAGCCGAGAAAGCGGTGCCGTAATATTCCTGCTCGCTCCTGCTCAGGACGTTGGGCACGTTGTTCTGGACAGAACGGGCGCGGAAATACTCCGCCGCCGACCGTGCCTGCGCCGGAAATGCAGGGGTCGCGAGTAAACCCGCCGCGAGTAAACCCAGTGTGAAACGCACGCAAACCTTCGGCTTCACGCTTTGCCTTCCGTCCAGTTGAGCCACCCGCGCCAGAAAGTGGAACGGGCCTTTGCTCTTGTGAGCAATGTGGCGAGATCCCATCCGGCGAATACCACAGGGCTCGGACCCTCATGGTTAATTTCTGGTAAAATTGCGCTGTTTTTCGTCGGATCGTTGTCCGTGAGCGGCAGAATGTTTCTTCCCAGCACCAGCAGGCGTTCCGGGGAGACAAGGCCGATGTGATGCAGGGTGATTTCGCGCAGCCCCGCATCGGCCAGGCCGGCCCAGTCCGCCATCGGTGTGCGCCGGGGCAGGGCAGAGGCAAGATAGACGTCCTGCGCCGCGATCCCCATCGCGCGCAGCATGTTTTCCAGCAATCGCCCTTGCGGGCCGGAAAGCAGGGCTTCCTGATCCTCCGGCTCGGGTTCCGGAACCAGGACCATCAGTGGCGGGGCAGCCGGTCCACGCGGGCCGATGCGCGGGCCGATCCCCCCGGTGTCGAAGGAATGATCGCTTCGCCACCATGCGATGAAATTCTCCAGATCCCGGGGCCAGTCGCCGGGCTCGCCGCCCAGCCGGGGCCTTGGCGGTTCGGCTTCGGCCGGCGGGGATGCCTTCGGTGCTTGCGGCGCGGCAGCTGATGCTTCCTCCTCCGGCGAATTGTCCAGCCAGGCCTGGGGGGAATCCTCGAAGATCAGGTCGACGCCCGCATCCATCCACCACTGCTGCGTGGCGGAGAGCGCTTCGGCGAAGGAAAGATGCGTATGCTTGTTCATCGCTGATCAAAACGGGGTCTTGACCTGCAAGGGCACAGCAATCAAGGCGTTTTACCTAGAAAAGAAGTTAGGAAAGACGGATTCATGAGCGAACGCGAATCGATGCCCTACGACGTGGTGATCGTCGGCGGCGGTGTGGCTGGCCTGGCCGCGGCGATCCGGCTCAAGCAGCTTAACGAAGATACCGCGGTCTGCATCCTTGAAAAAGGCTCCGAAATCGGCGCTCACATTCTTTCGGGGGCGGTCGTCGACCCCAAGGCCCTCGACGAACTGCTGCCCGATTGGCGCGAGGATGATTGCCCGATGGCGGAAACCCCGGTGACCGATAACTGGCACTGGGTGCTGACGCGGAACAAGAAATTTTCGGTCCCCCATCTGCTGATGCCCCCGTTCCTTTCGAACCATGGCAATTATACCGGGTCGCTCGGCAATCTGGCCCGCTGGCTGGCTTCCAAGGCGGAGGATCTGGGGGTCGAGATTTTCCCCGGCTTCCCCGCTTCCGAAGTGCTGTTCGACGAGAACGGCTCGGTCATGGGGGTCGCCACGCAGGATATGGGCGTGGCTGCCGACGGTTCGCATAAGCCCGATTATCAGCCGGGCATGGAGCTTCACGCGAAATATACAATCTTTGCAGAGGGCGCGCGCGGACATCTCACAAAGCGTCTCAAGCACAGGTTCGATCTGGAGGCGGACTGCGAGCCGCAGGTCTATGGCATCGGCATCAAGGAATTGTGGGATATCGACCCGGAAAAGCATGTCCCGGGCCGGGTGATCCATACCCAGGGCTGGCCGCTCTCCGAAAGCGATAGCTGGGGCGGGGGCTTCCTCTACCATCAGGCGAACGGGCAGGTCGCGCTCGGCTTCGTCACCGCGCTCGATTATCCCAATCCCTATGTCTATCCCTTCGAGGAGTTCCAGCGCTGGAAGCAGCACCCGGAAATCCGCGCGATCCTGGAGGGTGGCAGGCGCGTCTCCTATGGCGCCCGCGCCATCAACGAGGGCGGCTGGCAATCCGTGCCCAAGCTCGATTTCCCCGGCGGCGTGCTGGTGGGCTGCGCGGCCGGTTTCGTGAATGTCCCGCGCATCAAGGGCAGCCACACCGCGATGAAGAGCGGGATGCTGGCGGCTGAGAGCATTTCCGCCGCGATCGCGGCTGGCCGCGAAAAGGATTCGCTCGGCGAATATGATGCGGCGGTGCGTTCCAGCTGGATCGCCGACGAATTGAAGCTCGTGAAGAACGCAGAGCCTGCCGTAGCCAAGTTTGGGGGTGCGCTCGGTACCGTTCTGGCCGGTGTGGACATGTGGATGCGGGTGTTGAAGATCGGCCTGCCGATCACGATGAAGCATCATACCGACGCCTCGGCGACGCAGCGGGCCGACCTGTTCAGGCCCATTTCCTATCCGAAGCCGGACGGTGTGATCAGTTTCGACCGGCTCAGCTCGGTATTCCTCTCGAACACCAATCACGAGGAAGATCAGCCCTGCCACCTGCAGTTGAAGGACCCTACGGTTCCGACAGCGATCAACCTGCCGATCTATGCCGGGCCGGAGGCTCGCTATTGCCCCGCCGGCGTTTATGAGTTTGTCGGCATCGAGGAAGGCGATCCGAAGCTGGTTATCAACGCGCAGAATTGCGTCCATTGCAAGACCTGCGACATCAAGGACCCGACCCAGAACATCGAATGGGTTACGCCGGAAGGTGGCGGCGGGCCGAACTATCCGAATATGTGAGGGCCGAATTGGCCTTCAGCGAAACAGCTTACGCCAAGATCAACCTCGCGCTGCATGTCCGCAAGCGGCGAGAGGATGGCTATCATGAGATTGAGACGCTGTTTGCCTTTCTGGATGACGGCGACCATTTGACCGCGCATGACAGCGCGGAGGACCGACTGTCGGTTTCGGGCGAGTTCGCGCCGGACCTCGACGATCCTTTCGGGAATATCGTATCCAGGGCGCTTACGGCCTTGCCGCGCGCGGAAGGAATGGCGATCGATCTGGAGAAGCGCTTGCCGGTCGCGGCCGGCCTTGGCGGCGGTTCGGCCGATGCCGGAGCGGTGTTCCGCCTTGTGGAGCGAAGCCACGGCCTGCCGGGCGATTGGCATGGGCGCGCGTCGAGGCTGGGCGCCGATGTGCCTGCCTGTGTCGAGAGCCGCAGCTGCATCGGCAGGGGCACCGGCACCGAATTGACGCCGATCGAAAGCGACCTCTCCGGCGTGGCGGTGCTGCTGGTCAATCCGCGTGTATCGCTTGCCACCAGGGCGGTTTTCTCCGCCTGGGACGGGGTTGACCGGGGCGCTCTCCCCAGCGGTTCCGCCAGCCGGATCGCGCGAGAAGGGCGCAACGATCTGGAACCCGCGGCGATCTCGCTTTGCCCGGTCATTGCCGATGTGCTGGCCGCGCTGCACGCAACCGAAGCCTTCCTCACGCGCATGTCCGGCTCGGGCGCGACCTGCTTCGGCCTGTTCCGAAGCCATGACGCCATGCGCGAAGCCGCGCAAAGGCTTGCCAGCGACCATCCCGGCTGGTGGCGGATGCCTGGGAGCCTGCGATGAGCGAAGCGTTCAGGCTGGTTGGCCAGCCCCGCTTTGGCGGCATTCTTATCGTTGCCGATCATGCGTCCAATCGCGTGCCGGAGGATATTGACCTCGGCATAGATCCCGCCCTGCTCGACAATCATATTGCGGTCGACCTGGGAGTGGCTGGAGTGGCCGAACATATGGCCAGGCACGCGGGCATCGCCGCCTTTCTGGGAAATGTCAGCCGCCTGGTCTGCGATTTCAATCGGCAGGAGGATCATCATGGGCTTATTCCCCATGCAAGTGACGGCCACACCATACCGGGCAATCATGGCGATGTACGCCAATCGAGAATAGACCGATTCTTTCATCCATATCACAATGAGTTGTCAGTCATTCTTGACAGGTTTCCACAAGCCCTGATCCTTTCGCTGCACAGCTTCACTCCCATGCTGGCGAGCAGGCCGGACGAGGAGCGCCCGTGGGATTGCGGGGTGCTGTATAATACGAACGAGCAAGCCTCTCGTCTGGCCATCGCCCTGCTCGGGGAGGAGGGGCTGGAGGTTGGCGATCAGCAGCCCTATTCCGGCAAGCTGCTCAACGCGACGATGGATCGCCATGCGGAAGCGGAGGGGCGACCCTATCTGGGGCTGGAGATAAGGCAGGATCGCATCGCCACTCCCGCGCAGCAGGCGGAATGGGCGAAACGCCTCGTGCGTATCTGCAACAGGGTTGCGCTCGAGGCTGGCGAGTAGGACAATGCGATGGCCGCATTCGGCCATTTTCCGCTTCGGCTGAAGGTGATCCTGCGGTAGGGGCGCAGCATTGCTGCCTGACCGAGCATATCCCGACTGGAGTTCGACCCATGCCTGCCTATCGTTCCCGCACTTCCACCCATGGCCGCAACATGGCGGGTGCGCGTGGCCTGTGGCGCGCGACCGGCATGAAGGAGACGGATTTCGGCAAGCCGATCATCGCGGTGGTCAACAGCTTCACCCAGTTCGTGCCGGGCCATGTCCACCTCAAGGATCTTGGCCAGATGGTTGCCCGCGAGATTGAGGCGGCGGGGGGCGTCGCCAAGGAATTCAACACCATCGCCGTCGATGATGGTATCGCGATGGGGCATGACGGCATGCTCTACAGCCTGCCTTCGCGCGACCTTATCGCCGATAGCGTGGAATATATGGTCAATGCCCATTGCGCCGATGCGATGGTCTGCATCTCCAATTGCGACAAGATCACGCCCGGAATGCTGATGGCGGCGTTGCGGATCAATATTCCCGTGATCTTCGTATCCGGCGGTCCGATGGAGGCAGGCAAGGTCGTGCTTCGCGGCAAGGAACATGCGCTCGATCTGGTGGATGCCATGGTCGCCGCCGCTGACGAGAACATGACGGACGAGGAAGTCGCCACCATCGAACGCTCCGCCTGCCCGACCTGCGGCTCCTGCTCGGGCATGTTCACCGCGAATTCGATGAATTGCCTGACCGAGGCTCTCGGCCTTTCTCTGCCGGGCAATGGATCGACGCTGGCCACCCATGCGGACCGGAAGAACCTGTTCCTGCGCGCGGGGCGATTGGTCGTGGAACTGTGTCGTCGCTACTACGAGCAGGACGACGAAAGCGTCCTGCCGCGCTCCATCGCGAGCTTTGAGGCTTTCGAGAACGCGATGAGCCTCGACATCGCGATGGGCGGGTCGACCAATACGGTGCTGCATCTGCTGGCCGCCGCCTATGAGGCCGGGGTGGATTTCACGATGACCGACATCGACCGCCTGTCGCGCCGGGTTCCGGTCCTTTCCAAGGTCGCCCCGGCGAAGGCGGACGTCCATATGGAGGATGTCCACCGGGCTGGCGGGATCATGGCTATCCTGGGCGAACTCGACCGGGCCGGGCTGCTTCACTCCGATCTGCCCACGGTTCACAGCCCGACGCTGGGCGATGCGCTCAACGCCTGGGACATCGGCCGCAGCAATGATCCGGCGGTTCGGGAATTCTTCCTCGCCGCGCCGGGCGGCGTGCCGACGCAGACCGCATTCAGCCAGGACCGCCGCTGGGACGAGCTGGACCTCGACCGCCAGAAAGGGGTGATCCGTTCCGCCGATCACGCCTTCAGCAAGGATGGTGGTCTTGCCGTCCTTTCCGGCAATATTGCGCGCGACGGCTGCATCGTGAAGACGGCGGGCGTCGATGAATCGATCCTGACCTTCGCTGGCCCTGCCAAGGTTTACGAGAGCCAGGACGCGGCGGTAACGGCCATTCTCACCGGCCAGGTCGTTGCGGGTGATGTCGTCGTCATCCGTTACGAGGGGCCGCGTGGCGGGCCCGGGATGCAGGAAATGCTCTACCCCACCAGCTATATAAAATCGAAAGGTCTTGGGGCCGCCTGTGCGCTGATCACAGATGGGCGTTTTTCCGGCGGCACCTCGGGGCTTTCGATCGGCCATGTCTCGCCCGAAGCAGCGGAAGGGGGCGCCATCGGCCTTGTGGAGAATGGCGACCGGATCGAGATCGACATTCCGAATCGGTCCATCCGGCTTGCCGTTAGCGACGAGGAACTGGCTGCGCGCCACGCCGCGATGGAAGCCAAAGGGGCTGCCGCCTGGAAACCCGCGAAGCCGCGCAAGCGGCAGGTTTCCGCGGCGTTGCAGGCCTATGCGGCGATGACCACCAGCGCGGCGCGCGGCGCGGTGCGCGACGTTACCCAGCTCAAGCGCCGTTGATGCTCCCCTTGCGCAGCCGGCTGCTGGCGGCAACGATGGTGCTCGCGGCCGGGTGTTCGGAGAATGATGGAAGCGTGCCTGACAAGGCTTCCGTGGCAGGGGGTGAGGCCATTTCCTGCGCGCTTGGCGGTGCCGCTGAATTGAAGCCTGTATGCGCGGTGGAGCGCGACCGGCAAGGCGACACGCTCTTCCTTGTCGTGCATCACCCCAATGGCGGTTTTCGCCGCTTTGAAGTGCTGAAGGATGGGCGGGGACTGGCGGTTGCCGATGGCGCCGATGAGGGGCAGGCGCAGGTCGCATCGGATGCGCTGGTGATTGCCGTGGCGGGCGATCGCTATCGCTTCCCCGCCACGATAAAAGGCGTCGAGGAAAACAGGGACAATGCCGAAGGCAAGTGACCAGATACTGACCGTCGCGCAGATGACAGCGGCCGAGCAGGCCCTGATCGCCGGTGGCGAAACGGTCGACACGCTGATGCAGACGGCAGGGCGCGGCGCTGCGGAATGGGTCTGGCGGATTGCCGCAGGCCGGACGGTCACCGTTCTTTGCGGCCCGGGCAACAATGGCGGTGATGGTTATGTGATCGCCCAAACCCTGCATGAGCGTGGAGTTGAGGTTCAGGTGCTTGCCCCCTATCCGCCGGGCACCGACGCGGCGCGCAATGCCCGCGCGGCATTCGCGGGACAGATTGTCGATGCGGGAACGCGGCCCGAGGGTGAAGTCTTCGTGGATTGCCTGTTCGGCAGCGGGCTTGGGCGGCCGCTTGAAAGTGCCGCCTGCGATACGCTTGTCGCGCTTGCTTCCGGCCACCGTTTCAGGATCGCCGTAGACATGCCTAGCGGGATCGCCAGCGATAGCGGGCTTCTGCTCAATGGCGGCCTCCCTGCCTATCATCTAACCTTGGCGCTCGGGGCCTGGAAATATGCCCATTGGCTGATGCCGTCCTCGCCGATGATGGGGGAAAGGCACCTGGTTCCGATTGGTGTGGCGGCGGTGGAGGGCGCAGCATCCCTCGTCAACAAGCCAAGGCTGGCCGCTCCCGATGTGGATGCGCATAAATATTCGCGCGGCCTCGTGGCGGTGGCAGGCGGCGTCATGCCTGGGGCGGCGTTGCTGGCGGGCGAAGCAGCGATGCGCGGCGGTGCCGGCTACGTCAAATTGCTGGCGGACAGCCCGCCTGCGCACCGGCCGATCGATCTGGTGGCGAATGACCAGCCATTGGAAATCGCCCTCGAAGATCCCAGGATTTCAGCGCTTCTCATCGGCCCGGGGCTGGGGCGGCAGAATGCGTCACGGGAACGGTTGCTCACGGCGCTGGCGCGTGATTGCCCCACGGTTCTGGATGCGGATGCGCTGGTGCTGCTCCGGCCGGAAATGCTGGCGGGCCGGAAAGCGCCGGTGATCGCGACACCGCATGAAGGGGAACTTGAAAAGCTTTGCGCGTTCTTTTCGGTCGATGCCGAAAGCAAGTTGTCCGCGGCACGGGATCTGGCACGCGCGAGTGGAATGGCCATCGTCGCGAAAGGCCCGGACACGATCATTGCGGCGCCTGACGGCAGGCTTTCCCTCGCTCGGCCCGCCACTAGCTGGCTTTCCATCGCGGGAACCGGCGATGTGCTGGCCGGCCTGCTCGTGAGCCGGCTGGCCAGCGGGCGAGATGCTTTTGCCGCCGCGAGCGAGGCTGTGTGGCTGCACGGTGAAGCGGCGCGGCTGGTGAGGCCGCCGTTCACCGCCAGCGATCTCGCCGGTCATATTTCCGCCGCGATCGCCAATTGTCTGTGACCGAGCCGGTTTTTATCACGCGCATCGCCGCGCGTGGCGATGGGCAGGCCGCGGACGGGCGGCATGCGCCCGGCGCGGTGCCGGGCGATGTGCTGCTGGCGGATGGCAGGCTGGAGCATGGCCCGCATCATGTCGCTCCCCCTTGCCGCCATTTCTGCCGTTGCGGGAGCTGCCAGCTTCAGCATTGCGACGATACCATTCTCGCGCAATTCGTGAGCGACCGTGTAATCTATGCTGGACAAGCGCATGGAATCGTTTCGGAAAAAATTAGATCACCCCATCTTTCACCTCCAAGGAGCCGCCGCAGGGCAACGCTTCATGCGGTGAATGGCGGGGGGAGAGCCTTGCTCGGCTTCCGCGAGGGCGGGGCGCACCGGATCGTCGACATGGCGCAATGCGAGATACTCGTTCCCGAACTCTTTGCGGTAATTCCCCCGCTGCGAAAGCTGCTGTCGCGGCGCAAGGGCAAGTTCACCGCGGATGTCGAGCTCACCCTGCTCGAGCAGGGCGTCGATCTCGGTCTGAGGAGATTGACCGTCGAAGGTCTGGAACAGACGGAGGCGATGCTCGATTTCGCGAGGGATCAGGGGCTGGCCCGGTTGACGCTGGATCAGGGATATGGCCCGGAGGCTCTATGGGAGCCTGAGCCAGTCAGCATCGACCTGTCGGGCGTATCGGTTTCATTCCCGTCGGGCGCTTTCCTGCAGGCGACCGCCGATGGGGAGGCTGCGCTTGCGTCAGCGGCCCGCGAGTGGCTGGCAGGCTCGGCAACGGTGGCCGATCTGTTTTCAGGGCTGGGAACCTTCGCCTTCGCGCTCGCGGGCGATACGAAAGTGCTGGCCGTGGAAGCGGCTCGCGATGCCCATCTTGCTTGCAAGGCGGCGGCGAACCGCAGTGGGCGCCCGGTCCATGCGATGCATCGCGACCTGTTCCGCAATCCGCTGCTGCAGGAAGAATTGAACCGCTTCAGCGCGGTTCTGCTCGATCCGCCCCGAGCTGGCGCGCGCGAACAGGTCGGCAGGCTTGCCCAGAGCAATGTCCCGAAGATCGTCTATATCAGCTGCAATCCTTCCAGCTGGGCGCGAGATGCCCAGATCCTGTCGGCGGCCGGCTATCGTCTGGCGGAGTTGCGCCCGGTCGGGCAGTTCCGCTGGTCCACCCATGTTGAACTGGCTAGTCTATTCGTCCGATAATGCCTTGATTATCTGATTGAAAATCCAGTCGCGCGCATGCGGCTCGGCAAAGGCATGGGTGGCGTCGGGGCATCGGGCGATCCGGGGATCGCTCTTGTCCCATGAAGCGATGAATGCCTGTGCGGTCCGGTCGCATTCCGCCAGCAGGATCATGACTGGCCCGGTGAACTGACCCAGGCCATTGCGTATTTCCATTGCCAGCGAGCTGGGCGGGGCAGGCGGACGGATTGCCTGGCGCAGCCCGCGCGCCAGCTTCGCAATCGAAACCTGCCCCTTCAATAGCCTAAGCAATTCCGCCGGATCGCGGAGCTTCTCCATGTAGCGTGAGCGGATCGCAGCCGGGGGCAGCCCGCCTGCGTCGTTTTCGATCGTCCAGGGGTTGGCCAGCAGCAATCCATCCAGCCCTTGTCCGCTCGCAAGCATCAGGGCGCTTGCCCCGTCGCAATTGCCGAAGCCGTAAATTCGCTGAAGTTGCGGCGCTTCGGCCCGGAATGCCGCGATGGCGGCGGCAATGTCCGCCGCAGCGTCGCGAAAGCCGCGATTCCGGCCCTCGCTGTCACCCACACCCCGTCGATCGAAGCGAAACACGGGATAGCCATGATCGGCAATTCTAGCGGCAAGCGCGGCCATTCCGGAAAAGGCGCCGGCTCGCGTCTCGTTTCCTCCGCTCACCATCAGAAGGCCTGTCTTGCCCGGGGCTTCATCGAGAGTGGCGGCAAGTCTGTGGCCCGCGCAATCGAAGTCGAGATGCTTCCGCATCATGCCAGCAGGCCCATGGCGATGATGGCGGCGAGCGCATCGGCCTGACCGGCGCTTTCCGAGGGTTCCGCCCGCAGCCAAAGGCCGCTGCCGCCGACAGTCTCCTGATCGACATCTGACAGCCTGCCGGTGTCGGGCAGGTGCGAGGTTTCCAGCTGCGCGAACAGTTTCGGGCCGATCCGGTATCCTGCCAGGTCCAGACCGTCCCTGCGGCCCAATTCCGCCAGAGACGACGTCTGCTCGTCTCGGCCGGCTTCTCGGGATGCGACGATACGGGCGCGCATCATTGCGCGCAGCACATTCGCCCCGCCGGTTCCGGCATAGCGCCAGCCGGGAAGGTCCTGCGGCGCCAGGATCGCCCCAGCCCGGATGGTCAGCACATGGGTTGCGCTGAAATGGCGCGCTGCTTCCGTGGCTGCCTGGCGCAAGGTTTCGAGGGACTGCGCTTCCAGAGGCTGCAGGCTCTCATTGAAGCCCGGCAGGTCCGGCAGGAAGCAATCGATTCCTGAATGGGCAAGGCGCCGCATCACCTCGACGGTCTGCTTGCGCAGCTTGTTTCCCTCGTCGAACAGCGCCGGCAGGACCAGAAGCCTTTTCGGCCGCTTCCGATCGAAGCGGATGGCAAGCTCTGCCTGTGTCTCGCCGCCGGGCGTGGGGCAGGGCCAGCTTGCGATCACAGGGTGCGATCAGCCTTCGGGGCGTTTGGATTGTGCGAATGCCAGCAGGCCACCGTAGGTTTCCAACAGTTCGCCATCGACCTCATCGTCGTCGATGACGATATGGAGACGATCCTCCATTTCGGTGAGCAGGGTGGCCACCGCCATGGAATCGAGTTCGGGAAGATAGCCGAACAAGCCCGTTTCCGCGTCAAAACCGGCGACCTGGGCTTCTCCAAGCCCCAGCACGTCAACCATGATCGACCGAAGGATGATGTCCACATCAGTGCCGTTCATGGCACCGTGATCGGAAAAGGAAGTTCTGTTCATGGGGATGTTGCCTTGCATCCGGTCGAATTCTTGCTCGCCGCCGCCCTAGCCAGCCCGAAGACGAGAGGCAACCCGGCGTGCCGTTCCCCGGAGTATGTAAGGCCAGGAGTGTGGATTTCTGGTGTCATGGCAGTCCAGCAGGAAGCGGGGGCGAACATCGTCCATCCAGTCCTTCTTGTAGCCATTGTCGCCAGTGCCGAAATCGACGATCTCCACGCGGTCCGTGTCGAGGACATGCTTCATGAGCGCGGCTGTCAGCACCGAGCCGGCGGACAGATTCTGCGCGCTCTCGATATGGGCGAGCTTGTGGATGTAGGCCGTATTGTTCTCGACCGTCCAGAATTGGGCAGCCACAGGCAAGCCTTCGTGCCTCGCTATGCCGAGGCGGATGCGGCCTGCATCGCCCTCGGCCTGGGCGAAATGGCGCAGAAGCGATGGGTCGCCTTCTTCAGGCTTCCAGCTTTGTGCATAGATTTCCTCGTATATTTCCCATGTATCATCATGAAAATAATTAGAAATATTTATTTCTACCTTCTTGGCTTTCCGCTTCAGCGTGGTGCGCAGCGCGCCAGGGCGGCTGGCCAGATATTCTCCATAATCCCTGCCCTGGACGCGCAGGATATGATTGGTGTCGCATACGGAGCGGAATACGGCCCAGCCTGCCCTGCGGAAGGCGGCTTCGATCAGGGTTGCGCTGCCGTCTTCATCCGGCAGCGGCCATAAGGTGACGCGCCTGGCATGTTGCTTCAGGTATCGCGCCGCAGCATCGAGAAGGGCGGCGCGGTGAGCGTTGGCGGTAAAAACAGGCCGCCAGATGAAGGAATACCAGTTGGCCAGCGGCTCGAGGCGATCTTTCCCCCTCTTGAGCACCATGGCCGCCAGTCCGGTTTCGGCGGATAGCTTGATCGTTACCGGCCGCACATTATCGCTGGCTTCGAGCAAGGCGAACCATTCCACGCGGTCGAAGGGGCCTTCGCTCGCGAGTTTATGGTCTTGCAGGACATTAACCTTGTCGTGATAGCTGGCCTCGATCACCCGTCCAGAATCTCCTCGGGAGCATATTACGTCATCATGCCCGTTGCGCTTGATCTCCAGCCCCGACCGCTCGATCATCTCGCCGAGGCGGGAGAGGATGGCGCATCCGCGCTGGTCTTGCGCGACCGGACCCTTACCTATCAGGCCTTAAGGAGGCGTATAGGCGTATTGGCGGCATGGCTCGCGGAGATCGCGCCGGAAAAAGGGGCGCGTATCGCGAGCTGGATGGCAAAGGGCGAATTGAGCTGTCTCCTGCCATTGGCCGCGGCCCGGGCGGGGCTGGTGCATGTGCCTATCAATCCTTTGCTCAAGCGCGCCCAGGTTGCCCATATATTGGCGGATAGCGGCGCCGTTCTGTTGATCGCCAACAAGGCGCGTCTGGCATCGTTGGAGTTGGGCGACATCCCGGCGTCATGCCGCAAGATGGAAGAAGGCGAGGCCTGGTCCGATGCGGAGGTGCTCGATCGCTTCCTGCCGCCATCGTCGGCAGATCCCGGAGAAATGGCCGCAATTCTCTATACCAGCGGTTCGACGGGCCGGCCCAAGGGCGTGGTGCTGAGCCATGCCAACCTCTGGCTGGGGGCGGTGAGCGTGGCGCATTATCTGGATCTGGCCGCGGATGACGTCGTGCTGGGCGTCCTCCCGCTTGCCTTCGATTACGGGCAAAACCAGCTTTTGAGCGCCTGGAAGGCGGGAGCCTGTGTCGTGCCGCTCGATTATCTCACCCCGCGCGACGTCATCAAGGCATGCCTGAGGCATGGCGTTACGACGCTTGCGGCCGTTCCGCCGCTTTGGGTCCAATTGGTGGAGCAGGAGTGGCCGGAAGAAGCGTCCGCTTCGATGCGCCGGCTGACCAACAGCGGGGGCGCATTGACGTCTGATCTTGTCGCCGCCCTGCGATCCACCTTTCCCAATGCGCGCATTTTCCCGATGTATGGACTTACCGAGGCGTTCCGTTCCACTTTTCTCGACCCGGCCCTGGTCGATGTGCATCCCACTTCCATGGGCAAGGCGATCCCCTTCGCGGAAGTTCTCGTCATCAATGACCGGGGCGATCTGGCCGAGGCCGATGAGGAAGGAGAACTCGTGCATTGCGGCCCGCTGGTGGCGCAAGGCTATTGGCGCGATCCGGAACGGACGGCCGAACGATTCCGGCCTGCGCCGCCGATGTCCGTGTATGGCGGCATGGCGGTATGGTCGGGGGACAGGGTCAGGCGCGCATCCGATGGCCTGCTCTATTTCGTGGGCCGCCGTGACGCCATGATCAAGAGTGCGGGCAATCGGATAAGCCCGCAGGAACTCGAGGATGTCGCGCGCGGGACCGGGCTGGTAGTGGAAGCGGTTGCGCTGGGTGTGCCCGATGAACGGCTCGGCCAGGCCATCCATCTGGTGGTGCGGCCGGTGGTTGGCGTGGACGATCCGCAGGGGCGGTTGCCGGGCTTGCTGATGAAGGAACTTCCCAATTTCATGCAGCCCAAGGTAATCCACTGGCGTGATGCCATGCCGCTCAATCCCAACGGCAAGATTGACCGCACGGCATTAATGCGGGATCTGACGGCATGAAACCGCTCGGTCCGATACCTTCCGGCTTCGATGCCGTCGATGGCGAACTTGCCGTGGGAGGCGTGCGGGCGAGCGAACTCGTCGCTCGTGCCGGAGGCACGCCACTGTTCGTTTATTCCAAAGCCATGATCGAGCAGCGGGTGGCCAAGCTTCGCTCTGCCATGCCCGATGATCTTTCGATTCATTATGCAGTAAAAGCAAATCCTTATATTCCTCTTCTGGAATCCATCAAAGGCTTGGTGGATGGATTTGACATTGCATCCGGCGGTGAACTGGAACTGGTTCGGAAGGCTGGCATCGATCTGGCCACAGTCAGCTTTGCCGGGCCGGGCAAGCGTGATTGGGAACTGGAAGCCGCGATCGCGGCCGGGGTCACGCTCAACCTGGAATCGGAAGGCGAGGCGGCTCGTGCGCTGGCCATCGCCGGGAATCTGGGCAAGCGTCCCCGTCTGGCTATCCGCGTGAACCCGGATTTCGAATTGCGCGGATCGGGCATGAAAATGGGCGGCGGCGCCAAGCCATTCGGTATCGATACGGAGCGAGTGCCGGCGCTTGCGCGAAAGATCGTCGCATCCGGAGCGGAATGGCGCGGCCTGCATATCTTCGCCGGCAGCCAGGCATTGTCTTCGGAAGCGATAATCGAGGCGCAAGGCAACACGCTGGACCTCGCGGCCCGGCTGGCCCGGGAGATCGGCGCGCCCTTGCCTCATCTCAACATGGGCGGGGGCTTCGGTATTCCATATTTTGCCGGAGACGAACCGCTCGATATCGGAGCGGTCGGCAAGGCGTTGTCAAATCGCTTTGAGAATATCCCTCAAGAGATTGCAAAAACACAATTTTGTATCGAACTGGGGCGTTATCTGGTGGGTGAGGCGGGAGTTTATCTGGCCTGCATCGTCGATCGCAAGGAAAGCCATGGCGAGCTTTACCTGGTGACTGACGGGGGGCTTCATCACCAGCTTGCGGCGTCCGGCAATTTCGGCACCGTCGTTCGCCGCAATTATCCCGTGGCGATCGCGACGCAATTCACCCGCTCGCCATCGGTTGAGGCGAGTGTGGTGGGCTGTCTCTGCACGCCGCTTGACCGGTTGGCGGACAAGGCGATGCTGCCGGATGCCCAGGTCGGCGATCTGGTCGCCATTTTCTGCGCCGGCGCCTATGGCGCGACCGCCAGCCCGGCGGCTTTTTTGGGGCAGGGGCCGGCGCTGGAGCTGCTGGTTTAGCATTCTCCGGCACACCGTCCCTTTTCGGGACGCATTCGTAATAAACTGCCGAAAGCCGCGCCGTTGGCCGAAAGGCTAACGGTATGTTCACCCTTTATCGCAATACCGCATTTCGGATCCAGGGCCTGGACGGGGATAGGGCATGTGCGCCCCGCCTCGTCCGGCCCGCCGAATCGCGAGGACGCGCACCGATGCAAAAGAACCGTTTCGCTCACATGCTGGCCGCAACCGCAGTGGCCGGGCTGACTCTTTCGGGGTGCGCTGCCGGCACTGCGACGAGGGAGCTTCAGCCCGCGCAGTTCGTCGCGATGCAGGAGGGGCCGGGCGAAGAATATGTGATCGGTCCGCTGGACGAGCTGACGATTCACGTCTGGCGCAATCCCGAACTGGGGGCGAGCGTTCAGGTGCGGCCGGATGGGCGCATCACCACTCCGCTGGTCACGGACATGCCTGCGGTCGGCAAGACTCCGGCGATGCTGGCGGAAGATGTTCGCCTGCAATTGTCCCAATATATCAACGATCCGCTGGTGTCGGTGATCGTCAACAAATTCGCGGGCACGTTCAGCCAGCAGGTTCGGATCGTGGGCGCCACGGAAAAGCCTGCGTCCATCCCCTATCGCGCGAACATGACCATTCTCGATGCGATGATCGCGGTGGGTGGACTGTCGGAATATGCGGCCGGCAACCGGGCGAAGCTGGTTCGCTTCGACAAGGAGAGCGGGAAGCAGCAGGAATACAAGCTGCGCCTGAACGACCTTCTCAAGAAGGGGGACAGCAAGGCGAATGTCCTGCTGATGCCGGGCGATGTGGTCATCATCCCCGAGAGCATGTTCTGAGGGCGCCCGCGGCATGAACGCCATCTATGATGAACTGCGCGCAGCGCTTTTTTCCATCTGGCACCGCCGATGGCTGGTGCTGGCCATAAGCTGGGCGGTGTGTCTGCTTGGCTGGCTGGCGGTCGCTTTCATTCCGAACACTTACGAATTGAAGACCCGGATATTCGTTCAGCTCGACGATGTGCTGGCCCAGCAGATCGGCATCGGCGCTGGAACCCGGCAGAAGGATATCGAAAGGGTTCGCCAGACGATTACCAGCGCGACCAATCTCGAGAAGGTCATCCGCGCCACCCGCATTGGCCAGGATATAGTTTCACCTTCGCAGATGGAGGTCGCCGTTCAGTCGCTGGCGAAGCAGATCAAGATCGTCAGCCAGCAGGACAATCTGTTCGAGATCAGCGCCCAATCCGGGCGCAGCGATTTGTCCGACGCGGAAAACGCCAGACTTGCTCAGGATATCGTTCAGAAGATGCTCGATATCTTCCGCGAGGAAAATCTCGCGGGCGATCGCGGCGAGATGCATGAGACGATACAGTTTCTGGATCAGCAGCTGGAGGCACGCCAGAAGCAGCTGGAAGCGGCGGAGCAGCGCCGCCTTGCCTTCGAGGCCCAGCATCCTGAATTGATCGGAGGTGCCGCGTCCATTGCCCAGAAGCTCGAATCGAGCCGCTCCGAAATGCGCAGCATCGATGCGGATCTGGCTGCCGCTCAGAGCGCGCTTGCCGCGATAACCGGCCAGTTGAGCAGCACTCCGCCCACCCTGATCGTCCCCGGTGTTGGCGGCGGGCCGCGAGGCACGCTGGCGCAGGCCGAGGCGGATCTTGCCGGAATGAAGGCGCGTGGACTTACCGACAATCACCCCGATGTCGTGAGTCTCAAGCAGCAGATCGCATCCTTGCGCAAGCAGGTCGCGGCCGGCGATGGAGCGGGCGGCACGCCGAACCCGGCCTATACTTCGCTCATTTCCATCCGCACGGAACGGCAGGCCAATGTCCAGGCGCTGCAGGCCCGCAAGGCTGCGCTCCAGGCCGAAATCAGCGCGATGATCGCCAATCAGACGATGGAACCCGGCGTGGCGGCGGAAGCGCAGCGCATCAGCCGGGATTACGATGTCTTGAGAGATCAATACGACAAACTTCTGAAAGATCGTGAAGAACTTCGGTTGCGTGGTCAGGTGGAGACGGAGAACAGCTCGATCCGGTTCGAGATCATCGATCCGCCGACGACACCGCGCATTCCGTCCGCGCCCAACCGGCCCCTGCTGCTTTTTGGCGTGTTGATCGTTGGCATCGGCGCCGGCGTGGGCGCGGGTTTCGCGGTGGGCCATCTGCGCTCGACCTTCGCCACCGCCAACAAGCTCGAAGATGCGCTCGATCTTCCCGTTCTGGGGACGGTGTCGTTCACTTTCACCGATGCGCGGCGGTTGATCGAAGCGAAGCGGTTCAAGCAATTCCTGGGCGGCGCAGCGGGGCTGGGCTGTCTCTTCATAGTGCTGCTGGTCGTGGAATTCGTCCAGCGCGGCTCGGTGGTCTGAGGAGGGATGGGATGACTGATCAAAGCAAGATCCCTCTGCCTGGAGATGGCGCGGACCCCGCCAGCAAATCCTTGCTTGAACGGGCGACAGAGGCTTTCGACCTTGCCGGCTTGAAGCCGGCTTCGGTTCCGAAGGATCTTCCTCCGCTGGCGAAGCGCCTGCGATCCCGCAAGCCCCGGGTCGATGATCGGCCCCCCATTGACGCCGAGGGCCGCGATGCTGCGGAACCACAGGCCGCGCCCCAGCCGCAGCAGCCTGCTCCCTCGGCGGCCTCGCCTGCTTCGGATGAGACGCCTGCAGTCGTTGCCGAGAAGCGGGTCGAACCCATCAATTTTGCTGGTGCGCCGCACCCGGTGAAGCGCGCCTGGTTGCGGGAACAGGGCCTTATCGAGCCGGAAGGGCCGGTCACGGCGCTGCTCGAAGAGTTTCGCATAATCAAGCGGCAACTCCTTCAAACTGCCAGGGAATCCGTGGCAGGGCGGGCTGCCCCCAATGGCCAGCGCATCCTGATCTGTTCGCCCCATCCGGGTGAGGGAAAGACCTTCTGCGCCGTCAACCTGGCGCTTTCCATCGCGTCGGAGCGGGACAGCGAGGTTCTGCTGGTGGATGCGGATTTCGCCAAGCCATCCATTCTTTCCGCTCTGGGAATAGCCGGCGGGCCGGGGCTGATGGACGCGCTGGCCGATCCCGCGATCAAGGTGGAGGATTGCGTCCTGCGCACCGATATTCCCGGATTGTGGGTGCTGCCTGCGGGCAACCGGACCAATTCCGATAGCGAATATCTCGCAAGCTCGCGGGCCGGCGAAGTCCTCGACCGCCTGACCCGGGGCGCGCCCGAACGCATCGTGATCTTCGATTCTCCGCCGGCTCTTGCGGCCTCTCCGGCTGCCGAGCTTGCGAAATATGTGGGGCAGGCCCTGATCGTGGTCAGGGCGGACCGGACCGGGCAAAGCGCGCTGGAGGATGCGATATCCCTCCTTTCGGCCTGCCCCGACATCAAGCTTCTTCTGAACGGCGCGCGTTTCAGCCCCAGCGGGCGGCGCTTCGGTTCCTATTACGGTTACGGGGGGTAACCATGCGATTTTGCTTGAAATTGCTGCTGTTGCCGGTTCTCGCGGCGCTTGCCGCCACCCCGGCGCTCGCTCGCGAAGGCGGCGGCGGAAGCACTGGAGGCGGGCAGCGTATCGAAGTGAGGCCCTATATCGAAGCGGCCCAGGTCCTGTCGGCGGAATTGTCCCCCGGGAACGATACGGTGACTTATACCCGGCTGGCGGCAGGCGTGGATACCTCGATCAACGGCCGCAACACCGCGGGCGAATTGTCGCTTCGCTATGCACGGACGATCGGCTGGGGCAAGGACGCCCCCGATGTGGACGAGATAACCGGCATTGCCCGCGTTTCGGCGTCGATCATCCCCCGCACCCTCACGATCGAGGCGGGCGGGCTGGCGACCCGGACCCATTTCGAGGGCAATGGCGGTTCGGTTCTCAACCCCTTCTCGAGCGATGGCGACAGCAACACCCTCTATTCGGTCTACGCCGGACCCAGCCTCCAGACCCATGCGGGCGATGTGGCCCTGACGGCCAATTACCGGATCGGCTATACCCGTCTCGAAGGGCCGGACGGCATATTGGCGGGGCCGGATGGCGATCCGGTCGATGTGTTCGACCACAGCACCGTTCATATGGCCACTCTCCATGCCGGGACGCAGCCGGGCGATGTGCTTCCGGTCGGCTTGGGCCTCGGCGCTGGCTGGTATCGCGAGGATATTTCCAACCTCGACCAGAGGGCGGAGGACAGGCATATCCGGGCCGATGTGACCGTGCCGGTCAGCCGCACCGTCGCCCTTGTCGGCGGCGTGGGGTACGAGGATGTCGAGATTTCCAGCCGCGATGCGCTGTTCGATGCGGATGGCAATCCCGTGTTCGATTCCAAGGGCCGCCTGAAAACGGACAAGAGCGCGCCGCGCGTGATGGCCTATGATGTCGAGGGGCTGATCTGGGATGTCGGCGTGATCTGGCGGCCCAGCGTGCGCACTACCCTGGAGGCCCATGTCGGCCGCCGCTATGGGGCGACAAGCTATCACGGCAGTTTCGGCTGGCAGATGACTCGGCGCAGCAGCGTGAATGTCATGGTCTATGACAATGTCGCCGGCTTCGGCGGGCAGCTCAACAATGCGCTGTCGTCCTTGCCGACCAGCTTCGACGCCGTCCGCAATGCGCTGACGGGCGATCTGAACAGCTGTGTGGGCAGCCTGGAGCAAGGTTCCTGCCTGGGCAGCGCACTCGGTTCGGTGCGGTCCGCGACCTTCAGGGGGCGTGGTATCGCGGCCAGCTATGCGGTCGATCTGGGCCGGATACAGGCCGGCATAGGCGCGGGCTACGACCGGCGGAAATTCATCGCCGCGGAAGGCACGATCCTGGCTTCGGCCAACGGTGTGATCGACGAGAATATCTGGCTTGCCGCCTATGCGAACCTGCGATTGGACCGGCGCTCGACTCTTTCGGGAGACATCCGGGCCAATTGGCTGAACAGTGGCTTTGCCAACGGTGGCGATGTTACTGCCTGGGGCGCCGGGCTGGCCTATGATCGCCTGCTGACGGACCGGCTGAGCGCCACTGCGGCGGTCCGTCTCGATGGCATAACAAGGGAGATCGAGGAGGATTCCAGCTACCTCACCGCTCTCCTCGGCATGCGTTATTCGTTCTGAGCCCAAGGAGTGATGTGATGTACGACGATTTTTACGGGCTTAGCGGCAGGCCCTTTCAGCTCACCCCGGACCCGGCCTTCTATTTCGAGAGCATTTCGCATCGCAAGGCATTGTCTTATTTGAGTTATGGATTGGCGCAGGGCGAAGGCTTCATCGTCATCACCGGCGAGGTCGGGGCGGGGAAATCCACCCTGGTCGCCCATTTGACTTCCACGGTGGACCCGGAACGGCTGACTGTCGGGCAGGTGGTGACCAGCAAGCTGGATGGCGAGGAAATCATCCATGTGGTCGCGCAATGCTTCGGCCTCGATATCGAAGGGCATGACAAGGCATCCGCCCTTGGCGCGATCGAAGGCTTTCTGCATGACGAGGCGCGGGCAGGGCGGCGATGCCTGCTGGTTGTCGATGAATTGCAGAACATGGCGATCAGCGCGCTGGAAGAGCTGCGCATGCTGTCGAACTTCCAGCTAGGCTCGCATCCGCTGCTGCAAACCCTGCTGCTGGGCCAGCCGGAATTTCGCACGACATTGCAGACCCATCCGAATCTGGAGCAGTTGCGCCAGCGCGTCATCGCGACGCATCATCTCGATGCGATGGAGGCGAGCGAGGTCGAACCCTACATCAAGCATCGTCTTTCGCGCGTGGGCTGGCGGGACAATCCCTCATTCGATCAAGGCGTGTTCGCCGAGCTTTACGAGGCGACGCGCGGCATCCCGCGCAGGATCAACCAGCTGGCCAACAGGCTGCTGTTGCTGGGCGCGGTCGAGCAACGCTCGCGCATCGACGAGATGATGCTCCGCACGGTTCTGGCGGAGATCGCCGACGACAATATTTCCAACGCCGTCGCGCCGGCCGCGCAAACGCCGGGCGAGGCCGCCAAGCCGGAAAAGCCGGAGGCCGGATCGACCGGGCAGCCGGCGGCGCTAGCTTTCGATCCGAAGCTGGTCGAAGCGATGCTGTCTGCCCGCGATGCCCGTATCGCCGAACTCCAGCAGGCGGTGGTGGAGCTTTCCCATGGCCTGGAAGACGGGCTTTCCGCCGCGCATGCGCCTGCGATCGAAGCGCTCGCCGAACGGTTGGGGCAGATCGAGGCGAAGATGGCCGAGCAGGAACGCGCCATTCGTCATACCCTGACCATGCTGATCGAGTGGATCGAAAGCGATGCAAGCCGGTCGATGGCGGCCTGAGAGGAGGCCTGGGTGAACATCGCGCGCTCTATCAATGGCTTGTCGGTCGATGTGGAAGACTGGTTTCATGTCGGCGCGTTCGAGGATGTGATCGCGCGAGGCAGCTGGGATGGCTTGACCGACCGGATCGAATGCAATGTCTCGCGCATTCTGGAGATGTTCGACGAGGCGCAGGTCAAGGCGACCTTCTTTACGCTGGGATGGGTTGCGCGCCGCCATGGTCCGCTGATGCGCCGCATCGCGGATGCGGGGCATGAACTGGCGAGCCACGGCTGGGATCATGCCCGTGTCTTCACCATGGATCGGGCACGGTTCTCGGACGACATCGCGAAGGCCCGCGCTACTATCGAAGACGCGGCGGGGGTGGCGGTGACGGGCTATCGCGCGCCCAGCTTCTCCATCGACCAGCGAACGCCCTGGGCCTATATGGTTCTTGCCGAGCATGGCTATTCCTACAGTTCCAGCGTGGCTCCGGTCGCGCACGATCATTACGGCTGGAAGGAAGCGCCGCGTTTCGCATTCCGCCCGCTTCCCTGGTCCGACCTGCTTGAAATTCCCGTCACCACGGCCGAATTTGCCGGAAGGCGTCTCGCGGCAGGCGGCGGTGGTTTCTTCCGGGTCCTGCCCTATGCCTTCTCGCGCTGGGCGATCCGCCAGGTGAATCGCCGCGACGGACGATCCGCCATCTTCTATTTTCATCCCTGGGAGATCGACCCGGACCAGCCGCGGGTCGCTGGCGCGCCGCTCAAGTCACGCCTGCGCCATTACACGAATATCGACGTCATGGCGGCGAAGCTGCGCCAGTTGATTACGGAATTCGAATGGGGCCGCATGGATGTTCTCGCCCATCGGGAAGCGATCGCCCTTGAACGGGATGCGGCATGAATGCGCCGTTTTCCCTCTCCGCTGGTATGTTGCGCCAGGCCGATCTGAACGATCCGGCGGAGTGCGCGCGGATAGAAGCCTTCGTGGCGGCCCATGCCGAAGGCAGCCTGTTTCACCGCCCGGCCTGGCTGCGGGCGGTGGAGCGGGGAACGGGGCAGCGTTCCATCGGGCTGCTGGCCGAGCAGGGCGCGGGGATCGCCGGTTGGCTTCCCTTGAGCGAGATGCATTCCCCGGTGTTCGGCCGGGCGCTGGTCTCCAGCCCGTTTGCCGTCGGGGGAGGCGCGCTTGCGGCGAGTGATGGCGTGGCCTTGCGCTTGACGGCGGCGTCGGAGGAGCTTGCGCTGCGGTGGAGCTGCGCCACGGTCGAGCTGCGCGGAGGCCCCGTTCCTTGGCACTGGACGCGACAGGCCGATTCCCATTGCGGCTTCATCGCTCCGCTTGCCGATGACGACGAGGCGCAACTGCTTGCCATTCCGCGCAAGCAGCGCGCCGAGGTGCGCAAGGGCTTGGCCGTGGATCTGACGATACGGGTCGGGCGCGGTGAGGCGGATCGCGCCTCGCACTACGCCGTCTATGCGGAAAGCGTGCGCAATCTTGGCACGCCGGTTTTTCCGCGTTCCCTGTTCGATGCGATGATGGATGAGTTTGGCGAGGACGTCGATATTCTCACGATCCAGCATCATGGGGCGCCAGTGGCGAGTGTGCTGTCCTTCTATGACCGGGGGGCGGTGATGCCTTACTGGGGTGGCGGGACGCTTGCCGCCCGCGGCCTGCGCGCCAATGACCGCATGTATTTCGAGCTGATGCTGCATGCGCGCCGACGCGGCTGCACCCACTTCGATTTCGGCCGTTCGAAAACCGATAGCGGCGCTTACCACTTCAAGCGCAATTGGGGGTTCGCGCCGGAACCCCTGCTTTATGGAACATGGTCCGCCCCCGGCGCGCCAGCGCGCGACGTCGATCCCACCAGCGATCGCCACGCGGCGCGCATCGCCCTGTGGAAACGCCTTCCGCTTCCGGTCGCGAACCGGATCGGCCCCCTCATCGCGCGGGGGCTGGGGTGAGGAAGCTGGCGGAAATCCTGTTCCTGGCGCATCGCATGCCATTCCCCCCCGATCGCGGGGACAAGATCAGGTCCTACCATGTCCTGAATGCGCTGGCCGCGATCGCGCCTGTGCATGTCGCGACATTCGCGGAGAACGAGCGGGATTTGTCGCATGAAGGCCATCTCGCCGGCATTGCGAAGAGCCATTGCCTGGTAAGGCGCGACAAGCCGCTCTGGCGGGCTGGGGTGGAAGCGCTTTTCAGTGGCAAGCCGGTGAGCCTCGCTGCCTTCCATGACGTTCGCTTGCAGGACTATGTGCGCAAGGTGATCGCGGAGCGGCGGATCGGCGCGATCTACGTCTTTTCCGGCCAGATGGGCCAATATGTGCCGGATGATTATTCGGGCCGTGTCCTGGTCGATCTGGTCGATGTCGATTCGGCCAAGTTCGAAGCATATGCCCAGGCCGGATTTCGGCCGCGCCGCTGGATCGACGCGCGGGAAGGGCGGCTTCTCGCCATCGAGGAAGGGCGGCTCGCGCGGCGTGCCCATGAGACATTGCTGGTCAGCGAAGCCGAGGCGGAACTCTTCAAATCGCGCCTCGGCGATGCGGAGGGGGCGCGGGTGAGCGCCCTGGGCAATGGCATAGATTCGGGCTTCTTCGATCCGGTTCTCAGTCAGCCCGCGCCCGCGCTGGCCTATGCCAGGGGGCCGCACATCGTCTTTACCGGGCAGATGGATTACGCTCCGAACGCGGCGGCCGCGTTGCGCCTGATGCAGAATATCCTGCCGCGAATCCGCGCGGTCCACCCCCAGGCGCAATGCCATATTGTCGGGCGCAATCCCGGCGCGGCGCTGCTTGCGCATGATCGGCACGATGGCTGCCGGGTATGGGGCGCGGTGGAGGACATTCGCCCGTTCATCGCTGCCGCAGATATCGTTGCCGCGCCTCTCGCCATTGCCCGGGGCGTACAGAACAAGGTGCTGGAAGCGATGGCCATGGCCCGCCCCGTCCTGCTCACGCCGGAGGCGGCGACAGGCATCGGCGGAGAGGATGGGGTCCATTTCGCCGTCGCCGATACGGATGAGGCACTGGCCCGCAGGGCGCTGGAAATGCTTGAGGCGCCGGAAGCCATGACCGCGATGGGCAGGGCCGCGCGCGAATATGTCGTGCGGAACCGCAGCTGGCAGTCGATGCTGTGCCGCCTGCCCGAGCTTCTGGGCCGCAGGCCCGCAGAACCGGAACGCCGCCATGTCGCGTGACACTGCGCTTCCTTATTGGCCGAAGCAGGGCGTGGCGAGCAGGGTTCCGGAAGTCTGGCGCCTGCCCTTGATATGCCTGGTCGTTGCGGCGATGGGGCTGATGGGCGCCTTCTGGCGGGACTGGTTCGCGATGGCTGACCAGTGGTGGAACAGCTCTACCTACAATCACATAATATTCGTGCCCGCCATCGTCGCATGGCTGGTGATGCTGCGCGCTCCGGAGCTGGCGCGGCTTTCACCCAGAGCCTGGTGGCCGGGCCTGTTGTTCATTGCCGGCGCCTGCTTCCTGTGGCTGCTGGGTGCGGTGTCGGGCCTCAATCTGGCGCGGCAGCTCGGCGCGGTGGCGATGCTCCAGGGCGCGGTTCTGGCCCTGCTGGGGCCGCGTGTAGCAGCCGCATTGCTGTTTCCGTTGTGTTACATGCTGTTTCTGGTCCCGTTCGGTGACGAACTGGTTCCGCCGCTGCAACTGGTCACCGCGAAGCTGACCATCGCCCTTACGCATTGGAGCGGCATTCCGGCGGTAGTGGACGGGGTGTTCATCGATACGCCGGTGGGCCTGTTCGAAGTGGCCGAGGCCTGTTCAGGGGTGAAGTTCCTGGTGGCGATGGTGGCGCTGGGCGTGCTCATCAGCCATGTCTGCTTCAAGGGCTGGGGGCGCCGCCTGGCCTTCATGGCGATCTGCATCGTGGTGCCGATCCTCGCCAATGGGGTGCGCGCGTGGGGCACGATCTACATCGCGCAATTCCGGGGGATCGAGTTCGCCGCCGGGTTCGATCATATCATCTATGGCTGGGTGTTCTTTGCGATCATTCTTGCCGTGATACTGGCTATCGCGTGGCGCTTTTTCGATCGCGCGAGCGATTCGCGCTTCATCAATGCGGATGCGATCGAGCGCTCGGCATGGCTCGCGCGTCTACCGGACGGACGCATCGGTGGGGTGGCTGCCATGGGCGAGATCGGCGCCATGGCGCTGACGGTGTTGCTATGGGCGGGGCTGGCCGGTCGCCTTTCCGCCGAAATGCCCCGGCAGATCGCCTTACCCCAGGTCCAGGGCTGGCAATTGCTGCAATTCGAGCCGCAAATCTGGTGGGAGCCGCGCGCGGAAGGGGCAAATCACCGGCTGCTGGCAAGCTATGTGGATGATCGCGGCCATAAGGTCGACGTATTCTTCGCGCTCTATGCCTCGCAGGAAGACGGCAAGGAAGCAGGCGGATTCGGCCAGGGCGCGCTGATTCCCGACACGCCATGGCGCTGGCTCGAGCCGGGTCCGGCCGTGCCCGACGCAAAGAGCGAGCGCCTGCTTGCCAATGGCCAGGTGAAGCGCCTCGCCGCGACCTATTATCGCACCGGCGGATTGCTGACCGGCAGCAATGGACGCCTCAAGCTGGCGACGATGCGGCAGCGGTTGCTGCTGGACGATGAGCCGACGATGGTTCTGATCCTTTCGGCTGAGGATCGCGCCGGGCATCCCCCGCCGGAAGAAAGCATATCCGCTCTCCGCAAGGCCGCCGGTCCGATCGATGCGTGGATGGACCGCATCGCCAAGCTTCGCTAACCGCAATCCCATGTGCGGAATTGCCGGTATCTTCCATTGCGGCACCCCGAAGCCGGTCGATCCCCATCGTGTCGAGCGCATGTGCGACGCCATGGTCCATCGCGGGCCGGACGGCAGCGGGGTGTGGACCGCGCCGGGGGTAGGGCTGGGCCATCGGCGGCTGTCGATCATCGACCTTGCCGGCTCTCCCCAGCCGATGCGCTCGGCCGACGGGCGCGCCGTCATCGTCTTCAATGGCGAAATCTACAATTACCGGGAATTGCGGCGCGAACTGGCCGAAAGCGGCGCTCAATTCCATACCGATGGCGACACGGAAGTCATTCTTGCCGCCTGGCAGCGCTGGGGGGTGGATTGTCTCCAGCATCTGCATGGCATGTTCGCCTTCGCGCTGTATGACCTCGGCGCGCGCACCTTGTTCCTGGCGCGCGACCGGCTGGGCGTGAAGCCGCTGTTCACCGCGCGATTGAGCGATGGCAGTCTGGCTTTCGCTTCGGAACTGAAGGGCCTTCTCGCCCATCCGCTGCTCCGGCGCGAGTTCGACCCGCTGGCGATCGAGGACTATCTCGCCTGGGGCTATGTCCCCGATCACCGGTCGATCCTGAAGTCGGTCGAGAAACTCGCCGCCGGGCATTACCGGCTGCTGCGCCACGATGCGGAACCGGCCGCCGCCCGATCATGGTGGGATGTCTCCTTCGAGCATCGCAGCCGTGGTTCGGAAGAGGATCTTTCGGCGCAATTACTGCACCTGCTTCGCGGCGCCGTGGGTTCGCGAATGGTCGCCGATGTTCCCCTGGGGGCGTTCCTCTCGGGCGGCGTGGACTCCTCGAGCGTCGTGGCGCTGATGGCGGAGTCCAGCAGCGTTCCGGTAAAGACCTGCTCGATCGGCTTCGATGTCGCCTCGCTTGATGAGACTTCCTATGCCGATCAGGTGGCGCGCCGCTTCGCTACCGATCATCGCAGCCGGATCGTCGGGTCCGACGATTTTCAGGAAATCGGCCGGCTCGCCGCGATGTTCGACGAGCCTTTCGCGGATGCCTCGGCCCTGCCGACCTGGCGGGTTTGCCAGCTCGCCCGGGAGAATGTCACCGTTGCCCTTTCGGGCGACGGGGCGGACGAAGCCTTTGCCGGCTATCGCCGCCAGATGTTCCATGCCCGGGAAGAAAGCGTGCGGGCGCTTTTGCCGTCACCCCTGCGCCGGAGAGTGTTCGGGGGGCTGGGCGCGATCTATCCCAAGGCGGATTGGGCGCCGCGCCCGTTTCGCGCCAGGACCACGCTGCTGTCGCTCGCCGAGGATGGCGCGTCCGGCTATGCGCGCGCATTGGCGTTCACGCCGCCGGAAATCCGCGAGAGCCTCTATTCGCCCGAGTTTCGCCGTCTGCGCGGCGATTACCGGGCGGAGCAGCCCCTCGTCGCATTGATGCGCGACGCGCCCTGCCAGTCCGGATTAGATCGGGCGCAATATGCCGATCTGAAATTCTGGCTGCCGGGCGACATACTGACGAAGGTGGACCGCACGAGCATGGCGGTAAGCCTTGAGGCAAGGGAGCCGCTGCTGGATCACCAGCTGGTGGAATTCGGCGCCCGCCTGCCTCATCGGATGCGGTTGAACGGCCGGCAGGGCAAGTTCCTGCTGAAGCGCACCATGCGCCGCTATCTGCCGGACGATATCCTGTTCCGGCCCAAGCAGGGCTTCGTCACCCCGATCGCGGATTGGCTGCGCGGGCCGCTGGCGAGCGAGGCGCGGGCGATCGCATCCAGCGCCCAGCTCGCGCAGACGGGCTGGTTCGATACGGCCAGGCTGGCCGATCTCGCGGAAGATCATATTTCCGCGAGATCGGACCATTCCCGGTTGTTGTGGCAGCTCCTGATGCTGGAGCGTTCCCTGAACAGGCTTTCGGCGGGATAAGCGCTCTAGAACCGATAGGAAACGCCGCCCTGCACGATGGTGGGGTTGAGCTTCACATCCGCGGCAGTCGGTGCGCCGAAGATGATGCCCTTCGCATCGGTTTCGATCGGCGAGTAGCTGACATTGGCGTAAAGGCCGAATTTCGGAGTCAGATGGACGTCCACGCCGCCCTGGATGACCGGGCCCCAGGCGCTGTCCACTTCGAGATCGAGCACGGAGCCGTCATCCTCGCTGAATGAAAAGAGACGGCCCACGCCGCCGCCGATGAAGGGCGAGACGGTTCCCTGATCGTTCAGGTGATAACGCAGCGTCACCGCGCCCAGCCCATAGCGCACCCGGCCAAGCTCTCCGGCGGCGGTCAGGGTTCCCTTGCCGTCCACCGTGGCTTTCGGCGGAATGCCGAAATTGACGGCGGCCGAAATGGCGGGCGAAAAGAAATAGGAGATTTCGCCGCTGGGCGTGACGTCGTTGGAAACCTTCACATTCCCGCCCGGGACGGGGGTTCCGGCAATTTCGACGTCGGCGGAAGAGTTGAACAGGACCCCCGCCGCGCCGAGCTTGAGGACGACATCTCCGGCCTTCCAGCCCTTTTCGGTTTCGGCGTGAGCGGGGCTGGCAATGGCGATCCCCGCGGCGAGCGCCAGCGGCAGCATGGCCAGCCTCGGGCCGGTTTCAAGCGATTTTGGCATCTTTTGTTTTCCCTCTTTGCACTCGCTGCTCGATGGCGAACTGCCGTTCGAGCCAATTCACGCAGAAGGTTGCGACCCCATTATCTGCGAGAATGTCCCAGTGGCCAAGGCCCGGGAACAATTGAATGGACGCCCATGGCGCGATCCGGTCCATGACGGATTTGTAGCGGTCCGGCCGGAAGCATTCGTCGCGATCGCCGCTGATGAGCAGCATCGGTATCCTGAAATCGAGCATTTCCGCCGATGCCGGGCGCGTCATGCCCGGACCGAAACCGAGAAGTGTGTCGAAGGACCATTCGCGAACGAAGCGCGGGTCGTGAAGACATGCTTCGCGGTCGAACGCCACCAGCGGACGATCGTTGAAGCGAGTGACCCCGATCAGATTGAGCGCCGCCGTGGCCGCCAGTTTCAGCCAGGCGATGCCGACCAGCCAGCCGCCGAAATAGGGCCTGAGCGATCCGCTCGCTATGCCGAGATAGGGCGCGAGCAGCAGCATTCCGTCGATGTTGCGGACATAAGGGCCATAGGCTGCGTTCAGCACAAGGCCGCCGCCGGCGGAATGGCCGGCCAGGATCACCTGCGGCCGCGCCGGATGCTGTTTCAGATGCGCGCAGAATTCACCGACGTCGCGGGCATAGCTTTCCGCGGGCGCGGAGCCTCTGGCGTTATGGCCGTGGCCGCGCATGTCGATCGTATGCACGGTCGCGGCGGATTCTTCGGCAATGTGCCGGGCCAGCTTGTGCAACTGATCGCCGAAGCAGGCCGAGCCATGTATCATCACGATCTGCCGCTCTTCCGGGCCATGGTAAGTCCGGTAAGCCAATGTTTCGCCGTCGCTTGCAGTAAATCTCCGGATCGGAGGCAATGTCCTGACATCCATCGCGCTCATCCGGGAAAGAGCCGTCAGCGACAGTTTCGGGCGCTTTCTCGTCAGGAAGAACAGGGCGGTTCGCGCGTAGGCGACCGCCTCTCTCCATCCGAAATGGATGGATTCCGTATCAGGATGCTTCCTTGCGAACATGCCATCTTCTTGCACCGAAGATGGTTAAGATTTCGTCCACCCTGTCAGGCGAGTTGGGGGAAGGCGCTTTCCTGCGAGGAGCCGGGTTTGGCCGCCGCAACGGTGATAATGGTAAGCCCCGCGCAAAAGCGCCCATTCTCGCGCCGCTCCAGAAGATCCGCAACCCAGCCTTCGATGCGGTCTGCCGGAGCAACGCCCTTGGCTGCGAGCGCCTGCGCCACCATTTCAAAGCGGACGACCTGATCCACGAAGGAGAAATCGTCGGTTATCATGCCGAGCGCCCAATGCTTCACCGCATCGAGCCGCAGGTCGCGCACCAGCACGCTCAAATCCCGGGGCAGGTTGGGATGAAGGCATGAATTCGCGATCGCGCCCGCGATCACGGCGCTGATCTGCGGGTCCCGGTTCGCGACCCAGAAGCCGAGCATGTCCGGCTCGCTCAGCGCGATCCGTCCGCCGGGCTTAAGCACGCGCAGCATTTCCGTGATCGCGGCCTGGGGATCGGGAACATGAATCAACACCCGGTCGGCGCGGATCGCATCGAGGCTGCCGGTTTCAAACGGGAGAGAGTCGGCCGGTGCGGTCACGAAGTCGAGATTTTCGATATTCGCGAAGCGCTTGCCGGCTTCCTCGATCATGGAACTGCTGATGTCGACGCCGGTCGCATGGCCTTCCGGCCCGACCAGGCCCGCCAAGGCGGCCGCGTCATCGCCCGCGCCGCAACCGATATCCGCCACCTTCGCCCCGGGCGAAAGCTGCAGGCTTTGAAAATTCTGGCGTTTGTAGGCTCCGAAGCCCTCGTCGCTCTGCATCCGGTCGAGCCGGCTGATGAAGTCTTTCGCGTCGGTGGCATCGACATTTGCGAAAGCGCCAAGCTCACGATTTATATCGCGGTTTTCGGTCACGACGAAGAAATCTCCCGATTCGATCTGGGGCAGAGTGTCCACAGTCGGCATGAACTGACAAGTCTCATCGCCGCGATATCCGGAAATAGGCTTGCGCGCGTGCCAAACTGGGATGTCGAGTGTCGAAGGTGAAGGAATTCATTCCCATTGCATCGTAAATTCGCCTCAATCCGTGATTATTCGGCTCTGGAGCATGTTTTTATCCTCTCCGATCAATAACTGATTGCCAGAGGACTCATAGAAGGCTTAAGCTGTCACCGCTCTGGCGAAGTGCTCATATACGCAGGGCTTTTAATACGAGGGTGGAATATGGATCGGGTCTCAGGGGGACTAGGCCACATCCAGGATAATTGTTCGGGCGATGAAAAGCCCGCTATTATTTTGCAGCCAGGAGAAGAAGCCCTGGTCAGGGAAAGCGAAGATCATCTCGCAATTCCCGAAGCTCTATTCCAATTGAATGAACTCGATGTCCTATATGATGCGGGCGCCAAGGCATTATGGACGTATATGCGCCCGCCGGGCCGTCCGAGTTTTACTTTGGGCATGTTGCGGGACTTTGAAGATTGGCAAAGGCTGATCGGCGAAAGTTTCGGACCCGGCAAGATTCCACTGGATTTTCTGGTTTTAGGCAGCAGGGCGCCCGGCGTCTTTTGTTTCGGCGGCGATCTCGAGCTTTTTCACAGCTTGATACAGGCCGGGGACAGGGATGGTCTGATCCGTTACGGCTATCGCTGCGTCGAAATTCTTGATCGCAACATCAGGGCGCTCGAATTGCCGATGCTGACCATCGGCCTGGTCGAAGGCGCGGCCCTGGGCGGCGGGTTCGAAGCGGTTCTTTCCTTCGATTTCATCGTGGCCGAACGGGGCGCTACCTTCGGTCTGCCGGAAATCATGTTCGGCCTGTTTCCCGGCATGGGGGCGCACGCCTTTCTCACGCGCAAGCTGGGATCGGCCATGGCGGAACGCATCATCCTCTCCAACGAGACCTACACCGCCGAGCAGATGTATGATCTCGGCATAGTCCATATCCTGGCCGAGCCGGGGGAAGGGCGCCTCGCCTGCCAGGAATTCATTGCCAAGTCGGCGCGGCGCCAGTTCGGCCTCGTGAAGGCGAAGCAGGCAAAGCGCATAAGCTCTCCCTTGTGTCTCGATGAGCTGAAGTCGATCGTCGATCTTTGGGCCGACGCGGCGCTGCACTTGCAGGACAAGGATCTGAAGATGATGACCCGCCTTGCCTCCGCGCAGGCGAAACTCGCGCGCGCGGCCTGACCCCGGCTCGGAGCGTTTTGGGCGAGGTTCAGGGTGAGTAAGGTGATCCTCGGTTCCCCTGGGTGCCGTTCAGCCTACCCTCTGTATATTGTTTTCACGCTTCGCCGTGGCCCTTGGCCATGTAGTCGGCGCTCTGCATTTCCTGCAGCCGGCTTACCGTTCGCTCGAACTCGAAACTGCTGTCGCCCGCCTGATACAGCTTTTCCGGCGTGGTCTGGGCGGTGATGAAGAGCTTCACCTTGTTCTCGTAAAGTGCGTCGATCAAGGTGACGAAACGCGCTGCCTCATTGCGGTCGTCCGGTCCCAGCTGAGGGACGCCGACGACGATGATCGTGTGATAAGCCTGTGCGATTGCAAGATAATCCGCGGCACCCAAGGGCTGCCTGCACAAGCGCTTGAAGCTGAACACGGCGACGCCCTTGAGGCTTTTGGGCACGAAAATCTTGCGCCCCGCAACCTGCAGCTCGGCGGAAGGAACATGGTGGGCATCTTCCGGCGGATAGTCGGTCAGGCGATAGAACGCCTCACGCACTTGCGCCGTTGCCTCCTCCCCCAGCGGCGTATGCCAGCTATCGATGCCGCGCAGGCGATCGAGCCGGTAATCGACTGGGCCATTGAGGGTGAAGATATCGAGTTCCTTCTCGATCAGCGCGATGAAGGGCAGAAAATGCTCTCGATTCAAGCCATCCTTGTAGAGTTGCGACGGTGCGCGATTGGATGTCGTGATAATGGTGATGCCTTCATCGACGATCAGCGCGCGGAACAGGCGGCTCATGATCATCGCGTCGGCGCTGTTGTTCACCACCATTTCGTCGAAGGCGAGGCACCGCAAGCCTTGGGCGATGGCGCTTGCCACTGGCGGGATCGGGTCGCCGCTTTCCTTCTTGCGTTCCTCGCGCAGCCGTGAATGCACTTCCAGCATGAATGCATGGAAGTGAATGCGGCGTTTCTCCTGTATCTTGAGGCTGTCGTGGAACAGGTCCATCAGCATCGACTTGCCGCGCCCTACATCTCCCCAGATATAGACGCCGCGCACGGGCTGGGCTTTCCTTGACCGAAAGCGGCTGAAAAGCCCGCGATCGCGGCTCGTTTCCAGATCGTGCTGAAGCTCGTTCAGCCGAAGCGCTGCCCGGGCCTGTTCGTCATCGGCGCGCAATTCGCCGGACGCGACCAGCGCTTCATAGCGGGAAAGGACACTTGTCATGGAAACTAAGCTGCCGGCCGTGAGGCGTATTGCAGCGCCATTGCCTCAAATATGCCGCTCGGCCTGCATCTTCTTGATCTCCCCGATGGCCTTCGCGGGGCTGAGACCCTTGGGGCAGACGTTGGCGCAGTTCATGATCGTGTGGCAACGATAGAGGCGGAACGGGTCCTCCAGCTCATCGAGCCTTTCGCCCGTCATTTCGTCGCGGCTGTCGGCCAGCCAGCGATAGGCCTGCAGCAGGATGGCGGGGCCGAGAAACTTGTCGGAATTCCACCAATAGCTGGGGCAGGAAGTGGAGCAGCAGGCACACAGGATGCACTCATACAATCCGTCCAGCTTTTCGCGCTGTTCCGGGCTTTGCAGCCGTTCCTTGCCGGAAGGGGTGGTGGAAACCGTCTGGAGCCAGGGGCGGATCGAAGCATATTGCGCATAGAAATGCGTGAAATCGGGCACGAGATCCTTGACTACTTCCATATGCGGAAGCGGCGTTATCCGGATATCCCCGGACAGATCCTCTATAGCGGTGGTGCAGGCGAGGCCGTTGCGCCCGTTCATGTTCATCGCACAGGAACCGCAGATGCCTTCCCGGCAGGAACGGCGGAAAGTCAGGGTCGGGTCCTGCTCGTTCTTCATCTTGATGAGCGCGTCGAGCACCATCGGGCCGCAATTGTCGAGATCGATCTCGAAAATGTCATAATGCGGGTTGCTGCCGCTGTCCGGATCGTAGCGGTATACCTTGAATTTCTTCACCCGAGCGGCGCCATCCGCGCGATGGACATTGCCCTTGCCAGATATCTTGCTGTTCTTGGGGAGGGTGAAGGTCGCCATTTGGTCAATCCTGTTGCGGTGCAATAAGCCTGTGCGGCGCTATCTAACGATTTCGGCGGCTGGAGCAAGCACAGGCATAAAATCAAGATCGGATGCGCGGCAAAATTCCGGATAATTGCCGATTGGCCGGATCGGACGGCAGGGTTAGTCTGCGGGCTGTAACGGAGGGGGCGTGAAGATGGGCATGAAGAACTGGTATGACGAGCATATCGTCCCGCGCCTTATCAAGGTGGCTTGCAGCCAGGATGCCATTGCGGACAGGCGGGCGCAGGTGGTGCCGCGCGCCAGCGGTCGGGTCTTCGAGATCGGCTGCGGCGGCGGCATCAACCAGCCGTTTTACGATCCGGGCAAGATCACCGGCTTCGCCGGCATCGACCCTTCGGGCAAGCTGCTGGATTACGCGCGGGAGGAAGCTGTGCGGAAGGGATGGAATGCGGACATCAGGCAGGGCGTCGGCGAGAATATCCCATTCGATGCCGAGGAATTCGACACGGTGGTCTGCACCTATACGCTCTGCTCGGTGCAGGATAGCGGGCGCGTGCTTTCCGAATTGCGCCGTATCCTGAAGCCGGGCGGCACCCTTCTGTTTCTCGAGCATGGACGCGCGCCAGACCCGAAGGTGCGGCGTTGGCAGACGAAAATCGAGCCGACCTGGAAGAGGCTGCTTGGCGGGTGCCACCTGACTCGGCCGATTTCGGACGCAATAAGCGCCCAGGGCTTCGCGGTGATGCCGATCGACCAGGGCTATATGCCGAGGATGCCCAAATTCGCCAGCTGGATGGAATGGGGAGAAGCGGTGAAAACGGGCTAGGGCCAGGCTCCTTCCGGCCCATCGCAATCATGGGCCGGAAGGAGGGAGCATCAGTTGCCGAAAGTCCGTTGCCACCAGCCACGGCGCGGCGATCCATCGGTTTCTGTATCGCTGATGTCGTTGGCCGCTTCCGATTGCGGCTCGGCGTCCTGAAGAAGCTCGGCGGGTTCGATCTCCTGCGCGGCAACCGCCGCAGTTGCTGCAGGCTCGATCGCTTCCGCGGATGCCAGCTCCGCCTTTTTGCGGCGCGTGCGCTTGGGCTTGACCGGCGCTTCCTCGGTTTCCGCCTCGGCTTCGGCCTGCACGGCTTCCGCCGGAAGTTCGGCGTCGGCGTCAGCTTTCTTGCGGCGCGTGCGCTTGGGCTTGGCCGGCGCATCTTCCGATACCGCAGGCAGGTCGGCCTCGACCGGAACAGGCGTTTCGACGGCTTCCGGGTCAACGGATTCCGGTGCCGCTTCAACATCGGCGGCCTCCGCCTTCCTGCTGCGGCGGCGAGTGCGTTTCTTCGGTTCTTCTTCCGTTACGGCTTCGGGTTCGGCCGAGAGTGCCGCAGCCGCAATTGCTTCATCCTCCAGAGGTCCAGCCTCTTCTCGAGGCGTTTCGTCAGCCTCTAGAGAGGTTTCTTGAAGTGTTTCGTCAACGGGGTTTTCGGCTGCTTCCGCATCGCCATCTTCACGTCTTCCCCGACGGCGGCGTCCGCCGCGGCGGCGGCGCTTGCGAGCCGGGCCTTCCTCTTCGGGGTCATCATGTTCATCCGAAGCGGCCTGATCCTCTGCCGTTTCGTCTCCCGAGACTTCGTCTTCGGCGCCTTCGCCCGCCGCATCCTGGCCGTCGGTTTCCTGATCGAAACGCTTCCTACCCCGTCCGCCGCGGCGACGGCGGCGGCGCTTCTTGCGCCGCTCGTCATCCTCGCTGTCTTCCACCTCGTCGTCCTGGTCGAAGAAGTCTTCCTCCTCGGCCTCCTCCTCGATTTCCTCGACAAGCGGAGCGAATTGCGGGGGAGTTTGCGGACGCGGACCGGAACTGGCCACGCGCATCTTGGCGCCTTCGTTCTCTCCCTCGGGAATGACCTCGACCACAACGCCGTAACGTTCCTCGATCTCGGCGAGATCGGTGCGTTTTGCGTTCAGAAGATAAATGGCTGCTTCGGTGCTGGCATAAAGGGAGATGACAGTGCCTTTGCCCTTGGCGGCTTCATCCTCGATCAGGCGCAACGCGGAAAGCCCGGCGCTCGATGCGGTGCGGACGAGGCCCGTGCCGTCGCAATGCGGGCAGGAGCGCGTGGTCGCCTCCAGGACCCCGGTGCGCAGCCGCTGGCGGCTCATTTCCATCAGGCCGAAGCCGGAAATACGGCCCACCTGAATCCGGGCGCGGTCATGCTTGAGCGCATCCTTCATCGCCTTTTCGACTTTTCGGATATTCGATCCGTATTCCATGTCGATGAAGTCGATGACGACCAGACCCGCCATATCGCGCAAACGCAATTGCCGGGCGATCTCTCGCGCCGCTTCCAGATTGGTGTTGAGCGCGGTCTGCTCGATGCCGTGCTCCTTGGTCGAGCGGCCGGAGTTGATGTCGATCGAGACAAGCGCTTCGGTCGGATTGATTACCAGATAACCGCCGGATTTGAGCTGGACGACGGGATCATACATCGCCGAAAGCTGGTCTTCCGCGCCATAGCGCTGGAACAGCGGGACCGGATCGGCATATTGTTTTACCCGCCGCGCGTGGCTGGGCATCAGCAGTTTCATGAATTCCTTGGCGGCGCGATAACCCTCCTCGCCTTCCACAACCACTTCCTCGATATCGCGGTTGTAGATGTCGCGGATCGCGCGCTTGATGAGATCGCTGTCCGAATGGATCATCGCCGGCGCGGTCGATTTCAAGGTCTTTTCACGGATTTCGTCCCACAGGCGCGCAAGATAATCGAAATCCCGCTTGATCTCGGTCTTGGTGCGCTGGAGCCCGGCGGTGCGGATGATGCAGCCCATGCTCTTGGGCAGGCTCAGCTCCGAAATGATCTGCTTCAGGCGCTTGCGGTCGCTCGCCGAGCTGATCTTGCGGCTGATGCCGCCGCCATGGCTGGAATTGGGCATCAGCACGCAATACCGGCCGGCGAGGCTGAGATATGTGGTCAGCGCGGCGCCCTTGTTGCCGCGTTCTTCCTTCACCACCTGGACCAGCAGGACCTGGCGGCGCTGGATGACGTCCTGAATCTTGTAGCGGCGGCGCAGCGCCATGCGCTTCGCGCGAAGCTCGTCGGCCTGCTTGGAGCGTGCCCGCCCGCCCTGGCGGCGGCGTCCGCGAGGGCGCGGGGCGTCCGCTTCCTCATCCTCGCCATCGCTGACCTGGCCATCCTCGATGGTCGCCACGTCGTCCTTTTCCGATGTATCGATTTCCTCGACTCCATCGTCCTGGTCGGCCAGATCGTGGGCCAGGCTTTCATCGTCGTCGTGGAAATCGTCTTCCCCGCCGTGATCCGCGCCATCTTCCTCGGCGGCGCGCAACGCCGCTTCTTCTTCGGCATGCGCAGCCTCTTCGGCCAGAAGCGCTTCGCGATCTTCCTTGGGGATCTGATAATAGTCGGGATGAATCTCGCTGAAGGCAAGGAAGCCATGGCGGTTGCCGCCAAAATCAACGAACGCCGCCTGAAGTGAGGGTTCGACCCTCGTTACCTTCGCTAGATAGATATTGCCTTTGATCTGTTTGCGATCAGCAGATTCAAAGTCGAATTCCTCAATACGATTTCCCTTGAGCACGGCCACGCGGGTTTCTTCCGGGTGGCGCGCATCGATGAGCATGCGCGTTGTCATTATAATATCTCCGGGCGCGGCCAGGCCCCGCGATTGCGGTGGGCGCGCGCATAAGCATGATTATTTGGTCGCCAGGGCAGCCGATGGCCCCGGCTCGGTGTGATGGAAGCAGGCCGGGCAGCAATGATGCTGCGCGGCGCAATGTGTCTGCCAAAGAGCGAATGCGCGGGGCTGCCTCGATCGGCGAGCTGCATCGCGCCGTCCACACCGGCAAAGCCGCCGCAAAGCCGAATGGCTGCGGCGACGGGTGTTGGAACGAATTTCTCATCTTGGGCGTCAACCTGTAACTTCGGGAGGAGTAGAAAACCCCCGTCATCGCGTGTGGAGCCCTTGGTCTCGAGAAATCATTAACCCGGCCAACGTCAACGTCGCCAGCCAGGAGTTATGGATTTTCGAGAAGGCTGGGCTGCCTTCCGCTATTCCGCTGCTAGCATTGGCCAAGCCTGCGGGCAACTATATTACGGCCCCGCTGCAATTTGTCTTGTTCCGCTGGGGCTACCGGGAATAACTCAAGGCCGATGCTGGGGAATCCGCGAACAATCTTGCTGCTTCTGGCGCCGGTCGCCATTCTGGCCGGCGCCGTCGGCTTGATTGTCGCCTCGCCCTGGCAGCATTTCGGAAGAAGCTATGTTGCGCGAATTGAACTCCCGGACGCGGGCCGAAAGATCGGGTTGCCCAAGGTCGAAGGCCCGCAGGATGCCAGCCGCCCGCTGATCGTCATCGATCCGGGGCATGGCGGGCACGATCCAGGCGCGAGCGGATCTGCGTTTCGTGAAAAGGATGTCGTGCTCGGTCTGGCAAAGGCCTTGCGGGACGAACTTGTCCAACAGGGCGGCGTCAGGGTTGCCCTGACTCGCGGCGACGATCGTTTCCTGGCTCTCGAAGAGCGCAGGCAGATCGCCAAGGTGCTCGGCGCCGATCTCTTTCTGTCCATCCATGCGGATTCCGCGGGCGAGGAAGCTGAGATAGGCGGAGCGAGCCTTTATACGCTTTCGGCCAAGGCATCCGATCAGGCCGCGGCGAGATTGGCCTCGCGTGAAAACCGGGCCGATCAGATCAATGGGATAAGCCTCGAAGGGCAGAGCGATGCGGTCAGCGCCATTCTGGTCGATCTCTCTCAGCGCCACACGAAGGAATTGTCGCTGCAGTTTGCGCGGCTTATCGCGCGCGAAGGGGAGGGGGTGCTGAAATTCCTGCGAACGCCGCATCGCTCCGCCGCTTTCGTGGTGCTCAAGTCTCCGGACGTGCCGTCCGTCCTGTTCGAGGTAGGCTATATCACCAACCCCGATGACGCCGCCCGGCTTGCATCCGATGAGGGGCGCCGGTCCTTTGCCAGAGCCATCGCGCGCGCCGTGCGCGTCTATTTCGCCCGGACAGCCGGATGACGAAGCGGGGCGTGAACTGCCGCGGGCATAATGCCAGTTGCATCTGGCGCAGAACCGGAAGCCCGTGCTAGGGCCTCGCCGATCATGGCCGAGCAGACCGAAACTTCCAATTTCCGCTACCGGATCCGGCGTGATACGCAGGGTGCGATCGCATGGTTCCGTGAAAACTGGCGCGGCAGCAGGCTATTTCGCTGGGTCCTGGCGGCGGGTGGCGGGCTCCTGCTGATCTGGCTGGTGCTGTGGCTTGCCCTGGTGCGCAATCTGCCTTCGGCGGAAAGCCTGCTGGACTATCAGCCACCCTTGCCGACGGTGGTGCGGGGAATTGACGGCGAAATCGTCGATTCCTACGCGCGGGAGCGCCGCGTGCAGCTCCAGTTCGTCGATTTTCCGCGCCCGCTCATCAATGCATTCCTCTCGGCCGAGGACAAGACTTTCTGGAGCCATGGCGGCGTGGACATAACCGGCCTTGCCGGCGCGGTGATCGACTATGCCAGCAAGATCGGTTCCGGCCAGCGCGCCAAGGGCGGCTCCACCATTACCCAGCAGGTGGCGAAGAACATCCTGGTGGGCGATGAATATTCCATCACCCGCAAGCTCAAGGAAATGATCCTTGCCCGCAGGATCGAGGATGTGCTGACGAAGCAGCAGATCCTCGAGTTGTATCTGAATGAAATCCCGCTGGGCCGGCAAAGTTTTGGCGTGCAGGCGGCTGCCCGCGCCTATTTCGACAAGGATGTCGGCGATCTCGACCTCAGCCAGGCGGCTTTTCTGGCGATCCTGCCGAAGGCGCCGGAACGGTATGGCCGCGCGAAATACGCCGACCTTGCGATTGCCCGCCGCAATTTCGTGCTGGACCAGATGGTCGACAACGGGTTTGTCAGCGCACAGGAAGCGGCGGCTGCGAAGGCCAAGCCGCTGGGCGTGATCCCGCGCCGCGCCGCGGGGGCGAAGGCCGATGCCGGCTATTTTCTCGAGGAAGTGCGCAGGCAGCTGATCGACAAATACGGCGAAACCGCGGAGGACAGCCCCTACAGCGTCTATGCGGGCGGCTTATGGGTCCGCACGTCCCTGGACGTGAAGCTCCAGAATGCGGCCCGCGACGCCTTGCGGGCCGGGTTGCTGCGGTATCAGGGGCAAAGGGGCTGGAGCGGGCCGATCGCGAAGATCGACCTTGCGGATGGCAATTGGCATAGCCAGCTCGTAAGTTCCTATCTCTCCATCAACTATCAGGACTGGCGCATCGGCGTGGTCACGCAAAGATCGGGCGGCACTGGCCGGATCGGTTTCGCCGACGGAACGCAAGCCGCGCTGACCGGGATGCCCGACGCCTTGCGGGCAGGCGATGTGATTGCCGCTTCGCCGGTCGGCAGTGCCTATCGCGTTCGCACGATTCCGGAAGTGTCGGGCGGCTTCGTGGCCGAAGATCCGCAGACCGGACGGGTGCTTGCGATACAGGGCGGTTTCGATTCCCGCCTCGGCTCTTTCAATCGCGCGACGCAGGCCAATCGCCAGCCCGGCTCCACGATCAAGCCCTTCGTCTATGCTACCGGCCTCGATAACGGCATGACCCCGGCGAGCATGGTCACCGACGGAACCTTCTGCGTGTATCAGGGGGCCGCGCTTGGCGAAAAATGCTTCCGCAATTTCAGCGGCGGCGGCAGCGGCGATCATCCCATGCGCTGGGGCCTGGAGCAGTCCCGCAACCTGATGACGGTGCATATCGCCAACGATGCGGGCATGGACAAGGTCACGCGCACTTTCGAGCGGATGGGTATCGGCAAGTATCAGCCCTATCTTTCCTTCGCGCTGGGGGCAGGGGACACCACCGTGCTCAAGATGGTCAATGCCTATTCCGCGCTTGCCAACAATGGCCGCCAGTTCGAACCGACGCTGATCGACTATGTCCAGGATCGCAACGGCAAGGTCATCTGGCGCGCGGACAACCGCAAGTGCCCCAAATGCACCATGACGGAATGGGACGGCAAGCCGATGCCGCGCCTTGCACCTCGCGGCAAGATCACGATGGACCCGCGGACCGCCTATCAAACCGTCCATATGCTCGAAGGCGTCGTTCAGCGCGGCACGGCGGTCGTGTTGCGCGATCTCAAGCTGCCGCTGTTCGGCAAGACCGGAACCACCACCGGCCCCACCAACGTGTGGTTCGTGGGCGGTTCGCCCAATATCGTCGCAGGCGTCTACATGGGCTTCGACAAGCCCCGCAACATGGGCGGCTACGCTCAGGGCGGAACTCTGGCCGCGCCCATCTTCAAGCAATTCGTCAAGGAGACCCGTGACAGGTGGAGCGATCGCCCGTTCATCGCTCCTCCGGGCGTGCGCATGGTGCGGGTGGACCGCCGCAGCGGCAAGCGCGTGTTTGGCGCATGGCCGGGGGACGATCCCAAGGCGGCGGTGATCTGGGAAGCGTTCAAGCCGGATACCGAGCCGGAGCGGAGCACGCGCCAGGATGAGCTGGATGCGATGCGGCAGGAAATTCTCGCATTGTTGCGCAAGCGTCAGGCTGGAACCGGCGCGAGTGACAACCAGTCTCGCGGCTCGAACGGGCAGCCGGAAGATTTCGTCAAGGAGCAGGGTGGCCTGTATTGATTTCCCCCGCTCCTGCTCTTCGGGAGAGTGAACCGATGACCCTGTTCGGACATGCAAGAATGATTGCGGGGCTGGCGCTGGTTTCCCTTCCGGCGGCCGCCTCGGCGGAACTGGCCGTGGGGGCGAAGGCCCCGGCCTTCTCGACCACCGGCGCGCATTCGGGCCAGGTCTTTGCCTTCAATCTCCGGCAGGCGCTGAAAGATGGGCCGGTCGTCCTCTATTTCTATCCGAAGGCGTTTACCCAGGGCTGCACCCTGGAAGCCAACGCCTTTGCTGAAGCGATGGCTGACTTCGACGCCGCCGGCGCGACAGTGATCGGGCTGTCGGCGGACGACCTGCCGACCCTCAAGCGCTTTTCGCTAGAGGAATGCCGCGGAAAATTTCCCGTCGCCACCGCCAGCAAGGCGGTGATCGAGGCGTATGATGTCAGGCTGCGGCGCGAAGGGCAGGACACCGGGCTGTCGAATTGCACGAGCTATGTGATCGGGACGGATGGCAGGGTGAAACTGGCCTATTCCGACCTGGATTGGCGGCAGCATGTGAAATTGACCCTCGCCAAGGTTCGAGAGCTGCAGCGCCGGAAATAGGCTTTAGCGGCTTTTCTTTACAATCAGCAGTCATCCGCTAAGCGGGCCGCAAGACTAGCGGAGATAGAATATCATGCGTGCCGAAGGGCAGGCCCATATCGACCGGATTGAAGCAGCGCTGGCCCTCGTGCGCCGTTCCCTTGACTGGGATCGCGCCTTGCGCCGCCTGGACGAACTGAATGCACGAGTTGAGGACCCGAAGCTTTGGGACGATCCCAAGGATGCTGAAGCCGTCATGCGCGAACGGCGCCGGCTGGAAGGCGCGGTGGGAACGGTCCAGGAAATTACCCGGGAAATGACCGACGCGACCGAGTTCATCGAGCTGGGCGAGGCCGAGGGCGATGAGGATATCGTAAACGAAGGTCTGCAAAGCCTGGCAAGGCTGGCGGAACGGGCCGATGCGGACAAGGTGCAGGCTCTGCTTTCGGGCGAGGCGGACGGGAACGACGCCTATCTGGAAGTCCATGCCGGCGCGGGCGGCACCGAAAGCCAGGATTGGGCCGAGATGCTGCAGCGCATGTATACGCGCTGGGCGGAACGGAAAGGCTACAAGGTCGAGCTGGTCGACTATCATGCCGGCGAGCAGGCGGGCATCAAGTCGGCGACCCTGCTCATCAAGGGCGAGAACGCCTATGGCTATGCGAAAACCGAAAGCGGTGTGCATCGGCTGGTCCGCATAAGCCCCTATGACAGCTCGGCGCGCAGGCATACGAGCTTTTCGTCGGTCTGGGTCTATCCGGTGATCGACGACGATATTGATATCGAGATCAAGGAATCCGACCTCAAGATAGATACTTACCGCGCCAGCGGGGCGGGCGGGCAGCATGTGAACACCACGGATTCGGCCGTGCGCATCACCCACGTGCCGACCGGCATCATCGTCGCCAGCCAGAACGATCGTTCGCAGCACAAGAACCGGGCGACCGCGATGAACATGCTCAAGGCCAGGCTATACGAAGCCGAGCTGGCCAAGCGTGAAGCGGAGGCAAGCGGGGAATATCAGGCCAAGACCGAAATCGGATGGGGCCATCAGATCCGTTCCTACGTGCTCCAGCCCTATCAGATGGTCAAGGATCTGCGAACGGGTGTCACTTCGACCGCACCCGGCGATGTCCTCGATGGCGCGCTGGACAGCTTCATGGCGGCCGCGCTGGCCCAGCGCGTGACCGGCGAGACGATAGAGGTCGAGGACGTCGAGTGACGTTGCGGGGCGCCTTGTTCCTGCTTCCGGCCGTCCTGCTGGCAGCGGCGGGGTGCGAACGCCAGCCGGACGATTCCGATCGTCCCGAGACGTCCCGCGAGTTTCCGCGCGCTCACCGGCCCGTCTCGGAAACCGGCCGCAGCAACGTCTCCAGCGAACGGATACGCGACGATCGCCGGGAAGCGACCACCGTCATGGATATCGCCCAGATAAAGCCGGGCATGACCGTTGCCGACATCGGCGCGGGCGAAGGATATTACACCATCAGGCTTGCATCGCGTGTGGGGCGCGGCGGGCGCGTGCTGGCGCAGGATATCAACCAGGAAACCGTAAGGAAGCTGGGGGATCGCGTCGAGCGCGAGCGTCTCGACAATGTCTCGATCAAGCTGGGCGAGCCGGACGATCCGAAGTTGCCCGCCAACAGCTTCGATCGCATCTTCCTGGTGCATATGTATCATGAGGTTTCGGAGCCTTACGCCTTCCTCTGGCGTTTGCGGCCTGCCTTGCGCAAGGGCGGAAAGGTGATCGTCGTCGATGTCGATCGACCGACCGACCAGCACGGGATCAGTCCGCGCCTGCTTTTTTGCGAGTTCGCACAAGTGGGCTTTCGTCTGGTGGAATTTGGCCGTAAGCCGGAATTGGCGGGCTATTATGCGCAGTTTGAAGCCAGCGGCGAGAGGCCGGCTCCGCGTGATATCGTGCCGTGCCGCCATTCCGAAGCAACGGAAGGGAGCGCGACCGCCGATAGCAGTGCGCTTGATAAGGGGCGATGATGAGTTTCAAGGGTTTGAAGCCGATCCTGTATGGCGGGCGTGAAGTCTGGCCGCTGGTCGAGGGCGGCAAGGGCGTTTCCGCCACCAACCACGCCAGTTCCGGCGCCTGGGCCGCCGCGGGCGGCATCGGCACGGTCAGCGCGGTGAACGCCGACAGCTACGATGCGGAAGGCAAGATCGTTCCGCAGATCTATCACGCCATGACCCGCAAGGAACGGCACGAGGAACTGATCCGCTACGCCATCGACGGCGGGGTGGAGCAGGTTCGCCGCGCGCATGAAATTTCCGGTGGTCAGGGCGCGATCAATATCAATGTCCTGTGGGAAATGGGCGGGGCCCAGGCCGTGCTGGAAGGCGTGCTGGAGAAGACCAGGGGCCTCGTCGCCGGCGTCACCTGCGGCGCGGGCATGCCCTACAAGCTTTCGGAGATCGCGGCACGCTACAATGTGAACTACCTGCCGATCATCAGTTCGGCCCGGGCGTTCCGCGCGCTCTGGAAGCGCGCCTATCACAAGGTTTCCGAATTGATGGCGGCCGTGGTGTATGAAGATCCATGGCTCGCGGGCGGGCATAACGGCCTTTCCAACGCGGAAGATCCCTTGAAGCCGGAAGATCCCTATCCACGGGTCAAGGCGCTGCGCGACACGATGCGGGCCGAAGGCGTATCCGACAACGTGCCGATCGTCATGGCCGGCGGGGTGTGGTTCCTCCGGGAGTGGGACAACTGGATCGACAATCCGGAGCTGGGCCAGATCGCGTTCCAGTTCGGCACCCGTCCCTTGCTGACGCATGAAAGCCCGATACCGCAAGGCTGGAAGGATGCATTGCGCACGCTTGAGCCGGGCGATGTGCTCTTGCATCGTTTTTCGCCCACCGGGTTTTATTCCTCCGCGGTTCGCAATCCTTTCCTTCGCAATCTCGAGGATCGGTCCGAGCGCCAGATCCCCTATTCCAGGGTCGAGGCGGGGGTGCATACGGTGCAGCTCGATGTCGGGGTCAAGGGCAAGAATTTCTGGGTCGCGCCCAAGGATCTGGAGCGCGCGCGGGGCTGGGCGGCCAGCGGCTATACCGAAGCTTTGCGGACGCCCGACGACACCGTGGTGTTCGTGACGCCCGAGGAGCGCATGATCATCCGGGAAGATCAGGCCGCCTGCATGGGCTGCCTTTCCCATTGCGGCTTTTCCTCCTGGAAGGACCATGACGATTACAGCACGGGGCGGCTTGCCGATCCGCGCAGCTTCTGCATCCAGAAGACTCTTCAGGACATCGCGCATGGAGGCGATGTAGAGCAGAACCTGATGTTTGCGGGCCATGCGGCCTACCGCTTCAAGCAGGACCCGTTCTATTCCAACAACTTCACCCCGACCGTGAAGCAGCTCGTCGACCGGATTCTTACCGGAGATTGATCCTGGCCGGAGATTGATCTTGGTTGAGCCTTCCCCTTCGCTTCAGAAGGGGAAGAAGATCTGGATCATGGCGATCGCGACGACGAAGGTGATGACGTTGAGCGGCAGCCCGATGCGCACGAAATCCATATAGCGATAGCCCGCCATCTGGTAGACGATGACATTGGTCTGATAGCCGAATGGCGTGGCGAACGCCGCGCTGGCGGCCATCATCACCGCAACCAGGAAAGGCCGGGGGCTGACAGCGAGGCTTTCGGCCAGCGCCACGGCGATCGGCGTCACCAGCACGGCGACGGTTGCGTTGGAAAGCAATTCGGTCAGCGCCATCGTGACCAGATAGAGCACGATCAGCGCGATCAGGGGCGACAATCCGTGGACCGTGTCGATGAGCAGGCGCGAAGATTGCTCGGCAAGGCCGCTCTGCTCCATTGCTATGCCGATCACCACCATCCCGGCGATAAGCATCAGTATTTCCGGCTTCAAGCCCTTGTAGGCTTCATCGGCGCTGATGACTTTCAGCAGTATCAGCACCACCGCCCCGGCAAAGGCAGTGGCCGCGATCGGAGCGACATTGAAAGCGGCAAGGGCAATGGCGCTTACGAATATCAGGAGCGCCGCAATCGCCTTCCCGGGCTGGAGCGGGCGCTTTTTCGCGAACACGCTGACATCGCCGACCTGTGCGCTGGCAAGATGGGATGGTTCGATCGGGCCGGGGTCGCCCTCGCGTTCGTCATCCACATGACGTCCGAGCAAGCGGCCGCTGACGAGGAACAGGTAGACGGCGCCGGCAAGGGCCATCGGAACGCCGACCGGCGTGATCTCGAATATGCCGAAGCGCGGTTGCCCGGATACGCGCGCCATATCGTCCACCAGCAGATTGGTGGAGGTGCCGACCAATGTGCAGCAGCCGGTCAATACGGTGATATAGGAAAGCGGAATGAGATAGCGTTTGGGCGACTGCCCCAGGGCCGCGGCCACATCCCGCACCACCGGCGCGCCGAGCACGACGATCGGCGTGCTGTTCAGGAAGCAGGAGACGCCGCCGATCATGGACAGCAGCAGCCAGATGCCTTTTTCGCCCATGCGCTTGCACAGATCGACGCCCAGCGCGATGCCCCTGTCCAGCAATCCGGACAACTCGAGCGCGTAGGCGATCACGAACAGCGAGGCCAGGGCGATGATGGCGGGGCTGGCGAAGGCGCCCTGCAGATCGGCGGGCCGGACCACGCCTGTCATCAGAAGGGCGGCCGCGCCGGACAGGGCCACGACATCCGCCCTCAGCCGGTCCCAGATCAGCACCCCAACTACTGCCGCGAGGACCAGCAATGTCAAAACTTGGTCGATGGTCATCGGCTATCTGCCTCGAATGCCTGCGGCTTTCTGTCAATGCCTGAGTGCATGGGACGGCATTATGGTCTGGAGAAAAAGGATGGATTTGCTATCAATCGCTTATGCGTGAGCCGAGCCTCAGAACCAGCCGTCTCGCGATCGCGGGCGGTTTGGCGGCGGCGATCGCGACCTGTGCCGTGGGGTTCGCGATCGGCCGGATGACCTCCCCGCGCGTGCCGGACCCGCCGCCGCCGGAAGTCATTCCCAGCGCCACGCCGTCCGTTCCGATCGTATCGGTCAGCACGGAAGATATTCGCCCCCTCGGGCGGGCCAGTCTCATCGCGCTTGCCGGCCATGCCGCGGATGCGGTGAGCGCCGGGGCGGTGCCGCCGCCCGAAGTCGAAAAGGGGGCGGGGCGGCGGTTCGATCTCGTCATTCCCTTCGGCTGCTCCGGCCCCGCCGCGCCGGACAGCAGCGAGCCGTTGCGCTGGAGCTATGATCCGCAAAAGCAGACACTGCGCATCTCCGTGTCGATGACGGTCTGGAACATGGAAGACTGGCTTTTGCCCGCGGCGGCGGAATCCGCCAATTCCGTCGAAGGATTCTGGATAAGCTACCCGTGGTCATCGTCCCCTCAATGCCCGATCCAGGCCAAGGCGGATGCATCGGAAATCCCTGGCCCTGCGCCCGTTTCCGCCCGGACGCTGGCGATAGGGCAGTTTCGTTCGGGGGAAACGACGCGGCAGAGCGGGAAGACGCGATCGTTCGAGACTGTCCAGCGGATCACGGTGGAACGCTTCGAGGCGATGAAGGGCTTTGTCGTCCGCATTACCGGCAGACTTGGGAACGTGGCGAGCGGTGCGCCAGTTCATTGTATTCAGCCTGACGGCATCGAGCGGCGGCCGCGTTGCATTATCGCCGCATCCTTCGACGAAATGCGAATCGAGACGGTGGATCAGGGGGATGCGCTCGCGACCTGGACCCTCGCGCGTGCGCGCGAAGACAGCTAAACCGCCTCAACGCTCAATCGAATTCCCAGGCTCTTTCGCCATGGCTGGCGATGTCCAGGCCTTCGCGTTCCTCATCCTCGCTTACCCGCATCGGCAAGAACAGCGATACGCCCAGGCTGAGAATGGCGGTGGCGACCGCCGACCAGAGCACGACCACGGCAATACCGACCAGTTGGCCGAACAACTGGCTGCCCATAGCCATTCCTTCACCATATCCGATCCCGCCAAGCGCCGGGGAAAGGAAGACCGCCAGCAGGATGGAGCCTGTGATGCCGCCAATTCCATGCACCGCGAACACATCGAGGGAATTGTCGATATGCCAGCGCTGCTTCACAAGCTGGATCGCGCCGTAACAGAGAAGCGCCGCCACAGCGCCGAAGATGATCGCCGCGCCGGGCGATATGAAGCCGGCGGCGGGGGTGATGGTCGCGAGGCCGGCGATCGCGCCGGTCGCGAAGCCGATGCTGGTCGGCTTGCCGACCGTGAACTTCTCCACCAGCAGCCAGGCCAGCGCCGCCGCGCTCGCCGCGGCCTGCGTGTTGAGGATCGCCATCGCCGCATCGTCGGACGCGGCCAGGGCGGAACCGCCGTTGAAGCCGAACCAGCCGACCCACAGAAGCATCGCGCCGATCATGGTGAGGGCCGGGGCGTGCGGCAGCATGAGTGTCCTGGGAAAGCCATCGCGCTTGCCGAGGAGCAAGGCGACGACGAGGGCGGAGATGCCGGCGGTCGTATGCACGACCAGGCCGCCTGCGAAATCGAGCACGCCCAGCGAGGAGGCCAGCCATCCGCCGCCCCAGATCCAGTGGGCCACGGGGGCATAGACGATGAGGCTCCACAAGGCGCAGAAACCGACCACCCATCCGAACCGCGCGCGGTCCACCCAGGCGCCGATCATCAGGGCCGGGGTGATCGCCGCGAAGGTAAGCTGGAACAGGGCGAAGGTGCTTTCCGGAATGGCCAGGCCCGCGCGGACATTGCCCAGATCGATCAGCATCCAGGCATTGCCGGCGCCCAGCCATCCGTTGGTCACCGCCCCGAAGGCCAGAGTGTAGCCCACGATGATCCACAGCAGGGAAGCAATCCCAGCGACCGCGCCGACCTGAAGCAGCACGGACAGGAAGTTCTTCGCCCGGACCAGCCCGCCATAGAAAAGCCCGAGGCCGGGCAGGGTCATCAGCAGGACGAGCGCGGAGCAGACCAGCACGAGCGCGGTATCGCCGCTGTCGCCCGCCGCCGCATAGGGATTCTGCGCCCATGCGGTGCCGGGGATTGAGACGGCGAGAATGGACGCCGCCGCGGCGATCTTGCTTTTCATGTCAGACACCCCCCGATCCACGGTGGCCGCGGACCTTTCCTCAGCCTGTTCTCTAGAAAAAGACCGAGGCGCAGGCAACTGCCTGCGGTTCAGACCAGGCCGGTCAGGACCTGATCGGGGGGGCGATGGCCGTCCGTCCACACCTGGATATTGGCGACCACCTTCATTCCGGCGGCGGCGCGGCCTTCCAGGGTCGCGCTGGCGAGGTGGGGCAGGGCGACCACATTCGGCAGGGAGAGCAGGCGAGGGTCGACGCGGGGTTCCTGGCGAAACACGTCCAGCCCCGCGCCTCCGATCCGGCCCGCTTCCAGGGCCGCGATCAGGGCATCCTCGTCGATCAGCTCGCCCCGCGCCGTGTTGATTACATAGGCATCGGGCTTCATGCTCGCGATTCGCCTTGCATCGAGCAGATTGCGGGTTTCGTCGGTGCTGGGGCAGTTGAGCGTGAGGATGTCCGCTTCGGCGATCAGCCTGTCGAGATCCGCTTCGTAGCGGGCTCCGAAGATATTCTCGACCGCATCGGGCAATTTGTGCCGATTATGGTAGACGATTTCCATGCCGAAAGCGCGGGCGCGGTGGGCCACGGCCTGGCCGATGCGGCCCATGCCCACGATTCCTAGGCGCTTTCCGCCGACACGGTGGCCGAGCATCACCGAAGGGCCCCAGCCTTCCCATTCCCCGGCGGCGAGGACGCGGATGCCCTCTCCGATCCGGCGCGGCGCCACCAGGATCAGCGCCATGGTGATATCGGCGGTGTCCTCGGTGAAGACGCCCGGCGTATTGGTGACGATGATCCTGCGCCTGTGCGCCGCGTCCAGATCGATATGGTCCACACCCGCGCCGAAGCTGGCGATCAGGCCAAGCCGGTCGCCTGCCTCCCCGATCATGGCGGAATCGATCCGGTCGGTCACGCAGGGCACCAGCACGTCGCTTTCCCGCATGGCCCTGACCAGATCGTCGCGGGTCATCGGCTTGTCCGAGCGGTTCAGCCCGGTATCGAACAATTCGCTCATCCGGCTTTCCACTTCCGGCATGAGCCGGCGGGTCACGGTGACACGGGGGCGTCCTTCGACGCGGCGCTGGGGCGTGGATCGAATATCCTGAGGCATCGCCGATGGGCTTATGATTCCCGCGCCCCGCAGGTCAAGCGTAACCTTGGGATGCGTTCGCTGCTTGAAGTGCAGGCCCCCGCGCGGCTAATTGAGGCGATGCGTTTCATTCGTTTCGTTCTTCCGCTCTGCGTCCTCACGATGTTGGGGGCGCCGGCCTCGGCCCAGGATCGGGAAGTGCCTTATTGGGCTTCCATCCGGGCCGATGAAATCAACATGCGGGTCGGGCCGAGCGAGAGCTATCCGATCGCATGGGTCTATCACCGGCCGGGCCTGCCCCTGAAAGTGCTGCGCATCAAGGAAGGCTGGCGTCTGGTGGAAGATCCGGATGGGGCAAGCGGATGGATGGTCGCCCGCTTTCTCAGCGCCGACCGGACGGCGATCGTCATCGGCAAAGGTGTTGCCGACATGCGCAATGAACCGGGTGACGGCGCGAAGCTCCTGTGGCGGGTCGAACCGGGCGTGGTCGGGCGGCTGGTTTCCTGCAACGATGGCTGGTGCCGTTTCGATGCCGCCGGCCGGGCCGGATGGATGCGGCAGGCCAGGCTGTGGGGCGCGGGCGAGCCTTGATCCGCCCGGGCCGGCCATAATAAAAGGGCGGCCCCAGCGGACCGCCCTGCATTTCATGGATATGTAGCGATCCGGGCGGTCAGGCCAGCTCGACCGCGAGCGCCGTGGCTTCGCCGCCGCCGATGCAAAGGGTGGCGACGCCGCGCTTCTTGCCCCGCTTCTTGAGGGCATTGATGAGCGTGACGAGAATGCGGGTGCCGCTTGCGCCGATGGGATGGCCCAGCGCGGTCGCGCCGCCGTTCACATTGATCTTCTCATGCGGGATGCCGATGTCCTTCATCGCGAACATGGCGACGCAGGCGAAGGCTTCGTTCACTTCGAACAGATCGACATCGTCCACCGACCAGCCCGCGCCGGCGAGCACCTTGTTGATTGCCCCGATCGGCGCGATGGTGAAGTGCCTGGGTTCCTGCGCATGGGCGGCCAGCGCGACGATGCGGGCCTCGGGGGCAAGCCCCTTCGCCTTGGCGATGCTTTCCCGGGTGATGACGACCGCCGCCGCGCCGTCCGAGATGGAGGAAGAGGAAGCGGCGGTGATGGTGCCGTCCTTGGCGAAGGCCGGTTTCAGGGTGGGAATCTTGTCCGGGCGGCCCTTGCCGGGCTGCTCGTCGGTGTCCACCACCACTTCGCCCTTGCGGCTGACGATGGTCACGGGAACGATCTCGTCCACAAATCCGCCATCCGCGATCGCCGCATTGGCGCGGCGAAGGGATTCGATCGAATAATCGTCCTGCGCCTCGCGGGTGAGCTGGTATTCGTCGGCGGTATCCTGCGCGAAGGTGCCCATCGCGCGGCCGGCTTCATAAGCGTCTTCCAGGCCGTCCAGGAACATGTGGTCATAGGCGGTGTCGTGGCCGAGCCTGGCGCCCGAGCGGTGCTTCTTGAGCAGATAGGGGGCATTGGTCATGCTTTCCATGCCGCCCGCCACCACGACATTCACGCTGCCGGCCGCGAGCGCTTCCGCGCCCATGATGACGGTCTGCATGCCTGATCCGCAGACCTTGTTCACGGTCGTGGCTTCGACGGATGCCGGAAGGCCGGCCTTGATCGCGGCTTGCCGGGCCGGAGCCTGGCCCAGGCCCGCAGGCAGGACGCAGCCCATATAGACCCGGTCGATGTCCTCGCCGGCCACGCCGGCGCGCTCGACCGCGGCCTTGACGGCCGTCGCGCCGAGGTCGGTGGCCGCGGCATCGGCAAGAGCCCCCTGCATGCCGCCCATGGGCGTGCGCGCATAGGAAAGGATCACAATGGGATCGTTGTCGGAGAACTGGGGCATGTCGAGACTTTCTGGTCTTGGGTTTCAGGAGAAGCAGGGGGCATGTAATGCTGCGATGCCGCAATGGCAAACGCCATAATGCTTTCGGCTCCGGCAAGGCAATGGACAGAAAAGCGTGGTTCACCCCCTTGCGCCGGGGGGGCACCCGGACTAGTGCGCTCGCAAACGCGAAACCCAGCTCAGCGAGTCAGCTCCTTGGTCGACCTGTCCGAATATCTGCCGATCCTGATTTTCCTGGCGATTGCGCTTGGACTGTCGGCCCTGTTCGTGTTCCTGCCGATGGGCGTTTCCCGCCTGACCGGCAGTCACAATCCCAATGCGGAGAAGCTCAGCGAATATGAATGCGGCTTTCCCGCGTTCGAGGACCCGCGCAGCCAGTTCGATGTCCGGTTCTACCTGGTCGCGATCCTGTTCATCATCTTCGATCTCGAAGCGGCCTTCCTGTTCCCCTGGGCGGTAAGCCTCGATCTGACCGGATGGCCGGGCTGGATCACCATGATGATCTTCCTCGGCGAACTGGCCGTCGGTCTTGCCTATGCCTGGAAGAAGGGAGCGCTGGAATGGGAGTGAACGAGACTATCCCGGCTGCGCAGCCCGGCGACATTCGCCAGCCCGAGCAGGATTACTTCAACGCATTGTCCACCGAGGTGAACGACAAGGGCTTCCTCGTCACCTCGACGGAAGAGCTGTTCCAATGGGCGCGCACCGGCTCCCTTTGGTGGATGACCTTCGGTCTTGCCTGCTGCGCGGTCGAAATGATCCATGTGAACATGCCGCGCTATGATATGGAACGGTTCGGGGCGGCGCCGCGCGCTTCGCCGCGCCAGTCCGACGTGATGATCGTGGCGGGCACGCTGTGCAACAAGATGGCGCCCGCGCTGCGCAAGGTCTATGACCAGATGTCGGACCCCAAATATGTGATCTCGATGGGTTCCTGCGCCAATGGCGGCGGCTATTATCACTACAGCTATTCGGTCGTGCGCGGCTGTGACCGGATCGTGCCGGTGGATATCTATGTGCCTGGCTGCCCGCCCACCGCGGAAGCGCTGCTGTATGGCGTGATGCAGTTGCAGCGCAAGATCCGGCGCGTCGGAACGATCGAACGGTGAAGGGCGCTCGCTGAGATGGCTACAGTCCTGCATTCCGCACCGAAATTCACGCCGAACGACGGCGTGAGCGAGGCTTTATCCGTCGCTCTTGGCGACATGCTGGTGGAAGCGGCGGAAGAGCATGGCGAAATCCTGCTGACGGTTCGGCGCGACCGGATCGAAGATGCCCTGCGCTTGCTGCGCGATGAGCACGAATACCAGCAATTGATGGAAATCGCGGGGGTCGACTATCCGCAGCGGGCGGAACGGTTCGAAGTCTGCTATTGCCTGCTCAGCCTGACCCGCAATCATCGCATCATCGTCAAGGTGACGGCGAGCGAGGCGACCCCGGTTCCCACGGCGACCACGCTGTGGCCCAATGCCGGGTGGCTGGAGCGTGAAGTGTTCGACCTGTATGGCGTCGTGTTCTCGGGCAACACTGATCTTCGCCGTATCCTGACCGACTATGGTTTCGAAGGCCATCCTTTCCGCAAGGATTTCCCGCTGACCGGCTATCAGGAGCTGCGCTATTCCGAAGAGGACAAGCGCGTCGTCTACGAGCCGGTCAAGCTGGCGCAGGATCTGCGGCAGTTCGATTTCATGAGCCCGTGGGAAGGGGCAGAATATGTCCTTCCGGGCGACGAGAAGGCCGCCCAAACCCCCGCGCCGCCTCCGGTCGCGACGCCCAAGGCCACCGAAAGCCCGAAGCAGACCGGCGCCGGAGCGGCGGCCGACAAGGAAGCGGCCAAGGATACGCCGGCCAACCCGCCGGCCATGGACGAGAAGGGGGATGAGGCATGAGCGGATTCGCCCTTGAGCAGTCGCCGACCACGGGCGACGAGGTCATTACCAATTACACCATCAATTTCGGCCCCCAGCATCCCGCCGCGCATGGCGTGTTGCGGATGGTGATGGAGCTTGATGGCGAGATCGTCGAGCGGGTCGATCCGCATGTCGGCCTGCTTCATCGCGGCACCGAAAAGCTGATCGAGCACAAGACCTATCTCCAGGCGCTGCCCTATTTCGACCGGCTCGATTACTGCTCCCCGCTGGCGATGGAGCATTCCTATGTTCTGGCCATCGAGAAGCTGCTGAACCTCGAGGTTCCGCTGCGCGCGCAATACCTGCGGGTGCTGTTCGCGGAACTGACCCGCATCTGCAACCACATGCTCAACATCGGCTCGCACGTGATGGATGTGGGGGCAATGACTCCGAACCTGTGGGTGTTCGAAATCCGCGAGGATTGCCTCAATTTCTTCGAGCGCGCTTCCGGCGCCCGGATGCACAGCGCCTGGTTCCGCCCGGGCGGGGTGCATCAGGACGTGCCGCTCAAGCTGCTGACCGATATTGGGGACTGGCTCGACACGCGACTGCCCCGGTTGTTCGAGGACGCGATGAGCCTGGTGGTCGACAATCGCATCTTCAAGCAGCGCAATGTCGATATCGCCGTGGTTTCCAAGGATGATGCGGTGCGCTGGGGCTTCTCCGGCCCGATGATCCGTGGCTCGGGGATTCCGTGGGATCTGCGCAAGTCGCAGCCCTATGACGTATACGACCGGATGGATTTCGAGATTCCCGTAGGCACCAATGGCGATTGCTACGATCGTTTCATGGTCAGGGTCGAGGAAGTCCGCCAGTCCGCCCGGATCATGAAGCAATGCCTCGCCGAAATGCCGGAAGGGCCGGTTGCCTCTACCGACCGCAAGGTGGTGCCGCCCAAGCGGGGCGAGATGAAGCAGTCGATGGAAGCGCTGATCCATCACTTCAAGCTCTATACCGAAGGCTTCCACGTGCCTGCGGGCGAAGTCTATGTCGCCACGGAAAGCCCGAAGGGCGAATTTGGCGTCTATCTGGTGTCGGACGGCAGCAACAAGCCATACCGCTGCAAGATCCGCCCCACGGCGTTCAGCCATCTTCAGGCGATGGATTTCATGTGCAAGGGCCACATGCTTTCCGACGCCACCGCCATCCTGGGCGCCATCGACGTCGTGTTCGGGGAGTGCGACCGTTGAGCCGCCTTGCCATCGCCGAACGGATGATCGCGCATTACAATGCGCAGGACGCCGACGCCTATGTCGCGCTGATGACCGACGATGCCTGCGAGGCGGGCTATCGCGGCGCGGTCGTTCGGGAAGGCAAGGAAGGCACGCGCGAGGGTCTGAAGAAGATGTTCGCGGAATTTCCCGAAAACCGCGCCGAGGTCATCAAAGGATACGAACTCGGCGAATATGTCGTGCTGCATGAGAAAGTCTGGCGTTCCGCCGCTTCCGAGCCGTTCGAAGTGATGAGCGTCTACAGCTTCGAAGGCGACAAGTGCTCACGCGTGGAGTTCATTCGCTAATGGCCGACCGTCATCTCGAACCCGATACGCCGGAGTTGCGCGCGCGCTGGGGCAATTTCGCCTGGACCGCGGAGAATGCCGGGAAGGCGAAGGACATCGTCGCGCGCTATCCCGAAGGGCGCCAGCGTTCGGCGGTGATGCCGCTGCTCGACCTTGCCCAGCGGCAGGTCGGTGCCGAAACCGACACCCAGGGCTGGCTGCCGATCCCGGTGATGGAATATGTCGCCGCCTATCTCGACATGCCGATCATCCGCGTGGTCGAGGTCGCCAGCTTCTACACCATGTACAATCTCGTGCCGGTCGGCCGCTTCCATGTGCAGGTCTGCGGCACCACGCCCTGCATGTTGCGCGGATCGGACCAGATCATGGCCGCCTGCAAGGCGCGCGGGATGCATGTCGGCCATACCACGGACGATGGCCTCTGGACCCTGACCGAGGTGGAATGCATGGGCAATTGCGCCACCGCGCCGATGGTCCAGATCAACGACGACAATTACGAGGATCTGACCGCCGAACGGATGGACGCGGTGCTCGATGCGCTGGCCCGGGGCGATCAGCCCAAGAGCGGCACGCAGGAGCCGGGCCGCCATACCAGCGAGCCGCTGGGCGGGCCGACCACCTTGAAGCAGATGGTCACGGAAAATCACGATTATCGGGGGGAGTGGTAAGAGATGCTCGCCGATAAGGACCGCATTTTCACCAATCTCTACGGGTTCCAGCCCTGGAACCTGAAGGAAGCGCAGGCGCGCGGCGATTGGGACAACACCAGGGACATCCTGGCCAAGGGCCGCGATGCGATCATCGAGGAGGTCAAGGCCTCCGGCTTGCGCGGGCGCGGCGGCGCGGGCTTCCCGACCGGCATGAAGTGGAGCTTCATGCCCAAGGAACCCAATCCGGATCGTCCGGGCTTCCTCGTCATCAATGCCGACGAATCCGAGCCGGGTTCCTGCAAGGATCGCGAGATCATCCGCCACGATCCGCACAAGCTGCTCGAAGGCGCGCTGGTCGCCGGTTTCGCCATGGGCGCGCGGGCGGCCTATATCTACATTCGCGGCGAATATATCCGCGAGGCTGAAACGCTGTTCGCCGCGCGTGACGAAGCCTATGCCGCCGGCCTGCTGGGCAGGAACGCGTCCGGTTCCGGCTACGATTTCGACGTCTTCGTCCATCGCGGCGCGGGCGCCTACATCTGCGGCGAAGAGACCGCGATGATCGAAAGCCTGGAAGGCAAGAAGGGGCAGCCGCGTCTCAAGCCGCCGTTCCCGGCAGGCGCGGGCCTCTATGGCTGCCCGACGACCGTGAACAATGTGGAATCGATCGCGGTTGCGCCGACCATCATGCGGCGCGGCGCGGCGTGGTTCTCCAGCTTCGGGCGGGACAACAACAAGGGCACCAAGCTCTTCCAGATTTCCGGCCATGTCGACAAGCCATGCGTGGTCGAGGAAGAGATGAGCATCCCATTCCGCGAGCTGATCGAAAAGCATTGCGGCGGCATTCGCGGTGGATGGGACAATCTGCTGGCCGTGATCCCGGGCGGCTCGTCGGTTCCGTTGGTTCCGGCGGCGCAGATCATGGACGCGCCGATGGATTTCGACGGGCTGAAGGAGCTGGGCTCCGGTCTCGGCACCGCCGCCGTGATCGTGATGGACAAGTCCACCGACATCGTCCGCGCGATCAGCCGGTTGAGCCATTTCTATATGCATGAAAGCTGCGGACAGTGCACCCCGTGCCGCGAAGGCACCGGCTGGATGTACCGCGTGATGGAACGCCTGCGGATGGGCGATGCGGAGGTCGAGGAAATCGACATGCTGCAGCAGGTCACCAAGCAGGTCGAAGGTCACACCATCTGCGCGCTGGGCGATGCGGCCGCCTGGCCGATCCAGGGCCTGATCCGCCACTTCCGCCCCGAGCTGGAACGCCGGATCACCGAACGCCATGGCGCCCTGCAGGAGGCTGCCGAATAATGCCTAAAGTCACCGTAGACGGCCAGGAAATCGAGGTTCCCGCAGGCGCCACCGTGCTGCAGGCATGCGAGCTTGCGGGCAAGGAAATCCCGCGTTTCTGCTATCACGAGCGGCTGTCCATCGCCGGCAATTGCCGCATGTGCCTGGTCGAAGTGAAGCCCGGGCCGCCCAAGCCGCAGGCAAGCTGCGCGCTGCCCGCCGCCGATGGCCAGGAAATCCGCACCGACAGCGAAATGGTCAGGAAGGCGCGCGAAGGGGTGATGGAGTTCCTGCTCATCAACCACCCGCTCGATTGCCCGATCTGCGACCAGGGCGGCGAATGCGACCTGCAGGACCAGTCCATCGCCTATGGCCGGGGCGGTTCGCGCTATCACGAGCACAAGCGCGCGGTGACCGAGAAATACATGGGTCCGCTGATAAAGACGGTGATGACCCGCTGCATTCACTGCACCCGCTGCGTGCGCTTTTCCGAGGAAGTGGCCGGGGTGGACGAGATCGGCGCGCTCTATCGCGGCGAGAACATGCAGATCACGACCTATCTCGAAAAGGCCGCGAAGCATGAGCTTTCGGCCAATGTGATCGACCTGTGCCCGGTGGGCGCGCTCACCAGCCGGCCCTATGCGTTCGAGGCGCGGCCCTGGGAATTGAAGAAGACCCTGTCCATCGACGTGTCCGACGCGGTCGGTGCGAATATCCGGCTGGACAGCCGGGGCCGCGAAGTGCTGCGCGCGCTTCCGCGCGTCAATGACGACGTGAACGAGGAATGGCTCTCCGACAAGGGCCGCTACATGGTGGACGGCCTGACCAGGCGGCGGCTCGACAAGGTCTGGATTCGCAAGTCCGGCAAGCTGCAGCAGGCAAGCTGGGACGAGGCGTTCAAGACCATCGCCAAGGCCAAGCCGGGCAGCAGCGTCGCCGCGATAGCCGGCGACCTGCTCGATTGCGAAACCATGTTCGCGGCCAAGAAGCTGGCCGGCGCGCTCGGCTCCGATCTGCTCGAAGGGCGCCAGACCGGGCTGGATTACGACGTGTCCAATCTGGCGGCGGTGAATTTCAATTCGACGCTGGCCGGGATCGAGACGGCCGACGCCATCCTGATCGTGGGCAGCCATGTCCGCTGGGAAGCGCCGCTGGTGAATGTCCGCTTGCGCAAGGCGGCGAAGCGGGGCGCGAAGATATTCATCGTGGGGCCGGAATGGGAAACCACCTTCCCGGCGGTTTTCCTGGGCGAAGACCTGCCCGTCCTCAACGATCTTCCGGCCGCGTTGGCCGAAGCGCTGGAGAAGGCGGAGCGTCCGGCGGTCATCCTCGGCGGCGCTGGCCTGGCCAAGGGGGCGCTTGCGCCGCTGCTGGCGCTGGCGGGCAAGTTCAAGCTCGTGCGGGACGATTGGAATGGGTTCAACGTGCTGCACATGGCGGCAAGCCGGATGGGCGGCCTGATGCTCGGCTATGCGCAGAAGGGCGGGATTGCCGACATTGCCAGGGCCAAGCCGAAGCTATTGCTGGCGCTGGGCGCGGACGAGGTCGATTTCAGCCAGTTCGCCGACAGCCTCAAGGTCTATATCGGCCATCATGGCGACAAGGGCGCCCATGCCGCCGATATCGTGCTGCCGGCCGCCGCTTACAGCGAAAAGCCGGGCACTTACGTCAATACCGAAGGCCGGGTGCAGTTCGCCGACAAGGCGGTGTTCGCCCCCGGCGACGCGCGCGAGGACTGGACGATCCTGCGGGCGCTGGCCGATGCGCTGGGCGTGGACGTCGGTTTCGACAGTTTCAGCGAATTGCAGGCCGCGATGATCGCGGAAGTTCCCGCGCTGGGCGAGGAGGGGCTGGCGGATTACGGCGCGCTTCCCTCGGGCGGCGGCGCGTTCTCCGGCTCGATCGCCGGCTATCCGATCAAGGATTTCTACCTGACCAACCCGATCAGCCGGGCCAGTGCGGTGATGCAGCGCTGTTCGGCCGAACTGCTGCATGGGGAAGATCTGGCGGAGGCGGCGGAATGACGGCCTTCTTCCAGACCATCGGCATGAATTACGAATGGGCGTGGTTTGTCGCGACCATTTGCGGAATCCTGCTGATCGCCCTGCCGCTGATGCTGGCGGTGGCCATGATTATTTACGTGGACCGCAAGATCTGGGCGGCGATGGCCTTGCGGCGTGGCCCCAATGTGGTCGGCCCCTTCGGCCTGCTCCAGTCTTTCGCGGACGGTCTGAAGGTGTTCCTGCAGGAAACCATCGTTCCCAGCGCGGCGAACAAGGGCCTGTTCCTGATCGCGCCGATCATCACCTTCACCGTCGCCCTGATGGCCTGGGCGGTGATCCCGTTCAATTCCGGCGCGGTGCTGGCCGACATCAATGTGGGCCTGCTCTACATTCTCGCCGTCAGCTCGCTGGGCGTTTACGGCGTGGTGATCGCGGGTTGGGCGTCCAATTCCAAATATCCGTTCTTCTCCGCCATGCGCGCCGCTGCCCAGATGATCAGCTATGAAGTCTCCATCGGCTTCATCCTGATCTGCGTGGTGCTGTGGGCTGGGACCTTCAACATGAACGAGATCGTGAAGGCGCAGCAGGGCCATGTGTTCGGTTTCCTCAACGGGTTCGTCTTCAATCCGCTGCTGTTCCCGATGTGGGTGCTGTTCCTGATCTCCAGCTTGGCCGAGACCGCGCGCGCGCCGTTCGACCTGACCGAGGCTGAATCCGAACTCGTCGCCGGATACCAGACCGAATACAGCTCGATGAGCTTCGCGCTCTACTGGCTGGGCGAATATGCCAACGTGCTGCTGATGTGCACCCTCAACGCGGTGCTGTTCTTCGGCGGATGGCTGCCGCCGCTCGAACTCCCGTTCCTCTACTGGATTCCGGGCTGGCTCTGGCTGTTTATCAAGATATTCGCTTTCTTCTTCATATTCAGCTGGGTGAAGGCCACCGTCCCGCGCTATCGTTATGACCAGCTTATGCGGTTGGGCTGGAAGATTTTCCTGCCGATGAGCCTGCTCTTCGTGGTGCTGGTTTCCGGCTATCTTATGTTCACGAGGTACGGGGCATGAGCGTCGCACATTTCATCAAGAGTTTCACCCTCTGGGAATTCGTGAAGGCGCATACGCTGACCTTTAAGTATTTCTTCAAGCCGAAGGCGACGATCAACTATCCCTTTGAGAAGAACCCGCTCTCCCCGCGTTTCCGGGGCGAACATGCGCTGCGCCGCTATCCCAACGGCGAGGAGCGCTGCATTGCCTGCAAGCTGTGCGAGGCTGTCTGCCCGGCGCAGGCCATCACGATCGAGGCGGAGCCGCGCGAGGACGGCTCGCGGCGGACCACGCGCTACGACATCGACATGACCAAGTGCATCTATTGCGGCTTCTGCCAGGAAGCCTGCCCGGTGGATGCGGTGGTCGAGGGGCCGAACTTCGAATATGCGACCGAAACGCGCGAGGAACTGCTCTACGACAAGACAAAATTGCTGGCGAACGGGGACAAGTGGGAGCGGGCCATAGCCGCGAACCTTGAAGCCGATGCGCCCTATCGCTAGGGGCCGCGCCTGACGATGATTCAGACACTCGCCTTTTATCTCTTCGCCACTCTGGTCGTTGCATCCGCCACGCTGGTCATCATGGCGCGCAATCCGGTTCACTCCGTCTTGTGGCTGATCCTGTCCTTCTTCAACGCGGCCGGGCTGATGGTGCTGGTCGGCGCCGAATTCATCGCGATGCTGCTGGTCATCGTCTATGTCGGCGCGGTCGCCGTGCTGTTCCTGTTCGTGGTCATGATGCTGGACATCGACTTCGCCGAACTGCGCGCCGGCTTCATTCGCAATTTCCCGCTGGGCATCGCGATCGCGCTGGTCCTGCTGGCCGAGCTGGTGCTGGGGATCGGGGCATACCGGGCCGGGGCGCTGGAGCTTGGCACGCCGGACGGCACCGCCGCCGCCCCGCTGGATGTCAGCAACATCAAGGCGATCGGCGCGCTGCTGTATGGCCGCTACCTGTTCCTGTTCGAAACGGCGGGCATCATCCTGCTCGTCGCGATGGTGGGGGCGATCGTCCTGACCCATCGCCAGCGTTCGGACGTGCGCGGGCAGAACATCGCCAGGCAGGTGCGTCGCCGCCCGGACGAGGCAACCGTCAACACGCGGCCGGAAGTGGGCCAGGGGGTCAAGCTATGAGGGGGGCCAAGCTATGATCGGCATCGAACATTATGTCGTGGTCAGCTCGATCCTGTTCGTGCTCGGCGTGCTCGGCATTTTCCTCAACCGCAAGAACGTGATCGTCATCCTGATGGCGATTGAGCTGATCCTGCTCTCTGTGAACATCAATCTGGTCGCGTTCAGTGCCTTTCTGGGCGATCTGACGGGGCAGGTCTTCGCGATGTTCGTGCTCACCGTGGCTGCCGGCGAAGCGGCCATCGGCCTTGCGATCCTGGTGATCTATTTCCGTGGCCGCGGCTCTATCGCGGTCGACGATGTGAACCGGATGAAGGGGTAAGCCACCGTGTCATCCATTCCGATCATCGTCTTCGCGCCGCTGCTGGCCGCCATCATCGCGGGGCTGGGCAATCGCGCGCTCGGCAATACGGCGGCGAAGCTGGTCACGACCGGCGGGCTTTTCCTGTCCTGCGCGCTGAGCTGGCCGATCTTCATCCAGTTCCTCACGGGAAGCGCGGAGCCGGGCGTCACGCCGGTGCTGCAATGGGTGCATTCGGGCAGCCTGACTTTCGACTGGGCGCTGCGGGTCGATACGCTGACCGCGATCATGCTGGTGGTCATCACCACTGTGTCGGCGCTCGTCCACCTCTACAGCTGGGGCTATATGGAGGAGGACCCGGACCAGCCGCGCTTCTTCGCCTATCTCAGCCTGTTCACCTTCGCCATGCTGATGCTGGTGACGGCGGACAACCTCGTGCAGATGTTCTTCGGCTGGGAAGGGGTGGGCCTCGCGTCCTACCTGCTGATCGGCTTCTGGTTCCGCAAGCCCAGCGCCTGCGCCGCCGCGATCAAGGCCTTCGTGGTCAACCGCGTGGGCGACCTCGGTTTCATGCTGGGCATCTTCGGGACCTATCTGGTGTTCCAGACCACCTCGATCCCCGCGATCTTGGAAGCCGCGCCCGGCATGGTCGGCTCGACCATCGGCTTCCTCGGCTACCGCCTCGACACGATGACGGTGCTGTGCATCCTGCTGTTCATCGGCGCGATGGGCAAGTCCGCGCAGCTCGGCCTTCACACCTGGCTGCCCGACGCGATGGAAGGCCCGACCCCGGTTTCCGCGCTGATCCACGCCGCCACCATGGTCACCGCCGGCGTATTCATGGTCTGCCGCCTGTCCCCGATGTTCGAGGCCGCGCCCGCCGCGCTGGCCTTCGTCACCGTCATCGGCGCGGCGACCTGCTTCTTCGCCGCCACGGTTGGCACGACCCAGTGGGACATCAAGCGGGTGATCGCCTATTCGACCTGCTCGCAGCTGGGCTACATGTTCTTCGCGGCGGGCGTCGGCGCCTATGGCGCGGCGATGTTCCACCTGTTCACCCACGCCTTCTTCAAGGCGCTGCTGTTCCTGGGAGCCGGCTCGGTGATCCACGCCATGCATCACGAGCAGGACATGCGCTATTACGGCGCGCTGCGTAAGCATATCCCGCTCACCTTCTGGGCGATGATGGCGGGCACGCTGGCGATCACCGGCGTCGGCATCCTCGGCGTGTTCGGCTTCGCGGGCTTCTATTCCAAGGACGCCATCCTTGAAGCCGCCTTCGGCAGCGGGACCGAACTCGGCCGCTTCGCTTTCTTCGTGGGCAGCTTCGCGGCCCTGCTGACCAGCTTTTACAGCTGGCGCCTGATGTTCCTGACCTTCTGGGGCAAGCCGCGCTGGATCGAAAGCGAGCATATCCAGCATGCGGTGCATGACGCCCATGGAGAGGCTGGCCACGGACATGACGATCATGCGGGCGATGATGCTCATGCCTCTGCCCATGCCCCTAGCCATGCCCATGAGGATCACGGGCACGCCGACCATGCCGGCCACGGCGATGGAACGGGCGGCTACCACCCGCATGAAAGCCCCTGGACGATGCTCGCGCCGCTGGCGGTTCTGTCGCTGGGCGCGGTCCTGGCCGGCTTCGTGTTCCACCATGCCTTCATCGACGAAGCTGCATTCTGGAACGGCAGCATCTTCTACAACGAGCACCTGATCCACGCGATCCACGAAGTGCCGCTGTGGGTGAAGCTGACCCCGGGCATCGTGATGCTGATCGGCCTGGGCCTGGCCTGGAATTCCTACATCCGCAACACGGCGCTTCCGGCCGCCTTCGTCGCCAGTTTCCGGCAGCTTCACGCGTTCCTGTATAATAAATGGTATTTCGACGAACTGTATCACTTCCTGTTCGTGCGCCCTGCCTTCTGGCTCGGCCGCCAGTTCTGGAAGATCGGCGATATCGGCATCATCGACCGCTTCGGCCCGAACGGCGCGGCCTGGGCCGTGGCGAAGGGATCGACCTATGCCCAGCGGGTCCAGTCGGGTTATCTCTACAGCTATGCCCTGGTCATGCTGCTCGGGCTGGTAGGCGCCGTCAGCTGGGTGATGGTGCAGTGATGCGCCTTGCCTTGCCAGCCGGCCGGGGGGAGGCTCTCTCTTCCCTCGTCGCATGTCCGAAGAAAGGGCGGGGCCTCGCCGGCCTCGGTCCGAACGGGGTTTTCTAGTGGACGGTTTTCCAATCCTTTCCGTAATGCTGCTCGTGCCGCTCGCGGCGGCGGTGGCGTGCCTGTTCGCGGAGGCGAAGGCCGCCCGGACGATCGCATTGGCGGCCACGCTGGTCGATCTCGTCCTCGGGATCGTGCTCTGGGCCAATTTCGATATCGGCGGCGCGCAATGGCAGTTCGTGGAACGCGCGCCGATCTTCGCCGGCTTCTCGTGGGCCCTGGGCATCGACGGCATCGCATTGATGCTCATCATCCTTTCCGTGTTCCTGATGCCGATCTGCATCGGCGCGAGCTGGCTTTCCATCGAGAAGCGGGTCGGCGAATACATGGCCGCCTTCCTGCTGATGGAAGTGCTGATGATCGGCGTGTTCGCGGCGCAGGACCTGTTCCTGTTCTACATCTTCTTCGAAGCCGGCCTGATCCCGATGTATCTCATCATCGGTATCTGGGGCGGGCAGGACCGCATCTACGCCAGCTACAAGTTCTTCCTCTACACGCTGCTCGGCTCCGTGCTGATGCTGATCGCGATGCTGTGGATGGTGAACGAGGCTGGCACGACCGACATTCCGACGCTGATGGCCTATGACTTCCCGCCGCGCGCGCAGACCTGGCTGTGGCTGGCCTTCTTCGCCAGCTTCGCGGTGAAGATGCCGATGTGGCCGGTCCATACCTGGCTGCCCGATGCGCACGTTCAGGCTCCCACGGCGGGTTCTGTGCTGCTGGCCGGCGTGCTGTTGAAGATGGGCGGCTACGGTTTCATCCGCTTTTCGCTTCCGATGTTCCCGGAAGCCAGCGCGCAGTTCGCCTGGCTGATCTTCGTCCTGTCGATGGTCGCGGTGGTTTACACCTCGCTGGTGGCGCTGGTGCAGGACGACATGAAGAAGCTGATCGCCTACAGTTCGGTTGCGCATATGGGGATCGTCACCATCGGCCTGTTCGCCTTCAACGTGCAGGGCTTGGAAGGCGCGATGATCGTGATGTTGAGCCACGGGCTGGTGGCGGGCGCGCTGTTCCTTTGCGTCGGCATCATCTACGATCGGCTGCACACGCGGGAAATCGACCGTTACGGCGGGATTTCCATCAACATGCCACGCTATGCGCTGTTCTTCCTGCTGTTCACCATGGCCTCGATCGGTCTGCCGGGAACCAGCGGTTTCGTTGGGGAATTCCTGTCGCTGGCCGGGATCTATCAGGTTTCGAGCTGGGTCGCCCTGGTCTGCACCACGGGCATCATCCTGGGCGCGGCCTATATGCTTTATCTCTATCGCCGCGTCGCATTCGGCGAGCAGAAGAATGCCGATGCCGCCGCGATGCCGGATGTCGACAAGCGGGAGCTGCTGATGCTCGTCCCGATTGCCGCCGCGGTCCTGTGGATGGGCGTCTATCCCGAAAGTTTTCTGGCGCCGATGCGCAAGGACATCGCCGCGCTGGATGCGCGCGTCGCCCGTGCCGCGCCCGAGGGGGACGCCAAGCTGGCGATGGGCAAGCCCAAGCCGTCCGGACATGCCGAACATGATGCCCATGCCGCGCAGGGGGGAGCGCACTGATGGACTTTCAAGCCTCCCTTGCCCTGATCGTCACGGAAATCGTCCTGAGCGTTTCCGGGCTGGTCCTGCTGCTTGCCGCCGCCTGGTTCGGCGACAAGGCCAGCCGCGCGATCAGCATCGCCGCGGTCGCGGCGCTGGCCGCCTGCGCCTTTCTCACCGCGCCCGCGCTTTGCGGCGGCGCGCTGGGCGCCGATACGGTCGCCTTCGCCGGCCAGTTCCGCGCGGATGCCTTTGCGGCCTTCGCCAAGATTCTGATCTATGTCGCGGGTGCCGCCGCCCTGATGATCGCTCCCGCGTTTTTCGAACGGGCCGGGGCGATGCGCGCGGAATATCCGGTGCTGGTGCTGTTTGCCGTGCTCGGCATGGGGCTGATGGTGTCCGCCACGGATCTGCTGACGCTCTATATCGGGTTGGAGCTCAACAGCCTTGCCGCCTATGTCCTGGCGGCTTTCCTCCGCACCGACGATCGCTCGGCCGAGGCGGGCCTGAAATATTTCGTGCTGGGCGCGCTTGCCAGCGGCATCCTGCTGTTCGGCATGAGCCTGACCTACGGCTTTACCGGAACCACGAGCTTCGAGGGCATCCGGGCGGCCCTGTCCGGCGATCTTTCGCACGGTGCGCTGTTCGGCGTGATCTTCGTGCTGGCGGGGCTGGCCTTCAAGGTCAGCGCGGTGCCGTTCCATATGTGGACGCCGGACGTCTATGAAGGCGCGCCGACCCCGGTCACGATGCTGTTCGCCACGGCTCCGAAGGTGGCCGCGCTCGCGCTGACCATGCGGGTCACTCTGGATGCGTTCGGCGCGCAGGCGGACGCATGGCGCCAGATCGTCATCTTCGCGGCGCTGGCATCCATTATCGTGGGCGCGCTGGGCGCCATCGGCCAGGCCAATCTCAAGCGGCTGCTGGCCTATTCCTCGATCAACAATGTCGGCTTCATCCTGATCGGCCTTGCCGCCGCCACGCCGAAGGGCGCGTCGGCCATGCTGGTCTATCTCGCCATCTATGTGGCCATGTCGATTGGCGGTTTCGTCGCGGTCCTGATGCTCAAGGCAGCCGATGGCACTCCGCTCGAGGGCCTTTCCGACATCGCCGGGCTTTCGCGCAGCAAGCCCCTGCTCGCGCTCTGCCTTGCGGCCGTCATGTTCAGCCTTGCCGGGATTCCGCCCTTGCTGGGCTTCTGGGGCAAGTTCGTGGTGTTCCAGGCCGCCGTGGAGGCGAATCTGGTTCCCCTGGCGGCCATCGGCATCGCCGCTTCGGTGATCGGCGCCTTCTACTACCTCAAGGTGGTCAAGGTGATGTATTTCGACGAGCCGGCGGGCGCCGTGCAGGGCGGCAGCGACTGGGCGCACTGGCTTCTTCTCGCAGGTTCCGCGCTGTTCATTTCGCCGCTGGGCTATTTGCTGACCCGCTGGCTCGGCGCGCTCGCCGACAAGGCCTCGGCAGCCCTGTTCTTCGCGCCCTGAGCCGGATTTGATCGAGTTTGTTTCCGTAACCGGGTCCACAAACGCAGATCTCATTGCAAGGCTGCGGGGCGGGGAGCTTGTTGCGGAGGGCTACTGGCTGGTCGCCGACCGGCAGGATGCGGGCCGGGGGCGCTCCGGGCGCATCTGGCAGGATGGCTCGGGCAATTTCATGGGCTCCACCGTGGTGCATGTCGGCCCTCACGATCCGCCGCCGCCCACCTTGTCCTTCGTGGCGGCGCTGGCCTTGTATGACGCGGTTGCCGAATGTCTGGCGAATCCCGCCGGCCTCATGCTGAAATGGCCCAACGATCTGCTGCTTTCGGGCGCGAAGCTGGCGGGAATACTGCTGGAAGGGGAAGGACGGTCCATCGTGGTGGGAATGGGCGTCAATCTGGCGCAGGCCCCCGACCTGCCGGATCGCCGGACGATTGCCCTCAGCGTGCTTGGCCCCGCGCCGGATCGGGATATATTCGCCGCCGGGCTTTCGGCGCGGTTCGGCGCCCAGCTCGAAACATGGCGGGCCTTGGGCAAGGACAGATTGTTCGAACGCTGGCTGGCCATGGCGCATCCCATCGGCGCCATGCTGACGGTGAAGGAGCCGGATGGGCATGAGGCCGCTGGCGCGTTCGATGGGCTCGATCCGGACGGGGCGCTTCGACTGCGCTTGGCGGACGGGACCGCACGTGTCATCCATGCGGGCGATGTGATCGCCTGAAGGAGTGAACCCATATGCTGCTGGCGATAGATGCCGGAAATACCAATATCGTCTTTGCCCTGTTCGAGGGGCAGGAGATCAGGACGCGCTGGCGGATCGCCACGGACCCCCGGCGCACGGCCGACCAATATGCGGTCTGGCTGGTCCAGCTGATGGAGATCGAGGGGATTCGTTCAAGCCAGATCGATCAGGTCATCCTGTCTTCGGTGGTGCCTCGCGCGGTTCACAATCTCACGGTTCTCTCGGAAAAATACTTCGGCATCTCCCCGCTGATCGCGGGCGAGGGCGTGGCGCAATGGGGCATAGAGATCGACATCGACGAGCCGCGCTCGCTCGGTGCGGATCGCGCGGTCAACGCGATTGCGGCGCATACGAAATATCCGGGGGACCTGATCGTCGTCGATTTCGGAACCGCCACCACCTTCGACATCGTGGATTTCAATGGCGCCTACAAGGGCGGGATCATTGCCCCCGGCATCAACCTGTCGCTCGACGCGCTGGTGGGCAACACCGCCAAGCTGCCGCGAATCGCGATCGAAGCGCCTCGCTCCGACAGCGTTGTGGGGCGCAATACCGAAGACCAGATGCTGATCGGCGTGTTCTGGGGCTATGTGGCGATGATGGAAGGCCTGATCGCCCGTATTCGCAGCGAGATCGGCCGCCCCGCCAAGGTGATCGCGACCGGCGGGTTGGCGATCCTGTTCGACAAGCATACGAACATCTTCGACGCGGTGGATGCGGAATTGACACTGGAAGGGCTGGCGCTTCTGGCCGAAAGGGCGAGCCGGGCGTGAAAAAGGATTTTACGCCGGAAAAGGAGCTGCTGTTTCTTGCGCTGGGCGGCTCCGGCGAGATCGGCATGAACGTCAATCTCTACGGCTGCGACGGCAAGTGGCTGATGGTCGATCTCGGCATGTCGTTCAGCGGCAACGAATATCCGGGGGTGGATCTGGTCTTCGCGGATCTCGAATTCATCGAGCAGCGGCTCGACGACCTGCTCGGGATCGTGCTCACCCACGGGCATGAGGACCATATTGGCGCGGTGCCCTATTTCGCGGCGGATTTGGGCGTGCCGCTCTATGCCACCCCGTTCACCGCCGAACTCGTCCGGCGCAAGCTGCAGGAAGCGGGCGTGACGGACCTGGAACTGAACGTGGTCGAAGGCCCGGACAGCTTCGCGCTCGGCCCGTTCGACATCTCCTATGTGCCGCTGGCTCATTCGATCGCGGAAGGCAACGCCCTGCTGATCGGGACGCCCTATGGCACGCTGTTCCATACCGGCGACTGGAAGCTGGACGAGGAGCCTCTGATCGGCGAGCCGGCGACCGAGGACGAACTGGTCGAACTGGGCGACCAGGGCATTCTCGCGCTGGTCTGCGATTCCACCAATGTGTTCAATGCCGATGCGTCCGGCTCGGAAGGGGCCGTCTACAAGGGCCTGCTGGAGGAGGTCGGCCGCCATCGCGGCAAGCGGGTGCTGGTCACGACCTTCGCCTCCAATGTCGCGCGGCTCCAGACCCTGGGCGAGGTGGCGCGGGCGACCGGGCGGGAACTGTGCGTGGCCGGGCGGTCCCTCGACCGGATCATCGAGGTCGGACAAGCCAATGGTTACTTGCGCAACTTTCCCGAAGTTATCGATTTCGACCGCGCCATGGACCTCCCCCGTGGAGAAGTGCTGATTGTGGCCACGGGTGGCCAGGGAGAACCCCGTGCCGCCCTGGCGCGCATCGCCGAAGACAATCATCCGATAAGCCTTGAGGAAGGCGACGTCGTGCTGTTCTCCAGCCGCCAGATCCCCGGCAACGAATTGGCGATCGGCCGAATCCAGAATCGCCTTGCCGAGCGTGGGATCATGATGGTTACGGACAGGCAAAGCGACATTCACGTATCCGGGCATCCTGGCAGGCCCGAACTGGAAGCGCTTTATGGTTGGCTCAGGCCGCAGGTGCTGGTGCCGGTGCATGGCGAGATCCGCCATATGCAGGAGCAGGCGCGGCTCGGCAGGGCCAACGGAATCCCGTCGGCGGTATTCCAGAAGAACGGCGATATCGTGCGGCTCGCTCCGGGAAAACCCGGAAAGCTGGCCGAAGTCCGCGCCGGCAGGCTGGTGCTGGACGGTGACATCATTGTCCCGGCCGATGGCGAAGCGATCACGATGCGCCGGCGGATGGCGCGGGACGGCTTGCTGATTGTCGCCGTGGAGGATGCTCGCGGGACGGGGCAGGTCACGGGAATCGGCCTGCCGCTGGACGAGGACTACGACGAGTTCGTTTCCGAGGCGGAAGACGATGTGGCGGCTGCGATCGCCAAGCTCAGAGGGGGTGCCCGGAAGGATCGGGAAAGCGTGATGGAGGCGGCCCGGCTTGCGGCAAGGCGCGCCGCCCAGCGCTGGTGCGGCAAGAAACCGCAAGTGCGGGTCTTGCTGGCCGGGGAGTAGCTGCGATGAAATGGACTTCCATTCTTGCGATCTACTGCCTGTTCTGGGTGATGAGCGCGTTCCTCCTCTTGCCGTTCGGAGTGCGCACCCATGACGAGGCCGGCATCGAGAAGGTACCCGGCCAGGCTGACAGCGCGCCGGCGAATTTCCGCCCAGGCAGAATTTGCTTCGTTGCGACAATTCTGGCGGCGGTGCTGTGTGGCCTGTATTACGCGAATTACGTCAACGGCTGGGTCGGAGTGGACGACCTCAATTTCTTCGGTTCCCCGCCGGATATAGACCTGCAACCGCGCGCAGAACGGAACTGACAAGGCGCAGAACGGAACCCGGTCAGTTCCTGAGGCGCTCGATGCCTTGCGCAAGCGCGACATAGAGCTTGCCCATATCCGATGACAGCAAGGTCACGCTGAGCGCATGGCCATCCCGCGTCGAGAGCAATTGCCGAAGCATGGCTTCGAAGTCATGCACATACTGATTCACATGTCCGCGGAAATCGCTGTCCTGTTCATAGATCTGAGCGATTGCCCTGCTTTCCGAATGGTCGAGCAGCCGAACGGCCCGCCTGGTGAAAATGCCGCGGTCGCCCTTGAGATAGGATGACCAGGCCACATCGCTCACTTCATTGGACAGGGCCTTGCTGATGTCGATCGCATTGGAATTGAGCGATTCCGCGATGAGCGCCACACGGCGCGAAAAATCGTTGTCGAGCTGTTCTTCGGCACGCTGGCGCGCATGTGCAACACGCTTTTCCAGATGGCCGGCCAGTTCGTCCACCTTTGCAAGCTGATCGCGAAGCTGGATGGCGGCTTCGCGGCTGATGCCGCTGGCATGGGCGGCGCTTTGTTCCAACTGGCCGATGGCTTCCGTGGTGCGCACGCGCACCGCGCGGTCGATTGCCTGTGAAGTCTCCTCGCCGATCCGTTCGGCCAGCGTGCCGATCGTTTCGCGGGTTCCTTCGGTCAGTTCCGCGGCGACAGCCTTCGCCGCCTCGCGCAACTGGTCGATCGCCGCCTGCAACTGGCCCTGGTTGCGTTCCGCCAGATTCTGGCTTTCGGCAGCAAAACCTTGCAGGGCCTGCCGCAATGTTTCGACGGCATTGGCCTGATCCTGGGCCTCTTGCGCCATCCGCCTGTGAAAAGCCTCCGTTTCCTCCTGGCTGGCGCGACCGTCGCGCTGGGCGGCGAGCACATGCTCGGAAAGAGAGCGCCCTTTTTCTTCCGCTTCGATCAGCATCATGCGAAGCTGTTCGGAATAGGCATGGACCGCTTCGAGGCGGGAGTGGGCCAGCCCGATCGCTTCCGGCAGATCCTCGCGGCTATGCTCGGCGCCGGCCCGGATGATCTCGAGCAGGCGGACGCTGGCGTCGGTGAGTTGCGCGATCTGGCCGTCCGTTCCGTCCAATGCGGCGCGGCTTTCCGCGAGCTTTGCCGCCAAGGTGGCGATGGCCTGTGCCAGGCTGGCCTCGACCCGCTCGCCTTGCGCGGCGACTTCGGCCACGTGCTGCCCGATTTCGGTAATCCGCTCCGCCAGACGCTCCCCATGCAGGGCAAGCGCTTCCCCGTGATCGGCCTGATCCGCTCTCCGCCTTTCCAGCTCGGAATCGAGATGCGCAAGCTGGGTTTCAAGCCGCGCTATCGCTTCCACCTGATGCGCTTCGCTTTCGGCGTGGCGCTGATCCATCGCCGACAGAAATGTGCGGCTGCTTTCGGCCAGGCTTTCGTTGATGCGGATTGCTTCTTCTTCGAGGGCCGTGAGCCTTGCCTGGGAAGATTCCAGCGATGCGCTGTCGATCCGCGCGATTTCTTCGAGCGCGGCGCGCAGGCCGGTGCGCAGCCTTTCGACAGAGGCGCGCCACTGATCGAGCGCCTGCTCTTCACTCTGGCGCAATTGATCGGACAGCCCGGCGCCTTCCTCGCGGAGCGCGGCCAGCCGCGTCCGAAGCGCTTCTATCCCTTTTTCCTCCTGCTCCGCCAGGCTGGCGAAGCTGCCCGCCATATGCGAGGTCAAGGCTTCGGCGCGGCGATGAATGGCGGCGAGAGTTTCCACCTCCTGAGCGTCCAGCTGCGCGCGAAATACTTCGATCCGCTCGGTCAAGGCGCCGAAGCGCGCATCCGTAGCCTCGGACAATTTGCCGGCCTGGGCATCGAGCGCCGAAAGGGAGGCATCGATCTGGGCTTTCAGGGATTGAACCTGGCGTTCGCTCGCTTCGCCGAATTCGTTCAGACGGTGAAATCCGCTGACAAGGCTGTCCAGCTGACTGTGCGCGGTGCGGCCTGCATTGCCGATCTGGTTGGTGACATCGCGCGCCGAATTGGCAATGACCGGCAGCTCGCCCCGCAGGCGGTTCATGTTTTCCAGAGCCGTGGTGCTGACGGAAGCGATGGCATCGACCTGCTCGCCATTATGGGAAATCAATCCCGCCAGATGGTCGGAGTGCTGGGAGAGCCTTTCGCAGGCAACCCTGCCGAGGGATTCGATGTCGCGCGATTGGGAGGCGATGAATTCGCGCGCAAGGCTCAGTTCCCGGTTCACCGTGACCAGCCGCTGCTCCAGCCGCTGGGATTCTTCGGAAAGAGATCGCGCGGTGATGCCGAAGCGGACAGCCTCGCGATGGCTGTTGCGCATGGCGAGCAGCCACAAGGCCACTACAAGCAGCACGGGGATCGCCCATAGGCCGATCAAGCCCGCCCATCGTTCCGGGGAGGCGCCAGCCAGGATCGCGGCGCGATGCGCCCAAAGAAAGAATGCAGTCCAGCCTGCTACGGCTGCGACGGCAAGGGCGGGGATGATCCACCGGTGGCGCTGTGCCAGCAGGAAATCCTCTTCCTGGACCATCGTATAGGCCGCTTCTTCTATCGCATCATCGTCTTCTATCGCGTCCCTGAGTTCGAGCGGCTCAGGCCGTTCTCCCTCTGGCGAAAAAGAGCGTTCGGGCATTTCGGAATCCGGCCCGATCGATGCGATGCGCGTCCCTGAAGTCATGGCGACAGCATATCACGCCTTTGAAAGCGATAAACCCCGCTTTAACCTTCCTTCGCTAGGCGGATCGGATGGCTTATGAAAATGGGGCTCTCGACGCGACTTTTGCGGCTGCTGCGGGCGACGACGTTGCCTTGCTGGCCGAGTTGCGCCTTGCTTTTCGGGAAAGCCTGGAAAACCATATAGACCTGCTGCGCCGGGCCCGCTGCGACGGCAACTGGAATGTGGCGGCAATGCGGCTCAAGGGGCTGGCCAGCAGCTTCCATGCGGAATCGCTGATCGAATTGGCGGAAGAGGCGCTCGAATTGGCCCCCGGCGACCCCACGGTGGTGCGCAGATTGCAGAATTTCCTCGACGAATTTCCCGGCTGACACGCTATTTCGGCATTGAGTTGCTTGGCAGGAGGCACGCGCCTGCCTAGATTGCGCGAAATTTCGGGAGCCTCTGCGGGTGCGTGTCGCCCTTCTTTCCATGACCATACCGAGCGACGGCGCCGATGGCGGTTATCGCGCTTCCATCGAGTTCGCGGGGCGCAGCATCGCCTTGCGCCAGCTCGATCTCGCGCTCGCGCTGGGTTGCGAGCGAATCGTCTGCCTGGCCGATCACCTGCACCAGCCCTTGCTGCCGCTACAGCATCGCTGCGAGGCCGCGGGTGCAAGATTTCATGTAGTGACCGGCCCCCGGCCTCTGGTGGGGCTGCTGCGCGCCACGGATGAATTGCTGGTGCTGGCCGAAGGGCTGCTCCCTCTCGAAAGCTCGGTATTCGAGCTTTTTTCAAAGTATAGCGGCGTTTTGGTCCTGCCGGCTGAAACGGGGATACCTGCGGGTTTTGAACGGGTGGATCTCAATCATGCCTGGGCCGGCGCCCTCTCCATGCCGGGCCGATTGGTCGAGCGGCTTGCCGAGCTTCCGCCCGATTGCGATGTGATCGGTTCGTTGCTGCGGATAGCGCTCCAGTCCCGTGTGCCGGAAATTCCTCTGCCTGATGCCGTTCTCGCGGAAGGCAGATGGCCGCTGGTGGCGCGGCAGGAACAGGCGGCGGCGCTGGAGCCTTCATGGCTCAGGCGCCACTTGCCGCAGACGGCCGGCTTTTCCCCCTTTTCCTCTCTCGCGAAAATTCTGCTTTCCACGTTCGGCGTAGCCCTGTTGCGTCGTGGCAGGCGGGTGGGAGCCTATCTGGCGATCGCGCCCATTCTTGCGCTGGGCGGCCTTGCGCTGGGATTGGGCTTTTCCCCCGCGCTGGGCTTCCTGCTCACGGTGTTGTCGTTCATTGCCGCCCAGTTCGCATCGGGCCTGTATCGCCTCGAAGCGGCATCGCGCGATGCAGGCGTCGGCCACCCGCTGCTGGAGCGGGTGCAGGTATGGCTGCTCGATGGCTGCATCGCGGCAATCGCCGCCTGCGCGGTTCAGGCCGGGCAGGGCGAATTGCGTGATGGCATTTTCGCGGGCATCGCATTGATCGCGCTCCTGCGGCTCCTGGCGACGATCCTGCCTGCCACCTGGATAGCCCTTGCAAGTGATCGCGGGGTGCTGGGGCTGGCGCTTGCCGCCGCGGCGGCCACGGGCACCATCCTGCCGGTGGCGCAGCTCATCATCGTGGCCGGGCTTGTCGGCGGCGTCGTGATTCAGCACCTTCGACAAAGATAACGCAGGCTTAACTACAAGCTGATATGGCGTGGGAATGATGGAAGCCGCCACGACCGAACTTGCCGACGATTCCGTGGAATTCGCGCTGCGCGAAGAACTTGCGCGCGGCGATGAGCTGATTGTTTCGGCCAAGCAGGTGCTAGGGCATCTTCTGGCCAATCACGATCGTTCGATTTTCAGCGATGCCGTTCTCGCGCGCATCAGGGGCATGCTGTCGCATGTGGAGAGCCAGTTGCTGACTTTCCTGGCCGAGAAATCCGGAGTGGAGGATCGCGGGAACTTCGTCGAACAGAGGTCAGGCCCTCTGAAAGCGGTGCTTGCGTCCAACGCAGTGGCGCTCACCCATGCGCATTCCCTGGCGATCGAGTGGCAATTGGCCGAAAGATTGCAGCGGAGCGGGGGGCTGGACCCGGTATTGTCGCCCATGCTGCAACGCCTTGTGGCGTCGGACGATGCGGATAATGCCGAGATTGCGATGGGCTTTCTGGCCTCTCAGGCGAGGTTCGTCCAGCAGCAGCGGCGGATGGAACTGCCGCTGACGGAATTGCCCGGCGATCTGCTTCACGGAGTGCTGCAAGCCTGGTCGGCCGTCGCGTCCGAAGCGGATGCCGAAGCCGTCACGGCGGTCGAACGGGATTTGCGCAATGCCTTTGACGAAGGACGCAGCCGGCTTGGCCTGATGGCCCGGCTTGTCACCGGCTTCAAGGAGGGCGCCGCGAGCGGATTGAACATTTCCGATTCCGGCGTGGCATTGTTCCTTACGTCCATGGCGCTTGCATCCGGGCAGGACCGGCGGCTTGTCGCTCTTTCGACGCATGAGGATCAATTGGCCCGGCTGCTGCTGTCCCTGCGGTCCGCTGGACTGGAACGGGAAGCGGTGTTCGCGCAGCTTGCGGTGCTGCATCCCGAAATTGCGATTCCGGATGGAATGGAGATTGTCGGCCCGGATCGCGCGGCGGAGCTGCTTTCGGATTCCTCGATTGCGCTGGCGGAGGCGTGATATGACAGGTGGAGGTTCCATTCTGGTGCGCGCAAGAAGCGATGCGGATGATCGCCTGCTGGAAGCCGATGAACCTTTGGCCACCTTGCAACTGCGTTGCGGCGGGCAGATTCCCGGCAGCATCGCAGTGCCCGAACTGCTGGCGCTGGCGCGTAAGTCGCGGCATTACGGGCTTCGCCTTGCCCGCGCGATCCAGGCGCAGGATGGGGAAGAACTGATTACCGCATGGGTCGAGGTCCAGCCCGCAGAGGATGGTTCCGGCGGCTGCCGGATCGCTATCGCCAACTGGCAGACATCCTTGTTGCGCGCGGAGGACATTGCCGCCCATGCGGAACGCCGGGCGATAATCGATCGCCACCTCGCGGAACTCACCGTTCGCCTGGATGCGAGGCAGAGGATTCTGGTGGTGGAAAGCTCCGCCCCGGAATTGGCAGATCTGGCCGCCCGGATGCAGGCCGGGCGCGGGCGCTACTGGACGGATTTCGTGGAAATTGCCGGCAGCGCGCATCGCCAGCCGCTTCATTGGCGCCTTCTGGACGGAGCCTTCCTGCAATTGCCGGGATCGGATCGCAATTGGCGGGCCAGCCTGATTCCGCTGGGGTGGCCGGATGCCGGAAGTGCGGGCTTCGAATTGAACCTTGTGGCCGAGGAGCCGCCGCCGGAGGCTTCCGCCCCCGCCAGATCCGCGCAGCGCCCGGCTGCCGCCATCGGCCGCGAGGTGGCCCCGGTTCTCCGGCAGCCGATCGCGCGCATCATTGCCAATGCGGAAACCATCCGCACCCGGCTCGCCGGTCCCCTGGCGGACGAATATAGCGATTATGCGGCCGATATCGCTTCGGCGGGCCAGCATCTGCTCGCCCTGCTCGACGACCTGTCCGATCTCGAAGTGGTGGAGGCGGACGATTTCTCGACCAGCCCGGACAAGATCGACCTGGCCGATGTCGCCCAGCGGGCCGCGGGTATCCTCGGTGTGCGGGCGCAGGAACGCAACATCCGCGTCGATCTGCCCGATAGCGATGAATCCGTGCCCGCTATCGGCGAATTTCGCCGCGTCCTGCAGATTTTGCTCAATCTTCTCGGCAATGCCATTCGCTACGCGCCCGAAGATTCCCAGGTCTGGGTGCGGGCGGAGCAGATGGATGGCCGTGCGCGAATAGTCGTCGCCGATCAGGGCAAGGGACTGTCGGAGGAAGATCAGGCCGTGATCTTCAACAAGTTCGAGCGGCTGGGCCGGAGCGGGGACGGCGGTTCTGGCCTCGGGCTTTACATCTCCCGGCGTCTGGCGCGGGCGATGCGCGGAGAGCTTTCGGTCGAAAGCGCGCCGGGGCAGGGCGCGCGCTTCATCCTCGAATTGCCGACGGAAGGCTGAGCGGCTCTATCGGGGAAGGACCAGCCGGAGCGTCCGGCTGGCCGTATCGCGATGCCGGACCTTCGACGCATCGCCGCACGCCGGAAAGCGCCGGCGCCGAGAACGCAGTCGGAAAGGCCCGGTTACAGGATCGCTTCAGCGCTTGTCGACCGGCACATAATCGCGCTGGGTCGGGCCGGTGTAGAGCTGGCGCGGCCGGCCGATCTTCTGGCCTGGGTCCGAGATCATCTCGTTCCACTGCGCCACCCAGCCCACGGTCCGGGCAAGGGCGAACAGCACGGTGAACATCGTGGTCGGGAAGCCGATCGCCGACAGGATGATGCCCGAGTAGAAGTCAACGTTGGGGAACAGCTTCTTCTCGATGAAATAGGGATCGCTCAGCGCGATCTCTTCAAGGCGAAGCGCGGTTTCGAACAGCGGATCGTTGACCTTGAGCGCTTCGAACACCTCGCGCACGGTGGACTGCATCACCGTGGCGCGCGGATCGTAGTTCTTGTAGACGCGATGGCCGAAGCCCATCAGGCGGAACGGATCGTTCTTGTCCTTCGCGCGCTCGATATAGTGCGGAATCTTGTCGGGCGTGCCGATTTCCTTGAGCATGTTCAGCGCGGCTTCGTTCGCGCCGCCATGCGCCGGGCCCCACAGGCAGGCGATGCCCGCCGCGATGCAGGCGAACGGATTGGCGCCCGACGATCCGGCGAGACGCACGGTCGAGGTCGAAGCGTTCTGCTCGTGATCGGCGTGAAGGATGAAGATCCGGTCCATCGCCTTCTCCACGGCCGGAACCACTTCATATTCCTCGGCCGGAACCCCGAAGGTCATGCGCAGGAAATTGCCGGTATAGGACAGCGAATTGTCTGGATAGACGAAGGGCTGGCCCACCGAATATTTGTAGGCCATGGCCGCGATCGTCGGCATCTTGGCGATCAGGCGATGCGAGCTGATCTTGCGGTGCTGCGGATCGGATATGTCGGTCGAATCGTGGTAGAATGCGGAAAGCGCGCCGACCACGCCGCACATGATGGCCATCGGGTGAGCATCGCGCCGGAAGCCGTGATAGAACGCGGAAAGCTGCTCGTGCAGCATCGTGTGACGGGTGATGGTGCGGGTGAAATCGTCGAGTTCCTGCTGGCTGGGCAATTCGCCATTCAACAGCAGGTAGCTGACCTCCATGAAGTTGGAGCTTTCGGCGAGCTGGCCGATCGGATAGCCGCGATGCAGCAGAACGCCTTCGTCGCCATCGATATAGGTGAGAGCGCTTTCGCAGCTTGCGGTCGAGGTAAAGCCCGGATCATAGGTGAACATGTCCGTCTGGGCGTAGAGCTTGCGAATGTCGATCACATCGGGTCCGACCGATCCCTGGAGGATCGGCATGTCCCACTCACCCCCCTTAGCGCTCAGCTTTGCCTGATTATCCGCCAACTCACTATCTCCTTATTGACCCTGTGATTCGCTCGAAACAGCAGCCTGCGCGTCGATCCGCGCGAGGCTCTCCTCCCTGCCGAGTAGAACCAGAACATCGAAAATTCCTGGCGAGGTCGTTTGCCCCGTTAACGCCGCTCGAAGCGGCTGCGCGAGCTTGCCCAGGCCAAGCCCAAGATCCTCCGCCATTGCTTTCAGACTGGCTTCCAATGCTTCGCTTGTCCAGTCATTTTCCCGGAGCAGACGCTCCGAAATCCGTGTCAGAAGCGCGCGGGAATCCCGGTCCAGCAAGGCTTCCGCCTTCTCGGTAAGGGCCAGCGGGCGCGTCTTGAAAAGGAAGGCTGCCCCATCGGCCAGCTCGTTGAGATCCCTTGCCCGGGTCTTGAGCACCGGCATGGCCTTTTCCAGCAAGGCGAGATCGGCCTGCTGACCGATCCTGGGTGCGACGAGCCGGGCCAGCCTGCTGTCGTCGGCTTCGCGGATATATTGCCCGTTGAGATTCTGGACCTTCGCAATATCGAAGCGGGAAGGGCTCTTGCCCACGCCGTCCAGGTCGAACAGCTGGATCGCTTCTTCGCGGCCGATCACCTCCCGGTCGCCATATCCCCAGCCGAGGCGGAGCAGGTAATTGCACAGGGCCTCGGGCAGAATGCCCATCTCGTCGCGATAGGCCTCCACCCCGAGCGCGCCATGGCGCTTGGAAAGCTTGGCGCCATCCTGCCCGTGGATCAGGGGAATATGGGCATAGACCGGCATGGGCCAGCCGCCCTCGATTTCATCCATCGCCCGGATGATCGGCAATTGGCGGAATGCGTTGTTGAGATGGTCGTCCCCGCGAATGATATGGGTGACGCCCATGTCGTGATCGTCGACCACCACCGCGAGCATGTAGGTGGGCGTGCCGTCCGAGCGCAGGATGATGTAATCGTCCAGCTCGCTGTTCTGGACGGTGACGCGCCCCTGAACCGCATCGTCGATGATGGTTTCCCCGCTCTCCGGCGTCTTGATCCTCACCACGAATGGCGCGCCCGGCGGCGCTTCCGATGGATCGCGATGGCGCCAGCGCCCGTCATAGCGCAGCGGCTGCTTTGCCGCGCGTTGGGCGGCGCGCATTTCTTCCAGCTCTTCCTGGGTCGCATAGCAGCGGTAGGCGTGGCCATGTTCCAGGAGCCTTTCCGCCACCTCGACATGGCGGGCGCCCCGTTCCGACTGGAACACCGGCGCTTCGTCCCAATCCAGCCCGAGCCAGGCGAGGCCGTCGATAATGGCGTCGATCGCCTCCTGGGTGGAGCGGGCGCGGTCCGTGTCTTCAATGCGAAGCAGGGCCTTGCCGCCGTGGTGGCGCGCGAAGAGCCAGTTGAACAGGGCAGTGCGGGCGCCGCCGATATGCAGGAATCCGGTCGGGGACGGAGCAAAACGGGTGATCACAGAGTTTCCCCCTGCACTTGCCATATGCCTCCGCTTCCTTTCCTATAGCTTCATGGTCAGCAACGCCGTTCCGGAAGTGCCGATTGCCGGCCAGCACGTCCTACATGATGCTGCATTGCAGCGCCAATGGCGAATGTCGACACGCTTGTCCAGCGTGGCCGGAGCGATCGAGAGATTTCTGGGCAGATCGGGTTTCGATCGCGGCCCATGGCTGACGGTTGCCCTGGCGGGGGGAATCGCGGCCTGGTTCGTGCTGGATGGCCCGGTTCAATGGGCCTTCGCGTCCGGTATGGCCCTCATCGTCGCGGCTGTTTCCTTCCGGCTTTTGCGGGGAGAAACCCGTTATCCGCGCCTGAGCACGGCGCTGGCCGCGCTGGCGATTGCATTTCTTCTCGGGGTGCTGGTGGTCTGGTCCCGCTCGGAAATGGTCGGGGCGCAGCCTCTCGCCCGCCCGGTCGTCGCTACTTTCGATGCAAGGGTGATCGAAAACATACCTCAGCCCGCGCTTGATCGGGTTCGGCTGGTTGTCGTGACCCGGGAGCCGGATACGGCGCGGCCCATCAAGGTGCGGCTCAATTTGAAAGAGAGCGCCGATGCACGGGGCTTGCGCGAAGGTGCGGTGATCCGTCTGCGGGCCAGGCTGATGCCTCCTGCGCCGCCGATGCTGCCGGGCAGCTATGATTTCGCCCGAACCGCGTGGTTTTCGGGCCTGTCCGCCACGGGCAGCGTCATCGGCAAGGTGGAGATTCTGGAGCCGGGCAGCGAGGGACCGGGGCTTTCCGCGCTGAAGAATAGCCTGTCCGCTCATGTCCGCAAGCAGCTGGGCGGCTCGCCCGGCAGCATCGCCGCCGCCTTCGCCAGCGGCGACAGAGGCGCGATCGCGCCCGAGGACGAGGTGGCCATGCGCGATTCAGGCCTGACTCACCTGCTTTCGATCAGCGGATTGCATGTGAGCGCGGTCATCGCCGCGGCCTATCTGATGGCGATGAAGCTGCTCGCCCTGTGGCCGTGGCTTGCCCTGCGGGTGCGATTGCCGGTGGTCGCCGCCGGCGTCGGGGCCCTGGTCGGCATCGGCTATACGCTGCTGACCGGCGCGGAGGTGCCCACCATTCGCAGTTGCGCCGCCGCCGTGCTGGTGCTCATCGCCCTGGCCCTCGGCAGGGAGCCGCTGTCACTCAGGATGGTTGCGGTGGCCGCCGCCTTCGTCCTGCTGCTGTGGCCGGAGGCGCTGGCAAGCCCGAGTTTCCAGATGAGCTTTACGGCGGTGATCGCCATCGTGGCGCTTCATTCCAGCGCCCCCGTTCGTGCATTCCTGGCGCCCGGCGAGCAGGGCTGGATCATGCGCGGCGCCCGCCAGGGCCTGATGCTGCTGCTGACCGGGGTAGTGATCGAGTTCGCGCTGATGCCGATCGGGCTGTTCCATTTCCATCGTGCGGGGGTCTACGGGGCCTTCGCCAATGTCGTTGCGATCCCGCTCACTACCTTCATTTCGATGCCGCTGATCGCCCTGGCGCTGCTGCTGGATCTGGCGGGCATCGGCGGCCCCGCGTGGTGGCTCGCGGGAAAGTCGCTCGAACTGCTGCTCGCGCTCGCGCACTGGACCGCAAGCCAGCCTGGCGCCGTCACGCGGATGCCGGCCATGGCCAACTTCCATTTCGCCCTGCTCGCCGTGGGTGGGTTGTGGCTCGCGCTGTGGAGAGGCCCGATCCGCTTGTGGGGCCTGTTTCCCGCCCTGCTGGCCAGCATTCTGGTCCTCATCAGCCCCGGGCCGGATGTCCTTGTATCCAGCGATGGCCGCCATGTCGGCATAACCGGGGAAGGGGGCCGCCTGCTGGTGCTGCGCGACAGCCGGAGTTCGTTCACGCGCGAGAACCTGGTGGAACTGGCGGGAATGGATGGGGAGCCGCTGCCGCTCTCGCAATGGCGGGGAGCGCGGTGCAGCCCGGATTTCTGCGTGGCGGCCCTGAAGCGCGGCGGGCGCGAATGGCATCTGCTGATGGCCCGCAGCCGGGAGCTGGTGGCGGAGCGGGCGCTGGCCGCCGCCTGCGAGCGCGCGGACATCGTGATCGCCGATCGCACTCTGCCGCGTTCCTGCAAGCCCCGCTGGATCAAGGCCGATCGCCGGATGCTTCGGGAAACCGGCGGATTGGCGATCGACCTTGCCGGGCAATCCATCCGCACGGTCGCGGAGGATCAGGGTCAGCACGGCTGGTGGCGGCCCGGCCGCTGAAGGCGGCCGGAGACGCACCCATCAATGATAGCGCCGCAGCAGCCCCGCCAGCTTGCCTTGCACCACGACCTCGCCAGGTTCGTAGATCTGAGGCTCATAGGCGCCATTGGCGGGATCGAGGCGGATCTTGCCGTTTTCCCGGCGCAGATATTTGAGCGTCGCTTCCTCGTTGCGCACCAGCGCCACCACGATTTCCCCGTCGCGGGCCGTATCGGTGCGCTTCACCAGCGCGAAATCGCCGTCGAGAATGCCCGCTTCGATCATCGAATCACCCGATACCTCGAGCGCGTAATGCTCGCCCGAACCGAGCAGGGCGGCCGGAACCGGAAGGGTCGCCTGACCTTCCAGCGCTTCGATGGGAACGCCAGCGGCGATGCGCCCGTGCAGCGGAATTTCGATGACGTCGTTGGCCGGAGCCGGAGCGGCGGGCGGGGGGCTGGTATGGCGCGCGAGAAGATCGTTGGCAGCCGCCGAGCGGATGCCCGCCGCGCTGACATCGTCCGGCTGCTTGAGCACTTCCAGCGCGCGGGCGCGATTGGGCAGGCGGCGGATGAAGCCGCGTTCCTCCAGGGCGGAGATCAGGCGATGCACGCCTGACTTCGATTTCAGATCCAGCGCTTCCTTCATTTCCTCGAAGGAAGGCGAAATGCCGGTTTCTTCAAGCCGGGTCTGGATGAAACGGATAAGCTCGTGCTGTTTGGCGGTCAGCATGGACGCAGTTCCTCATTCTGCCTTTGGCCCTATCGTTTCTGCCGGTCCACGGCGTGAACGAATGAGGAACAAGTAAGCAACTTTCGCCTTTGAGTCAAGCGACCGGCGAGTCAAGCGACCGCAGCCGGTTGCAGCGGGAATATGCGGACCGGGGCGCCCGCCCCGAGCGCCGCCGCCCCGGCCGGGCGTTCTATCAGGGCGTTGCTCTCCGCCAGCGCATTCAGGCCGCTGCTGTCCTGTTCCGCCAGGGGAACGACATGCTCTCCATCCCACCGGGCGCGCAGGAATTCGAGCCTTTTGCCGCCTTGCGGCAGGCCGGCGCCCAACAGCGCCCGGCAGGAGTGAGGGAGCGGAGAGGCCGCCCCCAGCAAGGCCCGTGCCAGAGGCAGCAGGAACAGGAAGCCGGTGACGAAGCTGGAAACCGGGTTGCCGGGCAGGCCCAGCACCAATTGCCGCCCGCGCCCCGCCACCAGCAGGGGTTTCCCCGGCTTCATCGCGACTCGCCAGAACGCGATTTCGGCGCCCCAGTCGGTCAGCGCCGGGCGGATCAGGTCATGGTCGCCGACCGATGCGCCGCCGCTGGTCACGATCAGGTCGCACGTCTTCGCCTCATCCAGCGCCTGGGCGAGGGCATCGCGCCGGTCGGGAACCGGGCCGAGGCGCCGCGTGACGCAGGGCAGGGCGCTGAGCATCGCCTGCAGCATCGGGCCGTTGCTGGCGGGAATCTGATGGGGCGAGCAATCGGCGGGGTCGGAGGCAAGCTCGTCGCCGCTGTCGATGATCGCCACTTCGGGCCTGCGCCGCACCGGCAGGCTGGCATGGCCCGCCGATATGGCCAAGGCGAGCGCCGCTGGGCCGATCCGGGCGCCTGCCTCCAGCAGCCTGTCGCCTTCGCGGAAATCGAAGCCCGCCCGCCTGATATGCCGTCCGGCGCGCGGGGGATCACCTGCGATGCCGAGCGTCTCGCCGTCGCGCGCGGCATCTTCCTGCAGGAATACGGCATCCGCGCCGCCCGGAATCACCGCTCCGGTGGAGATGCGCACGGCCTCGCCGGGATCGAGGGGTCCGGCGAAGGGATGCCCTGCGGCGCTTTCCCCGATCACGCGCCAGCTGGTCCTGCCGGCATCCGCCAGCGCATAGCCGTCCATCGCGGAAAGGTCGGCCGGGGGCTGGGTGCGGCGGGCGTTGAGGGGAGCGGCCAGATAGCGGCCCAGCGCCGAGGCCGTGTCGACCTGCTCGACCGGCAGCGGTTCGGCCAGTTTCAGCAGTTCCGCCTGCGCTTCCGCCAGGGGCAGGGCGGCGCTCATCCTTGCGCCCGCCAGTCGCCTGATTTGCCCCCGCTTTTGGAAAGGAGGCGAACTTCCTCGACGACCATCGCCTTGTCGATGGCCTTGGCCATGTCGTAGATGGTCAGCAAGGCGATGGAAACCGCCACCATCGCTTCCATTTCCACCCCGGTCCTGCCGGTCAGGGAAGCGGTCGCCGTCGCGCGCAAGGCATCGTCCTCGAACGCGAAATCCAGCGTCACCGCATCCAGCGCCAGCGGATGGCACAGCGGGATCAGCTCTCCGGTCCTCTTCGCGGCCATGATCCCGGCGATGCGCGCCGCCGCGAGCACGTCGCCCTTGGGCACATCGCCGTCGCGGATCGCGGCCAGGGCCTGCGCCGACATGCGGATGCGGCCAGTGGCGATAGCCTTGCGCACCGTTTCCGCCTTGCCGCCGACATCCACCATCCGGGCGTGGCCCTGCTCGTCGAGATGGGTGAGCCTGCTCATCGCGCGAAACCGGAAACCGGGCGGGGGGTTGACACAGTTGACACTGTTCTGGAGCAAAAAACCGATCCCGGCCGCAAGGGGCTGAATCCGCGGGTTTCGATGCTTGGCTTGGCGTTCATTGCGCCCTCATGCCAGAGCTTTGCGCGGTAGGACAGGGCGGATTGGAATGGGGCTTGTCCGGTCGTCCGGTTGCTGGCGTTTTGCGTTTCGGGTCGTGCCAGCCCCTGCGACGAGGAAGGAAACGGCCGCCTCAGCCTTCCAGCAAGGCCTTCGTCGCTGCCGTCACATCGTCCTGCCGCATCAGGCTCTCGCCCACCAGGAAAGTGCGGGCGCCGCATCGCTCCAGCCGCAGCAGGTCGTCATGCGTGTTGATGCCGCTTTCGCTGACCAGCAGCGTGCCTTCGGGCGCGAGCGGGGCAAGCCGCTCGGTAACCGCAAGATCGGTGACGAAGCGCTTGAGGTCGCGGTTGTTCACACCGATCAGGCGGGAGTATAGCCGGGCCGCGCGTTCCATCTCCGCTTCATTGTGGACTTCGACCAGCACATCCATGCCGCGCTCCAGCGCAGCGGCCTCGATCTCGGTCATGACCCCATCGTCGAGAGCCGCGACAATGATCAGGATCGCATCGGCGCCGATCGCCCGGGCTTCGGCGACCTGCCATGGGTCGACCATGAAATCCTTGCGCAGGACGGGCAGCGAGCAGGCCGCGCGTGCCTCGATCAGGAAATCCTCGTGCCCCTGGAAGTAAGGCGCGTCGGTGAGCACCGAAAGGCAGGCCGCGCCCCCGTGCTCATAGGCCAGCGCATGTTCCGCCGGGCGGAAATCCGCGCGGATCAGGCCCTTGGACGGGGAGGCCTTCTTGATCTCGGCAATCAGGGCAAAGCCGTTCGCCGCCTTTGCCTCCAGCGCCTTGCGGAAACCCCTTGGCGCGGTCTGGGCGGCGGCGCGGGCGTCGAGGTCCGCCAGCGTGGCGTATTGCTGGCGCAGGGCGACTTCCGCGCGCTTCGTATCGCAGATTTCGGTGAGCTTGTCGGTCATTTCAGCGCTGCGATCCAGCAGTCCAGCAAGGTGTTGGCAAGCCCCTTGTCGAGCGCCTCGGCCGCTTCCTCCACGCCTTCGCGCCATTCGCTGACCTCTCCGGCCACGATCAGCGCCCCGGCGGCGTTGAACAGCACGGCATCGCGATAGGGACCTTCCTCGCCCCTCAGCAAACGGCGCAGGGCCGCCGCATTGAACGCCGGGTCGCCTCCCCGGATCGCTTCGACCGGGCTGGCGGGCAGGCCCGCATCCGCTGGCGAGACCCGCTGCATGACGAAGCCCGTCGAGCTTATCAGGGCGACTTCGTTCCCGCCCGCCAGACTCAGCTCGTCCAGTCCTTCATCGCCCGAGACGATCAGCGAACGCTCGCTGCCGAGCCGCGCCAGCGCGTCGGCATAGATCGGGACATAGGCGGGGCGCGCGATGCCGATCAGCTGGCGGCGCACCCCGGCCGGATTGGCGAGCGGGCCAAGCAGGTTGAAGATAGTGCGGCGGCCGATGGCCTTGCGGATCGGCATGATGCGGCCCATCGCCGGATGGTGCCTGCCCGCGAACAGGAAGCAGATGCCGAGGTCGGCCAGCGTTTCCTCCGCGGTTTCGGCGGCGCGATCCAGATTGAGGCCCAGCGCTTCCAGCGTATCCGCCGCCCCCGCCTTGGACGAGGCCGCGCGATTGCCGTGCTTGGCCACCGGCACGCCGCAGGCCGCGACGACCAGCGAGACGGCGGTGGAGACATTCAGCGTATGATGCCCGTCCCCGCCCGTGCCGCAGACGTCCATGGCGTTGGCGGGCGCCTTCACCGGGATCAGCCGTGCCCGCATCGCCCGGGCCGCGCCCGCGATTTCCGATGCGGTCTCTCCCCGGTCCGAAAGTTCGGTCAGGAAACGGGCGATGTCCTCATCGGTGAACCGGCCGTCCAGCATCGCCCCGAAGGCGGCCTCCGCCTCATCCTCCGACAGCGGCTGCGTGACGTGAGGCAGGGCGTTCATGCCGGCGCGTTCGCTTCCAGCCCGCAAATCCTCAGGAAATTGGCGAGCAGGGCGTGGCCGTGTTCGGTCGCGATGCTTTCCGGGTGGAATTGCACGCCATGGATCGGCAGGCGGGCGTGGCGAAAACCCATGACATGCCCGTCATCCGATGTGGCGTTCACCGCCAGCACGGGCGGAATATTCTCGACGACCAGCGAATGATAGCGGGTCGCGGCGAAGGGCGAGGGGATGCCCGCGAACACGCCGCTGCCGTCGTGGGTGACGGATGAGGTCTTGCCGTGCATCAGCCCGCCGCGCACCACCTTTCCGCCGAAATACTGGCCGATCGCCTGGTGGCCGAGGCACACGCCCAGCAGCGGCTTGCCGGAATCGGCGGCGGCGCCCACCAGTTCGAGGCTGATCCCGGCTTCGTTCGGAGTGCAGGGGCCGGGCGAGATGAGGAAACCGCGCGCGCCGGAATCGAGCGCCTGTGCCGCGCTCAGGGCATCGTTGCGGACCACTTCCACCGTGGCGCCCAGCTCCATTAGATAATGGACCAGGTTCCAGGTGAAGCTGTCGTAATTGTCGATGACGAGGATCATGATGGCCAGCCTATTGCCCGAAGCGCGGCTCTTCCGCCACCCTTGCGGCTTCGCGCGCGGCGGCGATCAGCGCCCCGGCCTTCGCCTCGCATTCGCGCTGCTCGTATTCGGGCTGGCTGTCCGCCACGATACCGGCCCCGGCCTGGACATGCATGGTGCCGTCCTTGACCACCGCCGTCCGCAGCACGATGCAGCTGTCCACCGAGCCGTCGGGCGCGAAATATCCCACTCCGCCGGCATAGGCGCCGCGTGTTTCCGGCTCCAGCTCGGCGATGATCTCGCAGGCCCGGATCTTGGGGGCGCCGCTCACGGTTCCGGCGGGAAATCCGGCGAACAGGGCATCCAGGGCATCCCGCTTCGGATCGAGCTTGCCGACCACATTGCTGACGATATGCATGACATGGCTGTAGCGCTCGATCGTGAAGCTGTCGGTCACGGCAACGCTGTTGGCCGCCGCCACCCGCCCGACATCGTTGCGGCCGAGATCGAGCAGCATGAGATGCTCCGCCAGCTCCTTGGGATCGGCGAGCAGGCTCTCCTCGTTGAACCTGTCCTCCTCGGGCGTCTTGCCGCGCGGGCGGGTTCCGGCGATCGGCCGGATCGTGACCTCGCCATCGCGCACCCGGACCAGGATTTCAGGGCTGGAGCCGATCAGGGCGAAGCC